>NZ_PYYB01000002.1 GCF_003044185.1 Paraconexibacter algicola
GTGAAGCCACCCTCGTCGTTGCGGAGCTTGTGCAGCATGTGGAGTGATCCTCCTGGGATCGATGGACCTGTGGGTTGCCCTGCGTGCCAGCTCCGCGGGTCGATGCCGAGGGGCCCAAAGGTCCCGGTGGCGGCCCAGCGTCCTCGCTTGCGGTCGAGGCCTGTGGCTTTGCGTCCCGCCCTCGCGAGCGGTTTGCCCTTGTCACCGTGGGTCTGACGAGGCTCGTATCGACCGGCCGTGCGTCGAGCTTGAGCCCAGAACTGGGTATGGACGTTCGTCCTAGTGCGCGGACCCGATCGTCGGCGGACATCTGCGACCATCGGGGCGTGCTCGCGCGTCGGCTGCTGCTGCTCCTCTCGATCCTGCTGCTGACCGCCGCGCTGAGCAGCGCGCTGACGGCCTCCTCGCGCGACGACGGCGACGACGCGCCGCCGCTGCGGCTGACGCCCCCGACCTCCCCGGACGACCGGGTCACCGCGAACCTCCCCGCCGAGCGGGCCGTCCGCGCGCGCGTCGGGGACGTCGTGGTGCTGCGCGTGCGCTCCGCCGACGCCGACCGGGCCGAGATCCGCGGGCTCGGCGTCGACGTGGCCGTCGGCTCCGGCCTCGACGGGGAGCTGCTGCTCGTCGCCGACCGGCCCGGCCGGTTCCCCGTGACGTTGCGCTACAGCGGCCGCGAGATCGGGACGCTGGCGGTCGCCGACCGGTGAGCGGGGCCACCCCCGACGTCGTGCGCCCGGCGGCGCGCGACGCCGCCCTGGACGGGCTGCGCGGGATCGCCGCCGGCTCGGTGCTCGTCTACCACGCGTGGCTGTACAAGGCCGGGACCGACCCGATGTCCTCGCGGCGCGCCGGGTTCGTCGACGGGGCGCTGCACGAGCTGCGCCTCGGCCTCGTGCTGTTCTTCGTGGTCAGCGGCTTCCTGCTGTTCTCGCCGTGGGTGCGCGCCGCGCTGGAGGGACGTCCCGCGCCCCGGCTGCGCGCGTACGCGATCCGCCGCGTGGGACGGATCGTGCCCGCGTACTACCTGGCGATCCTCGGCTCGATCGTCCTGCTGTGGCCGCACGACGGCTCCCCCGGGGTGCGCCTGCCGCCCGCCGAGGACCTCTGGCTGTTCGCGGTCTTCGGGCAGAACCTGCAGTCCTCGACGCTCCTGAAGCTCGACCCGCCGATGTGGACGCTCGCCGTCGAGGCGACGTTCTACGCGGTGCTGCCGCTCCTCGGGTGGCTCGCGCTGCGCCGGCTGACGGGGCTGTCGCCGCGCGCCGTGCTGCTGGCGGTGTGCGGCCTGTTCTTCGCGGTCGGCGTCGCGTTCAACGCCTGGCTGGTGGCGAACCCCGACCTCGACGCCTACGTGCTGTCCAAGCAGCTGCCGGCGTTCGCGACGTATTTCGCGCTCGGGATGGCGGTCGCCGTCCTCGCCCACGGCCGGACCGTCGGGCCGCGCGCCCGGGCGGTCCTCCTCCTGGCCGGCAGCGCCGCCGTCGTGATCGGGGCCTGGTGGGCCGCCGACTTCGGCCGGCTCGACGACCGCCGCCAGTGGCGGGACACCGGTGCCGCCGCCGGGTTCGCGCTCGTCCTGCTCGCCACGTGGTGCGCCGCCTCGCGCGCCCGGCTGCTCGCATGGGCGCCGCTCAGCGCGCTGGGCCGGCTCTCCTACGGCGTGTACCTCTGGCACGTGCCGCTGATGGTGTGGCTGCGGTCGGTCGGGCTGCTGCCGAGCTCGACCCTCGGCGCCACCGTCGTCGCGCTGCTGCCCACGCTGCTGGTCGCCGCGGCGAGCTGGCGCTGGGTCGAGCTGCCCGCGCAGCGCTTGGCGCGCGCCGCGTCGGCGCGCTGAGCGTCAGCCCGCGGCCGCCTGCTCCTCGGCGGCGCGCCGCGCGGCCTGCGCGTCGTGCTCCGGGATCTGCACGCCGGTCCCCTCGCACCAGGGGCAGACGACCTCGTGCGGGCTGCCCCCGAAGTTCGAGATCAGCTTCCCGGTCCCCCGGCAGGGGGAGCACGGGACGGGCTCGGGCGCTGCGGCCTGGTCGCTCACAGGTCGGCAGGCTAGCGGGCGCGGCGCCTCGTCCGTTCGTCCAGTTGGCCTCCCCCACTTGTGGTGAACGGCGAACGCGCCGATATCCCTGGTGTGCGGGACCGGATCACACACGCGCGACGGGACGAGACCGGCTTCACCCTGGTGGAGGTGCTGGTCGCCGCGACCCTGCTCATCGGCGGGCTGCTCGCGACCCTGACGCTGCTCGACAGCGGCAACCGCACGACCGCCACCTCCAAGCAGCGCGACGTCGCCAACGCCCTCGCCCAGGAGATGATCGAGCGGGCGACCGGCGGCCGGAACTCCCTGGCCCGCAACGACATGACGGACATCGACCGGCTCGCCGCCACCCCCGGTCCGGCGGACCGCCTGCGGGTCGCGCTGGACCCCGACGGGGACGCCGCCAGCACCGGCGTGACGCCGGCGACGCCGACCGCCGCGGGCGCCGCGCCGCTCAGCACGCCGCAGTCCTGGACGCTGCGCCGGCGCGGCACGACCTACACCGTCTCCTACCGTGCCTGCACCCTCTCCGACGCGTACCAGAACGTGTCCATCGCGGGCCCGTTCGACTGCCTGCGACCCGCCACCGGATCCGGGGGCTCGGGGACCGGGACGGCGGGCAGCTGCTCGCTCGAGCTGCTGCAGCCGCAGCAGCTCAACCCGATGGACCCCGGCACCCTGACGGCGCGGCTGCAGCTGCTCGGCATCACGGGCCTGAACGCGTGCGTCGGCGCCCTGCTCCCCGACCTCAGCACCGCGCTGTGCTCGGCGGTCGGGTCCAGCAACCTCGTCAACACCGTCTACAACGGGCTGCTCGGGGCCGGTGGCGGGGTCACCGGGCTGCTCGACGTGCTCGGCAGCGGCGCGAGCGTCGGCCTCTGCCCGCCCACGCAGGTCGAGACCGCCCTCAGCGGCGCGCAGGCGTCGATCGCCACGACCACCCGGCTCGCGGTCACCGTCGCGTGGACCGGCTTCGACGGGCGGGCCCGCTCGATCTCCCAGACCGCGCTCGTGCGCCGGCCGGTGTCGTGATGCGCGCGCGGCTGCGGGACGAGCGCGGACTCACCCTCGTCGAGCTGCTCGTCGGCATGACGCTCGGCATCCTCGTGCTCGGCGCCGTCCTCACCGGCTTCGAGCGGTTCGCCGGCGCGCAGCAGACCGCGAGCGAGGCGACCGCCGCCCAGGACACCGCCCGTGCCCAGGTCCGCGCGACCGTGGCCGAGCTGCGCGAGGCGCGGGTCGCCACCGGGCAGATCGGCCCGATCCCGGCCGGCTGGACGGTCACGCGCAGCGACCTCGTCTTCGCCACCTACGTGCCGTCCGGGGCCACGAGCGTCCCCGGCTGGGTGCGCTACTGCACGCTCACCAGCGGCGCGACGTCCTCCCTGGTGCGGGCCAGCCGCGCCGGCGACACCTGGGTCGCCCCCGGGGCGTGCGCCGCGACCGGCGGCACCGGCGGGTGGACCCACCAGGTCGTGCTGCGCGACCTGCTCCAGCAGCCCGGTCAGCTCTTCGACTACGCGTCCGACGCCTGCGTCGGCGCGACCTGCCTGCCGGCCGCCGCCGACGTGCGCGCCGTCGGGATCCGCGTCGCCGTCGCCCGCAGGGTCGGGTCCACCGCGCTCGGCACCGTCGTGCGCGGCGCCGTCTCGTTCCGCAACCGTCCCGCCACGTGAAGCAGGAGTTCCCCGTGCCCGCTGCTCTCCCCCACCGCCTGCGCGACGAGTCCGGGATGGCGCTCGTCCCGGTCATCTCGCTGCTGGCCGTCATGGTCATGCTCGGCCTGGCGCTGCTGGCGCTCACCGACACGCAGACGCGCGAGGCGCGCGCCCAGCGCGGCGCCGACGCCGCCCAGGCGCTCGCCGAGGGGGTCGTGGCCGCCACCGCCGGGGCGCTGGCGAGCAACTCGACCGCCGCCGACTGGCCGACCTCGGGCAGCTGCCAGAACGTGACGGGCACGCTCGCCCAGAGCACGACCGCGTCCGCGGCCACGCTCGAGGGCCGCATCACCACCGCGATCCGTGACCGGTTCGCGTCGAGCTCCGCCGACTACGACGGTGCCGCGTTCGGCACCACCTGGCGGGTCAGCGTGTGCCCGGTCGCGGGGACCCTCGTCGGCGGGCGCATCGACCAGGACGGCGAGCGGCGGTGGGACGAGTCGTTCCTCACCCGGACCGTCCCCGCGCTCTCGGGCCGCCGCCCGGCGCAGGTGGCGCTGTGGGTGCGCGCGCAGGCGCGCGTGGCGCGCACCGGCACCGGGACGCTGGCGCGCGCCCGCGCCGTCGCGACGAAGATCCGCCAGGGGACCGCGCCGTTCTCCGTCCCGCTCGGCTACGCGGTCGGCACGGGCTCGTTCTCGACCGAGGCGACGACCTCGGTGAACAACGTCGCCTCCGGGCAGCTGCTCGGCTCGGTGCTCGGCACGAAGCCGCTGATCGCCCCGACGAGCTCGAAGATCGGCATCCGCTGCGGCCTGCTGAACACGCTGAACAACCCGAGCTCGGTGTGCCTCAGCGGCACGCTGTCCGGCGTGCAGGGCGCCACCAACGCCCTCGGGCTCTCGACCCTCAACGGCCTGCTCGGGATCGACCGGTCGCTCACGCTCGGCACCTGGGCGATGGCGCCCGCCGACGCCCAGCAGGGCTACCGCGACGCGGCGACGCTGACGAAGGACACGGTCGCCGGCGGCGGCAGCATCGCCACGAAGAGCGCGTCCGGCGCGCCCGAGTGCTTCACCGAGGCCACCGACCAGAACTCGATCGTCTCCCTCGGCCAGGTCGGTGACGGCAACCAGTACTGCACGCTCAGCACGGCCCGCACGTTCAAGATCCTCGTGGTCGGCCGCGGCGGCGTGCGGATCACCGGACCGGTCACCGGCGTCGTCTACGCGCTGAACCTCCAGGAGTGCGGGTCCGACGGCGTCTGCTCCCAGAGCGAGCGCACGAGCGCCGCCGTCCGCGAGGTCGTGCGGATCGAGGGCAACACCGGCAAGGTCACCGGCTCGGTGTGGGCCGACGGCGCCGGCGGGGCGGTCGGGATCTACCCGTCGCTGACGAGCCAGAGCACCGCCGCCCCCGCGCTGCTGGGCGGCGCCTGCTCGATCCCCGTCCTCGGACCGGTGCTGAACGTCCTCGGCGGCACGCTCGCCGGGGTCGGCCAGCTGCTCGGGCAGACGCTCGGGCTCGTCGCCGGCGTGCAGGAGCAGGTCCGCTACCCGGGCGGCGCCTCCTCGCTGACCGGCTGCCAGGCGCTCACCAACCAGCTCGGCACGCTCACCGACAGCCAGCTGCTGAACCTGTTCGCGACCGGCGGCGACGTCGCCGTCCCGGTCTCCGAGCGCCGCACGCGCACGTGCAAGACGTGGCTGGTCGTCTGCCTGGAGTGGAACGCCTGGTCGTCCTGGACGACGAAGGAGACCCAGACGGTGTCGCTGCCCGCGCTGACCTCCGACGTCGTCGGGGCGCTGACCTCGGCGCTCACGAGCTACACCGCGATCCAGTACGACGAGAACGTCGTGAAGGCCGCGTCGGTCGGCTTCACGGTCGGCGGCGGGCCCGTGTCGGGCACCTACCGCAACGTCGCGCCGAACTGAGCCGGGCGGGCGTAGCCTGCCGGGCGTGCCCGCCCCGCACGACGGCCGCTACGCCCCCAGCCCCACCGGGCCGCTGCACCTGGGCAACCTGCGCACCGCGCTGCTGGCCTGGCTGTTCGCGCGCCGCGCCGGTGGACGGTTCGTGCTGCGCATCGACGACCTCGACCAGGGACGCTCGCGCCGCGAGCACGAGGCCGGGCAGCTGGCCGACCTCGCCGCGCTCGGGCTCGACTGGGACGGGCCCGTGCCGCGCCAGTCCGCCCGCGCCGACCGCTACGCCGAGGGACTCGCCGCGCTGGAGGCGCAGGGGCTCGTCTACCCGTGCTGGTGCACCCGCGCCGAGCTGCGCGAGGCCGCCAGCGCCCCGCACGGCGCGCTGCCGGAGGGCGCCTACCCCGGCACGTGCCTGCGGCTGACCGCCGCGCAGCGCGCCGAGCGGGAGGCGCGCGGCCGCCCGCCGGCGCTGCGCGTGCGCGCCGACGCGGCGGTCGTGACGGTCGAGGACCGGCTGCTCGGCCCGTCCACCCAGGTCGTCGACGACCTCGTCGTGCGTCGCGCCGACGGCACGCACGCCTACAACCTCGCGGTCGTCCTGGACGACCACGACCAAGGCGTCGGGGAGGTCGTCCGCGGCGCCGACCTCGCCGAGACGACCGGTCGGCAGGTCTGGCTCGCCCGGCGCCTGGGTCTCGCCGTCCCCGCCCACGCGCACGTCCCGCTCGTGCTCGGGCCCGAGGGCCGCCGGCTGGCCAAGCGCGACGGGGCGGTGACGCTCGCGGACCGGCGCGCCCTCGGCGAGCGCCCGGAGCAGGTCCGCGGCCTGCTCGCCGCGAGCGTCGGGCTCTGCGCGCCCGGCGCGACGCCCGCCATGGACGAGCTCGTGGCGGCCTTCGACCCGGCGCGCCTGCCGCGCGAGCCGACGGTCCTGCGACCGTGACGCCGCTTTCCGGGCGCCCCTCAGCGGACGCCGTGCGGCCCGCGCGGGTAGGGTCACGGCGATGGCCAAGGTCGATGCGCACATGATCGCGGCCCGCGCACGTGACGCGGGACGGCTGGGCATCGACACGGAGTTCATGGGCGAGGGCCGCTACCGGTCGCTGCTGTGCCTCGTCCAGGTCGCCGTCGACGACGGCGACGGTGCCGCCGACGTGTGGGTGCTCGACCCGCTGGACCGCGACGGGTTCGACCCCGCGCCGCTGGCGGAGCTGCTCGCCGACCCGGCCATCGAGATCGTCCTGCACGCCGGCCGCCAGGACGTCGCGCTGCTGCGCCGCGTCTGGGGCACGACGATCACCAACGTCTTCGACACGCAGATCGCCGCCGGCTTCGCCGGCATGCGCGCCCAGATCGGCTACGAGGGCCTGCTCTCCGAGCTGCTCGGGGTGCGGCTGCAGAAGTCCGCGAGCTTCACGAAGTGGGACGCGCGCCCGCTCAGCCCCGAGCAGGCCGAGTACGCCCGCGAGGACGTCCTGCACATCCTGCAGGCGACCGACGCGCTGAAGGACCGGCTCGAGCGCAGCGGCCGCCTCGAGTGGGCGCAGGAGGAGTGCCGCGTCCTCGAGACGATCACCGACGACCGCGACGTCGACGCCGTGTTCGAGCGGCTGCCGCGCATCGCCGGCCTCGACGGCGGGGTCCGCGCGATCGCCCGCGAGCTCGTCGCCTGGCGCGAGGAGACCGCACGCGAGCAGGACAAGCCCGTCTCCAGCGTGCTGCAGGACGCCGCGCTCGTCGAGATCGCGCGGCGCAAGCCGAAGTCGATGGAGCGCCTGTCCCAGATCCGCGGCCTGCACGAGGGCATCCTGCGACGGCGCGGCAAGTGGATCCTCGACGCGGTCGAGCGGGGCCGCGAGCAGCCGCCGATCCCGACCACGAGCGAGCGCAGCCCGGGCCCGTCGCCCAAGGACGCCCCGCTGATCGCGCTGTCCGAGGCGCTCGTGCGCGCCCACGCGCTCTCCTCCGGGCTCGCCTACGAGCTGCTCGCCACGCGCGCCGACCTGCAGGCGGTCGTGACCGCCGTGCGCGAGGGCCTGACCGAGCCCGACGTGCGGACGCTGCGCGGCTGGCGCCGCGAGCTGGTCGGCGACGAGCTGCTCGCGCTGCTGCGCGGGGAGCGCGTGCTGTGCGTCGGCGACGGCCTGCGCCTGGACGTCACCGCGCGCTGATCGCGGTCCGCCGGCCGCGTGGTCGGTCCGGGGCGCTCGTGCGTATCCCGATGGATGGCTGATCGCACCCCGACCTCCCGCTTCGGCCGCTCCGCACGCATCGGCGGCCTCGTCGCCGGGCAGGGCGCCCGCGTCGCCGGCGGCAAGCTCCTGGACAAGGCCCGCGGCGACGAGTCGCGCGAGCGCGCGCAGCGCAAGCGCACCGCCGCGGTGGTGGAGCAGGTCGTCGTGCAGCTCGGCTCGATGAAGGGCGCGGCCATGAAGTTCGGCCAGGTGCTCTCCACGATCGACCTGCCCGGGCTCGAGCAGGAGGACTCCGAGCGCATCAAGGCCCGCCTGGCGGAGCTGCGCGACAACGCGCCGAAGGTCGAGTTCTCCAAGATGGAGAAGCTGATGGCGGCCGAGTGGGGGCAGCCCGTCGACAAGGTGCTGCGCGAGCTGGACCGCGAGCCGATCGCTGCCGCGTCGATCGGGCAGGTCTACCGGGGCGTCACCCACGACGGCGACGAGGTCGCCATCAAGGTGCAGTACCCGGGCATCGCGGAGGCGGTCGACGCCGACCTGCGCAACATGAAGATCCTGCTGCCGCTGATCGGGCGTCTCGCCCCCGGCCTCGACACCAACGCGGTCGCCGAGGAGCTGCGCGAGCGCGTCACCGAGGAGCTCGACTACGAGCTCGAGGCCCAGAACCACCGGCGGATGGCGCGCGCGTGGCGCGGCCACCCGTTCGTGCGGATCCCCGCGGTCGACACGTCGCTGTCGACCCGCCGGGTGCTCGTGACCGAGATGATCCAGGGCGGCCAGCCGTTCTCCGCGGTCAAGGAGCTGCCCGAGTCCGACCGCGACGCGTTCGCCGAGATGGTCTTCCGGTTCTTCTACGGCTGCGCGACGCGCCTGGACCTGGTCTGCGGCGACCCCCATCCGGGCAACTTCCTGCGCCTGCCCGACGGCACCGTCTCGTTCTTCGACTTCGGCATGATGCGCCAGCTGCCCGCGGGCTACTCCAAGCGGGAGAGCGTGATCTTCTCCGCGGTCCGCGACGAGGACGCCGCCGGCGTCGCCCGGGGCCTGCGGGACCTCGGCTACCTGCCCGACTCGTTCGACTTCCCCGACGAGCTCGTCTACGAGCACATGCGCCGCACGGGCGCGTGGATGTTCGACTGGGAGCCGCCGGTGCGGCTGTCGGGCGAGTCGGCGCACCGGCTGATGGACGACGTGCTCGCGATCGGCGGCGAGTGGCGGTCGATGGTCCGTGGGTTCGACATGCCGCCGGAGGCGCTGCTGATGCGGCGGATGGAGAACATCCTCTTCGGGGTCGCGTGCGACCTGCGCGCCGCGGCCGACTGGGGCGCGCTCTGGGCGGAGTTCTTCCTCGACGAGCCGTACGACACCGAGATCGGCCGCCTCGAGCGCGAGTGGGCGCTCGACCGGGTCGCCTGAGGGCGACCGCCCCGGTCAGCCGACCGCGACGCGCATCGCGCGGGCGAGGTCGCCGCCGATGCTCAGCTCCACCGACGGGAACCGCACGGTGAGCGGTCCGCCGAACGGCTGACGGTCGAGCACCTCGACCGCGTCGCCGATCTGGATGCCGCGCCCGGCGAGGTAGCGGAGCATCTCCGGGTCCTCGTCGCTGATCCGCACGAACCGCCCGGACGCCCCGGGCTCCAGCGCCGACAGCGACACGCTGTCGCCCTCGTCGATGCGCAGGTCCGCGTCGGGGATCGGGTCGCCGTGCGGGTCGTGGGTCGGGTGGCCGAGCTTCGCGGCGATCCGCGCCTCGAGGTCCTCGCTGATGACGTGCTCGAGCGCCTCGGCCTCCTCGTGCACGCGGTCCCACGGGACCCCGAGGTGCTCGTGCAGGTACAGCTCGAGCAGGCGGTGGTGGCGCATGACCTCCAGCGCGACCTTCTCCCCCTGCTCGCTCAGCGTCACGCCCTTGTAGGGGGCGTGCGAGGCGAGACCGAGATCCGCCATGCGCTTGACCATCGCCGACGCGGAGCCCGCGGTCACGCCGAGCCGGTCGGCCAGCTCGTTCGTGCCGACGGTGCCGTCGCCACGCCGCTGCAGGGCGTAGATCGCCTTGGCGTAGTTCTCGACGGCCTCGCCGTGCTGACGATTGCCGGAAGGGGTCGCCATCGTCGCCAATCCTCGCACGTCGCCCGGCGCGGGACCGCTCAGCGCGTCGCGGCTCCCCCGGGCGGCGGGCCGTCCAGCCAGGCGTCGACGAGCGCCCCGATCTCGTCCGGGCGCTCCAGGTGCAGCCAGTGCCCGGCGCCGGGCACGACCGCGAAGCGGCTTCCCGGGGCCAGCAGGTCCTGTGCGCGCTCCCCGATCGCCGCGAGCATGCAGCCGTCGTCCTGCCCGTGCAGCGAGAGCACCGGCGCCCCGGCGCGCAGGCCGAACAGCCGCGCGAAGCCGCGCGTGAGGTTCTGGCGGTAGTAGGCGAGCGCGGCCTCGCGCTGCGCGCGCGTGGCGAGGGCGGCGCGGACGTGCGCGAGGTCCTCGGTCGCGTCGTACCCCGGCGACCAGCTGCGCCACAGCGCCGGGATCATCCGGTGCAGGAGCGTCCGCTCGACGAACGGCAGCTGGTTGTAGAGGAAGTACCAGCTGCGGCGGGACTGTCGCAGGCCCAGGCGCAGGTCGCGCGGGGCGTGGGTGAGCGGGCGCAGCAGCGCGGCCGGCGGCGGGATCGACAGCGCGACGTGCCGGGCGAAGCGCCCCGGGTCGCGCGCGGTGACCGCCCAGACCTGGACGGCGCCCCAGTCGTGCCCGACGAGCACCGCGCGGTCGTCGCCGTCCAGCGCCGCGTGCAGGGCGAGCAGGTCGCCGGCGAGGTCCTCGACGAGGTAGCGGCCGTCCGGTGCGGGCCCGGTCGGCCCGTAGCCGCGCGTGTAGGGCGCCACGACCCGGTAGCCGCGCGCGGCCAGCCGGGGACCGAGATGCCGCCAGGTCGACGGCGCGTCCGGATAGCCGTGGACGAGGATCGCCAGCGGCGCGTCCGCCGCCGCACCGGCGGGGGCCCAGGTCAGCGCGTGCAGGCGCAGCCCGGGCAGGTCGACGGCGATCGGCTCGGGGGCGCGCATCCCGCGACCGTACCCGGCGGCGGGCGTGCGCCGCGTGAGCGGGCGGCGCGCTCAGGCGGGCAGCGGGACCCCCTCGGGCAGCCGGAACCGCACGCGGGTCCCCGCGGGCGCGTCCTCGAGCCAGATGCGCCCGCCGTGCGCCTCGACGATCGCGCGGGCGATCGCCAGGCCCAGCCCCGCGCCGCCCGCCGTGCGCGCCGCCCGGTCGCCGCCCTGGAAGAACGCGTCGAAGACCCGCTCCCGGTCCTCGGCCGGGATGCCCGAGCCGGTGTCCGCCACCTCGATCTCGACGCCGTCCCCGACCGGCTCCGCCCGGACGACGACGCTGCCGTCGGCGGGCGTGTGGCGGATCGCGTTCTGGATCAGGTTGAAGAGGACGCGCTGCAGCTGCTCCGGGTTGGCGCGCGCGGGCACGAGGCCCGCGGCGAGGTCCGCGCGGACCTCCACGCGTCGCTGCTCGGCCTGCGGGCGCATCGCGTCGACGGTCTCGGCGACGAGCGCGTCGAGCGGCACGTGCTCGGCCGTCCAGCGGATCTCGCCGGCCTGCAGGCGCGTCAGCTCGAAGAGGTCGTCGATCAGCGCGCCGAGCGCACGCACGTGCGTGGTCATCCGCGCGAGCTGCTCGCGGCGGCGGTCGGGCTCGAAGATGTCGTCCTCGAGGCCCTCGGCGATGAGCTGCAACGCGGTGATTGGCGTGCGCAGGTCGTGCGAGACGGCGGCCATCAGCTGGCGCCGCGCGTCCTCCTCGCGCGCGATCCGCTCGACCATCCGGTCGACGTCGGCGGCGAGACGGGCCAGCTCGTCTTCCCCGGCGACCCCGGTGCGCACGTCGCGCCGGCCGGCGCCGACCGCGTCGAGCGTGCCGCTGATCGCGTCGAGGTCGGCGAGCGCACCGCCGCCCAGCAGCCGCGCGAGCCACAGGCCGACCGCGCCCGCGAACACCACGACGACGACGGTGAAGAACGCGTCGTGGGCGTTGAAGAACATCTGCTGGACGAACAGCGCGACCGCGACCAGCGCCTGCGCCCCGACGAGCACGGCGATCGTCGCGAGGTGCCGGCGCAGCGACCGTCGCGGCCGGCGCTCGGCGAGCGCGTGGCCGACGAGCACGGTCAGCACCCCGACTGGGCCGAGCAGCACGAGCACGAGCCAGGCCGCGTGGCCGCCGTAGGGCAGGGCCGACACCGCGGCCAGCAGGCCGGTGAGCGCGGCGACGAACAGCAGGCTCGTGGCCCGCCCGCTCATGCCGCCGTCCCGAAGCGGTAGCCGACGCCCCACACCGTCTCGATCCAGCGCGGCTGCTCGGGGTCGACCTCGATCTTCGCGCGCAGCCGCCGGATGTGGACGGTGACGGTCGAGGTGTCGGTGTAGAACGAGTACTGCCAGACGCGGTCCATCAGCTGGTTGCGCGTGAACGCCCGGCCCGGGTGCCGGGCGAGGAACAGCAGCAGGTCGAACTCGCGCTGGGTGAGCGCGACCTCCTCGCCCGCGGCGAGCACGCGGCGACCGACCGGGTCGATCGTCAGCCCGTCGAGCTCGATCGCCGGCTCGTCCTCGGGCGTGATGTCCAGCCGGCGCAGGACGGCGTCGACGCGGGCGACGAGCTCCGCCGGGCTGAACGGCTTCACGACGTAGTCGTCGGCGCCCAGTCGCAGGCCGGTGATGCGGTCGCTCTCCTCCCCCTTGGCGGTCAGCAGGATGATCGGCGTGCGCCGCCGGTGCTGCTCGCGGATACGCCGCATCACCTCGAGCCCGTCGATCCCCGGCAGCATCAGGTCCAGGACGATGAGGTCCGGGGCTTCGCGGGCGGCCGCGTCGACCGCGGCGAGGCCGTCGGCGGCGAGGCGGGTGCGGTAGCCCGCCCGCTGCAGGTAGCGGGAGACGACGTCCCCGATCGTGGGTTCGTCGTCCACCACCAGGACGGACCCGCGGGAGTGCTCGCTCGTCGTGCTCACCGGCCGAGTGTGGACCGCCGGGACGGCGCGGGCAAGGGCGCGCGGGGCGCGTTCACCGACCGTTCATCGGCCGGACGTCGCGCGCAGCGGCGCGTGCGCGAACTCCGCCATGCCGACGAGGAAGTCCTCCCGGGCGGTGAACCCCAGGACGGTCCGGGCGCGCGCGGGGTCGGCGACGACGTGCCGGACGTCCCCGAGGCGGTACTCGCCGGTCACGACCGGGTCGGGGGCGTCGCCGTGCGCCGCCTGCAGCGCGCGGGCCATCTCGCCGACGGTGCGCGGCTCCCCGCTGCAGACGTTGAACGCGCCCGGCACGGGCTCCGCGGCCAGGAGCGCGAGGACGTTCGCGCGCGCGACGTCGCGGACGTGGACGAAGTCGCGGCGCTGCCCGCCGTCCTCGAAGACGCGCGGTGCGCGCCCGGCGGCCAGGGCGCTGGCGAAGATCGACGCGACGCCCGCGTACGGGGTGTCGCGCGGCATCCGCGGGCCGTAGACGTTGTGGTAGCGCAGCGAGGTCACGGGGACGCCGGTCTCGCGCGAGAACGCCTCGGCGAGGTGCTCCTGGTGGAGCTTCGTGGCGGCGTAGACGTTGCGCGGGTCCGCGGGGGCGTCCTCGGGCACGAGCTCGGCGGTGAGCGGCGCCCCGCAGGTCGGGCACGGTGGCTCGAAGCGGCCCGCGTCGAGGTCGCTGCGCCGCCGCGCACCGGGGCGCACCACGCCGTGGGTCGGGCAGCGGTAGCGGCCCTCCCCGTAGACGACCATGCTCGACGCCTGGACGAGCCGCGGCGGGGTGCGCGTGCGGGCGAGCTCGCGCAGGAGCACGGCGGTGCCGAGGTCGTTGTGGGACACGTAGTCGGCGATGTCGCCGATCTCGGTGCCGAGCCCGACCATCGCGGCCTGGTGGCAGACGGCGTCGACGCCGCGCAGCGCCGCCGCGACGACGGCGCCGTCGCGCACGTCGCCGCGGACCCACTGCGCGCCCTCGGGGACGAGCGGCTCCGCGTCGGTCGCGTGCGCGGCCGGGTGCAGGTCGTCGAGCAGCCGGACGTCGTGGCCGGCGGCGAGCAGCGCCTCGGCGACGTGCCCGCCGACGAAGCCGGCGCCGCCGGTGATGAGCACGAGGGTCACGGGGTCCTCCCGGAGGGGTCGACGAGGTGCAGGTCGCGAGCGCCCGAGACGAGCAGCCGGCCGTCGCTGAGCCGCACGACGCCGTAGCGGCAGTCGCGGTCGAGCACGCCGGTGCGCCGCCACGGCGCGTCGGGCGTCGGCTGCTCGAAGCGGTCGAGCCGTCCGCTGACGACCCCGCAGACGGCCAGCCGCCGCTCGCCGAGCGCCGCCACGCCGGACGGGGCGATGCGCCCGGGCAGGTCGGTCACGGGACCGCCCGTGCCGTCGCCGGGGCCGATCCGCTCGGGGCGGCGGCCGGGCGCGTTGTCGGCCACGAGGAGCCGTCCGCGCGGGGTGCGGTCGAACGCGAACGGGTTGTTCCAGCCGCCGGACAGGACGCGTGGCCGCTGGTCGGGCGGGCCGTCGGGGTCGAGGGCGAGGAGCTTGCCGTTGAGGGCGCGCGGGTCGCGGACGCGCGGCGGGTCCTGGAGGTCGCCCACGCCGATGACGAGCCGGTCGCGGTCCGGGTCGTGCAGCAGGTGTCCGCCGGTCGCCAGCGCGGTACCGACGGGCCCGGTCCAGACGCGCGTGCGCGGGGCCGGGCGCAGGCGCTCGACGACGAGGCGCCCGCCGTCACGCGCCGACGTGTACGAGGCCCAGACGGTCCGGCCGTCCGGGGTCGCGGCGAGCCCGAGCAGGCCACGCTGCCCGCCGGTGCGCACCGGCAGCCGCGCGAGGACGGTCGCCCCGGGCTCGCGCCGCACGATCCCGGAGGCCAGCTCGCCGGTGAGGTAGCCGCCGTCCGGCAGCGCGGCGAGCGCGGCGAGGACCGGGGTCGCGGCGGCAGGCTGCCGCGGGTCGGCCTGGGTGCGGGTCGGCTCCTCCCCGCCACCGCAGCCGGCGACGGCGAGCGCGACCAGCGCCAGGGCTGCGAGGGGACGCCGTCGGCTCACCACGGGGACCGCGCTCCGAGCTGGACGCAGAGCCCGAGGGCGGCGGCGCTGGCCAGCCAGCGTCGCGACGACCCGAGGGCGCAGGTCGCGAGGACGATCCAGGGGGCGAACGGCAGCCAGATCCGCTCCGTCTCGCCGCGGGAGAGGCCGCTGAGCGCCGCCGCGCTCAGCGCGACCGCCGCGCCGCCGGTGAGGATCCAGGTGCCGCGGTCGCGCAGCCGCACCAGCCCGACCGCCGCGGCGGGCCCGACGACGAGGCAGAACGCCGCGAGGTCGATCAGCAGGAACTCCAGGTACGGGCGGCGGGAGGCGACCCCGGCCTCGTAGAGCTCCCGCGTGGCCGCGAGCCCGTCGAACCACCAGAAGCCCGCGCTCGCGAAGACCGCGAAGACGGCGCCGACCCCGACCGCGGCGAGCACGAGGACGCGCCAGGCGCGCCGCCACAGCACGATCGCCAGCGGGATCGCGCCCAGCGGCGTGATCCCGTAGCTGAGGTGCAGGGCGGTGCCGAGCACGAGCCCGGCGGCGACCGCGCACCCGTCCGCCCGCCGGCCCGCGGGACCGCTCGCCGCCACGGCGATCAGCGCGATCCCGACGGCCGCCACGCCGGTGAAGAGCGCGTCGGCGGAGGTCCCCATCCACACCGCCCCCGGGAGCAGCACGAGGAACGGCGCCGCCCGGCGTGCCGCGCGCTCCCCCGCGAGGGCGCGGTGCGCGACGAGCGCGGCCGGGACCGCGAGCGCGCCCCCGGCGGTGACCAGCACGGTCGCCCAGCCGGCGCCGCCGAGCCCGACCGCGTCCATCCCGGCGAGCAGCAGCACGAGGCCCGGCGGGTGGCCCTTCACGTGCGTCGGGTAGGTCGGCAGCAGCTCGGTGAAGGTCCGCAGGAAGCCGCCCGGGGAGCCGACCCGGTCGACCGCGGCGAGGTACTCGTAGCGGGTCTCCAGCGGCGCGGTCAGCGCGGCGGGCCCGTCGGTCAGCGCCAGCAGCACGATCCACGTGGCCGCGGCGACGGTGGCGGCGACGAGCAGCCCCGGCCAGCGCAGCGCCGACGCGACGCGCTGCCCGGCGGCGACCGCGACCACCGCGAACGCCACGGCGGCGAGCGCCCACGCCCCGAGACGCAGGTCCGCGGTCCCGACGAGCGGGGCGTTGCCGATCCGCACGAGCGGGTCGTCGTCGTAGAGCGCCCGGCCGACGAGCGCGCCGGCCACGAGGACCAGCGCCCACCCGCCGACCGCGGCGACGGTGCGCGGGCGGTCCTGCATCGGTCCCCGACGCTAGCGCCGACGGACCCCGTCGGCGAGCGCGGACGACCCTGTTTCGTGGTTCGTCATCACTCCGGGGGCCCCGCGGCCCTACCGTGGTCCCCCATGACCGACGTCGTCCTCCCTGTGCTGAACGAGGCACAGGCCCTGCCCTGGGTCCTCGAGCGCCTCCCGGCCGACCACCACCCGATCGTGGTCGACAACGGCTCCACGGACGGCAGCGGCGACCTCGCCCGGCGGCTCGGCGCCCAGGTGGTCGTCGAGCCCGTGCCCGGGTTCGGGGCCGCGTGCTTCGCGGGGCTGACCGCGGCGCGCGCCGAGCACGTCGCGTTCATGGACTGCGACGCGTCGCTCGACCCGCGCGACCTCCCCACGGTGACCGGCCCGGTCCTGCGTGGCGAGGCCGACCTCGTGCTCGGCGCCCGCGACGCGCAGCCCGGCGCCTGGCCGGTGCACGCCCGGCTGCTGAACCGGCTGCTGGCGCTGGAGCTGCGGCGCCGCTGCCGGGTGCCGCTGACCGATCTCGGCCCGATGCGCGCGGCGCGCCGCACCGACCTGCTCGCGCTGGGCATCGCGGACCGGCGGTTCGGCTGGCCGCTGGAGATGGTCCTGCGCGCCGCCGCCGCGGACTGGCGGATCGCCGAGGTGACCGTCCCCTACCTGCCGCGGGCGGGCCGCTCGAAGGTGACCGGCACCGTGCGCGGCACGGTCCGCGCGGTCCGCGACATGACGGCGGTGATGACGTGAACCTCATCGTGATCGCCAAGGCCCCGCGGGCCGGGGTCAGCAAGACGCGCCTGTGCCCGCCGTGCACGCCGGCGCAGGCCGCGGCGCTCGCCGAGGCCGCCCTGCGGGACACCTTGCACGCGGTGCTCGCGACGCCCGCGGACCGGCGGGTGGTCGTGCTCGACGGCACCCCCGGACCGTGGCTGCCGGACGGGTTCGAGGTGCTGCCGCAGCGCGGCGACGGGCTGGACGAGCGGCTGGCCGCCGCGTTCGCGGACGTCGGCGGTCCCGCGTTCCTCGTCGGGATGGACACGCCGCAGCTCACGCCCCCGGACCTCGAGCACGGCATGGACGCGACCGCCCGCCACGGCGCGGCGATCGGCGGCGCCCCCGACGGCGGCTACTGGGCGATCGGCCTGCGCGACCCCGACCCGCGCGTGTTCGCGGGCGTCCCGATGAGCGCGGCCGACACCGGCGCCCGTCAGCGCGCGCAGCTCTCCGCGCTCGGGCTCCCCTACGCCGAGCTCCCGGCCTTGCGCGACGTCGACCACTTCGACGACGCGGTCGCCGTCGCCCACGAGGCGCCCGACACCCGGTTCGCGGCCGCCGTCCGCTCGCTCGTGGCCGCGGGCGCGGTGGCGTCGTGACCGTGCTCGCACCGGCCGGCGCGCCGGTCGCCCCCGGCGTCCTCTACGCCCGCGGGCTGACCGGTCGCAGCCCGGGTCTCGTCATCCGGCACGCCGACGGGCGCACCGTCCCGGTGCCGCTCGACGGATGGCTCGGGGCCGCCAGCGGCGCGGACCTGCACGTCCTAGACCGGGCCGTCGGGCCGGTCCTCGACGTCGGCTGCGGCCCCGGCCGCCACGTCGCCGCGCTCGGTCGCCGCGCGGTCACCGCGCTGGGCATCGACGTGTCGCCCGAGGCGGTGCGTGCCACCCGGGCCCGCGGTGGGGCCGCCGCGGTCGCCTGCGTGTTCTCCTGCGTCCCGGCCGCCGGCCGCTGGCGCACCGCCCTGCTGCTCGACGGCAACGTCGGCATCGGCGGCGATCCCGTCGCGCTGCTGCGCCGCTGCGGCGAGCTCGTCGTCCGCGACGGCACCGTGCTGGTCGAGGTCGACGCCCCGGGGAGCGGGACCCGGCGGGCGGTCGTGCGGCTCGAGGACGGGCCGCTCGTCAGCCGCTGGTTCGCCTGGTCCTCCGTGGCCGCCGACGACGTCGCCGGGATCGCCGCGGACGCCGGCCTGCGCCTGACCGCCCTGCACCACGAGGAGGACCGATGGTTCGCCGACCTCGCCCGAGCCTGAGCGAGAAGCTCCTGGCGGGCCGCTCCGTCGGGGACGCGATCGACGAGGAGCTCGGGCACCTGCGCGCGGGCCCCTTCGACGAGGACGCGTTCCCGTCCCGCCTCCACGACGAGCGGGTCGCCGCCCTGCTGGGCATCGCCCTGGGGGTCGCGTTCGCGACGTGCTTCCTCACCGGCCTGTACTCGCACTTCGCGCAGACCCCGCTGTCGATCGGGTTCCTGTCGATGCCCGCGAGCCCGGCGTGGCTGTACCGCGTCACGCAGGGCCTGCACGTCGCCAGCGGCACCGCCGCGATCCCGCTGCTGCTCGTGAAGCTGTGGGTCGTCTACCCGCAGCTGTTCGCGTGGCCGCCGGTGCGGGACCTCCCGCACGCGCTCACGCGCCTCTCGCTCGCCCCGCTCATCGCGGGCTCGATCTTCCTGCTGTTCACCGGCCTGCTGAACACGGCGCGCTGGTACCCGTGGGAGTTCGGGTTCCGCGAGACCCACTACTGGGTCGCGTGGGTGACCGTCGGGTCGCTGCTCGTGCACGTCGGCGCGCAGCTCGTCGTCCTGCGCCGCACCGTCGGGCCGACGGCGCGCCGTCGCCTCGCCGCCGAGGCGCCCGAGCCGCCCGGGGACGGCCTGAGCCGCCGTGGCCTGCTCACCGCGACGGCCGCCGCCGTGGGCGCGGTGACGCTCGCGACCGTCGGGCAGACGGTCCGCCCGCTGAAGGACCTCGCGGTCCTCGCCCCGCGGCTGCCCGACGTGGGACCGCAGGGCTTGCCGGTCAACCGCAGCGCCGCCGGTGCCGGGGTGCTCGACCTGATCCGCGACCCCGAGTACCGGCTGACCGTCACCGGCGCGGTCGAGCGCGAGCTGTCGCTGACGCTCGCCGAGCTGCAGGCGCTGCCGCAGCACGACGCCGACCTGGCGATCACCTGCGTGGAGGGCTGGAGCGCCGGAGCGAGGTGGAGCGGCGTGCGCGTCCGGGAGCTGCTCGAGCTGGCGGGCGCGTCGCCCGACGCGGAGGTCCGCGTGCGCTCGCTGCAGCAGCGCGGGTCGTTCCGCAGCAGCGAGCTGAACGTGCCGCATGCCCAGCACCCCGACACGCTGCTGGCGTTGCGGATCGACGGCGAGGAGCTGCACCCCGACCACGGGTTCCCGTGCCGGCTGATCTCGCCGAACCGTCCCGGGGTCCAGCAGACCAAGTGGGTCACGCGTCTGGAGGTGCTCTGATGGCACGCCGCATCCTCACTGCGCTCGGCCTGGGCATGGTCGCCTTCGGGGTCGCCGGGCTGCTGCGCAACGCCGAGGCGACCGAGCCGCTGAACGCGGCGCTGTTCCTGGTCGGCGGGCTCGCGCTGCACGACGGCCTGGTCGCGCCGGCGGTCATGGTGCTCGGCCTGGTCCTCGCGCGGCTCGTGCCGCGCCGGTTCCGGCCCACCGTGCAGGGAGCGCTGATCGTGAGCGCGGCGCTGACGCTCGTGGCGATCCCGCCGTGGACCGGTCGCGGGCGCCTGGCGAACAACCCGTCGCTGCTGCCGCAGGACTACGGCCAGGGACTGCTCGTGGCGCTGGCGGTCGTCTGGGCGGTCGCCGCGCTGCTGCTCGTCCGCGCCGCCGTGCGTCCGCCCGCCCCGGCCGTGCCGGAGCCCGAGCCGCTGCCGGAGCCGCGCCCCGGGTGGTGAGCGCGGCCGGGCCGGTAGCGTCCGCCGCGCCGTGCCCGACCGTCCCGACCTGCCGCTGGACCGCCTCGCGCCCGACCGCGCGCTGGAGGTCGTGACCTTCGACGGCGGCGCGGTCGGCGGCCCGCGGATGCGTGAGCCGCACCGCCACGACTACCACGAGCTGCTGTGGTTCCGCGACGGCCGCGGCACGCACCGCGTCGACGGCGCGCAGCTGCCGGTCGTCGCGGGCGCGGTCACGATCATCGGCCGCGGCCAGGTCCACCAGTTCGAGGAGGGCCGCGGGCTGCACGGCGCGGTCGTGCGGTTCGGGGAGGACCTCGTGCCGCCGTCGGCGTCGTGGCTGCTCGCCGCCCGCCAGGAG
This sequence comes from Paraconexibacter algicola, assembly GCF_003044185.1. GTDB lineage: Bacteria > Actinomycetota > Thermoleophilia > Solirubrobacterales > Solirubrobacteraceae > Paraconexibacter > Paraconexibacter algicola. The sequence goes on from NZ_PYYB01000002.1 coordinate 20,221, forward strand.
CGCACCATCCCCGTCCCCGCAGGTGCGGCGACGGACCGCCTGGACGCGCTGCTCGCGACCCTGCGTGCGGAGGTCGTGGGGCCGCGCGACGCCCGCAGCGGCGCGCTGGAGGCGCACCTGCTCGCCACGCTGCTGCTGTGGCTGGAGCGGTGGTACGACGGCGCGCACGCCGAGCGACCGGAGCCCGACGGCCCGGACGTGGCGCTGCACCGGCGGTTCGCCGCGGCGCTCGAGGAGGACTTCGCCCGCCACCACGACGCCGCGCACTACGCGCAGCGTCTCGCGGTCCCCGCCCCCGCCCTGTCCCGTGCGCTGGCCGCGGTGACCGGCCGCGGGACGAAGGAGCTCGTCACCGACCGCGTGATGCTCGAGGCCCGCCGGCTGCTGCGCTTCACCGACCGGTCGGTCGGGGAGGTCGCGCACGCGGTCGGGTTCGACGACCCGCTGTACTTCTCGCGGGCGTTCAAGCGGCACGCCGGGTCCGCGCCGCAGGCGTGGCGCGACGCGACGCGGCACGCCGGGATGTCCATGCATCCGTGAGGTTCTGCCATTCCGCGGGAGCGGGACGGCAGCGAGCATGTCCGGCATGAGCACGCCGAGCACCGCCCCCTCCTCCACCCCGACGCTGCCCGACGCCCTGCGCCTGGGCGCCGCGCACCTGACGGTCACCGATCTCGACCGGTCGGTCGCCTGGTACCAGGACGTCGCCGGGCTGCGCCAGCACGGCCGTGACGGGGCGGTCGCCCGCCTCGGGGCGGGCGGCGAGGACGTGCTCGTGCTGCACGAGCAGCCGGGCGCGCGGCCCGCCGGGCGCCACGCGGGGCTCTTCCACGTCGCGCTCCTGTACCCGTCGCGCCTGGAGCTCTCGCGCACCACCCGGCGGCTGGCGGCGAACCGGCTGCCGCTGACGGGCGCCTCCGACCACGGGGTCTCCGAGGCGCTGTACCTGCGCGACCCGGACGGCAACGGGATCGAGCTGTACGCCGACCGGCCGCGCTCGGCGTGGCCGGCGCCGACCGAGGCCGGCCAGCAGGTCGGCATGTACACGCGGGCGCTCGACGTCGAGGACCTGCTGCGCGTCAGCGACGGCGAGGACGTCCGGCGGCACGCCGCCGAGGGACTGGCGGTCGGGCACCTGCACCTGCACGTCGGCCGGGTCCCGCAGGCGGTCGCGTTCTACCGCGACCTCGTGGGGTTCGCGGAGGTCACGACCTACCCGGGCGCGTCGTTCCTGTCCGCCGGCGGCTACCACCACCACCTCGCGGTCAACGTCTGGGCCGGTGAGGGCGTGGGCCCCGCCCCGGCCGACGCGGTCGGGCTGCGCGAGTGGAGCGCGGTGCTGCCCGACGACGCGGCGGTCGGCGCGGTCCGCGCCCGGCTGGAGGCGGCGGGCGTGGCGGTGGCCGACGAGGGCGCCGCGGGCGTCGTGCTCCGCGACCCGTGGGACATCGCGCTGCGGCTCGTCACCGCGCGCTGACCGGCGGCCGTCCGCGCGGCGCGGCCGTTCACTAGGGTCCGCGCCCATGCCCTCCCCGCCCGAGACCCGCCTGACGATCCCGCTGCGCTGGCGGGACATGGACATGCTCGGGCACCTCAACCAGGCCGTGTACCACGAGCTGCTGGAGGAGGCGCGCGGCGCGCTGCTGCTGGACCTCGCCGGGCGCGGCACGCAGCAGGTGCACCACACCTACGTGCTCGCCCGGGTCGAGCTCGACTACCGCCACGAGGTCCGCAAGGACCACGGCACGGTCGACGTGACGGTGCGGGTCGGCCGCGTGGGCACGAAGTCGATCACGCTCGAGCACGAGGTGCTGCTGCCGGACGGCACGGTCGCGGCGGCGGGCAGCACCGTGCTCGTGGGCTGGGACATGCAGGCCCGCGGGGCGCGCACGCTCTCCGACGAGGAGCGCGCGGTCCTCACCGGCACCTGAGGCTCAGGCCCGTCCGGCGGCCTGAAGCGCCACGGCGGTCTGCGGGTCGGCGGGGAAGAACGACTCGATCGCCAGCTCGGCGACCGTGATGTCGGTGGCGGTCCCGAAGCTCGCGATCGTCGAGAAGAAGCTCCAGACCGATCCGTCCTGACGCCGCAGCCGCATCGGGACGAACAGCAGCTCGGCGGGTTCGGCGGCCATCGACGTCGCGGCCGCCTCCTGCGCGGCCGGGTAGCCCCGGAGCTCGTCGAGCAGCGCGGCGACCGCGGGGTCCCCGGAGAGCAGCGCCTGACGTTGCAGGCGCAGCAGCAGGTGCCCGGCGTGCTCGGCGAGGTTCTCGATCCGTGACGCGAGCCCGTCGGGGTGCAGGGCGAGGCGCATCGCGTTGGGGGCCTCGAGCAGCGCCGCGTCGACCCCGGCGAGGATCGCGAGCGCGGGCTCGTTGGCCATCAGCACGTTCCAGCACCCGTCGACGATCAGGGCCGGGTACGGGGCGTGCCCCTCGAGGATCTTCTCGAGCGCCGCGCGCACCGGGGCCATCCGCTCGGCGTCCAGGGCGGTCTCGCGGAAGACGGGCGCGTACCCGGCCGCGAGCAGCAGCGTGTTGCGCTCGCGCAGCGGCACGTCGAGGTGCTCGGCGAGGTGCAGGACGAGGTCGCGGCCGGGCCGCGAGCGGCCGGTCTCGACGAAGCTCAGGTGCCGGGCGGACACCGCCGCCTCGAGCGACAGGTCGAACTGGCTGATGCGCCGACGGCGACGCCAGTCGCGCAGCAGCTCGCCGACGGTGGGGGTGGCGCTGGCCGTGCTCATGCCGCCAACCTAGCCGCGCCGCGGGTCGCGGTCGCTTACCCCGGAGGTCATTGCCGCGCTTCCCCCGAGCGCGCAGGCTGCTCGGCATCACCCATCCCGATCCGAGGAGTCCACCATGACCGCCACCCGCAACCGCCTGCGTCTCGCCACCGCCGCCGAGGCCGTGTTCGCCCTCCTGCTCGTCGTCGCGCTGCTCGCCGGCGCCCCGACCTGGGAGGTCGTCGTGCTCGGCGTCCTGTTCTGCGACGCCGCCGCGTACGGGCTGTGGCAGATGGTCGCGCTGCGGCGCGCGCCGTCGGGCCCGCGCGCCGCGGTCACGCAGGCCTGAGCTGCGCCTCGTCGCATCCGCGCAGGCGGGCGACGGCGTCGGCCTCCTCCTGCACGTCGGGGAGGTCGGCGCCGTCGAGCGCCTCGAGGCGCACCTGCAGCACCGAGCCCGCCTTGCGGGCCCGCCAGAGCCCGACGAGCCGCCCGTCGTGGAGGAGCACGCCGGGCCGTCCGACCGACGGGAACATCCGCCGCGCGAGGGCCCGGTCGGGCACGAGCGTGGCCCGGTCGGGCTGCGCGACGTAGGGATCGAAGCCGCCGAGCAGCCGGACGCCGCGCGCGGTCGGCGGGTCGTCCAGGACGGCGGTCTCGTCGGCGAGGACCCAGCGCTTCCTGCCGGCGAGGAGCACCTGCTCGACCGCGTCCCCGAGATCGGCGATGAGCCGCCGCGCGTGCCGGGTGGACGTCTGCGTCCAGGTGGCGAGCTCGCCGTGGGTGGCGGGCCCGAAGCAGCGCAGGAACCGGCGCGCGAGCTCGGCGCGGGCCTGCACCGGATCGGCGGTGACCGGCGGGTCGAGCAGCGACCAGGTCGCCTTCGCGGGCATCTCGGTGATCCCGAGCCGACCGAGGGTGCGCCACAGGCCGCTGCGCAGGTGGTGGCTCTCGCAGCCGGGACACCAGGCCAGGAGCGCGTCGGGGAGCCGCTCGCGGAACGCCTGGTGCAGCTCGTCGCGGCCGAGCGGCCCGTCGGCGAGGGCGTCGCGGGCCGCGTCGCCGACGCGGTCGAGCGCCTCGCGGATGCCGTACCCGGCGTCCGCCAGCTCGGTCGCGACGAGCCGTCCGACGACGGCCGCGAGCTCGTCGTCCGGGGGGATCGCGGCGAGCGTGAACACTGCGACGTCCGCGCGCGGCACGAGGTGCGGCGCGTTGCGCATGGCGTTGACCTGCACGACCGACCGACCGGTCGGTCGGTCCTCGTGGCTGCGGGCGTGCAGCGCGACCGCCGCCCAGCCCGGCGGCGAGTCCTGGATCCCGCAGGCACCGATCGCCGTGAGCGCGTCGGTGCGCCGGTGCAGGTGGTGCCCGACCAGGCGGTAGGCGAGAGCCTGCTCGGGCTCGACGGTCCTCACGCCGTGGTCTGCTGCTCCTCGCCCGCGCGGGCGTCGAGGTCGCGCAGCACCGCCTGGGTCTTGGCGTCCCGGACCATGAGCGTGTCCAGGAGCGGGTTGACGATCCCGCGCGCCACCGAGTACGCGGTCCAGCGCCGCGGGTAGATGATCCGCGGCTGGCGCCGCTCGATCCCGCGGACGATGCCCTCTCCCGCCTCCTTCGGCGGCAGCCGCTTGAGGAACGGCTTGGGGACGGCGGCGAGCAGCCGCTCGGCGAGCGGGTCGGCGTCGAGTGCCTTGTGGACCATCTCGGTGTCGATGAAGCCGAAGTAGGCGACGCTGGCCCCGGCGCCGTGCTGGGCGAGCTCGACGCGCAGCGCGCGGCCGAACTGCTCGACGCCCGCCTTGCTCATCGCGTACGGGGTCGTGCCGATCCCGTTGACGAACGCGTACACGGACGCGACGACGACGACGTGGCCGCGGCGCGCGACGATCTGGGGCAGTGCCGCCTCGACGGTCCGCACGACGCCCATGAGGTTGACGTCGATGACGCGGTCGAACGTCTCGGTACCGAGGGCGCGGAACGTCGCGCCCTTGTGGGCGATGCCCGCGTTGGCGACGACGACGTCGACGCCGCCGAGCTCCTCGACGGTCCGCGCGACCGCCTGCTGCATGCTGCCGCGGTCGGTGACGTCGGCGGCGATGCCGATCGCGCGCCCCTCCCCGAGTCGGGCCGCGGCGGCGTCGCACGCCTCCTGGTCGAGGTCGATGACGGCGACGCGCGCGCCGCGGGCGACGAGCCGCTCGCACGTCGCGAAGCCGATGCCGCGGGCGGCACCGGTGACGAGGGCGGTCTTGCCGGAGAGGTCGAAGGAGGCCATGGCGCGGACTCTACGATGCCCGGCATGCTCGATCTCGCATCCGTCGACGCGCTGACGTTCGACTGCTACGGCACGCTGATCGACTGGGAGCGCGGGATCGCCGATGCGCTCGGCGCGGTCCTGGCCGCCCATGGGGTCCCGGCCCCGGGGGACGACGCGCTGCTGGAGCGGTTCGCCCGGCACGAGACGGCGGTCGAGGCGGGCCCCTACCGGCGCTACGCGGACGTCCTGGGCGCGGCGCTGGTGGCGATCGGCGAGGAGCTCGGGTTCGCGCCGACCGACGACGAGGTCCGCGCGTTCGGGCGCTCGGTCGCGGACTGGCCCGCGTTCCCGGACTCCGGGGAGGCGCTGCGCGTGCTCGGCACGCGGTTCCGGCTCGGCGTGCTGACGAACTGCGACGACGACCTGTTCGCCGCGTCGGCGCGGCGGCTGGGCGTGACGTTCGACGCGGTCGTGACCGCCCAGCAGGTGGGGGCCTACAAGCCGGACGCGCGCGGGTTCGGGGTCCTGGAGGAGCGCCTCGGGCTGCCGCGGGAGCGGATCGTGCACGTCGCGCAGAGCCTCTTCCACGACCACGTTCCCGCTCGCGCGCTGGGCTACGCGACGGTCTGGGTGGACCGGCGCGCGGGCCGGGCGGGGTTCGGGGCGACGCCCGCGGCGACGGCCACGCCGGACCTGGTGGTGCCGGACATGGCCGCGCTGGCGGCCCGGCTCAGCCCTGGGTGATCTGCTGGCAGGACCAGCCGTTGCCGTCCGGGTCGGTGAAGCGGACGAACCGGCCCCAGGGCAGGTCGATGACGTCGGTGCAGTCGACGCCGCGCTCGCGCAGCGCGGCGCAGGTCGCGTCCGCGTCCTCGATCACCAGCGTGATGCCCTCGACGGAGCCGGGCTGTTTCTCGTTGAGTCCGCGGCCGATCGCGATCGAGCAGCCGGAGCCGGGCGGGGTGAGCTGCACGAACCGCAGGTCGTCGCTGACGGTGTGGTCGTGGTCGGCGACGAAGCCGACCCGCTCGACGTAGAACGCCTTCGCGCGGTCGACGTCGGAGACGGGCAGGATGAGCAGCTCGAGCTTCATGGTGGAGGTCATGGAGCCCACGCTACGACCGCTTGTGGCCGACTTTTGTCCTAGTTCGCGGCGCGTTCGAGCTGCTCGTCGACCGCCACCAGGACGCCCTTGCGCGCGCGGTGCGTCTGCTCGTAGAGCTGCACCGCCGCGAGCGTCGCGGTGTCGGCGAGGACGAGGCGGTCGGCGATGTCCGGGACGGTCATGGCGGTGTAGCCGGGCCACGGCTCGTCGACGCGCAGCGTCGCGCCGACCTCGTCCTCGGCGCCCGCGTCGGCCGAGGAGTGGACGACCTCGCGCTCGTCGTCGACGTGCGGGGGCTGGAACTCCGGCTGCTCGGTGTCGGCCGGGGCGGTCGTCGTCCCGGAGGGGGCCACCCCGGACGGGCCCGCGACGGGCGTCGCGGTGGGCGCGGCGGTGGGCGCGGGAGCCGGGCGGTCCGCCGTCGGCCGGTCGGCCTGCGGTCGGATCGGCGTGACGTGGACCGCCGCGTCCCGGTCCTGGTCGGGGCGGGCGCGCTGCGCGGCCACCTCCGCGAGCTCGAGCGCGTGCCGGAGCACGTTGTGGCCGACGTGCAGCGCGAGGCGGGCCGGGGCGGTGACGGTGCGGATGAGGCTCATGCCGCAGGGGTACCCGCGGCCGGGCGCCCGACACGTCACGCCGTCCCGGCCAGTCGGGCCGTGAGCCGTGTGGACGTCAGTCCGTGCACGAGGATCGACGTCATGATGCAGGCCGAGGTCGTCCAGTAGAGGAGCTCCTCCTCTCCGTCCGACAGGACGCCGGCCCCGATCGCGACGGCCACGTAGTAGAGCGACCCGATGCCACGCATCCCGAACCAGCCGATGAAGGCGGCCTCCCGGACGGGAAGCCCCGCCGGCACGAAGGCCAGCAGGCACGCCGCGGGCCGCACGAGCACGAGGAGCGCGACGACGAGAACCCAGCCGCCGACGCCCGGGGCCTGCAGCCCCGCGAGTGTCAACGTGCTGCCGAGCAGGAGCACCAGCGCGAGCTCGGCGACGTGCTCGACGACCTCGCCGCCCTCGTGGACGCGGGCGTGCAGCTCGTGTTCCCGCTCCGCGCGGCGGAACGCGAGTCCGGCGACGAACGCGGCGAGGAATCCGTAGGCCCCGAGCATCTCGGTCGCGCCGTAGATCGCGAGCACCGCCGCGACGGCCAGCCATCCGTCGAAGCGCACGTGGATCGTCTCGCGGCGACGGAGCCGCATCGCCACGGACGCGAACAGCCGCCCACCGGCCGCGCCGGCCAGGACACCGACGCCGATCGCGTACAGCACGTCGGCGAGCACCCAGGTCCCGACCCAGTCGCCACCGTCCCGGGCCGCGACGAACAGGCCGAGGAACACGAACGGGAACGCGAGCCCGTCGTTCAGTCCCGCCTCGGCGGTGAGCGCGAAGTGCGGCTCCCGCTCGCGCTCCTCCCCCGGCGGACCGACCTGCACGTCACCGGCGAGGACCGGGTCCGTGGGGGCGAGGATCGCGCCGAGCAGGATCGCCGCGCCCGCGGAGAGCCCGAGCAGCTGCGTCCCGAGCAGCGCGACGGCCGCGATGCAGGCGGGCATGACGACCACGAGGAGCAGGGTCGGGGTGCGCCACTCCCGCCAGCTGAGCGCCCGGTCGAGCTTCAGCCCAGCGGTGAACAGCGCGATGATGACGGCGAGCTCGGCGAGGTGCTCGATCAGGCGTGGGTCGGCGAGTGGGTCGATCGCCTCGATCCCCACGCCCGCGAGGAGCGCGGCGATGGCGACCCCGAGGACGAGGTAGACGACCGCTGCGGTGAACGCGTGCTCCTGCTCCTGGGTGAGGGCGACCACGGCGGCCAGCAGCGCGAGTCCACCGAGCAGGAGGACGAGGGCGTACGGGTCCGCGAAGGCGAACCCGCGCTCGGCGGCGAACGGCATCCCGGGCGGCTACCCGGGACGGTGCTCCGCATCCGTGACGTGCGCGGTGATCGCCTCGGGCACGCCCGGCGCGACCATGATCCCGTAGTGGTTGCGGTCGACAGCGTGGAGGGTCGCGGTCGGGACGCGGGCGAGGAACTCGTCGCGGACGTCCTGCGGGACGATCAGCCCGCCGCCGAGGTCCTGGGAGGCCCAGACCAGCAGGGTCGGCATCGTCAGGTCCGCCCACAGCGGCGTGAAGTCGCGGCCGGCGACGTCGAGGTCCTCGAGGACCGCGGACCGACTCGTCGACGGCGACAGGCCGCCGTCCACGGGCGCGAGCTCGTAGGTGAAGTACGCGTCCCAGAACGGGTCCCAGGGGTCGAAGACGCCGGAGGCCTTCAGCGCGTCGAGGTACGGCTCGGGGGTCGGGACGACGGCGTCCAGGCGCGCGGTGCCCGCGCGGACGGCGGCGATCGCCGCGTCGTCCATGCCGCCGACGGCGTCGAGCAGCGCCAGGCGCGGGATCCGCGCGCCCGCCCGCGCGACGACCTCCAGGCCGGTGAGGGCGCCCATCGACCAGCCGACGTAGGCGAACGTGTCGAGCCCGAGCGCGTCGGCGACGCCGACGACGTCGTCGGCGTGGCGGTCGAGCCCGTAGGTGCCCGGGCCGGTGTCCGCGCTGCGGCCGCGCCCGCGCAGGTCGATCGCCACCATCTGGCGCCCCGCGGCCAGCAGCGGCTCGCGCAGCGCGTCGAACGAGCGCAGGTTGGCGGTCAGCCCGTGCACGCAGACGACCGCCGGCGCGTCGGCGGGACCGGAGCGCTCGACGCGCAGCCGGCCGTTGGGGAGGTCGAGGTCGAGCAGCTCGGTCATCGGCCCGACCCTCCCACGCCGGGACGACCGCGCGCTTGTGGCGAGCCACCGAACGCCCATGCGCCGAGGGGCTCGATCACCCAGCCCGTACCGCGACCGGCGACGCGGTACTAGGGTGGGTCGTCATGCTGCTCCCCAGACTCCCGCGTCGCCTCGCGGCCGCGCTCGCCCTCGCCGTGCTCCTCGTCCCCGTCGGCGCGGCCCGGGCCGCCCCCACCTGCGGCCGGGTCGCCTGCGACATGCAGGTGCTCGACAACCCGGGAGGCGACCGTGGGGTGGCGATGATCGTCAACAGCGGCGGCTGGTTCAGCGGAACGATCAGGGCGGCCCAGTGGCGCAGCGCCGCGGCGCCGTGGGCCGCCGAGGGGTGGACGACCGTCGTCGTCTCGCACACGACGGGCCCGGGAACGGGCCGGCAGGCGATCGACGACGTGGTCGCCTGGGCGCAGACGCTGCGCCGGCGCTACCCGAACCGGCCGCTCTGCGTGTTCGGCCGGTCCTCGGGTGGGCACCTGGCGCTGATGGCGGCTGCGCGCGGCGACATCGGGTGCGTCGTCACCGAAGGGGCCCCGACGGCGCTCGACGCGCTGGGCGGCTACGCCCGGACCCGGGCGGCGAGCGTGTTCGGGGCGCGGCTGAGCACGCTCGCCGCGTTCAGCCCGGCGGGCCTTCCGGGCCGCTACGCCGGCAAGCGCGTCCTGATGGGCCACCTGGAGGACGACCGGATCGTCCCGGCGTCGCAGATGGTGCGCTTCCGCCCGTCGGGTACCGCCCTGCTGCGCAAGCGCACCCCCGCGGCCGGGGTGCGCTGCGGCAGCGCGCCCTCCGACGCCGTCGAGCGGCGGTTCGCCCACAACTGCCAGGCCCAGCCGCGACGCTCGCCGTCCGAGCTCACCGGGATCACCGACGCCGCGCTCGAGCGGTGGCGCGGAGAGATTCGCGCGCTCGCCCGGCGCCTCGACGGCTGACCCGCACGCGGCGATCGGGGAGGATGGGCGCCATGGGACTTCTCGGACTCGCCCTCCTCCCCGCCCGCACGGCCGTCGCGACCGCGGAGCTCGTGCTCTCGGCCCGCGATCTGCTCGCGCCGGAGGGGCCGGTCCGTCGGCGTGACGGGATCATCGACCGCGTCGACCTGCTGCTCGAGGAGGGCGGGGCGCTCGAGTCGCTGGCGCGCCTGAGCGACCCCAACGGCCCGCTCGCCCGGATCGAGCAGCTCGCCCGGCTGACCTCCGACGACCAGCCGCTGGGTCGCGCGCTCGCCGCGGGCGGTCCGCTCGACCGGCTCCTGGCCGAGGGCGGGCCGCTGGACCGGCTGCTGGACGACGGCGGCGCCGTCGACCGGCTGCTGATGGCCGGCGGGCCCGTCGACCGGCTGCTCGCGGTCGGCGGCCCGCTGGACCGGCTGCTCGCCGACGAGGGGGCGCTGGACCGGCTGACGATGCCCGGCGGCACCCTGGACCGGGTGCTGCAGCCGGACGGGGTGCTGGACCGGATCTTCGAGGCGGACGGCCTGATCGACCGGCTGCTGGACCCGGACGGCACCATCACCGCGCTGCTGGAGCCCGACAGCAGCGTCAGCCGCGTGATCGAGCACGACGGCCCGCTGGACCGCCTGCTCGCCAGGGACGGACCGGTCGAGCAGCTCGTCGCGCCGGACGGTCCGCTCTCCCAGCTCGGCGAGCTGTCCGTCTCGCTCGGCCGCCTGGCCGACCTGACCTCGGTGCTGGAAGCGCTCGCCGACCGGCTCCAGACGCTGCCGGAGCTGCCCGCCGACATCCGCGCGGTCGAGCAGCAGGTCGCCGGGATCGCCGGGCAGCTGCAGCAGGTCGAGCCGTCGCTGCGGGCGCTGAGCGCGGTCGTCGGCCGCCTGCCGGGCGGCAAGCGGCGGGCGCGGCTGGAGAGCGGCGACGGCCCGGCCGCGTAGCGCTACTCCTCGTCGCCCTCCCCCTCACCCTCGCCCTGGAGGATGTCCGGGGTGATCGCGTCCTCGATCGCGCGCTCGGCCTCCTCCTGCGCGGCCCCGACCGGATCCTGGACGGCGTCCTGGACCCGGTCGACGTTCTCCTGCAGCTGGTCGACCCGGTCCTGCGCGTCCTGGAGGCCCTCGACGCCGTCGTCGCCGCAGCCGGCGATCGCGAGGGTGGACAGCAGCACGGGAGCGAGGGCGGCGAGTCGGCGCATGGTGCGCTGGATGGTGCCAGCCGTGCCGTCACCGCGGCGTCATCCGGTGAGCGGCGCGCCGAGCTCGCGGAGGATCGCGCGGCCGATCGTGGTGCGGGCGGCGAGGTGCTCGGGGCGCGTGACGTCGAGGTTCAGCGCGAACGTCCAGGTGCGCTCGCCCGCCTGCACCCAGCCGACCCACCAGCCGACCCGCGGCGTCGTGGTGAACACGTAGCCGGTCTTGCTGCGCACGACCGTGCCGGCGGTGTCCTCGGTGATCATCATCCGCCGCACCTCGTCCATCGTGCGCACCCGCAGCGGCAGCCTGCCGGTGCGCAGACGCTGCAGGAAGCGGACCTGCTCGCGGGCGCTGATCGCGAACGGGCCCTCGAGCCAGAAGCGGTCGGCGAGCGCCGGGTCGAGCCGCCCGTTGCCGTAGCGCAGGGCGCGCAGGTCGCGGCGGTAGGCGTCGAGGCCGATCTCGCGGGCGATCTGCTGGTAGATCGGGATGCAGGAGAACCGGAAGGCGGTCGCGAGCGTCAGGTCGCCCTCGCACTGGGCGGGCAGCAGCGGGGCGCCGTCGACGATGACGTTGGGGTGCGGGCCCGGATAGGGCTCGTCGGCCCCGGAGGCGACCCCGCGCTCGATCGCCAGCAGCGAGTTGGGGATCTTGAACGTCGAGGACGGCAGGTAGCGGCGGGCGCTGCGGGGCGCGTCGACGATCGTCGTGCGCTCGCGCCGGCCCCCGCGCTCCTGGACGACCATGGTGCCGACGGTGCCGGCCTGCGCGAAGAGCCGCTTGAGGTCGGGGCGCCGGTCGCCCCGCGCGGACGCGCTCGGGAGGGGCAGCAGCACCAGCGCGACCAGCGCCAGCAGGACGGGACGGAGCAGACCGGGACGGGGCATCCGCGGTCGATGCCCACCCGGACGCGCCACGAAACGCGCCGCGCGTCGCTTTTACGCGGTCTTCTCCGGTTGATCACCAGGCGTTCACGAGCACCCCGCGGGCCACGCCTACGGTGGCGCCCCATATGCAGACCGTGGACGACCAGACCCTCGTCGGCAAGCTCACCGGCGACCAGACCCGACGCAGCTTCATCAAGGCCGTCGCCGCCGCCGGTGCGAGCACCGTGGCCGCCCAGGCGCTCGAGATCGCCGGCGTGACCGACCTGATGACCGACTCGGCCCTCGCCGCCGGGGACGCCACGCCGTTCTCCGAGTTCACCGCCCTCGCCGCGTCGAGCCTCGACCGCTTCGAGGTCCCGCCCGGGTTCCGCGCCGACGTGCTCATCCGCTACGGCGACACCTTCGCGAACACCGACGGCACGACCTGGACCTACGGGTACAACAACGACTACCTCGCCTACTTCCCGCTCGACGGCGAGAACGAGGGCCTGATCTTCGTCAACCACGAGTACCCCGCCCCGTTCTTCCAGAACGGCTACAAGCAGACCGGGGTCGAGAACCCGGCCGGGGCGCCCGCGGCGAAGCACACGAAGACCGACGCGGAGATCCATCAGGAGATGGAGTCGGTCGGCAACTCGATCGTGCACATCAAGCGCGGCGCCGACGGGATCTGGAAGGTCGTCTCCCCCTCCCGCTACAACCGCCGGATCTTCGGCGGCGACGTGCCCGGCAAGCCCGACACGCCGCTGACGTTCACCGGACCGCTCGCCGGCGCCCCGGGCACCGTGCTGCAGGCCGGCTCCGGCGGGACGGTCGGCACCGCCGGCGTCCGCGGCCCGCGGATCGCGGTCGGCACGACCGCCCCGGGCACGATCGGCAACTGCTCGGGCGGCATCACCCCGTGGGGCACCGCCCTGTCGTGCGAGGAGAACTACGACGGCTACGGATTCGCGCTGGGCAACCAGGACTTCTTCTACGGCTGGGGCCAGGTCGCGGGCAACGAGTACAAGGCCGACACCGGCGCCGTCGGCGAGTCGCAGCGCTACGGCTGGGTCTGCGAGCACGACCCGCACGACCCGGCGTTCGTCGGGCGCAAGCACACCGCGCTCGGCCGCTTCCGCCACGAGAACACGGCGTTCCGTCAGGCGCCCGGGAAGAAGTTCGTCCTCTACATGGGCGACGACCAGGCCAACCAGGCGACCTACAAGTTCGTCTCCACCCGCGCGTTCGTGCCCGGCGACCGGGCCAACAACCTGCAGATCCTGACCGAGGGCACGCTCTACGTCGCCCGCTGGGCGCCGGAGGGCCGCCGCCGGTTCAGCGCGATCAACGGGCCGCTGCTGACCGCGACGAGCGGCACCGGCCAGTGGGTGAAGGTCGAGGACTGGGAGCTCTACGACACGCGCCTGTCGCTCGGCGGCTACACGACCTCGACCGCGGGCACGCGCCGCCCCAAGCAGGGCACCAACACCGGCGACACCGACCCGACGAGCGCGAACTACGCGGGCCGCTTCAACCGCGACATCGACACCGGCGGTGGCGTGCTGGCCAACGAGTGGCTCACGCACTTCGCGATGAACCGGCCGGAGGACGTCGAGGTGGACTCCGACGGCACCGTCTACATCGCCCTGACGAACAACTCCGGCGTCAACGACGTCCACGGCTCGGTCCGGCGGCTCACCGAGGCCGGCAACGACCCGGAGGCGCTGACCTTCACCTGGCAGGACTACGCGTCCGGCGGGGTCACCGGTCGGCCGGCCGAGGGCGAGAAGGGCTTCTCCAGCTGCGACAACCTCGTGTTCGACAGCGCCAACAACCTCTGGATCGTCACCGACATCTCCTCCGCGTCGCTGCGCGGCTCGACCAACGCGGCCCCCCACTACGACTACCACGCCAACAACGCGGTCTTCATGATCCCGCGCAGCGGCCCGAACGCCGGAATCGCGTTCCGCTTCGCGAACATGCCGATCGAGGCGGAGGGGACGGGCCCGTACTTCACGCCCGACGAGCAGACGCTGTTCATCAACGTCCAGCACCCGGGCGAGGTCACGGCGACGCGGACCTCGGCGGTGTTCGGCGACGTGCAGACCTACTCGTCCTGGTGGCCGGGCGGGGACCGCACGGCGAACTTCACGCCGTCCACCCCGATCCCGGCGACCGTGGCGATCACACGGGTGCGCCCGCCGGCGCCCGGCTCCCCGTCCACCCCGCCGCCGAGCCAGACGATCCCCGCGGGGATCCCGGCCACCCCCGGCGTGCCGGGCAGCCCGACCCCGGCGGACACGTCACGGCCGGTGCTCACGCGGCTGGCGCTGAAGAAGGTCAGCGCCGCGGGCTTCCGCCGGGCGGGCGCGCGGGTGACCTTCGCGGTCAGCGAGCCGGCGACCGTGCGGATCCGGCTGCTCGCGAAGGTCGGCCGGCGCACGCTGACGGTCGGCTCGCGGACGCTGAAGGTCGGCCGGGTCGGGTCGAGCACGGTGACCGTGCGCCCGTCGAGCACGGGCAAGGCGGTCCTGCGGCTGCGGTCGCGGCTGAACGTGACGCTCGAGGTCCGGGCGACCGACCTCGCGGGCAACGCGCGCACGACGAAGAAGAGCACGCGGATCGGCTAGCCGCGCCCGTCCTCACGGGTGGGCGACCGCGGCGCGTCGCCGGTGCCACGGCCACCGGCGACGGCCTCCGACCGGCGCGTCGGCGACCGTCCGCGGCACCGGTGCGGACGCCCGGGCGTCCGCACCCTCCGGCGGGGTCGCGGCCCGGGCGATCGCGTCGTGATGGCGGGTGTGCTGGAGCTGCTGGTGCAGGAGGCTCGGTCCCATGCGTCGGACCGTAGGCGCGCCGGCGGGGCCGCACCGCTCGCGCGCCAAAACCCTGGTCATCGGCGGCGCTGGCGTACTCTCACGGCATGGTGCCCTCTGCGAACGTGCTGACGCCCGGGACCGGCGGCTACGCGGTCCTCAAGCTCGGAGCGGTCGGTGGACTGCTCGGTCTGCGCTACCTCGCCGCACGGCGCTCGAGCGCCCAGGCGCGCGAGCAGGTCGCGTCGGTCGAGCCGAGCCCGACCGAGACGGCCGGTCCCGCCCGCTCCCATTCGGTGAGCCGGCGCAAGCAGCAGCGCCGCCGGCGTCGCTGAACACCCGTCGCGGATCGCGAAGTACGCCGCCTGTCGGAGTACGCTCGCGGGCATGGTCCAGGACGCTCCCGCGCAGCGCGCGCGTCACCCCCGCCTGCGCGAGCGCGAGACCGAGCTGCGCGCCGTCGCCGCGGCGATCGGGGCGCTGCGGGCCGGCCGCGGCGGGCTGCTGGTCGTCACCGCGCCCGCGGGGCTGGGCAAGACCCGGATCCTCGACGCGATGGCCGCCGGTGCCCGCGCGGGCCGGTGCACGGTCTGCAGGACCGCGGGCACCGAGCTGACGCGGCCGCTGCCGTTCGGCGCGGCGTCGGCGCTGCTGCGCCCGTGGCTGGCGGCGGCCGATCCCGACGCGCGGGACGCGGTGCTCGCCGGCGCCGCGGCGGGTGCGGGAGCGCTGCTGGCGGACCGGGCGCCCGTCGTCGGGGCGGTCGCGGAGCTCGACGCGCAGATGACCGTCGTGCACGCGCTCCAGCGCACCGTCGCGAACATCGGCGAGCGGGAGCGGCTGGTGCTGCTCGTGGACGACCTGCACTGGGTCGACGAGCCGTCGCTGCGGTTCGTGGCGTCCCTCGCCCGGCAGGCCACCGGGCTGGGGATCCTGCTCGGCGTCGCCCTGCGGCCCGGGGTCTCCCCGGCCGCCGAGGCCGCGGTCGCCGTCCCCCACGCGCGCGTCCTGCGCCCCGCCGCCCTGAGCGCGCCCGCCGCCGCCTCGGTGGTGGACGAGGTCCTCCCCGCCGCCCCGGGCACCGCGTTCGCGGCGGCCTGCACGACGGTGACGGGCGGCAACCCGCTGCTGCTGCGCGAGCTGCTGCACGCCCTCCTCGAGGAGGGCGTGCGCGGCGCCGACGCGGACGCGGGCCGCGTGCACGACGTCGGGGCCGAGCCCGCCCGGTGGATCGTCCGGTCGATGCTCGGGCAGCTCGACGGCGACGCGGTCCGGCTCGCGCGCGCGGTCGCGATCCTCGGCCCGGGACCCGTGGCGGACGCCACGACCGTCGCCCGGCTCGACGCGGCGACGGCGACCCCGGCGCTGGCCGCCGGCCGCCGCTGCGGGCTGCTGACCGACATGGGCCCCGTCGACGTCGTCCATCCGCTGCTGCGCCACGCGGTCCTCGCCGAGACCCCGGTCGGTGAGCGGTCGCGGCTGGAGCTGCGCGCCGCGCGGCTGCGGGTGCTCGCCGGCGATGCCGCGCTGGCGGGCGCGCACCTGCTCGCCGTCCCCCCGGGCGGTCGCGCCTGGGTGGTCGACGCGTTGGCCGACGCCGCCCGGCACGCGCGCAGACGGGCGGCGCCGAGCGAGGCGGCGCGGCTGCTGGACCGGGCGCTCGCCGAGCCGCCCCCGCCCGCCCGGTCGGCGGGCACGCTGGCGGCGGCCGCCCGCGCGCAGGCCGCCGCGGGCCGCACCGACGCGCCCGGGACCTTCGAGGCCGCGATCGCGGCGGCCCCGGGGGACGACCGGCCGCGGCTGCTGCTCGAGCTCGCCTGGGTCCATCAGGCCCACGGGCGGTTCGACGCGGCCGCCGACGCGGCGCAGCGCGGCCTGGACGCGGGCCCGCGCGACGAGGAGCTCGGGGTCGAGCTGGCCGCGATGCACGACGCCACCCGCCTGTGGAGTCCCGGCCCGGCGGCCGCGGTCGCGTCGGCGGTCGCGGCGCGCGTCGGCCGCCCGGTCGGCGGTCGTGCGGAGCGCGCCGCGCTGGCGGACGCCGCCCGCCGGCACATGTTCGCGGGGGACGACCACGTCCTGACCGCGGAGCTCGCGCTGCGCGCCTGGGACGACGGCGCGCTGCTGGCCGAGTCCTCCGCGGACGACCCGGCCGGGGTCCGGGTGGCGTTCGCCCTGCTGGGCGCCGACCGCTACGCCGAGGTGCTGGCGATCGCCGACGCGTGTCTCAAGGACGCGCAGCGTCGCGCCTCCCCTATGGCGCACGCGACGTGGCGGCACCTGCGCGGGCACGGCCTCGCGCAGGCCGGGGTGCTCGACGAGGCCGAGGCCGACCTGCACCAGGCGCTGAGCGCCCACGAGCACGGGTGGGGTGCGCTGCTGCCCGGGACGACCGCCCTGCTGGTCACCGTGCGGCTCGAGCGCGGCGACGTGGCCGGCGCCCACGAGGCGCTGGCGATCGCGGACCGCAGCGCCACCCATCCCCGGCCGAGCCCGATGTGGGCGGTGACCGACGCGGCGCGCGGCCGGCTGCTCCTGGCGCAGGGCGACCCCGCGGCGGCGGTCGAGCTGCTGCTGGCGGCGGGCCGGCGCGGGATCGAGGAGCTCGGGGCGCTCAACCCGGCGCTCGGGCCGTGGCGGGCCGACGCGACCCGCGCGCTCGCCGCGGTCGGCCGTGACGACGAGGCCCGCACGCAGGGTGACGCGGAGGTGGCGGCCGCGCGGCGGTTCGGCGCGCCGCGGGCGCTCTCCCAGGCGCTGCGGGCGCGGGCGACCGTCGCGTCGGACGCCGTCGAGCGCCGGGCGCTGCTCGAGGAGGCCGTCGCGGTCAGCGCACCCTCGCAGTCCCGGATCGAGCACGCGTGGGCGCTCCTGGAGCTCGGCGAGGACCTGCGCCAGCGCGACACGGTGGCCGCGCGCGAGACGCTTCGCCTCGCGCTGGACGCCGCGGACCGCTGCGCCGCGGACGGGTTGGCGAGCCGCGCCCGCGCGCAGCTGATCGCCGCGGGCGGTCGTCCGCGCAGGCGGCGGCTGGCCGGCCCGGAGTCGTTGACGGTCGGGGAGCGGCGCGTCGCGCTGCTCGCGCGCGACGGGCTGTCCAACCGGGCCATCGCCGACGAGCTGTTCGTGACTCCGAAGGCCGTCGCGTTCCATCTCGGCAACGCGTACCGCAAGCTCGGGATCGGCAGCCGGCGCGAGCTCGACGCGGTCCTCTGAGGGACCGCGTCGTCGGAGTACCAGGGTTTTGCGGTGCGGCGTGCCACGCGGTCGCGGCGCGCCTACGGTGCGCGCCGGGACGGGACGTGGTCCAGCGGACGTCACGACTTCCGGCGTCCCGTCCCGATCGCGCCCGGGGCCGCCGCTTATGGGATGGCGGTGGCTCCGGTGCGCGGTCGGCACGGCGACCCTCGGCCGGCGACGGCCGACAGCCGGCCACGGGCAGCTCGCCGCCGAGCGCGCGAGGTGCCCGGGCAGGATCCCCGGCGGGCCTTCACGCGATCTTGACGCTGCCGCCGGAGAGCCTCACGTGGTCTTGACGGGACGGGCGGGACGCTGTCCCCATGGCCGTCCCCACCTGGTTCCTGATCCTGCGCTGCACGTTCCTGCTGGCGGTCGTCGCGGTCGTCGCGCTCTGATCCCGGCGTCGCGACGCCGATCAGGCGTTGCGACGCGGCACGGTCACGGTCCGCGTGACGACGTTGCGGGCGCCGTCGGTGTCCGTGAACGACACGGTCAGGCGGGCGCTGCCGCCCGCGGTCTTCGCCGGGACGAGCAGGTCGAGCGCGCGGGATCCGGGGGCGAGCGTCACCGTGCGCTTGGCGATCGTGCGGCCCGCGCGGCTGAGACTCACCACGGCGGTGACGCGCTCGTCGACGTCGAAGCCGAGGCGGAGCGCGGGCGACGCGTCGGTGTCCCGGCCGGTCACGGGCACGGCGCTGACGCGCGAACCGGCCGAACTGGGCGGGTCCATCCCCAGATCCGGGCTCGGGCCCACCCAGGTGCGGTAGGGAGCTGCGGTCAAGGCTGGAGCGGGCGCTCGGCGTGCCGCCGTGACCGCCTGAGGGCGCCGCAGCTCGCGCTGAGCGCGGCCTGGGGTGCCGCGCGACGGCCCGCATCGCGGCGGGGGCGCGTGGTCTGGAGGGCGGCCGCGGCCGATCGGCGCGAGGCAGTGCGCGAGCCTCGGCCCTGGCGGTCGTTGCCGCGACCGCCGGTCAGCCGGTCGGTGCCGCGCCGCCAGCCACGCCGTTGCCGAGCCCGGTCGCAGCAACGGTACGACCATCGCAGGAAGGCGCGACGCAACTTCCGGGGCCGGGCGACGTTCCCGGGCCATGCGCAAGCTGCTGATCCCGCTCGTCGCCCTCGTCCTCGTACCGCCCAGCGCACTGGCTGCCGACACCTGGCCCGGCTCGGCTCCCATCCGCGATGCCCGCGCGCTGAAGTCCCACCACACGACGTTCACGCTGACCGGGGCACGGTGGGCGCAGGTGGTCGGCGCGCTCGCCGGGACCCCGATGCTCGGGTCGTACCGCTTCGACACCCCGATGCCCAGCGGCTACCAGTGCAGCGTCGGCCTCACGGTCCGCAGCACCCTCACGCGGGTGCGGCCACGTCGCACCGGCAACGCCGTCGACCCGCGCCCGGTCGGAGACGGCGGAAGCAGCGGACAGCAGCTCCGGATCTCCAGGAGCGGGCGTCACGGCGGTGTCACCTGGTGGACCGGCGTGATCTCCGACGACGCCGCTTCAGCAGCCGCCTACCAACGAGCCCCGAAGGCCCTGCGCCGCGACGGCAAGCGCTGGATCGTGCATCAGGTGAACGTCGGTTCGTCGGCCAACCCGGTCGACGAGGCCGCGTGCCGCAAGATCGCACGCAGGACGGGGTCGATCGCGGTCCTGCGAGTCGCACGCACGCTCGGCGTGACCGCCGGCCCGCCGGTCAGCGCCCCGCCCTACGAGATCGCCTGAACGCGACAGACGGGAGCGGCGACGCGCCCCGGGGCTCCACGAGCTCGCGCGCGCTCGCATCCCGGACCGCCGACGCGACTCCGGCCGCAACGTCCTCTGCACGCCAGCTCATCTCTTTGGTGAGCTGGCGCGCACTCGACCGGCCTGGGACCAGCGGGGCGACGGTTCAGCTGAACCGCCGGTCACGACCGCCGGGAGGCAGTCCGGTGCTACCAGGCGACAGCGGCCCCGTACGCCTGCAGCGCGGGATCGCGGGAGAGCACTGTCGCATCCTCGGTCAGCGCCTGGGCGACGAGCAGCCGATCGAACGGATCGCGGTGATGCTCCGGGAGGTCCCCGACCTTCGCGGCGTGCCGCAGGGTGATCGGAAGCTCGTGGGCACCACCGGAGAGCAGCGTCTGGCTCCAGTTCGGCGGGACCGTGAGCTTGCCCAAGGCCTGCTTGACGGTGACCTCCCACATCACCACCGCGCTGAGCAGGACCTGAGCGTCGGCGTCGAGCACCAGCCGTTCAGCGGTCGCGCCGAAGCGATCGTCGCCGGAGACCCACCACAGGGCGGCGTGCGTGTCCAGCAGCAGCTTCACGGCGCCTCAGCCGAAGGCCTCGGCGAATCCGTCGGGCAGATCGTCGAAGTCGTCAGCCATCGTCACCTGGCCGTGCAAGGCACCGCGCACCGCGGCCATCGACGAGGTCGAGGTCACAGGCGTCAGGCGCACCACGGGCTTGCCGTGACGAGCGATGACGATGTCCTCGCCGGCCTCCGCGCGCTCGACCAGCTGCGAGAGCTTGGTCTTCGCCTCATGCATGCCGACCTGGGCCATGCCGCCACGATACCCGCTCTAGCTAGACCTGGCTAGGCGTCGGCGCGGGCCGATCCGGGGCGCCGGCTGTTCTTGAGTCTCGGCTTGTTCCGCGAGGAAATCGCGTCTGAGCAGGTCGGTCTCGTCGTTCTCGAGTTCCGGGCTGGAAGCCTGTTCTCGAGTCGCGGTTGGAGCTCCTCGGGGGCCTGGCACCCATGGAACCTGAGAACAGCTGGAAAGTCCCTGCAAATCGCGGGGCCGGTCTCCCCACGGATGAGCCGGATGAGGTTGAGAGAACGCGTTGCTCGGCCGGGCCGTGGGGTCGTAGGTGAAGGCCATGCACCGCAATCACCTCCTCTTCGACGACCCCGCGGCGGCGACCGCGTGGGGCTTCATCCAGCAGCTGTCACCGGCCTGTCAGCACCTGCTGCTGGCCCGCCTGCGCGAGCACCTCGCCGTGCTCGAGACCACGGGCGGCCCGGCCGCCACCCGCGAGGCGCACGCCGTACGTGCCCTTCACGAGGCACTCGACCTGCTGCTCGCCGAGGAGCCCGGCAGCGTGCTGACCGTCGAGGCTTACCGGCGGCTGCGCCACGCGAACCCGGACGCCGGCTGGCCGGAGGACCGCAACCTGCGCCGCTGGCTGGGCGGCGGGTCATGGAACGACGCGCTGCGTCGCGCGCGGATGGAGGCGGTGCCCGACGGCGACCGGCTCGTCGTCGAGCGCGCCCGCGACATCACCGCCGAGCAGGCGGTGGCGGCGTTGCGGCTATGCGCCGGCGATCTCGGCGGGCCGCCGACGCTGTCGCAGTACGTGGCGTGGGCCCGGCGGGATGAGCGCTACGTCGACCCGGACATCCCGGCCAGCCAGCTGCCGTTCATGCGGCTGTTCGAGTCGTGGGCCGGGGCGCTGGTCGCGGCCGGGCTGGTGGAGGCGCCCGACGGTCAGGACGCCGGCCTGGCGGCCGTCGTGGCCAGCGGTCACGTGCGCCCGGCGCAGTACGCCTACAGCGCCACTGACCGCTGCAAGCCGCTGCAGCGTTGCGCGGCCGAGCTCGGGCGGTCACCGCGCCAGCAGGAGTACACAGCCTGGCGGCAGCGCTGCCAGCGCGACGCGATGACCGCCGGCCGGCCGGTGCCCGCCATCCCGAGTCCCTCGACGCTGGTGCGCGACGCCGGCACCTGGGACGAGGCGCTGGCCGCCGCCGGCCTCGAGCGCCTCGGCGGCCGGGCCACCCGCTCGAACCCGGACCGCTCGCCGCGTGGCGGCTCGGACAAGCGCTGGTCGCAGTACTCCCTCATCACCATCCTCGACCGCGCCGACGCCGCCGTGCCCGGACGGCTCAGCACCACGGCCTACGGGCGCTGGCGTCGCGAAGTGCTCGGCGCCGCCAAGCCGGGAAGCCAGGACCGCGCGCTGCCGATTTACCAGACCTACATCAGCTGGTTCGGCTCCTGGCAGGCGGCCCTGGACACGCTGGAGCGCTACCGCGCTGCCCCTGACGAGCCGTTCTTGGACGGCGACCCGCGCCTGACCGAGGAGCCCTCGTGAGCACCGCGCCCGCCGACGGTCCAACGGCCGCTGACAGCGGGTCGGACGTCGGCATGGTCGACGTGGTCATGGGTGTCGTCTGTGAACTCGACGCCGCCGCGCGCGTTGAACTCGAGCGGGCCCTGACCCTGACATTGCAGACCCCGACGACCGCCGCCCAGCGCCGCTGGGCCGAGCTCGGCACGCTCGCCCAGCTCCTGGAGTCCGACGGCGTCCCGTTCGACGACCCCGACACCATCCGCGCCCTGCGCGCCGAGCTGCGCGAACTGGAAGCGCACCGCCGCCGGCTACCGGCAGCCGAACGGCCGCTGGTCGACGAACGGCTGCGCTCCCTGCGCAAGCGCGCCCGGGAACGCGTCGGCGTCCCCGTCGTCTCCCAGGCGCTCTACGACGAGCGCCGCCCGCCCGGCAGCCCACCCGGCGAGACGCTCGCCCGCCGCTACGGCACCTGGCTGAAGGCCTGCCGCGCCGCCTACGGCCTGCAGCCCGACGGCAGCACCACCGGCCCCGGCCGACCGTGGGCCGTGTCGATGCATGCGGCCCGCGGCGTCCCCCTCTACACGCGCGAGGGCTGCCTCGCCGCGGTCGCCCGCTGCGCCCGGGCGCTGCTGCGCCGCCCCACCAGCAGCGACTACGTCCACTGGCAGCGCGCCCAACGCGCCCGCCAGCCTGGCCGCACGCCCGCCGAACTCGGCCTGCCCGACATCAGCACCGTCCTCGGCTACTTCGGCTCCTGGCGCGCCGTCCTGGCCGCCTTGCCGGTCACGGACCACGAGCTCGCCCAGCTGCGCGCCACACGCGTCCCCAACCCCGCCCCGAACGCCGCCGACGCCAACCGCAGACGCAGCGAACTGCTCGGCGGCCAAGACCCGCGCGCCCTTCCCCTGTCCGACGTCGTCGCCCTCGCCACGGCTGAGGAGGTCAGCCTCGAATGGCTCACCGGCGACGACACCGACGACGCCGGCCCGCCGCGCGGACCGGTCCTCGACCCGGCCGCGCTGCGCAACGCTCGTGGCCGGGCCGGCGTGCGCGACCTCGCGTTGGCCCGCGCCGCCAAACTCACCGCCGGCCAGTGGCGCCAAGCCGCCGCCGGCCGACGCGAGCTCACCCTCGGCCAGCTGATCGCCGTCGCCAAGCTCCTGCGCTGCCGCGCGGCCGACCTCCTCACCGTCGCGGAGGACGAAGCGTGAGACGCGCGACGATCTTCGACCCGGACGCCTACCTCTGCCCCAGCTGCGACGGCTGGGGACGCCGCCGGTACTACGACGACCCCGACGACGAGAGCGCCGTCACCAGCTGCCGGGCCTGCTACCGCGCCGGTTCACTCACCGAAGCGCGGCTGCGGGCCTGGGACGCTCGCGAGGTCCGCGCCCGCCTCACCGACCCCTGGCTGCGACAGGAGACGCTCGTCGACGAGCTCTGCTGCTGGGCCGTCTGCATGGCGCAGCCCGGGCAGCCCTGCAAGCCACACTGCCCCAACGGCTGGCGACCAAAGCCACTCGTGATCGTGGACCCCGCCGACTACCCGAGGCCCCCACGGTGATCCGCGCCAGCGCCCGCCCGCGGGCCCACCAGGCCCGACTCGATCCCGGCGGCTGCGACAAGCGCCTCGTCGATGGCATCCCGCGCGGCGTGTGCTCGCGCGACGGCCTGTGCCCAGGAGTCGCAGCAGTGCACGACGACGCGACCGTCGAGACCGATGCTCACCTGCTGCCGGGCCTCCGCGCCGACCGCGGCAGTCAGGCGCCGGTTGACGACCGACCACGGGATGCCGTCCAACGACACGCGGTCGCCGCGCTCATCGCGTAGCTCGAAGCGCAGCTGGTATCGGTCGAGGTCGAAAGGCGGCTGAGACGGAACGTAGCGACGAAGGTCGGTGATCATGACGGGCATGTCGCAAGCCCACCCCGGCCCCGACGATGCGCCGCTGACGTCCCCGAACGCGGCATCCCAAACCATGGTCGCCTCCGGATTCCGTTCGGCCTCGAACTGCGGAGCGAGCAGCGAGAACTGCGCTCCTGGCTCGTCCAGACCCGTGGGCCGGAAAGCCGGCCCCAACTCCCCCTTAGTTCCCCCGCAAACCGATCTACGTCAGCGCGCCACGTACCAACGCGCCCGGCCATCAAGGCATCCGTCCGGCGCCGCCACGGCCTTCACGAGGTCGTCGTTCTGCAGGTAGCGCAGGGCCCGGGAGACCTGGGCGATGTCCAGGTCGAGCTCGTCGGCGATCTCGCCGGAGCGCATCGGCCGCCTCTCCTCGCGGAGGTGGTCGAGCACCTTCTCGACCACCACGCTCGCCTCGGCCCGTCGGCGCTGCGTGGCCTCCCGCATCTGCAGAGCGACCTGACGGTCCTCGAGTGCGGCCGCCCACGCTCGCGCCCACGAACTCGCGACAGCCCCCAACCCGTGCTCCCCCTCGAGATCGCGGACCAGCGCGTCGAGCTCACCCAGCGCGACGATGATCTCGGAGAGCGTCGAGGCCGGAGCGGAGGACGCGTCGGCCAACGCACGCCCGAGCCCTTCGGCATCGCCGAAACGCGCGGCGTCAACGACTGCGGACGTCAACGACTCGAAGCTCGTGGCGACACCTCCGGGCACAGCAACGACGTTACGCCGCAGTCAAGGACCCGTCAAGGACTTTTTCCGCCCTCGACCCACACTGCTCATCTCCGAGCAGCCCCTCCAGGAGGGCACCGACGCCGGCCTCGACGCGGTCCTGGCCTCGAGCGCGCCGCACCTCTCCGGAGCCGAGCATCGCGACCTCGCGGGGGCCTACCTCGGCAACATCACGTGGCGTGACGCGTGCGCCGCGGTCGGGCTTGACCCCGCGTCGCTGCCGGACACGACGGCCGACCTGAAGAACCCGAGCTGACCCAGCCCACAGCACTTCAGATCCGTGGCACCATCACCACGATGGACGACCGGCGACCTGAGCTTCCGGACAGTGTTCGGGCCCAGTGGGCGAAGATCGACGCGGCCGGGGAGACGCTCGATCTGACGTCGGAGCTCGTCGCCACCGGCCAGCCGTGGCCCGAGGCCGACGAGCAAGGCCGCGTCATCTGGCGCGACCCGTGCACCGCACGCAGCGACACCGGTTGAGTGGCGCGGCGGCGGTTCAAGACGTGAATCCCCATCTCGCTGCGGCGCGCCAGAACCTTGGTCTCCGGGACTTCGACCGCTCACGGAGGCGCACGGCTACTTGAGCGACCGGTTGATGAGCTCGATGAGCTTCAGCCAGTCGGCCTTCTCAGCAGCCGTGAGTTCGGAAGCCTCGTGCTCCCGGGTCCATCGGATGTACGCCTTGGCCAGCTTGTATTTCGAGAACTCAGCGATCTCGGCGGCGAACACGTCCACGATGGGTCGGCCCGGCTGGGCGGCGGCCACGTCGGCGACGTCCCAGCCGAGGTCCTCGCGGGCCACGACGATGAGCGTTTCCCGCAGGAGATCCTCGATCTCCGGACGCTTTGCCGCGCCTGAATAGGCGTCCTTCGTCCGCAGGATCCGCCGATTCCCGAGCTGGTGCACCAGCGTCTCCTGCTGGGCGGCGGCATCCCCGGCGGCGTCGGAGTCGAGCAGGGCGGCCACCTTGAGGTGGTTGGCGTGGAGGATGGTGGCGAAATAGACGACCTTGCTTGCCCCGTCAGCGGGCATCAGGGCGATCTTGTTGTGAAGGCCTCCTTCGTTTGCCTGGCGCAGCAGCTCGGACGTCGCCTCGAGGTACCAGTAGTCCGTAAGGCCTTCGAGCACGAGGTTGCGCTGCTGAGTGAAGAGCGACTGGGCAAGGTCGTAACCGAGAGCCTCCTGCAGGGGCAGCAGCGAAGCGGCATCGCCGGCGGTCACGGTCGTGTGGACCTGCGTGCCGATCTTGCGGTCGGTCATTTCGACGACGCGCACAAGATCGAGCTCGTCGGGGCCCACCAGAAACGGCGAGTGGGTTGTGTACAGCGTCTGATTCGACTCCGCGAGGCGGCTAATCGTCTCTCGGAAGTCACGCTGCTTGAGTCCGTGGAGGCTGAGGCCAGGCTCGTCCAGCAGCAAGATCGCGTTCTCGTGCTTGTCCATGGCCTCGGCGAAGAACACGACGAAGAACGAGACGAGCCACTGAAACCCCTCGGAGCGCTGATCGAGCTCGATCTCGACGCCGAGGTCGTCCTCGACAACGACCTTGAGGTACTGGCCATCAGCCTGCACACGGAGTCGGTCGGCCTCATCTCGCTCGACGCGGGGGTTCCAGACGCCGCGAATCTCGTCGGTGAGGCGGACACTCGCGGCGTTCAGGTTGTAGGAACGCTTGTCGAGTTGCTCCTTGTACTTCGTGAGACCAGCGGTGTCGTGGGCCGCGGGTTCGGGCGCGGCGCCCAGCGTGGACAGCTGCTGCGCCTCGAAGCCGAGCAGCTTGAGCAGGCACTGATTCCCGTAGTCGTACTGGTCGTCGTCCAGGACTCCGGAGCTCAGTCGTTGGGCGAGGTGACCTAGGTGGATCGAGGGCTTCACCCGGAAGTAGTTGCTGAAGAGAACGAACACCGGCAGGCGCTCCGCGAGCGCCTCGAGAGCTGCCTTGCGGGCGACGGAGTACCCGGTCAGGGTTGTGAGGCGCGTGTGGCGCTCGTCCTCCTTCGCGTTTTCCTCGTCGACGAGCGGCAGGATGTCGTCAAGCCACTTGCGCAGGTCCGCCAAGGCATCGGCCGAGAGCTCCTCGTCGACCGAGTAGCTCTTGGTCAGTGCCGCGAGCGCATCCGACGGCTTCGCGTTCTCCACGTCTGCCTGCCGGTCGGCGTGTGCGGCCATCCGACTGAACTCCTTCGCGGTCGCCGTACCCCATCGCGGCGGAGGGGACCCGCCGTCCAACCAGTGCGTGTGCCGGTTGCCGAGCGTGACCGAGCGGCAGTAGACCGCATCCTCGTAGCCCGCTGGAAGGAGGGCGAGGTCGTCGGCGTCAAGGGCGAACTCGGCCTGCGCGGCGACGGTCTTCTCGGGGTCGACCTTGCCAGTCGTCACGTCGTTGTAGCTCGACCGCGGATAGTCGCGCAGCGGATTGAAGCCGTGCACGCCATCGGGCCGTCGGATCTGCTGGAGAGCTTGCAGGAGTGCCGTCTTGCCGGCCTCGTTGGACCCGACCAGGATGGTCTTGTCCTCTTCGATGTCGAACCATCCGCTGTCGCGGACGGATCGGTAGTTCTGGACTCGGGCTCGCTTGAGGCGCATGACAGTGAGATGGTTCGGTTTCCAAATGATGAGGGGGCCTTCGGACAGCCAGGCTGAGCTGCGTCCGTCGATCATGCGCCGGCGCCCTGTGTCACCGCTCCCTTTTCGGACGTTCAGGCTTCCGCCTGTTGGCCGCCCTGGTAGCTGTCGAAGATCGCGCCGAAGATGAGCTGGCCGGCGCGGGCGCGGAAGTCCTCGTCGTCGAGGAAGGCCTTGAGCAGCGCGGCTTGCCGGTCGCGGTCGCCGTCGACGGTCATGGCGGCGTCGATAAGCATGCCGTCGCGGTCGCGCACGAAGTCCTCGCGCGAGTTATTGGCCGCCTGCTCGGCCAGGCCGGGCTCCTTGTCGCGGATGGTGTCGCGGACGTCGGTGGCCACCTTGAGCATGTCGGTGTCGCCGAGGTCTGCCCCGTAGCGCTCGTTGAACAGCTCGACGAGCTCGCCGAGCAGCCCCATGGGAATCTCGCCTCTGCCACCGGCGCCCGTGCCGTCTCCGGTGATGGCCTTGAGCGGTTCGACGTCCTCGTCGCCGAGAGCGATCTTCTCGGTGCCGACCTCCTGCAGGCGGTAGTGCGTGAGCACCACGTCGCCGGCGAGATCCAGGCCGCCGTCGGGCGTGTCGGACGCCAGGCGCTTCATGAGGACCTTCGAGAACTGGAAAAGCACCTCGGTGCGCGGCGGGATGTACGGCAGCGCCTGCGAGAGGAAGCCGTAGAAGCGCACGAAGCGGTTGAGCGCCTCGCGCAGCGCGAAGCGCGTGTCGGAGTCGAGATCGCGGGCGGCGTCGTAGGCGGCCTGCGTGGAGGTCGACAAGACCGCGTGACGCTTGTCCTCGTCGATCTCTTCCAGGCGTGCCCACGCGGCGGCGAAGGCGTCGAGCTCGGCGTCGTTAATGACGCCGAAGTTCGTGACGGTGTCGGCAGCGTCGAAGAGCACGTTGGGATCCGACGGGACGCCCTCGGTGCGGCCGAAGAACGGCTCGAAGGCCTTGCGGATCTCCTCGCCCGTGTTGCGGAAGTCGAGGACGTAGACGGAGTCCTTGCCGCGGTGGGAGCGGTTGAGCCGTGACAGGGTCTGCACGGCGTTGACGCCAGTCAGCTTCTTGTCGACGTACATGCCGCAGAGCTTTGGCTGGTCGAAGCCGGTCTGGTACTTCTCGGCGACGACGAGCACCCCGTAGGCGGGCTTGTCGAACTCCTCGGGAAGCTTGGCTTCCGGCAGCGGCTTGCCGCCCTGCTTGTTCATCTCCGGCTCGGTGTAGGACATGCCAGCGTTGTCGGCCTCGACGTTGCGGACGGTCACCTCACCGGAGAAGGCCACGAGTGTCTTGACGTCGTCATGGCCGTGGCGCTCGATCTCCTGATCGAGCGCGCGCTTCCACTGCACGGCCTCCTCACGGCTCTCGCAGACGACCATCGCCTTTGCCTCACCGCCGAGCAGCGGCCGCACGACGCGCTTGAAGTGGTCGACGACAACGGCGGCCTTCTGGCTCTTGACGTACGGGTGCAGCTCGGCGAAACGCGCGAGGCGCGAGCTGGCCTGCCCGGCGGGCACCTCGAGCTCCTTGCCGGCCTTGTCTTCGAGGCGGCGCAGTTGCTCGTAGGTCGTGTAGTTGGCCAGTACGTCGAGGATGAAGCCCTCCTCGATGGCCTGACGCATCGAGTAGGTGTGAAACGCCCGCAGCTGGCCCGCGGCATCACGCGTGCCGAACAGCTCGAGCGTCTTGCCCTTCGGCGTGGCGGTGAAGGCGAAGAAGGAAAGGTTGGGCTGCTTGCCGCGGGCGGCAAGCCGGGCCAGCAGCGCCGGCGGGGTGCCGTCGTCTTCGTCGAGGTCGAGGTCCTCCGGGCGCAGCGCGCCGAGCGCCTCCTTGAGGTCGGTGGCCGACTCGCCGGTCTGCGAGGAGTGCGCCTCGTCGACGATGACGGCGTAGCGCTTGTGCTTGAGCGCCTCGTCGTCCAGAGCTTTCAAGACGAACGGGAACTTCTGCAGCGTCGTCGTGATGATCTTCGCCTGCTCGGAGCCCAAGGCGTCTTTGAGCTCCGACGAGCCCTGCGTCACCGAGCGCACGACGCCGGCGACCTGCTCGAACTGCGCGATCTGCTCGCGCAGCTGCCGGTCGAGCACGCGACGGTCGGTGATGACGATGACCTTGTCGAAGACCTTCGAGTCGTCGTCCTGGTGCAGCGTGGAGAGGTCGTGCGCCAGCCACGCGATCTCCTTCGTCTTGCCCGACCCGGCCGAGTGCTGGATCAGGTAGTTCTGACCGGCGCCATGGACGCGCGCGTGCGCCTGGCAGCTGACGACGACGTGCCACTGGTGGTAGCGCGGGAAGATGACCGTCGGCCGCGAGCCCTTCTTGGCCGGGTCGGCCGGCTCGACGTGAACGAACTTCTGGATGAGCTCGAGCCAGCGGTCTCGGTCCCACACCTCCCGCCACACGTACGAGGTCGGGTGCCCGTCCGCCACGCCCGGGTTGCCCTTGCCGCCCGGCTCGCCGGCGCCGCCGGAACCCTGGTTGAACGGCAGGAACGCCGTACGCTTGCCCTCCAGGCGCGTCGTCATGAACGCCAGCTCGGCGTCCATCGCGAAGTGCACGAACGCCCGCCGCGCGAAAAGCGTGTTCCTCGGGTCACGGTCCTCGCGGTACTGCTTGATCGCGTGCTCGACCTGCTGGCCGGTCCAACGGTTCTTCAGCTCCGCCGTTGCCGTCGGAACGCCGTTGACGAACAGCACGAGGTCGACCGACTCCCCGGACTTGGGGTCGAAGCGCACCTGCCGCACGACCCGCAGCAAGTTGGCCGCGTAGCGCGCCTCCGTGTCGGGATCGATGCTGTGCGCCGGCCGCAGCTGGCAGAGCGAAAACGAGACACCGCGCTCGCTGAAGCCCTTGCGCAGCACGTCCACCGTGCCGGCCCGGTCCAGCTGCGCGGCCAGCCGCTTGAGCACCGCCGAGCGAGCGGCCGTCTCGCCGCCGGTGAGCTTGTGCAGCCGCTCCCACGTCTTCGGTTGCGTCTCTGAGAGGAAGTCGACGACGTCCTCGGCGTACAAGCCGAGCTCGGCGTCGTAGCCCTTGGGGTCACCAGCGACCCAGCCGCCGGCGCCGGTGAGCTCCGCGACGATGAGGCCCTCGAAGTCCTTCTCGGCCGACGGGATGGTGGTGGTCACTAGTCAGCCTCCTGCTCGGGGAGCTGGACGCGCAGGTCTGCGAGCGTCGGGCCGGTCGGGCCGACTCGCCATGACACCCACCCGTTCGCGGCCTTGAGGTCGAGCGCCTTCTGCGCGGCCGTGCTCGGCGATGAGTACGTCACGCCATCGACGACGATGTCGCCAGAAGTCGTGACCATGGCGGTCGCCTCCTTGCCGGCCCGCTTGAAGTGCAGCTCCGCGCCGGCGCGCAGCAGGCCAGCCGCGACGAGGTCCGCGACCGTGCCGGGCACCGCGGTATTTGTGCGCTTGGCGCCGGTCGCTGCCTCGGACGCCTCGGTGGTGGGCGCGTCCTTCAGCAGGTCGAGCCCGGCCAGGCGCAGCGATGCGAGAACGCTCGGGACGAGGGCGTCGAGCGCGAGCATGTGGTGGGGCGGCAGGGTCATGTCCTGGCTCTTGAGACCCTCGATGACGGTCAAGCCGGGCAGCGCGCCGAGCTCGCTGGCGACGCGACCTTCGAGGTAGCCGATCTCCGCGCTGTTGAAGCCGTGCGACGCGTCCCGCTTGACGAGCACGCCGCGGCGCCAGTCGAGCTTCGGCCTGCTGCGGTGCTGGAACAGCCGGCCGCGAAGGTCGACCGCCTGGCCGACGTAGACGTTGCCGCTGCCATCGTCGGTCAGCAGCACGTAGATGCCCGGCTGCTTCCACTCCTGTGGCAAGCCCTCGAGGTCTCGCCGCAGCGCGTAGGCGACACGCAGCGCGTGCACCGCGAGGTCGGCGACGACCGGCGCCGTCGGGTCGGACGGCACCTGTACGTTGACCGGGACTACGGGTGCGCCGCTCACGACGTCAAGACCTCCGGGGCCTCACCCTCGCGCACGGCTTGGAGGTTCTCCTCCATACGCGCCTCGCTCATCTTCGAAACGTCGAGCTTGCCGGTGACCGCCTCGGTGATGAGCGAGTCGCGGTAAGCGTCGACGCCCTCGAGGAGGGCATGCAGCTCGATACCGAGGCGCGCGGGTCGCTCACGATCCTGTTCGATCCGCCGAAGGACCTCGCGTTGTTCCTCCACAGAGCACTTCGGGATGGTCAAGTTCTTGACGAGCTCATGGTTCAGCTTCGGCATCGAGCCAGCCGAACCGGCAGCCGCGGCGGCAATCTGGCCTCGAACAGCGTGCGCGTTCAGCGCAGCAACGACGAAGGACGGCTCCCACATGATCGAGTCCACCACCAGCCGGTACAGGAGATCCGACAGCATGAGGCGGGGTCGGCACCTCTCGACGAGCGCGCAGCTGCCCACAAGGTCGCGGGTGTTGGCTCGCGACATGAGCACATCGCCAGGGGCCACTTCGAGCTCCGCCCGAGGCGGAACACCGAGGGGCAAGGCCTTGTGTTCGTCTACGAACCGTCCGCCGTTGACGCATCCCAGTTTCAGAACGCCCCATTCGTCCGGCCCGGCCTCCCGGTTGTCGCACTGAGGGCTCCAGCCTTGCTCGATCCGCTTCAGGGCGAAGCGCAGCCGAACGCGCCGGAGCTCCGCGGTGCGGTGGTCCACAGAGCTCCGCAGCTCCTCCGCGACGGTCTTGAGCGCGCTCTCTACCTCGGCCCAAATCTCGGCAAGACGCGCACACTCGCGGTCAAGGAAGTCTGCGATGGCGTTCTGCGAGGCACCGTCTGGGAACGGGAACGTGACAGCACCGAGCCGTTCGGCGCTGACCTCCTGAAAAGTCGTTCCGGTTCCGGCGGCGCGCATGTGTTCGAGTCGGACAAGGCCGGCGTATCGCACGAAGCGAGGGTCGACATCCGCGCGCGGGACAAGGGTCTTGCATCCCTGGTTAGTCGTGCACTCGCGAGTGGTCAGTGCGACGTTGCCGATGGGCGCCCGCGACGTGAAGACCACCGAGCCAGCTGGGATGCGAACGGTGGCGCAGCTCTCAGCGCCTTCCTCCGTCAGTGTCCGTCCGGAGTCCCCAAGGACGCCACCGTGAACGGCCGACACGTCCGTCGGCGTGTACCACGTCACCGGTCCACTCCAGTTGCGCTCGTCTGCGCTCGGCGTGGCCCCGCCGACGATGCGACCGAAACGCTTGAGTGGCAGCTCGGGGAAGGTCACACCAGCACCTCCTCGAGCAGCTGTCGGATGCGCGCCTCGCGCTCACGGAGTTCGGCCTTGATCTCCTCGCTTGGCCGCGGGGGCGTGTAGCGGTAGAAGAGGCGGGTGAAGGGAATCTCGTAGCCGACCTTGCCGTCGGGGTCGGGGGTCCAGGCGTCGTCGGAGTGCGGGAGGACCTCGCGCTCCAGGTAGTCGTGCACGTCGTCGGTGAGCGGGACGTTCTCGCTGTCGCGCAGGTCGGGGTCGGCGACGACGCGGCCCTTGCCGTCCAGGACCGGGTCGGCCTCGGGGTCGCGGACCATGCAGCGGGCGACGAGGGCCTTGACGAGTGGCGCCGGCGGCTTGGCCATGCCCTCGTCGATGAGCGCTTCCTTGACGAGCTTCTTGAGCGCGTCCTCGCCGCCGGCCACCTGGCCGTCGACGAGCCCGGTCATGGCTCGGGCGACGACCTCGCGGTGCTCGTCGGGGAGCTTGGCGAACGCCTTGTCCTCGGGCAGCGGCGACCAGGCCGCGGAGTCGAGGACCCAGCGGGCGCGCAGGGGCCGCTCGACGGCGATGGTCCGGTAGCCGAACTGCTCGACGGAGACGAGCTTGACGTGTTCGCCCTCCTCGAGCGCGCCGTGCAGGCGGGTGATCTCGGCGATGTGCTCGTCGGTGAGGAAGCGTCTCTTCTCGCCAAGGCTCTTGCGCATCTTCGCCCACATAGAGCGGGCGTCGATGAGCTGGACGATGCCCTCGCGCTCGGGCGCCTTGCGATTGGAGATGAGCCAGACGTAGCTGGCGATGCCGGTGTTGTAGAAGAGCTGCTCAGGCAGGGCGACGATGGCCTCGAGCAGGTCGTTCTCGAGCAGGTAGCGGCGGATCTCCGACTCGCCGGAGCCGGCGGCGCCGGTGAACAGGGGCGAGCCGTTGTGGACGATGGCGATGCGGCCGCCGCCGTCCTCCGGAGCGCGCATCTTGGAGACGAGGTGCAGCAGGAAGAGCAGCTGCCCATCGGACTTGCGCGGCAGGCCTGGGCCGAAGCGCCCGTCGAAGCCCTTGACCTCGTGCTCCTCGCGGACGGCCTCCTCGACCTTCGACCAGTCGACGCCGAAGGGCGGATTGGCGATGGCGTAGTGGAAGCGCTCGCCCCTGTGACCGTCCTCTGACAGGGAGTTACCGTGGACGATGTGCGTGGCGTCCTGGCCCTTGATGAGCATGTCGGCCAGGCAGATGGCGTAGGACTCGGGGTTGAGCTCCTGGCCGTAGAGCAGGACGTCCGCCGTCGGGTTGTAACGGTGGATCTGCTCTTCGAGCTCGGAGAGCATCCCGCCGGTTCCGCACGCGCAGTCGAAGACGCGCCGGCGCACGCCCGGTTGGCGCAGGACGTCGTCGTCGCCGTCGAGCAGGAGGTTGACCATGAGCCGGACGACCTCGCGCGGTGTGTAGTGCTCGCCGGCGGTCTCGTTGGAGGCCTCGGCGAAGCGCCGGATGAGTTCCTCGAAGATGGCGCCCATGTCGGCGTTG
The DNA here is from genome assembly GCF_003044185.1 of Paraconexibacter algicola. Taxonomy (GTDB): domain Bacteria; phylum Actinomycetota; class Thermoleophilia; order Solirubrobacterales; family Solirubrobacteraceae; genus Paraconexibacter; species Paraconexibacter algicola. The sequence continues at coordinate 54,205 of NZ_PYYB01000002.1, forward strand.
GAGACGCGGTCGGGGTGCAGGTCGACCTCGCAGACCCGGCCGATGACCTTGTAGAGGAGGTTCGCGCCCTTGAGCCGGTCGATCTGGCCGTCGAACTCGAACTTGTCGACGACCTGGCGGGCGAGCGCCGAGTAGCCGTCGATGTAGGAGCGCAGGAGGTCGGCGATGTTGCCCGGGTCGTCGAGCAGCTGGTGGAAGCGCAGCCGGTGGCGGTTGAAGACGTCGAGGTTCGCCACCGAGCGCAACGCGAGCTCGAGGTTCTCCACCCCTGCTGCCTCGAGCTGGGCGGCCCGTTCGATGACGGCGTCCCGGGTCGGCTCCATCATCTGATCCAGCCGGCGCATGACGACCAGCGGCAAGATCACCTTGCCGTAGTCGGCCTGCTTGTAGTCGCCCCGCAGCAGCTCGGCGATGGACCAGATGAGGTTCGCGTGGTTTCGCACCTCGGTGCTCATCGCGCCCTCCGGCAGCCGGCTGGTCTCCTCGTTCGACACGTCATGCCTCCAACATCACTCGGCGCGCAGCCGCCGAGCACCGTTCTTGAGTTGCCCGTCCGCTACGGAGGGTCGCAGCTTGACCGCTACACCTGACGTCAACCTGGATGACACCCGGCTTGCCGCGAGAGTGTCACCCGGCGGCGCCGGGGTCCTCGGGGTCGTCCCACCACGGGCCGTTGCCCGCTTCGGCCACCTCTTCGCGGGTGGGCGGCTCGGTCATTTGCCGCGGATTGAGCTGATGCCACTCCCTGAACCACCAGGGCTGAGCGATGCGGCCGGGTTTGCAGCCGAGGACCTGCGCGAGGTTCGCGAGGAGCTTGACGTTGGGGACGTGGACGTCGCGCTCGATGTTGTAGATCGTCTTCGTCGACACCCCGACGAACGCGGCCAGTTGCTCCTGGGACAGGCCACGCAGCCTGCGCATCCGTCGTAGGGGGTGGTCTGGTGGTTCGGCCATCGACCTGTCGAACAAAACCGCATCGCCGCCCGCTGCACAATCGCGTCAGCAGCTAGCTGATGAACCCAGGCTGGGCGCGCGTCGCGGCCGCCAGGTGGCCGAGTGAGCCTGGCATCAGCAGGCATCTGCTGATGCCAGGGCGATGGGCGTGTCGCCGGATGTCTTCGGGACATGAACGACGACTTCCAGCTCCCATCGATCCCCGGCATGGAGCCCGTGTGCTTCCGCATCGGGATCGCGAACTCAGCCCCCGAGCAGGCAACGGCGGAAGCCGTCGAGGCCCTGCTCGCCGTGATCCTCGATGGCGAAGACCCGGATGCTGCGGCGTCGCTTTGGCGGCGCACGGGCGCCCGTTCGTGGGAAGCGGCGTTCCCGCACTCTGCAGGGCCCGAGGCCGCCTCGGAAGCGCCGCCCGCCTCGGTTTCCCGCCGGGAGCAGGACGAACACACGTTCGCATCGGTTCCGTCCGACGCGTGTCAGAAGCTGACTTCCGATTCCGACCTCTCCGCCGCGATGACTCAGCCGCCCACGACCGCCCCGCAGACACCGCCGAACCGCGACCGGGGCGGAGGTGGGCGGTCGTGAGGAGCCGGCGTCCCAAGCCGTTCCAAGCGCCGCTGCGCAAGGACCCGCTCGTCTACGACCGGCAGGTCAAGGCGTGGGCCAAGCGCCTGCTGGCCGGTGTCGACGTCGACCCCGACGATCCCGCCCACCGCGCCGAGCTCGAGTTCGTGCTTACCGAGGTCACCCAGCGACGGCGCGCGTCGGGCACGACCGCCGCGACGACGCTGCAGCAGCGGATCCAGGCGTCGTTCCTGAAGCACCTGGAGCGCTACCACCCGGTGTGCGCGGCGCCTGAGCTCGACGACGAGCTCGAAGACCTCCGTCTCGTCCTCGAGATGCCGCGCCTGCAGCAGCTGTGGTGCGAGTGGCCCGACCCGCCGCGCGGTCGCTCCGGCCCGAAACCGCACTACGCGTGCGCCAAGGCAGTGCTCATCGTCTTCGGCTGGACGGAGGCAGGTGATCTCGAGGAGGCCTACAACCGCCTCACGCACCGCGCGCAGCTGCGCGTGCTCTTCGAGTCGCTGGAGCGGATGCGCGAGGGACGCGCCGTCCCTCACCTCCCCGGACTGGGCGCCTCGGCAGCCGAGCTGAAGATGGCCAGCTACCCGACGGTCGCTCGCCAGCTGCCGCTGGTCGCCGAGACGCTGATGCCGCTCGTCGATGCCTGCCGCGTCGACCTGCTGCGCGAGCTCGTCGGCTACTTCCCGGACGCGCCCATCGGCGAGGTCCTGTCCATCGACGGCACCGACCACCCTCTGTGGATTCCGCAGCGCGGATACAAGGAGGACGACGAGCGCGAACAGAAGCTACGCGAGCGCGTACCCAACGCGCGCTTCCGCGCCTGGGGCGACGACAGCAAGGGCGCCGGCGGCAAGAGGGAGCTCGGCCGTGAGGACAAGGTGACCGTCACGGGCTTCAAGAAGAAGTGGCGCGGAACCTACGAGCTGCCGCTCTGCGACCTCGTCACCGGTATGCCGGTCGTCCGCCGCTCGCAGACCGAGAACGAGCACTTCGGCCTGGTGCCGCTGCTCAGCGACCTGTACCGCCTGTGGCCGGACGTCGGCCTGCAGATCGTCACCGGCGACTCGGCCTTCGATCAGGCCATCTCCCACCGTCTGCTGGTGGTCAACTACGGCGTCCAGGGCTGCTTCCCGCTGCACGACAAGCGCGGCGACCGGCAGTTCCCGCCCGGCGCCAGCAAGAACGGCAGCGTATGGGGCACCGATCCGAACGGCCGCCTCTACTGCGGGATCTGCCGCAAGCCGATGGACCTCAACGAGCAGTCGCTCTTCCCGCGCCGGTACCGCGTCGACGGAAAGGTCCAGGTCGACGAGCACGGCAACTCGCGGAACCTCTACGCCGGCGTCGAGAACGAACCCGACAAGCATCGCGTCCGCGCCACCTGCGCCGATCACGGTCGGCCCGGGGTCTCCATGTCCGCCAACTGGAAGTTGCTCGGTGGCCTGCCGCACTACCCGGAGGGACGCCCTGACCTCTACGGGAAGCGTCTGGCGATCATGGCGCGCCGTTCGATGTCGGAGACCTACAACTCGCGCCTGAAGACCGCTCGGCGCATGTGCACACCGGGCCCGGACCGCACCCGCCACAACGACCCACGCACGCTCAACGCCCTGCTGGAGATCGCCGCGCTGAGCTTCGTCGCCCAGCAGGTCTACGACGAGCGCCGCCAGCGCGGCATCTCCGGCCGCTTCGGCCTGCCGGCCACCGGCAAAACCCCGCCCGCCGCGCTCGCCGTCGGTGCACCACACGTCGCGGCGTGACCGAGCAGGCGGAGTACCCGACGGCGCGCCGGTTCCAAGGTCGTCGCGAGACGCGTCCGGGCTGCCGACCAAGCTGCCCCGTGATGTCCGAGCCGTTGAGCCTGCGCGTCGGCTACCCAGTGCCGACGGAGCAGCACGCCGCCGTCCTGCTCTCCATCGAGACGGTTCTCGAGCTCGCCGGGCCACTTGCCGAGGTGCGGGTGCCAGGCGAGCCGGGCGCCGTCTTCCTCGAGGACTGGCAAGTCACGCGAGCCGCCCTGATGGCGCGGATGGCCAGCACGCTGCGCCACATCAGCTACCTCGTACCGTCGATGTCGCGACTCGACGGCGCGGCCCTCTGCCGCACCCTCGTCGACCACGTCATCCACTACGCGTGGATCAGCGCCGACCCGCCCGCGCGCCTCCCGCGCTTCCTGCGCAAGACGTACAACTCAGCGCTCAGCAAGCACGCCCGCTGGGCGGAACGCGGGGAAACGCTGCTCACCCCGGAACTCCACGCGCACTACACCGCGTTCATAGCGACCCACCCGGAAGGACCCGGGAAGCTGCGCCCCATGGCAGCCACGGTCGACACCAACTGGCTGAACGACGTCCGGGCCGCCGCACCAGCACCACTGCAGATGGTGTCCATGTCCGAGCTCTACGAGTGGGTCTACGACCCGTTCGCCGACCTCGACCACCCGAGCGCCGCCGCGCTGCAGAGCTTCGTCCACCTCGACCCGAACGGCCCGGCGGCCTGGGTCGATGGCGAGCCCGAGCGTGACGCCGTCACGGACATGCGCCCGTTCTGGCTCGCGGTCTGGGCCATCATCTGGGCGTTGACCGTCGCGGAGCTGACGCAGGGTCGGCCGGGCCGGTCGGCCCTGCAGGCCGCGATCCAACGCGTCCGTGCGTTGCGCGAGTACGACCGCCACGGACTCCTCGACGTCCGCACGACAGCCGACGGGATGGTCATCGGCCTCGTCGCTGACGCCGACGAGCAGATCGCTGCCATCACACGCGCGAACGGATGACCAACGCCGACGCTGCTTGACCGCCCGGCGCCGGGCCGTCGAGACTGCGCGGCTGTGAGCAACCCCGCTAGCGACGAACCGAGCCCAGACCCGGCCTTCGACGCCGACGACCTCGCACGCATCGTGCGCACCTACGGCTACTCCGGCCGGGACGTCTGGCTCATCGTCGCGCAGCTGCTACGCCACCCGCCCAACCTGGCTGCCATGGCAGACGAGATCGACGCCATCGCCGCCGGCGTTGACGCCATGGGACCGTTCGAAGCTGAACTGGCAGCCTTCGAGGCCGGGCTCGCCGACCGCCTCCGCGCCTCCCACTGACCGACCCAGCGGCCCGGCCGGCCGTCCTCACGAAGCGTCCCCCTCTTCCCACAGCGGTACTGACCATCGTCACCGCAACTCGAGAACAGCGGCCCATGGGGGCGAACTCGAGAACAAGAGAGCCGCCTATGGGGCGGCTCTCACAACCTGCCTATTTGCAGGGACTTCTCAGCGCCCGAACTTGAGAACGAACCCGAGAACAACCCGGCGCTACTGGATCTGGTCGTACACCTTGAACAGCGGCAGGTACATCGAGATCACGATGAACCCGACCATGCCGCCGACGATGACGATCATCACGGGCTCGAGGATCGAGGTGAGCTGCTTGACGGCGGCGTCGACCTGGTCCTCGTAGAAGTCCGCGATCTTCGAGAGCATCGTGTCGAGCGCGCCGGTCTCCTCGCCGACGCCGACCATGTGGCTGACCATGCCCGGGAACACCGGGGAGGTCTTCAGCGGCTCGCTGATCATGCCGCCGGCCTTCACGTTGGCGATCACGTCGGTCATCGCCTTCTCGACGACGAAGTTGCCCGCGGTCTTGCCGGTGATCTCCAGTGCCTGCAGCAGCGGCACGCCGGCGCTCACGAGCGCCGACAGCGTGCGCGACCAACGGGCGAGCGCGACCTTCTGGACGATGTCGCCGATCTTCATCGGCACCCGCAGCTTGAAGCGGTCCCACTGCGCGCGGCCGGAGTCCGTGGACTTCCACTTGCGGAACGCGAAGACCGCGGCGACCGTCACGCCGATCATCGCCCACCAGTAGCCGGTCATGATGTCCGACAGCGTCACGGTGAACTTCGTGATCAGCGGCAGGTCGCCGCCGAACTGCTCGAAGACGCCGACGAACACGGGCACGAGGAACGTCACGAGCGCGATCAGCGTGATCAGCGCGAAGCTGATCACGACCGCCGGGTAGGCCATCGCCGACTTGATCTGGCGGCGCAGCGCCGCGTCCTTCTCGAGCTGGTCGGCGACGCGCAGCAGCGACTGGTCGAGGACGCCGCCCGTCTCCCCCGCGCGCGTCATCGCGACGAACAGCGGACCGAACACCTTCGGGTGGCGCTCGAACGCGTCGGACAGCGGCAGGCCGGCCTCGACGTCCTTGCGGACCTGGACGAGCGTCTCCTTGAGCTTGTCGCTCTCGGTCTGCGCCTCCAGCACGTAGAGCGCGCGGAGGATCGTCATGCCGCTGCTCACCATCGTGGAGAGCTGGCGGGTCATGATCGTCAGGTCGTCCGGCTTGACCCGGTCGAACAGCTTGATGTTGATCTCGCGCGAGCGGTGCTTGTCGGCGATGTCCAGGACGATCAGGCCGCGCTGCTTGAGCTGGTCGCCGACCGCCTGCTTGCTCTCGGCCTCGACCTCACCCTGGGCCTTGGCCCCGGTGACGTCCATCGCCTTGAAGACGTAGGTGGCCATGCGCTACGCCGCCATCGAGGACCCGAAGCCGCCGCCGAGCAGCCGGCGCAGCTCGTCGGGCGTGGAGGACCGGGTCTCCGCGACCCGCTGCGTGATCTTCCCGGAGCGCACGAGCCCCGCCAGGGCCGCGTCGAGCGTCTGCATGCCGTGCGCGCTGCCGGTCTGCATCGCCGACGGGATCTGGTGCGTCTTGCCCTCGCGGATGAGGTTGCGCACCGCCGGGGTCGGCACGAGCGTCTCGCACGCGACGACGCGCGCGGACCCGTCCGCGGTCGGGATCAGCGTCTGCGTGATCACGCCCTGCAGGGCGATCGACAGCTGCACGCGGATCTGCTGCTGCTGGTGGGGCGGGAAGACGTCGATGACGCGGTCGATCGTCGACGGGGCGCTCTGCGTGTGCAGCGTGCCGAAGACGAGGTGCCCGGTCTCCGCGGCGGTCAGGGCCGTCGAGATCGTCTCGAGGTCGCGCATCTCGCCGACGAGGATCACGTCGGGGTCCTGGCGCAGCGCCGCCTTGAGCGCCGCACCGAAGGACTGCGCGTCCCCGCCGAGCTCGCGCTGGTTGACGATGCACTTCTTGTGCCCGTGCAGGAACTCGATCGGGTCCTCGATCGTGAGGATGTGCTCCTCGCGCGTGTCGTTGATCTCGTCGATCATCGACGCCAGCGACGTCGACTTGCCCGAGCCGGTCGGGCCGGTCACGAGCACCAGGCCGCGCGGCTTGGTGCACAGGTCGTGCACGACGGGCGGCAGGCCGAGGTCGTCGATCGGCACGATCTGCGCCGGGATCAGGCGGAACGCGGCGCCCAGCGCGCTGCGCTGGAAGTACGCGTTGACGCGGAACCGGGCGTGCCCGGGGATCGAGTACGCGAAGTCCAGCTGCCAGTCCGTCTCCAGCCGCTGGCGCTGGTCGTTGGTGAGGATCGAGTACACGATCTCCCGCGTGTCGGTCGCGTCGAGGACCGGGTAGTCGTCCATCGGCGTCAGCCGGCCGCGCACGCGCACCATCGGCTTGCTCGCCGCGGTGAGGTGGAGGTCGGAGGCGCGCCGGTCGAGCACGTCCATCAACAGATCCGCGAAGTCGAACCGCATCGTGCCGGTCGTATCGGCGCACCGCGGGCAAAGCTGAAGCCCGGCCCGCAGGACCGGTCGTCCGTCCGCCGGTCAGCCGACGAGCTCGCGCAGCAGCCGCGCGACGACCGCGTCGGCGTCCTCGCACAGCCCCGTGTGCACGGGGCCCGCCTGCACGATCGTCGAGGACGGCGCGACGAGCCAGTGGAACCGCTCGGACCGCTCCAGCGCCGCGACGGCCCCGGCGGTCGGGTCCCCCGCGGCGACGCGCGCGAGGCCGTCGAGGTGCTCGCGCAGCGCGTCGAGGTCGAGGTCGGGGGCGAGCGCGCGCAGCCGCGCCTCGTCGAGGCGGATCGCGACCTCCAGGAACCGCAGGCGCCGCGCGTGCACGACCACGCCGACGTTCAGGCGCTCGCCGCGCTCGATCGACGGCACGACCTGCAGGACCGCGTACTGGAAGACCTCAGGCACCGGTCCGCGCCTCCTCCGCCCCCGCCACCCACGGGCGGTCGCCGTCCAGCCGCGCCAGCAGGTCCTCGACGTAGAGGGCGGCCGGGACGTCCCCGAGCCAGTCGGTCGGGACGAGCCCGACGACCCGCTCCAGCAGCGCCCGGTCGACCCGGGGCCGCAGCCGGCCGTCGGCGTCGGCGATCGACGCGGCGACCGGCAGCAGCACGTGCTGGGCGCTCAGCGGGAAGCGGCCTCCGCCACCGCCCAGCCCGTCGGGCTGGTGCTGGCGGTACAGGGCGGCGCCGTGGTCGATCAGCCAGGGCGCCCCGTGCCAGACGACGAGGTTCGGGTTGCGCGGGGTCCGGTCGACGTTCTCCGTCCAGGTGTCGAACCAGACGATGTCCGCGGCCTGCTCGGGCGTGGGCTGCACGCGACCGACCGGGGTGTACGGCAGCGCCCCGGGAAGGAAGTCGAGCCCGAGGTTGAGGCCCGCACTGGCCTGCAGCAGCTCCTGGATCTCGGGGTCGGGCTCGGCGTGCGAGAGCTCGACGGGCAGGTCGACCAGGGCGAGCTCGGGCACCGGCAGGCCCAGCGCGCGGGCGAGCTCACCGCAGATCACCTCCGCGACGAGCGCCTTCGGCCCCTGCCCCGCCCCACGGAGCTTCGTGACGTACAGGCCGTCGTCGCTGGCCTCCACCAGGGCGGGCAGCGAGCCGCCCTCCCGCAGCGGGGTGACGTAGCGCGTGGCGGACACGGTGCGCAGCACGCCGCGAACCCTAGTCGGGAGGCGAAAGGGGCAATCCCCCGATGGCACCCCGGCAGCGCGGCGGCAGGCTGCCCACCATGCTCTCCACCGCCTCCTCCACGACCACCATCGCGGCGCTCGCCGCCGCGCTCGCGCTCATCCCGGCGACCGCCGCCCACGCCACGACCGTCGAGGTCCGGGGCGACAAGGTCGTCGTCACCGGCACCGAGGGTCCCGACGCCATCGATTACCAGATCTACGACGGGCTCCTGTACGTCCGCGGCGCCCCGATGATCGCCCGCGCGGGCTGTAGCGGGGACGAGCACGAGAAGGAGGTGACCTGCCCGATCCCGTCCGGCGGGATGACCGTCGACCTCCTCGGCGGCGACGACCGCGTGAACGGGAACCTGTACGAGACGACCGCGCCGTTCGCGACCGTGCACCTCGGCCCCGGCAACGACTCCCTCGAGACCACGGGTGCCGACGTCGTCTTCGGCGGCGACGGCAACGACGAGCTCGTCGGGTGGCGCGACGGCATGGACAACGTCTTCGACGGCGGCTCCGGCAACGACAAGCTCACCGGCGGCGGCGGCGCCGACGTCCTGCGCGGAGGTGACGGCAACGACGAGCTCGTCGGCGAGGGACGGACCACCACCCGCAGCGCCGACGTGCTGGACGGCGGCGCGGGCGTCGACAAGGTCGTCGACTGGATGCACCAGGACGCCTACGACCTGAGTCCGGCCACCGTGACCCTCGACGGTGTCGCCGACGACGGCATCGAGGGCGAGCAGGACAACGTCACGAACGTCGAGGTCGTCCAGAGCGGCAGCAGCGTCCGCTTCCGTGGCACGGACGCCGCCGAGCAGATCCTCCCGACCGAGGTCGGCGGCCACGGCGAGATCCTCGCCTTCGGCGGCGACGACGTCGTCCGGGGCACCGACGGCGACGAGGTCATCGACGGCGGAGCCGGCAACGACGACCTCAGGGGCGGCTACGGCAACGACACGATCACCGGCGGCCCCGGCCGCGACCGCATCGAGGCCGACCGCACCGGCCGCTGCAACGAGTACCACTGCGACCTCTCCCCCGGGTCCGCCGCCGACACCGTCGACGCCGTGGACGGCGAGGCCGACACGATCTCCTGCGGCCCGGGCGTCGACGCCGTCAGGGCCGACGTCATCGACACCGTGGCCCCGGACTGCGAGACCGTGACGCGCGTCGGCGGCGCCGCAGGCGGCGGCGGCACCCCGGGCCAGAACCCCGATGTCCCGGCTCCGGGCAGCGGCGGCGGGTCGGGCGCGAGCGGCGCGAAGATCACCGTCGCCGGCGCCCGCTCGCTCAGGACGCTGCGCGCCAAGGGCCTGGCCCTGAAGCTCATCGGGCGCAGGGCGGGCGAGAAGCTCACGGTCAGGGCGCTGCGCTCCGGGAAGACCGTCGCCACCGGCAGCGGACGCGCGGACGCGGGCGGCACGGCGACGGTCACCCTCAAGCTCACCAAGACCGGGCGCCGCGCGCTGCGCACGGCGAAGCGCGCGACGCTCACGGTCGTCGCCGGCAGGACCCGCGCATCCGTGACGCTGGGGCGCTAGAGGACCTGGCCACGGTCACGGCCGCGCGGAGCGGGTTTCCCTCCTGGACGAGGGGGTAGCCCGAGGGTGAGCAACGCAAGGAGTTCCCCCATGGCACCCGTCCGGCAGTACGCACACGTCAAGGTCCGGGAGGTCCGTCGGGACCGTACCCGGGACGAGCTCTACGACGAGGCCCGCGAACTGGGCGTCGACGGCCGATCGAACATGACGAAGGACGAGCTCGTCCGCTCGATCGCCGGCCGCAAGGCGGCCCGCACCCGGGCGACCCGCAAGCGGCGCGGCTAGTCCCCGCCGCGCTCAGTTCGTCCCGGTCACGCGCGCGACCTCGGAGATCGAGGTGCGGCCCAGCCGCACCTTCTCCAGGCCGTCCTCGCGCAGCCGCCGCATCCCCTGGGCCACCGCGGTCTCGGCGATGCGGTCGGCCGAGGCGCGCGCGATCGTGAGATCGCGGATCTCCTCGCTCATCGCCATCACCTCGTAGAGGCCGATCCGGCCCTTGTAGCCGGTGTTGCCGCAGCGCGCGCAGCCGACGGGCTCGTACCCCTCGACGTCCGCACGGGCCGGGAAGCCGCTGTCGCGGAGCACCTCGCCGCTGAGGATGACGCGGCGCTTGCAGTGCGAGCAGAGCGTGCGCGCGAGCCGCTGCGCGACGATGCAGTCCAGGGCGCTCGCCACGAGGAACGGCTCGATGCCCATCTCGATCAGCCGCGTGATCGCCGTGGGCGCGTCGTTGGTGTGCAGCGTCGACAGCACGAGGTGGCCGGTCAGCGCGGACTCGACCGCGATCTGCGCGGTCTCGCGGTCGCGGATCTCCCCGACCATGATCACGTCGGGGTCGGCGCGCATCATCGACCGCAGCCCGGTCGCGAAGCTCAGGCCCGCCTTCGGGTTCACCTGCACCTGCGTGATGCCGGTGAGCTGGTACTCGACCGGGTCCTCGATCGTGATGATGTTCTTGTCCGGCGTGTTGACCTCGCCGAGCGCCGCGTACAGCGAGGTCGACTTGCCCGAGCCGGTCGGCCCGGTCACGAGCACCGCCCCGTAGGCCTGCTGGTAGGCGCGACGGAACCGCTGCAGCTCCCCCTCCGCCATGCCGAGCTTGTCGAGCTCCATGACGACGCTCGACTTGTCGAGGATGCGCATCACGATGCTCTCGCCGTGCACGCTCGGGAGCGTGACGACGCGCAGGTCGACCGCGTGCCCGTCGATCGTCAGGCCGACGCGACCGTCCTGCGGGACGCGCCGCTCGGCGATGTCGAGGTCGGACATGATCTTCACGCGGCTGATCACGCCGTTGACCATCCGGCGCGGGACCGTCGTCGTCTCGGTCAGGACCCCGTCGACGCGGAACCGCACGCGCAGCTGGGTGCCGTCCGGAGAGAGGTGGATGTCCGAGGCGCCCTGCTCGACCGCCTGCGCGACGATCTGGTTGACGAGCTTGATGACCGGCGCGTCGTCGGCCGACTCGCGCAGGTCGACGATCTCCGCGGCCCCGGAGGCGTCCTCCTCGTCCTGCGCGAACGTCGCCGAGGCGACGACGTCGTCCAGCCGCGTCAGGCGCGACACGAGCGCCCCGATGTCCTCGCGGCTGGCGACCGCCGCGCGGACCTCGTAGCCGGTCATCAGCGCGATGTCGTCGACGGCGAGGACGTTGCTGGGGTCGGCCATCGCGACGAGCAGCCCGCGGTCCCCGAGGAACGCGACCGGCACCGCGTCGTAGCGCTTGGCGGCCGCGTTGTTGATGAGGTTCGCGGCCCCCATGTCGACGGAGAACGCCGTGAGGTCGAGGTGGTCGAGGCCGAACCGCTCGGCGATCGCGCGGCTGAGCGCCTCCTGCGTGATCGCGCCCTGGTCGACCAGCACCTGCTCGGGCGTGACACCGGAGCTGCGCGCCGTCTCGATCGCCTGGTCGACGCGGTCGCGGTCGCACGCCCCGATCTCGACGATCACGTCGGTGAGGAACCGGCCCGTGCCGCCGCGCGTGACCGGCCGCGTGATCCCGTCCCAGCCCGGGCCGCGGGACGGCTCGGACCCTGCCGGGGGGTCGGCGTCCACCGGTCGCAGGTGCGCGGGTTCAGGCATCTGGGCTTGGTCTGGTGTCTGCAGGTCCACGGGCGCCTTCCCGCATCGCGTCGAGCGGTGCCGTCGTCCCGGTCCAGCGCTCGAAGCTCAGGGCTCCCTGCCGGACGAGGATCTCCAGCCCGTCGACCACGACGCATCCGGCCCGTCCGGCCGCCAGCAGCAGCTCCGTGCCGCCCTGGCGGTAGACGAGGTCCGCGATGCAGCGGAAGTCACCAAGGCCATCGGCATTCACGGGCAGATCCTTGAACGTGCGGGCCGGATCGTGCAGTCCGACGGCGGTGCAGTTGACCAGCAGCTCCGCCCCGCCGGACGGGATCGCGGTGAGCGCCTCGACGTCGAGGTCGGCCGCCAGCTCGCGCGCGCGGTCGGGGCTGCGGTTCCAGACCGCGGTGCGGGCACCGGCCTCGCGCAGCGCCCACACGACCGCGCGGGCGCTGCCGCCGGCGCCGAGCACGATCGCGCGGGCGCCGTCGAGCGCGAGGTCCTGCGGCAGGGCCGCGATCGTGCCGGGCGCGTCGGTGTTGTCGGCGTGGATCGCCCCGTCGGCCCCGAACGTCAGGGTGTTCGCGGCCCCGATCGCGCGGGCGCGCGGCGTCGCGTCGGTGGCGAGCGCGAGCGCCGCCTCCTTGTGCGGGATCGTGACGTTCGCGCCGACGAACCCGGTGGCCGGCAGCGCCCGGACCGTCTCGTCGAACAGCGCGGGCGGCACCGGCAGCAGCTGGTAGGTCCAGCCCCGGGCGTCGAGGCCGGTGCGGCGCAGGGCCGCACCGTGCATCGCGGGCGAGCGGGAGTGCGCGACCGGCCAGCCGAGGACACCGAGGCGGGGCATGCCGCGGACCCTACGCGCGGCGGGCGCTCAGCAGCGGCTCGGGTCGCGGCCGCCGCGCTTGTCGCGCTCGCGGTTGTAGGCGGCGACGTCCTCCTGGAACTCCGCGTCGGTGGCGCTGAACGCGTGCGCCCCGTTGCCGCACGGCTTCACCACGTAGTAGAGCGCCTTCGTCTTCGCGGGCTTCGCGGCGGCGCGCAGCGACTTGATCCCGGGGTTGCCGATCGGGCCGGGCGGCAGTCCCTGCCGGGTGCGCGTGTTGTAGTCGCTGTCGATGTTCAGCTCGCTGACCTTCAGCGGCTGCGTCCACTGGTTCAGGCGGAAGCGGATGGTCGCGTCGATGCCGAGCGGGATGCCCTGCTTCAGCCGGTTGTAGATGACGCCGGAGATCAGCGACCGCTCCTTGTCCAGCGCGGCCTCCCGCTCGATCATCGAGGCGATGATGAGGACGTCGTAGGCGCTGAGGTTCTTCGCCCGGGCGGCGCGCAGGTCGAGCGTGGCGAACTGCTCCTGGAAGGCCTCGAGCTGCTTGACGACGAGGTCCTTGACGTTCGCGCCCTTGCGGAGCTCGTAGGTGGCCGGGAACAGGAACCCCTCGAGGTCGCGGACGCCCGACGGCGCGCCGTACAGGCGCCGCGGCGAGAAGCCGTCGACCTTCTTCGTGGCGTTGAGGTAGCCGCCGCGCAGGCCGGACTCGCGGATGATCGGGACGGTCTCGCGCCGCGAGCGGCCCTCGGGCACGGTGACCGTGATCGTCCGCACGACCGGGACGGGCTTGGTCAGCTCGGCCAGTGCCGCCTCGTAGGTCATGCCCTCGCGCAGCGTCGTGAACGTGGCGGCGCGGAGCTTGTCGCGGTCGCCGCTCATTCGGGCGCGCAGGCTGAAGAAGAACCCGGAGTCGACGACGCCGCGCTCGGCCAGCAGGTCGCCGATCTCGCTCGCCGACGCGCCCTCGGGGATGCGCACGGTGACGCGGTCGCCGCCGTCGCCGGCGAACGGCTGCCAGAGCGCGTTGGCGAACCAGGCGCCCGCGCCGATCACGAGCAGCAGGACGACGCCGACGAGCCGCACCGCGAGGCGGCGCGGGCGACGGAACGCGGCCGCGGGCGCTCCCGCGGGACGCGCGGGGCGGGCGGGAGCACCCGGCGTACCGGCCGCGGCGGCGGCCTGCGCCTCGCTGACGCGGCGCACCCCGACCGGGGCGTCGTCGTCCTCGTCGGCGTAGCGGGCGCTCGCCGGGAGCGCGTCGTGCTCGTCGGTGAAGATCCGCTGCGGCCGGCGGGGCGGCGGGGGCACGGAGGAGCGGCGCCGGGCCGGGGCGATCGGGGCGGGCTCCGGGGTCATCGGCGGCGCGGGCTCGTCGCGACCGAACGTCGGCTCGGGCCCGTCGGCGACGGGCGCGCGGTCGGGGACGTCCCAGGTGCCGGTGTCCTGCGCCCACTCGACGGGCTCGGGCTCGCGTCGCGCGGTGGGCTCCGGGGCCGGCGGGACGGCGGGCTCGGGCACCGGGGGCGGGGTCGGCTCACGCTGCTCGCGCGCGACCGGCGGCGCGGCCGGCGCGGGCGTGTCGGCGCCGTCGAACCAGTCGGCCTGCGGTGCGGCGGTCGGCGGCACCTCGGCGGCGGGCACGGGATCGGCCACGGGCGGCGCGGTCGGCTCGGCCACGGGCGGCTCGGGCGCGGGCGCCGCGGCCCGGGCCGACGCCCCGTCGAGCTCCGCGAGGCGGGCCAGCACGTCGGCGGCCGGCCGCTCGCCGGCGCGCTCGGCGCGCCGCACCTCGCGCTCCAGCCGGGCCCGCTCGCGCTCGTGCGCGTCGCGCGGCCCCCCGCCGGTGTCGCCCTTGCCTCCGAACAGGCCCATGTCAGACCCCCTCCCCCGCTCGCGCGGCGTTCGCGGTCAGCCAGTCCTCGAGCAGCACGGCCGCCGCCCGGGAATCCTCGCTCGTGGCGCCGCCGCGCTGGGCGGCGATCGCGGTGGTGTAGCGCTCGTCGTACAGCTCGACCGGGACGCGGACGGCGTCGGCGAGCTTCGCGGCGAACGCGCGGACCTCGGCGGTCTGCGCGCTGTCGGTCCCGCGCAACGTCACCGGCAGCCCGACGACGACCCGCTTGATCCCGCGCTCGCGCACGACGCCGAGCACGCGGTTGAAGCCCTTGCGGGTCCCGGGACGCAGCACCTCGTCGATCGGCGTGACGATCGTCCCGGTCGGGTCCGTCACGGCGCAGCCGCAGCGCGCGCTGCCGTAGTCGAGGGCGAGCACCCGCATCAGCCGCCGAGCGCCCCGGTGATCGCGGCCCGCGCGGCGTCGAGCGCCTCGCCGAGCTTCGACGGGTCCTTGCCGCCGGCCTGCGCGGCGGTGTCGCGGCCGCCGCCGCCCCCGCCGGTGATCTGGGCGGCGAGCTTGACGATCTCCCCCGCCTTCACACCGCGCTCCACGAGCGACGGGGTGACGAGCGCGACGAGCCCGACCTTGCCGTCGGCGGCGCTGCCGAGCACCACGGCCGCGTCCTCCCCGACCTGGCCCTTGACCTTGTCGGCGAGCTCGAGCAGCGCCTTGCCGCCGACGCCCTCCACGGCGGCGACCAGCACCTTCGCGCCGCCGACGTCCTGGGCGCCCGCGGCGACCTGCGCCGGGTCGACCCCGGCGGCGGCGCCGGCGGCCTGCGCCTTGGCGGCCGCCTTGACCTTCGCCTGGAGCGCGGCGATCGCGTCCGGCACCTGGTCGACGGGCGTGCGCAGCGCGTCGGCGCTCGCGCGCAGCAGCGCGTCGTGCTCGCGCACGAGCGTGACCGCGGCGGGCCCGGTGACCGCCTCGATGCGCCGGACGTTCGACGCGCTGGAGCCCTCGCTGGTGATCTTGAACAGGCCGATCTCCGCGGTGCTGCGCACGTGCGTGCCGCCGCACAGCTCGCGCGAGAACGAGCCGTCCCCGACCGACACCATCCGCACCACGTCCCCGTACTTCTCGCCGAACAGGGCCATCGCGCCGAGCGCCTTGGCCTCGTCGAGCGTCGTGGAGATCGCGCGCACCGGATGGTTCTCGAGGATCCAGCCGTTGACGTCGTCCTCGACGGCCTGGAGCTCCTGCGGGCTGAGCCGCTGCCCGTGGCTGAAGTCGAAGCGCAGCTTGTCCGGCTGCACCGCCGACCCGGCCTGACGCACGTGCGTGCCGAGGTGCTTGCGCAGCGCGGCGTGCAGCAGGTGCGTGGCGGTGTGGTTGCACTGCGTGGCGTGCCGGGCGGTCGGGTCGACGCGCGCGACGACGCGCTCCCCGTCCTTCAGCGTGCCGGTGCGCAGCTCGACGGTCACGGCCTGGTCCTCACCGGCGCGCAGCACGCCGGAGACGACCGCCTCGCAGTCCCCGTCCTCGCACGCGATCGTGCCGACGTCGGAGACCTGGCCGCCGCCCGCCGCGTAGAACGGCGAGGACGCGAGCTTCACGTACGTGACGCCGTCGCGCTCGGTGACGCCCGCGACGGTCGTGTGCTCCTCGAGGTGCTCGTAGCCGGTGAACTCGGTCGGGGTCTCCGACAGGGCGCGCACGACGTCCGCCGCCCCGCCGACGCGGGCCTTGCCGCCCCCCGCGCCCCCGGCGCTGCGGGCGCGCTGCTCGTCCATGAGCGCGTCGAAGCCCGCCTCGTCGACCTCGAGGCCGCGCTCGGCGGCGATCTCCTGGGTCAGCGCGAACGGGAACCCGTACGTGTCGTGCAGCTGGAAGACGGCGGCGGCGTCGAGGCTGCCCGCGGCGACCTTCTCCTCGAGGATCTTCAGGCCCGACTCGAGCGTGCGGCCGAAGCCCTCCTCCTCGGCGCGGACCCACTTGAGGATCGTGTCGCGCTCCTCGACGATCTCGGGGTACGCCGTCCCCATCGTCTCCATGACGACGTCGACGTAGCGGGGCAGGAAGCCGCCCTCGATGCCGATGCGGTGGCCCTGCTGGATCGCGCGGCGCATCAGGCGCCGCAGGACGTAGCCGCGGTCCTCGTTGGAGGGGACGACGCCGTCGGCGATGAGGAACGTCATGCCGCGCGTGTGGTCGGCGAGGATCCGCAGCGCGCGGTCGTCCGCCTCGCCGGTCGCGAGCTCGCGGCCGAGCGCGATCAGCGGCACGAACTGGTCGGTGTCGAAGATCGTCTCGACGCCCTGCTGGATCAGGGCCATGCGGTTGAGGCCCAGGCCGGTGTCGATGTTCTGGTTCGGCAGCGGGGTGAGCGTGCCGTCCGGCGCCTGGTCGAACTGCATGAAGACGAGGTTCCAGTACTCCAGGAAGCGCTCGTTCTCACCGCCGGGCAGGTCGTCGGGGGAGCCGTACTCGACCCCGCGGTCGAGGTACAGCTCGCTGCACGGACCGCAGGGACCGGTCGGCCCGGCCTGCCAGAAGTTCTCCGAGCGCGGGCACGGGACGATCCGGTCGCGCGGGACGCCGAGCGCCTCCCAGGCGGCGACGGCCTCCTCGTCCAGGCCGATCCCGAGCGCCGGGTCGCCCTCGAAGACCGTCACCCAGATGTCCTTGGGATCGAAGCCGAAGCCGTTGAGCGAGAGGTCCCACGCGAACTCGGCGGCGCCCGCCTTGAAGTAGTCGCCCAGCGAGAAGTTGCCGAGCATCTCGAAGAACGTCAGGTGCCGGGCGGTGACGCCGACGTTCTCGATGTCCGGGGTGCGGAAGCACTTCTGGCAGCTGGTCAGGCGGTCCGCCGGCGGGGCCTCCAGGCCCATGAAGTACGGCTTGAGCGGGTGCATCCCCGCGGTGGTGAGCAGGACCGACGGATCGAAGCTCGCGGGCACCAGGGAGCCGCTGCGCAGCCGCTTGTGGCCGTGCTGCTCGAAGAACGACAGGTACGTCTCGCGGATCTCGTCGGAAGTCACCGGGCGATTGTCGCGCATCCCACGACGACATCGCCCTGCAACAGGCAGGCGACCTGCCCGGGCGCCGCGCCGTGGACCGGCTCGTGCAGCTCGACCGCGCCGTCGCGCAGCGTGCACGGCAGGGCGTGGGAGCGGTAGCGCAGCCGCACCCGGTCGACGCGCTCGGGCGCGCGGTGGAGCGTCACGTCGCGCAGCGGCACGTGCGTGGTGGCCAGCGCGGCGCGCGGCCCGACGACGACCGTGTTGGTCGCGGGGTCGGTGCGCAGCACGTGCAGCGGCTCGCCCGTGCCGCCCGTGAGGCCCAGGCCCTTGCGCTGCCCGACGGTGAGGTGGTGGTGGCCGCGGTGCTCGCCGAGCTTCGTGCCGTCCCGGTCGACCACGTCCCCCGGGACGTCGCCCAGCGCGGGGCCGCCGTGGCGGGCGAGGAACCCGGCGCGTCCGACGCCGGCGAGGAAGCAGAGGTCCTGGCTGTCGGGCTTGCGGGCGACGGGCAGCCCCGCCTGCGCGGCGAGCTCCCGGACCTGCGGCTTGCGTAGCTCGCCGAGCGGGAACCGCAGCCGGGCGATGGTGCCGGGCGCCAGCGCGGCGAGCATGTACGCCTGGTCCTTGCCCTCGTCGAGGGCCTGGCGCAGCAGCCCGTCGGGGGTGATCCGCGCGTAGTGGCCGGTCGCGAGCGTCGCCGCGCCGAGGCGGTCGGCGTAGTCGAGCATCGCGTCGAGGCGGACGTGCCCGTTGCAGCGCACGCACGGGTTCGGGGTCAGGCCCCGGGCGTGGTCGGCCAGCCACGGGTCGACGACCCCGGCGCGGAACTCGGCGCGCAGGTCGAGCGTGAAGTGCGGCAGGCCCATGCGGTGCGCCAGCGCGCGGGCGCCGCGGACGGCGTCGGCGCTGCAGCACGACTGGGTGCCGTCGTGGCCGTCGTCGGCCCAGAGCTCGAGCGTCACCGTCGCGACGTCGGTGGCGTCCTGCGCGCTGAGCAGCGCGGCGACCGCGCTGTCGACCCCGCCGCTCATCGCCACGAGCGTGCGGCCGCCGCCGTCCGGGCGCGGGGCGGGGACCGCGGCCTGCGTGCGGACCGCCCGGCCGAGCGCCCGGTGCAGGGCGTCCGCGGCGAGGTCGGCGGCGTGGAGCTTGCCGACGCTGAGCCCGCCCAGGGCGTCGGCGACCTGCGTCGTGCCGATCCGGGCGGCGTCCAGGACGTGCGCGCCGTCGAGCAGCTCGACGACCGCCGAGCCGGCCGCGATCGTCGCGCCGCAGCCCTCCGCGTCGAACCCGGCGTCGGCGATCCGGTCGCCCTCGATCCGCAGCCGGATCGTGACGAGATCGCCGCACAGCGCGCCTCCGGCGTTGCCGGCGACGGCGCCCGCGGGGGTGTGTCCGCGGCCGCGGGGGAAGCTCAGGTGGTCGGCGAAGCGCTCGTCCGGCACGCCCCGGGAGTGTGGCACGGGAGAATGTCCGCATCGACGCTCCTCCACCGTTCTTCGCCGACCTCGCCGCCGAGTTCCAGCCGCGCCTCGACCTCCTCGTCCTCGCGATCGCGGTCGAGTTCGGCCGCGTGGACGTCGGCGGCGCCCTGACGCGCCTCGACGCGCTCGGCGCCGAGCTCGCGGAGGACCCGGAGGTCGCCCGCGCCGACGCCGACGCGGGCGCCCAGGCCGCGGCGATGACGCGGCTGCTGGGCCGCGCGCACGGCTTCGCCGGGGACACCGACACCTACGACGACCCGCGCAACTCGATGCTCGACCGGGTGCTCGAGCGGCGCCGCGGGCTGCCGATCCTGCTGAGCGTCGTGTACGCGGAGGTCGCGCGCCGCGCCGACCTGCCGGTCGTCGGGGTCGGGCTGCCCGGCCACTACGTCGTCGGGCACTTCGGGGCGATGCCGCCGCTGCTGCTCGACCCGTTCCACGGCGGCGCGCCGTTCCGGGCGCAGCCCGCGGCGCTCCCGCACGTGCGGCCGTGGACCGCGCACGAGACGGCGATGCGGATCCTCAACAACCTCGTCGGCTCGTTCATGCGCCGCCGCGACCGGGTCGCCGCCGTGCGCGCGGCGGAGCTGCGGCTGCTGCTGCCCGCCGACGACGAGCTGCGCGGCGTGCTCGAACGCGAGCTCGACGCCCTGCGCCGGGCGGGCTGAGCGCGCTCAGCGGCCGCGCGTGCGGCGCAGCGTGTCGTCCACGAGCTGCTCGATCTCCGCGGTGCCGGTGAACCCGACGATCGTGCGCGCGGCCCGGTCGCGGCCGATCACGAGGACGGTCGGGGCGGCGAGCACCTGCACGCCGCGCGTGATCGCCTCGTAGCGGCCGACGTCGGCGATCGGGGCGGAGACGACGCGCACGCGCCCGTCGCGGCGGGAGACGGCGCGCACGGCGCGACGGACCTCGCGGTCGTCGGCGGCGTTGCGCTCGGAGAAGAGGACGACGGCGACCGCACCGCGGGCGACCGCGTCGAGGATCGGGCGGGACGGGTCCTGCGGGGTGGCCTGGCCGGCGGGCGCGGGCGCGTCCGCGGCGGGGGCCGCGGTCGACGTCGGGGCGTCCGTCGCCGGGGCGCTCACCGGGCTCGCGGGCGCCGGGGTCGCCTCGCCGGAGGCCTGCGCGGCGGCCTGCTGCGTCGCCGCGGCCGCGGTCCCACTGGTGGTGACGGCGTCCTGGGCGCGCTCCACCGCGTTGCCGAGGCCGGCGACGCCCGGGGCGGCCCCGGCCGCGGGGGCGGTCTGCGCGGCGCCCGGTGCCCCGGGGAGCGGCGGCTCGGCGGACACGGAGTCCGACGGCCGCAGCACGAGCAGCCACAGCACGCCGAAGATCAGGACCGCGCCGAGCGCGAACTGGTAGGGGCGGGAGACCTGGCTCACCTGGGGAGCATCGGCACGCCCCCGCAGGACTTGAGGCCCGCCCTCCCCGGGCGGACGGCCGCGGGGGTCGGCAGACCTCATCCCCAGGGTCGTGGCCGCCCGCGCGCCGGGCCGCGAGCCTCTCGCCCATGCTCCCCCGCTCCCTGCCGTGCGCCGTGCTGCTCGCCGCCGCGATCACCGTCGGCCCGGCCGCCGCCGCGCCCGCTGCCGGCCCGGTCGCCCCGGACACGACGGTGCTCGTCTCCGGCCAGGACGACCTCGCCACCCCGCTGCCCGAGCCCGACGGGGACGCGGCCACGATCTCGCGTCGGGTGCAGTCCGACGACGGGCGCTACGTGCTGTTCTCCTCCAGCGGCGAGGGCCTCCCCGGCGCGGTCCCCGGCGGCCAGGACGTCTTCCGCAAGGACCTCCAGACGGGCGCGGTCGTGCGGGTGAGCGTGCCCGGCGGCGTGGCGGCGGGCACGCTGCGCGCCGAGCCCGTCGGGCTGAGCGACGACGGCCGTCGCGCCGCGTTCCTCACCTCCGCGTCGGCGAGCCCGCTGGACGCGAACGTCGGCCCGGACATCTACGTCCGCGACCTCGTCGCGGGCACGACGACGCTCGCCTCCCGGGTCAGCGGCGGCGGCGCGATCGGCGACATCCAGGACGGTGACCTCTCCGGCGACGGCACCACCGTGGCCTTCACCACCGACTCGACCAGCCTGGACCCGTCGGTGACCGACACCAACGCGACCTTCGACGTCTACGCCACCACGGTCGCCACCGGCGCCACGCAGCTCGTCTCCCGCGGCGCGGCGGCGACCGCGGTCACCGGCTACGACCCGTCGCTCGAGGACGACGCCAGCAGCGCGACCTTCGTCACCGACGCGCCGATCGCCGGGGCCCTGGACACCAACGGGCAGACCGACGTGTACCTGCGCGTGCTCGCGCTCCCGGCGTCCACCCAGCTCGTGTCGCGCGTCGACGGCGGTGGCGGCGCGCCCTCGACCGGCTCCTCGTACCAGGGCGTCCTCTCCGGCGACGGGTCGACCGTCGCGTGGGTGAGCTCGTCGACGACGATCGGGGACGGCGACGTCACCCCGTTCCCGGACGTGCACCGTAGCGTCATCGGGTCGGGCACCACGTCGCTGGTCTCCCGTCGGGCGGGCGGCACGCCCGGGGACGACGAGTCCTCCGATCCCGCGCTCAGCGACGACGGCCGGACGGTCGGGTTCCTGTCCCGCGCGACGAACCTCGACGCCGGCTACCCCGACGCCAACGGCCTGACCGACGCGTTCGTGCGGCGCGTCGTCGGCGACCAGACCGAGCTCGTCACCCGCACCGGCCCGTCGGACGCCCAGGCCTCCGGGGTGACCGTCGACGTCGACCTCTCCGGCGACGGCCTGCACGCCGCGTTCTCCGTCGACGCGTTCGCGGACGACCTCGACCCGCGGTTCCAGCACACGGTGCAGCGCGACCTGACCGTCGTCCCGCGCGTCACCCGCACGGTGTCGCGCCCGGCGGGCACGGCGGCGATCGTGAACCCCGGCGGGGCCGCGACGAGCACCGCGGGCACGGTCTCCCGGGACGGGCGGTTCGTCGCCTTCACCGCCGACCAGCCCGCCCGTGGCCTGGCGCCCGGCGTCCCCGCCGCGGTCCTGCGCGACCTGCGCACCGGCACCGTCGTCGTCGCCGGCCGCGGGCCCGACGGCACGATCCCGCCCGCGAGGACGGAGGCCCAGGCGCTCAGCGCCGACGGCACGAAGCTCCTGTTCAGCACCGCGGTGGGCCTGGACCCGGCGGACCTCAACGGGTTCACCGACCTCTACCTGCGCGACGTCGCCGCGGGCACCACGACCTGGGTGAGCCGGGCCGACGGCGCCGCCGGCGCGGCCCCGAACGCGATCGCGAACGTTCCCGGCGCGGTCCTCAGCGCGGACGGCCGCCGGGTCGCCTGGGTCACGGCGGCGACGAACCTCGGCGACGGCGACACCTCCCCCGTCCCCAGCGTGCACGTGCGGGACGTCCCCGCCGGACGGACGCTGCTGGCCTCCCGCGGGCAGGGTCCGACGGGCGCGCCGAACACGCTCTTCGTGTCGTCCCCGCAGCTCGACGGCACCGGACGGCGGGTCGCCTTCACCGGGGCCGGCGCGGACTTCGGCGACGGCGGCAGCGGCCCGCTCGTCCAGGCCCACATCCGCGACCTCGAGACGGGGGTCAACCGCCTCGCCGTCGAGAAGCCCGGTGGAGGCCCCGGCAACGGCAGCAGCGGCCCGGGCATCCTCAGCGCCGACGGGTCCACGGTCGCCGTCGTGAGCCAGGCGACCGACCTGACCCCGCAGGACACCGACGCCGCGCCCGACGTGCTGGTCCGCGACCTGACCAGCGGCGCGATCACGCTCGCCAGCCGGGCCGACGGACCCGCCGGGGCGAGCCCCGCGGTCGCGGTCGGCCTCGTCGGGCTCTCGGCCGACGGTCGGCGCGTGCTGCTGACGACCTCCGCGGTGCTCGAGCCGGGCGCGCCGAGCGCGCTCACGAACCTCGTGCTCCGCGACCTCGACGCGGGCACCTCCCGGCACGTCTCGCGGCTCGCCGACGGCACCGCGGTCACCGGCCAGCGGGCCGCGCTGTCCCCCGACGGCCGCTGCGTGACCTTCGGCGTCGCGCCCGCCGCCAGCCTGCAGGTCGCGCTGCGCGCCGCGGGCGCCACCTGCGCCCCGGCCGACCCGACGCCGAGCAGTCCGGGCGCTCCGACCGGTGGCGGCACCACCGGTGGCACGCCCGGGAGCGGTGGGGCGCCGGGAGCGACGGACCGTCGCGCGCCGCGCGTCACGGGCGTCACCGTCACGCCGACCCGCCCGCGCCGCGGCCGGCCGCTCGACGTGCGGCTGCGGCTCGACGAGGCGGCGCGCGTGACGCTCACACTCTCGTCCGTGTCCACCGGCCGCCGGGTCGGCACGACCTGCCGCAGGCAGACGTCCCGGAACCGGCGCCGCAAGGCGTGCGAGCGGCTGACGCAGCGCTACGCGACGACCAGGGCGCTGACCGCCGGCAGCCGCTCGATCCGGTTCGGCGGCCGGGTCCGCGGGCGCGGGCTACCGACCGGTCGGTACGTCGCGACGCTGGTCGCCGTCGACGCGGCCGGCAACCGGTCGGCGCCCGCGAAGCGGCGCTTCACCGTCCGCCGCTGAGCGACGCGGTCCCGGGGTGCGTCGGCACCCCGGGCTCGATCCGGGCGTCCGCCCGCCTACGCGGGCGGCGCCGCCTCGATCAGCGACTTCACGCCGAGCTCGCGCAGCTGCGGCGCGTCGACGGGCGCGGGCGCCCCGGTCAGCGGGTCACCCCCGCTGGCGGTCTTCGGGAACGCGATTACGTCACGGATCGACTCGCGCCCCGCGCACAGCGCGACGATGCGGTCGATGCCCATCGCGATGCCCCCGTGCGGCGGCGCCCCGTACTTCAGCGCGTCGAGCAGGAACCCGAACCGCGCCTGCGCCTCCTGGGCGTCCAGACCGAGGTGCTCGAACACCTTCGCCTGCACCTCGGGGGTGTGGATGCGGATCGAGCCGCCGCCGATCTCGGTGCCGTCGAGCACGAGGTCGTAGGCGCGCGAGCGCAGCGACGCGGGATCGTCGAGGTCCCCGGACGGCGCGGTGAACGGGTGGTGCAGCGCGTCGTAGCGGTCGTGCTCGGGATCGTGCTCGAACATCGGGAAGTCCACGACCCAGAGCACGTCGTGGGTCCCGGGCTCCACGAGACCGAACCGCTCGGCGAGCTCCAGGCGCAGCGCGCCGAGCGCGGCCGCCGCGACCTTCTCGCTGTCGGCGACGAACAGCAGCAGGTCGCCCTCGGTCGCCTCGAGCTCGGCGTTGACCGCGTCGATCTGCTCGCGGCTGAAGAACTTCGCCAGGTTGCCGACCCAGCCGGCCTCCCCGCCGACGTAGATCGGCGCGGTCGCGAACGCGCCGTGACGCTTGACGACCTCGTTGAGCCCGTCGAGCTCCGAGCGGGACATCTCGCGCCTGCCGGCGTTGAAGGCGCGCACGACGCCACCGCCGTCGATCTGACCCTGGAAGA
Source organism: Paraconexibacter algicola (assembly GCF_003044185.1). Taxonomy (GTDB): domain Bacteria; phylum Actinomycetota; class Thermoleophilia; order Solirubrobacterales; family Solirubrobacteraceae; genus Paraconexibacter; species Paraconexibacter algicola. Next base: position 78,790 of record NZ_PYYB01000002.1, read on the forward strand.
CCTTGAACGACGAGCCGGCCACGAGCGCGCCGACGTCGTGGATCTCCATCCCGAAGCGGGTGTCGGGCCGGTCGATCCCGTACTTCAGGACCGCCTCGTCGTAGCCCATGCGCCGCCACGGCGCGGGCGGGACCGCCATGTCGGCGACCTCGAACACGCGGGTCATCACGCGCTCCATCACGCCGATGACCTCGTCCTCGGTCACGAAGCCCATCTCGAGGTCCAGCTGCGTGAACTCCGGCTGGCGGTCGGCGCGCAGGTCCTCGTCGCGGAAGCATCGCGCGACCTGGAAGTAGCGCTCGTAGCCGCTCATCATCAGCAGCTGCTTGAACAGCTGCGGGGACTGCGGCAGCGCGTACCAGGAGCCCGGCTGCAGCCGCGACGGCACGAGGAAGTCGCGGGCGCCCTCTGGCGTGGAGCGGGTCAGCACGGGCGTCTCGATCTCGAGGAAGTCCTCCCCGTAGAGCGTGTCGCGCATCGTGCGGACGATCTCGTGGCGCAGGACCATCGCGTCGCGCATGTGCTCGCGGCGCAGGTCGACCATGCGGTGCGTCAGCCGCGTGTTCTCGTCGACCTGGGTCGACTCGTTCACCGGGAACGGCGGCGTCTGGGCGCCCGCGAGGACGTCCATCGACGCGACGGCGATCTCGATCTCGCCGGTCGCCATGTTCGGGTTGACGTTGACCTCCTCGCGCGCCAGCACGCGACCGGCGACGCTGACGACGTGCTCGGAGCGCAGGTCCTCCGCCGCGGCGAACGCGGCCCCCGAGGAGTCCGGGTGGAAGACGAGCTGCACGAGCCCGGAGCGGTCCCGCAGGTCGATGAAGATCAGTCCGCCGTGGTCGCGGCGGAAGTGCACCCAGCCCGAGACGCGGACCTCGCGGCCCTCGTCGGCCTTCGTGAGCGTGCCCGACCAGGTGTCCCGGTAGGCGTTCGCGGCCGGCGCGGAGGTCATCGCCCCGGCGCTCACAGGGTGCCCCCGCGGAGCACGTCGTGGACGACGGCGTCGACGCCGCCCGTCACCGGGTGCTGCTCACCGCTCTCCATGTCCTTCAGGCCGATCTCTTCGGAACGCACGACCGCAACGTATCGCGCGCCGCTGCGAGCGGCCTGCTTGAGCTGCCCCTTCATCGAGCGTCCGGCCAGCTCGAGCTGCGCGTTGAGGCCCGCCGCGCGCGCCCGCTGGGCGAGCCGGAAGCCGGTGACGCGCAGGTCGCGCTCCTCCCCGTCGATCGCGACGTAGAGGTCGAGGACCGGCTCGGGCTCGGGCCGGTGCCCGGCGCTCAGCAGGATCCGCTCGATCCCCGCCGCCCAGCCGGTGCCGGGGGTCGCGGGACCGCCGAGCTGCTCGATCAGCCCGTCGTAGCGCCCGCCGCCGCCGACGGCGGACTGGGCGCCCAGGGCGCCGCTGGTGAACTCGAAGACGGTCCGCGCGTAGTAGTCCAGGCCGCGCACGAGCGTCGGGTCGAGGTCGTACGGGACCCCGGCCGCGTCGAGGTGGGCGCGGACCTCCGCGAAGTGCTCGGCGTCCTCGGCGGCCAGCTCGTCCATCAGCAGCGGCGCGGTCCGCATGACCTCGCGGGTGCCGGGGTGGTCGGCGTCGAACGCGCGCAGCGGGTTGAGGTCGATCCGGCCGCGGACCTCCTCCGAGAGCCGGTCCTCGTTGGCGCGCAGGTGCGCGACGAGCTTCTCGCGGTAGTCGGCGCGCGTCTGCGGCGTGCCGAGCGACCCGAGCCGCAGGTGCAGGTCCTGCACGCCGAGCTCGGTCAGCACCGTGTGCAGCAGCACGATCGACTCGGCGTCGACGACGGGCTCGGCGCTGCCGATCGCCTCCGCCCCGATCTGCCAGAACTGCCGGAAGCGGCCCGCCTGCGCGCGCTCGTTGCGGAAGAAGCTCGACAGGTACCAGAGCTTCACCGGCTGCGGCAGCTTGTGCATGCCGTGCTGCAGGTAGGCGCGGGCGACCGGGGCGGTGCCCTCCGGGCGCAGCGTGATCGACCGCCCGCCACCGTCCTCGAAGGTGAACATCTCCTTCTGGACGATGTCGGTGGACGCGCCGACACCGCGCGCGAACAGCTCGGTCGCCTCGAACGTCGGGGTCTCGACGCGCCGGTAGCCGGCGCCCTCGAGGACCTTCCGGGCGACCCGCTCGACGGCCAGGCGCGGGGCCGCGTCGGCCGGGAGCACGTCGTGCGTGCCCTTGGGGGACTGCAGCTTCTCGGGCATGCCTCAGCCTTGGAGGAAGGGGTTCGTCGCGCGCTCGGCGCCGAGCGTGGTGACGCCCATGTGGCCCGGATGGACGCGCGTCTCGTCCGGGTAGGTGTCCAGGAGCGTCTGGATCGAGGCGCGCAGCGTCGGCCAGTCGCCGCCGGGCAGGTCGGTGCGCCCGACGGACTGCTGGAAGAGCACGTCGCCGCTGAACATCGCGAGCTCGTCCGGGACGACGAACGTCACGTGGCCGGGGCTGTGGCCGGGCGTGAAGACGACGTCGATGTCGAGGCCCGCGAGCGACAGCGTCTCGCCGCCGGCGACGGTGTGGTCGGCCTCGTAGTCCTCGAACGGGCCGAAGCCCGGGAAGCGCATGTAGTCGTTGATGTTCGCCAGCACCTGCACCTCGAGCTCGGGGCAGTACACGGGCGCCCCGGTCTCGCGGGCCAGCGGCGCGACCGCCCCGACGTGGTCGAAGTGCGTGTGGGTGAGCAGGATCGCCTCGACGGTCGCCTCCATGCTCTCGATCGCCTGGAGGATCCGGGGCAGCTCGTCGCCGGGGTCGACCACCAGCAGCGTGTCGGCGTCGGGCCGCTTGAGCAGGAAGCAGTTCTCCTGCACCGGCCCGACCGTGAGCATGCGGACGTCGAGCGCCATGGGTCAGCCCTTCCCCGCGGCCTTCTGCTTCATCCGCCGGCGGTAGATGAAGAGGTCGGTGTAGTAGCCCAGCGGGATGTAGACGAGGAACATGAACGCGGCGAGCGCGATCGTCGGCGCGACCGCCTGCCCGAACAGCAGGAACAGCGCGACGCCGAAGATCAGGGACGCGATCGCGGCGCGGTTGGCGGCCGAGCGCCAGTTCGGGGGCGTCTCGAGCCGCTGCAGGCGCCGCTCGGAGGCGGTCATCTTCGCCTGCGCCTTCTTCTCGGCCTCGCTGAGCGGCCGGCCGGTGCGCCCGCGCGACTCGACCATGCCTGCCGCGTTGCCGCGGTGCTTGGTCGACCGCTTCTTCTTCTGCTTCGTCGCCATGGGTGTCCTCAGGATACGCGCGCGAGCGCGTCCTCGACCGTGCGCCGGTTGCGCACCGGCACGGCGGTCGGGAAGTCGGCGAACGCCGCTTGCGGGGCGAGCCCGACGAGCTCCGCGGCCGCGACGGGCGCGTGCGCGGCGATCGCGGCGACGACGTCGCGCAGCGGCAGCGCGAGGTGGTCCTCGACGTTCATCGAGACCTGGGCGACGCCGTCGCGGTGGGCGAGCTCCAGGCCGATCGCGCGCAGCCCCGGGAGGCCGTCGGGACCGCCCTCGCGGATGCGGGCGGCGATCGCCTGCGCGTCGGCGAGCGTGGCGGGCGCCGCGAGCTCGACGTTGAACGCCACCAGCGGTGGCCGGGCGGCGAGCAGCACCGCCCCGGCGCCCGGGTGCAGGTCCTCGCGCGGCCCGAAGTCGGGGACGACCTCGCCGGCGCGCACGCGCGCGGCGAGGCCCGCCGGGCCGCCGCGCCGCAGGTCCGCGCGGGTCCGGCCACCACCGAGCGGCCCGTAGAGGACGCACGGCAGCCCGAGCTCCCCCAGCAGCGCGCCGGCGTGCAGCGCCTCGGCGCAGGCCGCCCCGCGCCGCGCCGGGTCCAGGTGCACGAGCGGCACCACGTCGAGCGCCCCGACGTGCGGGTGCAGGCCCGCCCGGGCGGGATCGCGCAGGTCGACGTGCTCGAGCACGGCGGCGGCGCCGTCGCGCAGCGCCGGGGCGAGCTGCCCGGGCCGGCCGGCGAGCGTGAAGACCGTGCGGCCGTGGTCGGCGTCGGCGTGCACGTCGAGCAGCGTCGCCCCGCCGGCGGCGGTGAACGCGGCGCCGATCGCGTCGAGGATCGCCTCGTCGGCGCCCTCGGAGACGTTCGGGATCGCGAGCAGCAGGTCGTCGGCGGTGGCGGTCACGCGCGCAGGATCGCAGGCCCGCCCGGACCTTCCGGCGTCAGTCGCCCCGGGCGATCGCGAGCAGCGCGCCGACGTGGCGGCGCACCTGCGCGGTGCTCGGCGCCGCCGGGCCGAGCTCGACGACGAACGCGCTGGTGCCCGGCGCCCGCCGGTTCTGCCAGCCGGTCGCGGTCCCGCGGTAGCGCGGCAGGCCGCGGGCGGGCAGCCGCACCCGCCGCGCGTAGGCGCGCACGAGGCGCCGGTCGGCGCCCGGCGTCAGGTGCACGAGGCCGTAGGGCTGGTGCAGCCACACGGTCACGTCGGGGCGCACGGCCCGCACGAGCCGCTGCACCCAGCGGGTCTCCGGCTCGCTCGCGGCGCGCGGCCCGGGGAAGTACCGCCCGCGCGGGCCGGCGCGCCAGTCCCCGGGGAAGTTGCGGTTGAGGTCCACCCCCCGCGCGTTGACGCGCGTGCGCGCCGCCGCCCCGTCGGGGTTCGCGGAGAGGACGGTCACGATGCGCGCCCCGGCCGGGACGGACGCGCGGCGCAGCGCCGCCACGACCCGCCGGCCGCCGGGCTCGTCGCCGTGCACCTGGCCGACGACGAGGACGACCCGCCCGGCCGCCGGATCGCCGGCCGCGAGCGCCCGCAACGGCCGGCCGCGCACGCTGCGCCCCGCGGGCAGCGCCGCCCGGGCCACGACCGCCGGCGTCCCGGGCTCGGGCGGTGGCGGCGGCGGTTCGGCGGCGAGCACGCGCGCAGCCTACGCCCGCGCGACCCCGCCGCCGCCGTTGCGCGTAGAATCCACCGCCCCGTGGCTGGGTAGCTCAGCTGGTTAGAGCGCACGACTCATAATCGTGAGGTCGGGGGTTCGAGTCCCCCCCCAGCTACTGGTCGTGCGGCCCGCCCCCGGCGGGCCGTCGTCGTTCCGGTCCCGGACCGGCCGCTGCCGGGGTCGTCGCGCGGCGACATGCGGCCGCCGCGCCAACCCCGCCGTTCCACGACTCCGGACGCAGCACTGCTCCGGGACCTGGAGTGACGCCGGGGGTGCCGTGGCACTACAGTGCGTGCCACGTGCAGGCCGACCCGCTCCTCGATCTCGCCGGCCCGCTGCGTCCCGCCTACGAGGCGGTCGACTGGGCCGCCACCCCGCTCGGGCCGATGGCGGACTGGCATCCCGCGCTGCGGCACGCCACCGCGATGGCGCTCGACTCCGAGTTCCCCATCACGCTGCTGTGGGGGCCCGAGCGCGTGATGGTCTACAACGCCGGCTACGTCGAGCAGATCATCGACAAGCACCCCGCCGCGCTCGGCCGCCGGGTGCAGGACGTCTTCCCCGAGGCCTGGGACGCGATCGAGCCGCTCGTGCAGCAGGTCTTCGACGACGACCCGCCCGGGCTGCTGGAGGACCAGTTCTTCCCGCTGGACCGCAACGGCTTCCTCGAGGAGACGTACTTCACGTTCGCGTACTCGGCCCTGCGCGACGCCGACCACACCGTCCTCGGGGTCATCGACATCAGCTCCGAGACCACGACCCAGGTGCTCGCGCGCCGCCGCCTCGAGCTGCTCGGCCTGCTCGGAGACCGGCTCGCCGGGGTCCGGGGCACGGCCGAGGTGCTCGGGGTCACCACCGAGGTGCTCGCCGAGGGCGTCGCCGACATGCCGGTCGCCGAGGTCTGGCTGCCCGGCCTCTCGCAGCGGACCTCCGGTGGCGTCCTGCCCGAGGCGCCCCTCGACGAGCTGCCCGCCGGGGAGCTGCTCCTCACCGAGACGCCGACGGGCCGCGTCGCCTGGGTGCCGCTCGGCCCCTACGACGAGGAGGCCGGGGCCCAGCCGCTGCTCGTCGTCCGCCTCAACGACATGCTCGCCCCGGACGACCCGTATCTGGGCTTCCTGCGGCTGCTCGGCTCGACGATCCGGCAGGCGCTCGAGCGCGCGCGGGTCAGCGACGCCGAGCGGCGGATCAGCGAGACGCTCCAGCGCAGCCTGCTGCCGCAGCCGCCCGAGGTCCCCGGCCTGGTGATCGCGGCCCGCTACCTCGCCGCCGCCGAGCAGGCCCAGATCGGGGGCGACTGGTACGACGCCTTCGTGCTCGCCGACGGCACCACGGTCGCGGTCATCGGCGACATCGCCGGGCACGACCAGGACGCCGCCGCCGAGATGGCCCAGGTCCGCTCGCTGCTGCGCGGGGTCGTGCTCACCGCCGGGTCCTCCCCCGCCTCCGCGCTGGAGCAGCTCGACACCGTCGTGCAGGGGCTCGACCTGGGGACGGTCGCGACGCTCGTCGTGACCACGATCTCCGCGCCGGCCACCGACGGGCACCGGACCGTGCGCTGGTCCAACGCCGGCCACCCGCCCCCGGTCCTGATCGGCGCGGGCGGCGGCGCGCGCCTGCTCGAGGCCACCCCCGACGTGCTGCTCGGCCTGATCCGCGCGCCGCGCCACGAGCACGAGACCGACCTCGCCCCCGGCGAGACGCTGCTGCTCTACACCGACGGGCTCGTCGAGCGGCGCGGCATCTCCATCACCGACAGCCTCGGCTGGCTGCGCGACGTGCTCGACCGGTCGCCGGCCCGCGCCGCCGAGCCGCTGTGCGAGCACCTCGTCGCCGGGCTCTCGCCCGCCCTGGACGACGACATCGCCCTGCTGGCGATCACCGCCGGTGGCGTCGCGGCCTGACGCCGCCACGTCGCCCGACCTGCGAGGCTTGCCGCGTGAGCATCAATCCGGATGACCTGCTGTCCGACGCCGCGATCCGCGCCGCCATGGGTGCGCTCGCCTCGCGCAACAGCCACCACCTCGACGGGATGACCGAGGAGGAGCAGCAGAACGCGCTCCAGCACTGGCACGAGCTCGTGACCGACGTGCTGACCGCGGCCCGCGCCACGCTCCAGGGCGACCCGGACGTGCCCGTCGTCGAGGGCGAGCTGCCCGGCCGCGCGGTCATCGTGCTCCAGGACGCCGGCGGCGAGGACGTCAACGTCCACGCCACCTTCCACCCCGAGCTCGAGGACCTCGGCAACGAGGAGGTCGGCGGCACGCCCGCGCAGATCACCGCGGTGATGCTGCTGCAGTCGCTCGGCGGCGAGGACGGCGAGCCGGAGCCCGGCCAGGCCTGACCCACCGGGTCGTCCGTCTCAGTGGCGGACGACCTTCTCGCAGTCCCCGGTGGTGCGGTCGTGCTTGTCGAGCTCGACCACGTCGAAGCCCGGCCCGCAGGTGATCGTCGCGGGCCGGCTCGCGTACGCCTGGATCACGTCGTTGCCGGGCCCGGCGTCGATGACGTTGCGGCCCGCCCCGCGGACCCGGATGCGGTCGTCGCCGTCCCCGGCGCGGATCGTGTTGCTCCCCGAGCCCCCGTTGACCTCGTCGTCGCCGGGGCCGCCGTCGAGCTCGTTGCGCCCCGGGCTGCCGTAGATGACGTCGGCGCCGTTGCCGCCGAACACGCGGTCCAGGGCGGTCGAGCGGTCGCCGTGCAGCCGGTTGGCCCAGAGGATGTCGTCCCCGTCGTCCCCGTAGATGCGGTCGGCGCCGTGGGAGCCCAGGAGCGTGTCGTTGCGCGCCGTCCCGTGCTTGCTCGCCCCACCGTAGGGCGCGAGCCAGGTGATGCCCGCGCGCGGGTCGCGAGCCGGGGCGGCGACGAGCAGGATCCGCTCGCAGTTGCGCACCCGGCCGCCGCGGCGCAGCTGCCGGTCGGAGATCCCGCCCTGGTCGTCGACGCGGTCCATCTCGACCGTGTCGTTCCCCGGGCCGCAGTCGATCAGCTCGTCCTTGCCGCGGTCGTTGGCGTGGATCAGGTCGTCGCCCGGGCCGCCCAGGAGCGTGTCGCGGCCGCTGTCGCCCCACAGCTCGTCGGCGCCCGTGCCGCCGAGGACGACGTCGTGCCCGGTGCCGCCGTGCAGCAGGTCGTCGCCGCTGCCGCCCACGACCCGGTCCTGGGCGGCACCGCCGTAGAGGAGGTCGGCGCCCGACCCGCCGTTGAGCGTGTCGTGGCCGAAGCCGGCGGTCAGCAGGTCGCGGCCGGTGCCGCCGAGCAGCACGTCATCACCCGCCGCCCCGTCCAGCCAGTCGGTGCCGGGACCGCCGAGCACGCGGTCCGGCCCGGTCTCCCCGTACAGGGTGTCGTCCCCGCCGCGGCCCGAGACGAGGTCGTGCCCGCCGCGGCCGTAGAGCGTCTCGTCGATCCCGCCGCCGCGCAGCCGGTCGGCCCCGGGGCCGCCCACGCGCACCCGCACACGGCCGGTCGTCGGGAGCGGGCTCTGCGGCGCGGTGGGGCTCGACAGGTCGTGGGCCGGGTCGACGTTCGCCGGCACGCGCGACGGCGCCGGGACCGGCGTGGGCGTCGGCTCGGGCGTCGGCGTCGGGGTCGGCTCGGGGGTGGGGGTCGGCTGCGGGGTGGGCTGCGGCTTGGGGCAGAGGATCGGGATCAGGCACGACTGCGCGGCGGCAGGCGAGGCGGGGAGCCCGACCGCCATCAGCGGGGTGGCGAGCGACAGCGCGAGGAGGAGGCGGCGGGCCGACATGCTCTTCCTGTCGGCGAATGTCCGCCCGGACTGAAGACATTCGTCGCGGTGCCGAAGCGCGTCGCGCCAAGTCCTCGGATTTCGTGTGCACCCACGTGCCGCTTTCGCGGGTTTCGCGGTACAAAAGCGTCACAAAACCGTGTCGTCGCCGCGCTGGTCAGCGCACGACGAGGACGATGCCGTCATCGCACGAGGCGTGCGATCCAGTGGGTGGGGGCCCACCGGGACAGCGAGACAGGGGGTTTCACCGATGGAGCAGGACCAGGGATCCGCGGAGCGTCCGCGGAGCATCGCCGGGACGGCGACGGGCGGAGCGACGACGTTCCAGCGCGCGCTCCCGTTTCTCGTGGCGCTGATCCCGCTGGCGATCGCCATCGCGGTCGTGCCGGGACGCACGCTCGCCGTCGACGCGTGCCCGCCTGGCGGCGAGGGCCTGCTCGGCTGCCAGATCCAGAAGGGCTGGGCGCCCTACGTCACCGCCGTCAGCCTCGTGTGGCTCGGCCTGTACGTCGCCGGCCAGATCGTCTTCCTCGGCGGCCCGCGGCTGCTCGCCCACCTGCGTGCGGGCGACCGCCTGCGGCGCGCCCCGCGGCTCACCGGCACGGCGGGCCACAGCGACCCGGCGCTGGCCGCCGCCTCCTGGGGGCAGGCCGCGAGCACCACCGAGGCCACCAAGGTCATGGGTGGTTTCGCCTGGTCGCAGGCCGCCAGCCGCGCCGCCCGCGTCACCGCCACCCCCGAGCTGCTCGGGGCGATCGCCCCGCGGGAGACGCACCCGCCGCTGCGCCCCGCCCCTGCAGCCCCCGCCCCGCCGGCGCCCGTCGCCGACGTGACGACCGCGGCCCCCGCCCCGCGCCCCGTGTCGCTGGCGGGCGGGACCGCCCTGCACGTCTGCGGCACGTGCCTGCGCATCGTCGAGGGCGACCCGCAGGCGCAGGGCCTCACCTGCGCCGGGTGCGGCACGCTCGTGCTGCCCCAGGCCCGGGTGCGCAGCGCGGCGCCCGTCCCGGCCGCCGACGACCCCACCCGCATCGTCCTGCTCGCGGGCGTCCTCGACGCGCGCGGCGTGCAGCGGCTCGAGCAGGCGATCGTCCGGCGCCCGGGCGAGCCGCGCCGCATCGTCGTCCTGCAGCTCCCGAGCGGCTGCGCCGTCGACGGGGCGGCCCGGAGCGCCGTCCTGCGCGCCGTGGCCTCCGCGCACGCCGACGACGGCGAGATCGTCCTCGCGGTCACCGACGCCCAGCTGCGCGGCGAGCTCACCGCGCTCGGCCTCACGGTCGCCCCGACGACCACGGACGCGATGACGCTCGCCGCCGAGCTCGACGTGGCGCGCCCGCACCTGAGCCTCGTCCCCCGCCAGGTGGCCGGCTGATGTCCGTGCTCGCGATCGTCCTCGTCGCCTGGCTCGTCCTGGCCGGCGTGGCGCTCGCGACCGGGTGGGCGCTGCTCCACGCCGCGCGGCGCACCGACGAGGCCGCCGACCGCGACCTCGCCCGGGCGCTGCGCGATGCGCCCTCACCGGCGGCGGCCCCCCGGCGGGCCGCCGGGCTCTCCTGAGCCGCCGACTGGACGGCTGTTCGATCCCGGGTGGCACCCGGCCTGCCGACCCTCAGGTCGTGCCCTCCCCCCTCCCCGCCGTGACCTGCCTCGACTGCGGCTTCGCCTGGAACAGCGCGGCGATGGCCGACGGCCTGCGGCTGCTCGGCACCTGCGCGCGCTGCGGCACCGGCACGCTCGCCTTCCGCGACGCGCCGCCGTCGGCGCCCGCGCCGCAGGCGCGCGCGACCGCCGACCACGACGGCGCGCCGCACCTGGTGCTGGGCGTCCCACGACGCTGACCCGGCCGTCCCGGCGGCCACCTGGACCGGGCGTCGAAACCGGTTCGGACCGCGTGCGCAATCCCGTCGCGCCCATGATCCGAACACCGCTCCGGGGCGCAGTACGCTCCCGCCATGAGCGTCCCGTCCAGCAGCTCCGTCGGCCCGGCGAGCCGGTCCGACAGCGACGCCCTCGCCCTCGCCTGGCGGCGGCTGGGCCGCGCCGCCACCGCGGTCGCGCTGCTCACCTCGCCCGCGTTCTTCCTCACGCTCGTCGTCGTCAACGACTGGCCGATCTGGGTCGCGGTGCTCGTGACGCTGTTCGCGATCGCCGCGTTCCGCGGGCTCGTCGACCTGATCTGCCACCGGCTGATCGAGCGCCCGTCGCTCTACAACGCCTCCGAGCGCACGAAGGCCGAGGACGTCGTCTTCCGGCGGCGGCGCTGGTACTGGCGCACGCGCTTCCGGCGGCTGGTGCTCTACGCGTTCATCGCGCTGGTCGCCCTGCTGCTGGCGCAGCTGTTCGTCCGGCTGCTGCTCGGCACCGGCGCCCCGTTCTTCACGCCGCTGTCGGCCTTCAACGAGGTCTTCCCCGAGGAGCAGCGCGTCCAGCTGGCGCTCCAGAACAGCCTCATCTTCTTCCAGCTGCCGCTGCTGTTCTTCGTCAACTTCATGATCTTCTTCGGCCCCCTGCTGATGTTCGGGGTCATGCAGATGAAGGCCTACGAGCCGGGCGAGTCCGACTGGGGCGTGCGGCTCGAGGACGTCCGCGGCCAGGCCGACTCCAAGCAGGAGGTCGAGCGGGTCATCACGCTGTGGGCCGCCGGCGAGGAGTTCAAGAAGGCCGGCGGCAAGCCGGAGCGCGGCCTGCTGCTGATCGGCGCGCCCGGCACCGGCAAGACGATGCTCTCCAAGGCGATCGCGACGAGCTTCAACTCGCCGATCATGACCATGCCGGGCTCCGGCTTCGCGCAGACGTTCATCGGCCTGGACGTCGTCATGGTGATGATCCTCATCGCGCGCGCCCGCCGCCTCGCGCGCAAGTGGGGCGGCACCTGCATGATCTTCATCGACGAGATCGACGCGGTCGGCATGCGGCGCAACGCGCTCGCCGGCGGCTACGGCGAGTCCTCCCCGGGGGTCCGCAGCACCGAGGACGTCCTCTTCTTCGGCGACTGGGGCGACATCACCCCGACCGGCGACCTGCGCCTCGAGACCGCCGCCTGGCGCGAGCGGATCTTCGCCCAGCGCGCCGAGGCCGAACGGGCCCTGCGCGACGAGCGTCAGCCGCGGATCATGCGGATGATGTTCCCGGGCATGGGCGGCGGCATGGCGCTCAACCAGCTGCTCGTGCAGATGGACGGCATGGACAACCCGCCCGTGCTGAAGAAGTTCTTCACGAAGAAGTGGAACACGTTCCTGGACGCGATGTACATCGTGCCCGGCTCGATCTTCGGCCGCTCGCTGCGCCGCAAGCCGCCCCGCCCCCGTGCCGAGCAGGTCTACTTCATCGGGGCCACCAACGTGCCGCTGAACGCCCTGGACCCGGCGCTCGTGCGCCCCGGCCGCATGGGCCGCCACATCTTCTTCCGCACCCCGACCAAGGACGACCGCCAGGACGTCTTCGACCTGTACCTCGGGAAGGTCGCGCACGACCCGGACCTCGACCGGCCCGAGCGCCGGGACGAGATCGCCCGCATCACCGGCGGCTACTCCCCCGCCATGATCGAGCAGGTCTGCTCGATGGCGCTGACCTACGCGCACTCCGACGGGCGCAACGCGTTCCGCTGGGACGACCTCATCGAGGCGATGACGACGATCGAGGCCGGCACCGCGTCGGGCTTCGAGTACATCCCCGACGAGCTGCGCGCGGTCGCCATCCACGAGGCCGGGCATGCGGTCGCCTCCCACGTCTACATGGACGGCGTCCTCTCCACGCGGCTGTCGGTGAAGGCCCGCGGCGCGTCCGGCGGCCACCACCAGGCGATCGAGACCGAGGAGCGGCTCATCCGCTTCCGCCACGAGCAGGTCGCCCGCATCGTCTGGGCGCTCGGGGCGATGGCCGCGGAGCGCGTCTTCTACGGCGAGAACTCCCAGGGCGTCGGCGGCGACCTGCACGCCGCGACCACCGAGGCGGCGCTGATGGTCGGGCAGTGGGGCATGGGCGCCGAGCCCGTCGACCTGAACGGCCACGGCCCCGTCGACCCGAGCGAGCGGGCCGAGCTCGAGTGGCAGATCGGCCGCCGCTTCGAGCGCGTCGGGCGGGAGATCATGAACCGCTCCAGCGCCGAGGTCGGCGACACCCTCAGCACGCCCGCCAAGGTCCGGCAGGCCGCCCAGATCCTCGGACAGGCGTACATCACCGCGTACTGCCTCATCGCCCACAACCGCGAGGCGGTCGCCGAGGTCGCAGACGCGATGGTCTCCCGCATCGAGATCCACGGCGACGAGGTCGTGCGGCTGCTCGACTCCGTCGGCCTGGAGGCCCCCGAGATCGACCTGACCGACGACGCGATCTGGCCGAAGGCGGCGCTCGTGGAGGACGAGCCGCCGTCCGTGATCCGCGCGCGCCTGCAGCGCGGCAGCACCGAGGACTGACATGAGCGAGTCGCCGAAGCACACCGATCCCCGCGAGCGCCCGTACGACCCGGCGGGCACGCGCCCCCGCCACGACCCGAAGGACATCGTCCCGCGGGCCCGCGACATCGACCCCGACGCCGAGGCCCGCGGCGAGTCGCTGTGGTCCACCCGGCCCGACGACACGCCGGCCCCCGACGCGACGCCCGCGCACGACCGCCCGGACGGCGCGGTCCTGACCGCGGCGACGTCCGCCGCCCCGCACCTCGACCGCCCGCCCCTCGACCCGCTCGCGATCCAGGACGCCGCGCCGCCCGCCGGCACCCCGCGAGCGGCCGGCGCCCGCATGCAGATCGTCCTCGGGGCGCTCGTCACGATCGCGGTCGCCGCGCTCGCCGCCGCGGTCCTGATCACCGTCTCCGGCGGCGAGGACGCTCCGTCCGGGCCGCGCTGGTCGGCCTGGATGCCCGACGGGGACGCCGGCGAGCGCATCCAGGAGATCGCCACGCGCGTCGGTCGCCAGTACCGCGGCAGCGACGGCAGCCAGCTCGTCGTCGTGACCGGCGGGCCGCTGGAGGTCGCCGGGCTGCCGCTCACCGTGGCGCTGCGCGAGCCCGTCGCCCAGGGCGGGGACGTCGAGATCGAGGAGGGCAAGGGCGTCCTCTACCGGCTCTGCGGACTCGGGGACCGCTGCGCGATCGCCGTCGGCAAGCCCTCCCGCGAGCGGCACCTGCTGCTGCGCCGTGAGGCGCTCGAGCTCGCGCTCTACTCCTTCCACTACACCGACGTCGACCAGGTCGTCGTGTTCATGCCGCCCCCCAAGGGCAAGGACCCCGACGAGGCGCTGTTCTTCAAGCGCAGCGACCTCGAGCCGCAGATCAAGCGGCCGCTCGCCGAGTCGCTCACGCCCAGCACGCCGTCCGTCGCGTCCGTGACCCGGTCGACCGACGCCCCGTTCGTGCAGGACCTGACGCTCGAGACGCTGTTCAAGTTCAGCCTCACCCAGGGCAACTCCGACCAGCGGGCGTTCCTCGTGCTCGACCCGCTGCTCGCGAAGACCCCGTGAGCGGGGAGCGGCGCGCCGCGATCGAGCGCGCCGCCGCCCGGCTGCGGACGCTCGACTGGTACCCGCGACCGGTGGACACGCGGCGCGTGCTGCTGCTCACCACCCCGTGGGTGTTCCGCCTCCCGGGCATGCGGCGCTTCCACGGCTACGCCGCCTGGAACCTGATCCTGCTGAAGCGGCCGCTGGCGCAGGTCTCCGACGACCTCGTCGTCCACGAGCTCTGCCACGTCTGGCAGATGCAGCACCACCCGGTCGCGATGCCGCTCTCCTACGTGCTGCGCGGCTACTCGCACAACCCCAACGAGCTCGAGGCCCGGCGGGCCGCCGCGATCACCGCTCGGGCGTGACCTCCGCCGGCTCGTAGCCCGGACACTCCCAGACCGGCAGCCGCGGATACTTGGCGTACTCGGTCTCCCCCGTGAGCTTGGCGCGCTCGCACATGGAGAACACCGATCCGCGGGTGTTCCCGACGACGCGCTGGAACGCGCAGATGTTGCAGAGGCCAGCGGGCGGTCCGGGCATCACCCCGCAGCCTGACAGGATGGGAGGTCGGGTCATGCACACGTTCCGTCGCCTCCTGCAGTTCCTCGCCCCCTACCGACGCGGTGTCGTCTGGTCCGGGGTGCTCGCGCTCGCCGCCATGGTGATGACGATCGCGATCCCCTACCTGACCGGTCGGGCGGTCGACGCGCTCCAGCGCGACGACCAGGACGACCTCGTCCTGCTCGGCGTGCTCGTCGGCGTCGCGGGCCTCACCCGGTTCGTCCTGATGATCTTCCGGCGGCTCGTCGCCGGGCGCGTGTCGCTGGGCGTCGAGCTCGACCTGCGCGACCGGCTCTACACGCACCTGCTGTCGCTCGAGCTCGCGTTCTTCGACCGCCAGCAGACCGGGCAGCTGATGTCGCGCGCCACCGTCGACCTGCAGGCCGTCCGCTTCTTCCTCGGCTACGGGCTCGTCTTCATCATCCAGTCCGGCCTGACGCTGCTGCTCGCCGCCGGGGCGATGGCGCTCATCGACCCGACGCTCGCCGCCGTCTCGCTCGCCCCCGTCCCGTTCGTCGTCTGGGCCGCCATCCGCTACGGGCTGCGCGCCCGGCCGGCGCTGCAGGAGGTCCAGCAGCGCATCGCCGAGCTCACCGCCGACGTGCAGGAGAACGTCGGCGGCGTCCGCGTCGTGAAGGCGTTCGCGCGCGAGGAGCGCCAGTACGAGCAGTTCGTGCGCAGCGTCGGGCGGGTGTTCGACCAGTCCATGGTCTCCACGCGCCTGCAGGCGTTCTACAACCCGCTGATCGGCTTCCTGCCGCAGCTCGGGCTCGCCGCGATCCTGCTCGTCGGCGGCCGGCGCGTGATCGACGGCGACCTCACGACCGGCGAGTTCACCGCCTTCTACACGTACCTGCTGATGCTGCTCGCGCCGATGCGGATGCTCGGCGTGCTGCTCGGGATGGCCCAGCGCGCGACCGCCGCCGGCGCCCGCCTGTTCCAGATCCTCGACACGCTCCCGGCGATCACGCCGCCCGAGCACCCCGTGCCGCTCCCCGACGGCCCCGGGCACGTGCGCTTCGAGCGGGTCGGGCTGCGCTACACGGGCGCCACCGAGCCCGCCTTGGACGACGTCACGCTCGACGTCGCGGGCGGCCGCACGATCGCCGTCGTCGGAGGGACCGGCTCGGGCAAGACGACGCTCGTGCAGCTGCTCTCCCGCCTCTACGACCCCACCGAGGGACGCGTCCTCGTCGACGGCGCCGACGTGCGCACCGTCGACCCGTCGGCGCTGCGGCGCGCGATCGCGTTCGTCACCGACGACCCGTTCCTGTTCTCCACCAGCGTGCGCGAGAACATCGCCTATGGGCGCCCCGACGCGACCGACGCCGAGATCGAGCAGGCCGCCCGGCGCGCGCAGGCCCACGACTTCATCAGCCGCCTCCCCGACGGGTACGACACGCGCGTCGGCGAGCGCGGCCTGTCGCTCAGCGGCGGGCAGCGCCAGCGGCTCGCGATCGCCCGCGCGTTCGTCGCCGATCCGCGCATCCTCGTCCTCGACGACGCCACCAGCGCCGTGGACGCCACCACCGAGCAGGCGATCAAGGACGCGCTGGGCGAGGTGATGGCAGGCCGCACGACGTTCGTCATCGCCCACCGGCTCTCCACGATCGCGCTCGCCGACGAGATCGTCGTGCTGCAGGAGGGCCGGGTCGTCGCGCAGGGCGACCACGACCAGCTGCTCGACCGCAGCCCGCTCTACCGGGAGATCGTCGAGAAGGGCCTGCCCGACCAGGTGTTCCTCACCCGCAAGCCGCGCGAGCCGGAGACCGCCGGGCTGTGAGCACGCCGACGCCCACCCGCCGCGACGACGTGCGCCGCCGGCTCGCCCGCACCTCCGGGCGCGGCCGCAAGCTCCGCGGCCTGCTCGTGCTGCTGCGCCCCTACCGGCTGCGCCTCGCGGGCATGTTCGTCGCGCTGCTGCTCGGCACGGCGGCCGCGCTCGCGCCCGCACCGCTGGCCCAGAAGGCGATCGACGACGGGATCCTCGCCAAGGACACCGGCACGCTGACGCTCGTCGTGGTCGTCTTCGTCGCCAGCGCCCTCGTCGTCTGGGGCGCGACGTTCCTGCAGACGTACCTCACCGGCTGGGTCGGCCAGCGCGCCCTGCAGGACCTGCGCCTGTCGATGTTCCGCCACCTGCAGACCCAGCCCGTCGCGTTCTACGAGCGGCGGCCCGCCGGCACCGTCATCTCCCGGATGACCAACGACGTCGAGGCGCTCAACCAGCTCGTGACCGAGAGCGTCGTGACGCTCTTCAGCGCGTCCCTCACGCTCATCGGGTCGATCGTGATCCTGCTGACCTTCGACGTCGAGCTCGCCCTGCTGACGTTCCTCGTCTTCCCCGTCCTGGCGTTCGGGTCGTTCGCGTTCCGCATCGCCAGCGCCGACGCGTACGCGCGCACCCGCGAGACGATCGGGGCGATCACCGGCTCGCTGCAGGAGTCGCTCTCCGGCATCCGCGTGGTCCGCTCGTTCGCGCAGGAGGACCGGCAGCGCCGCGACTTCGCGGTCCTCAACACCGAGAACCGCGACGCGAACATGAAGACCGTCTACCTGAACGCCGCGTACTTCCCGGCGGTCGAGTTCGTCAGCGCCGTCGCGACCGTCGGCATCCTCCTCTACGGCGGCAACCAGGTCCTCGACGACGAGCTGACGATCGGCGTCCTCGTCGGCTTCATCGCCGCGATGAACGGGTTCTTCGACCCGATCGGCCAGCTCTCCCAGGTGTACACGACCTACCAGGCCGGCATGGCGGCGCTCGACAAGATCTTCGAGCTGCTCGACGTCGACCCGGAGATGACCGACAAGCCCGACGCCGTCGACCTGCCGCGACCGCTGCGCGGCGAGATCGCCTTCGAGGGGGTGTCGTTCGCGTACCGCTCCGCCGAGGACGGGGAGATCCGGTACGCGCTGCGCGATGTCGACCTGCGGATCCCGGCCGGGCAGACCGTCGCGCTGGTCGGGGCGACCGGGGCGGGCAAGTCGACGTTCGCGAAGCTCGTGTCGCGGTTCCACGACCCGACCACCGGGGCGGTCACGATCGACGGGCTCGACCTGCGCGACGTGCGGGCCCGTTCGCTGCGCTCGCAGATGGGCATCGTGCCGCAGGAGGGCTTCCTGTTCAGCGGCACCGTCGCCGACAACATCGCCTTCGGCCGCCCCGACGCGACCCGCGAGGAGGTCGAGGCCGCCGCGCGCGCCGCCGGTGCCGCGGACGTCGTCGCCCGCCTGCCCGCCGGGCTCGACACCGAGGTCGGCGAGCGCGGCGTGCAGCTCAGCGCCGGGCAGCGCCAGCTCGTCGCGTTCGCGCGCGCGCTCGTCGCCGACCCGCGCATCCTCATCCTCGACGAGGCGACCGCGAACGTCGACCTCCACACCGAGACCCGGCTCGAGGAGGGCCTGCGCCGCCTGCTGCACGGGCGGACCGCGATCGTCATCGCCCACCGGCTCTCGACGATCCGCCAGGCCGACCGCATCGTCGTCCTCGACGGCGGCCGGATCGTCGAGCAGGGCACCCACGACGAGCTCGTCGCGGCGCAGGGCGCCTACGCGGACCTGTACCGGGACTGGGCCCGTCAGGCCGCCGCCTGAGCGCCGGGCGGTCGCCGCCGCCCCGCGAACGTGTCCGTCTGGCTGTGGCAGTTGGGGCACAGCAGCTGCAGGTTCTCGAGCCGGTTGTCCGCCGGATCGCCGTTGCGGTGGTGCAGCTCGATGGCCAGCGGCGCGCCGCGCCAGCGCGCGATCCCGCACTGCTCGCAGGCATCGTCCTTCAGGCCGGCCTGGATGAGCCGCTGCTTGACGTGCTGGCGGTTGCGCGGGCGGGCGAGCAGCTGCTCGAGCGGCATCGCCTGCGGGCGGGTGACGACCTGCCCACGGCGCACCGCCGCGCCGAACGTCGCCCGCGCCATGCCGAACTGCGCCTGGCACGCCGAGATCGAGTTGCCGGCGTCGTAGAACGCCTGGACCACCGCCCAGTCGTAGCGCCGGTTGGCCCGGGCGTCGATCGGGACCCCGAGCGCGCGCGCATGGTACGACGCGGTCGGCTTGCTGACGCCGAGGCGCCGGGCGATCTCGGCGAGCGAGTGCCCCTCCTGCAGCAGTGCGGCGACCGCCGCACGGGTCGCTCCGGGTGCTCGCTTCGGCTGCGCCATGGGAACACATGTTCGCATGGCGGGCGGACGTCCTCGTTCCCGCGCGTTTCCTATACTGGGTCTCCGCGCAGCCGCGCGAACCATCTCTGCCGGATGGTGTAATCGGCAACACGACGCGCTCTGGACGCGTTATTCTAGGTTCGAGTCCTAGTCCGGCAGCCTCCGACGCGCCCCCTTCCCGGGGCGCGTTTCTCGTTGCGGCACACTGTGTGGGAGCCGCTCGGCGGCCGTCACCGTGAGCACGCTCGTCATCTCCGATCTCCACCTGGGCTCGCGCCTGCAGCGCGACGTGCTGCGCCGTCCCGCGGTGCTGGAGATCCTCCTCGCGCAGATCGAGCGGGTCGACCGGCTCGTGCTGCTGGGCGACGTCGTCGAGATGCTCGAGGGGCGCCCACGCCAGGCGATGGAGGAGGCGCAGCCGGTCCTGGAGGCGATCGGCAACGCGGTCGGCCGCGACCGCGAGCTGCTCGTCGTGCCCGGCAACCACGACCACCGCCTCGTGCGCCGCTGGGTACGCGACCAGGCGCGGCACGAGCGCCCGCTCGAGCTGACCGCGGAGATCCCGGGGTCCTCCTCCCCCGCCCTGTCGGCGCTCGTGCGCGCCCTGCGCCCCGCCCGGCCGCAGGTCCACTACCCGGCGGTGTGGCTCGCCGACGGCGTGCTCGCCCACCACGGGCACTACGTGGACCGGGAGCTCATGGCGCCGCGCCCGGAACCCGGCAGCCGTCCGCCCTATCCGCAGGAGGCCGACCAGCGCGTCGAGGACTACGAGCGCGGCCCCGGGGCGTCGTTCGCCGCGGTGCAGCTCGCGCTCGGCTCGACGCTCCCGCGCGGGGTCAGCGCGGCGATCGACCGGGCCGCGGCGGCCGCCCGCACCGCCGGCATGGCGGCGGCTCCCGCGCTGGACGCCGCCCTGCCCGCGCCGATCCTCGCGCCGTTCAGCGCCGGGCTGCTCGGCCAGCAGTTCCGCCGCGCCGGGCTGCCCGCGATGGCCACCGCGGCCGGACGGCTGGGCGTGGACGCGCGCACGATCGTCTTCGGGCACCTGCACCGCGCCGGCCCGCTGCCGGACGACGACCGTGCCGAGTGGACGCCGCTGGCCGGCGGACCCCGACTGCTCAACACCGGCTGCTGGGTCTACGAGCCGATGCTGCTCGCCGGAGCGAAGCCGGGGCATCCGTACTGGCCCGGCGGCGCTGTGCGCATCGACGCGCGCGGGCGCGCTCGGACGGTCACGCTGCTCGACGACCTCGAGCCCGCACAGCTGCTGCCGTAGCGCATCCGCGACAGATGGTTTGCCCGGCATGCCGGTTTCCGGCATGCTGCCCGCGATGCGCTACGGGAGAGGAGCCCTCGGCGCCGCGGTCGCGGCCTGCCTGGTCACGCTCGCGGGCCCGGCGGCCGCGCAGGCGGCACGGACCTGCGGCCCGCCCGGCCCGACCTGGCCGACGGCGTCCCCCGCGCAGGCCGGACTCGACCAGGGCGACCTGGACCTCGCGCTGCACGCCTACCAGGACCGTCGCTCGTTCGCCGTGCGGATCTACCGCCACGGCTGCCTCGTCGCCCAGGACACCGTGCTGGGCAGCACGGTCACGCAGCACGAGAGCTGGGAGATCACGTCGTCGGTCCTGGCGCTCGTGGCGCTGCGCCAGCGCGCGCAGGGCCTGCTCGACCTCGACGACCGCGTCGGGGCGCTCCTGTCCGAGGCGGACGCCGCGCACGGCGCGATCACCGTCCGCGACCTCCTGCAGCGGACCTCGGGCATCCGCCCGACCCCGGACAACGCGTTCCGCGAGAACGTGCTCCTGCAGGCCCTCGCGACGCCGGTGACCCGCCTGGCCGGCGCCGCCTTCGGGGACGCGCCCGCGGCGCGCGACCTGCTCGTCGCCGTGCTCGAGCGCGCGGCCGGCGAGGACCTGCAGCGCTACGCGGCGCGCGAGCTGTTCGGCCCCGTCGGCATCGCGCGGTTCAGCTGGCTGCGCGACCGGCGCGGCCAGACGCGCGGCAGCTTCGGCCTGCGGCTGACCGCCGACGACCTGGCGCGGCTCGCCGAGCTCGCGCGGCTCGGCGGCCGCTGGGGCGACCGGCAGCTGCTGCCCGCCGACGACGTGGCCGAGATGCTCTCGCCGCAGGCCAGCCGCTGCCACGGGTTCATGACCTGGGTGAACGCCGCCCCGGGCTGCGCCGGCGACGACGGGCGGCTGCTCCCCGGTCTCCCCGCGGACCTGTGGTCGTGGCGCGGGCGCTTCGACCAGCGCGTGGTCGTGTTCCCCGCGCTCGGACTCGTCGTCGTCCGCTACGGGGCCACCGGGGGTGACGCGCGGTCGGGCAGCGACCCGCGCGCCTGGGAGCGCGGGGTCCTCGAGCGGCTGATCGCCGCCGTCCGCGACACGCCCGTCATGCGCACCCCGGGCGCGGACCGGCTGCCGCCGTCGACCGACACGGACTGGCGCGACGACGCGGCCGCCGCGACGGCCGGGCCGCCGTCACCGCCCGGGCCCGGGCCGCGCCGCACGCGCGTGCCGCGGGTCGAGCCGGTCCGCACCACGGTCGGGCGGTCGCGCCTGGTCTCCGTGCGGATCAGCTGCCCGGCGATCGGCGGCGTGCCCTGCAGCGGCACGGTCGCGCTCGACGGCGCGCGTGCCCGGCCCCGCGCCTGGTCCGTGCCCCGCGGCGAGCACCGCGAGGTGCTGCTGCGGCTGCGCCGGCGGCCGGCCGGGCCGCTGGACGTGACCTTCCGCGTGACCGCCCTGGACGACGCGGACGGCGTCCGCGTCGCGGTGCCCGCGCGCCTCACCCGCTGAGGGAGGGCGCCGCGCCGCCGCGCTCAGGCGGGCGGCGTGGTGAAGACCTGCGTGATGCGCTCCTCGAGGCCCGGGTCGAGCACGAGGAGGACCTCGTCGCCGCCTTCGATGACCGTATCGGCCTTCGGCACGAAGCCGTCGCCGCCGCGCAGCACGGAGATGATCAGCGCGCCCTCGGGGATGCTGATGTCGCTGACGGCCTGCCCGTCGGCGGGCGAGCCCACCTCGACCTCGATCTCGATGATCTCGAGCTTCTCGTCGCGCAGGTCAAGCAGGTGGACGAGGCCGTAGGACGGGACCTCGTGCTCGATCAGGCGCAGGATCAGGTCGGTCGCGCTGACGACCGGGCTGACGCCCAGGAGCTCGAACCACTGCCGGTTGCGCGGGTTGTTGACGCGCGCGATGACGCGGTCGCAGAGGTACTTCTCCTTCGCGACCTGGCAGATCAGCATGTTGTCCTCGTCGTCGCCGGTGACGGCGATGACGAGCTCGGCGCGCTGGATGCCCGCGCGCTCGAGCACCCACAGCTCGGTGGCGTCCCCGTACTGGACGGCGTGCTCGAGCTCCTGCTCGATCGTGAGGTAGCGGTCGCGGCGGTTGTCCAGGAGGGTGACCTCGTGGCCCTTGCCGATCAGCTCGCGGGCGAGGTTCCAGCCGACCTTGCCGGCTCCGGCGATGATCACGTACACGCCGTCAGACCTCGCTCAGCGCCTGCTCGAACATCTCGATGGCCACCTTCGTCGGGGAGATCGTGCGCAGCCCCTGCTCCTGGTACCAGTCGGCGCGGGCGGGGTCCATGACGCGCGCGATGACGCTGCGGACCTGGAACTTCTTCTGGGCGATCTGGGAGATCAGCAGGTTCGTGTTGTCGCCGTTGGTGGAGGCGATGAACACGTCGGCCTGCTCGATCCCCGCCTCCACCAGCGCCTCGATCTCGATGCCGTGCCCGACGGTGAAGCGGCCGCCGGCCTCCTCCCACGTCGTGTCGAGTCCCGCGTCGAGGCGCTCGTGGGACAGCGGGTCCTCGTCGAGGACCGAGACCTGGTGGCCGGACGCGAGCATCGAGCGCGCGACCGCGGAGCCGACGCGTCCGGCTCCGACGATGAGGACGAACATGGGCGAGGAGACTATCGGTCGGGGGACGGGTCCATGAGGGGGTCGTCGGCGGGGGGCGCGGTGAGGATGACCTGGCAGTGCGCCTTGGCCAGCACCTGCTTGGTGACCTCGCCGACGAAGTTGTCGCGCGGGCCGCCGCGGCCGCCCAGCAGCGCGCCGCCGCGGATGCGGGTCGGCTCCTCCGCGGCGAGGACGATCGCCTCGACGCCGCGCCGCCGGGCCTCGTCGACGATCGCCGTGCCGGCGCGCCGCGCGCGGATCGTCGCGGTGGCGACCTCGACGCCCTCGTACTCCTCCCCCACCGCCTTCGCGCGGCGCAGCGCGGCGCGCGCGGTCTCGAGCTGGTGGTCGGGCAGCCGCGCGTCGAGCGGCAGCGCCATCGGGATCTCGAAGACCCACAGCGCCTCGATCGTCGCGCCCTCCTCGCTGTCGAAGTCGTCGTGCCAGTTGCCGGCCAGCCGGCCCGCGGTCTGCACGATGTCGTCGTCCAGCGGGGTGCCGAAGATCGGCACGAGGATCGAGCCGTACTCGACCGACGGCGCGTCCACGTGCCGCAGCGCCGACGCGGGGACGAGCACGCGCTTGAAGATCGGCTTGCCCTCCGCGCGCCGGTAGGCGACGTAGAGGACGAGCCCGGTGAGCATCCAGCCCAGGCCGACCCAACGGGCGCCCGAGTGGAACAGCAGGACGCTGACCCAGGCGGCGAACGACAGGACCGCACCGACGATCGCCGGCACCGGCAGCGACGCGCCGCGCACCGTCACGTTCAGCGGGACGGCGTACGGGCGGCGCAGGTCGGGTTCGCGCACGCGCAGGGCGACGATCGACACGTGCGCGATCGTCAGGCCGAGCAGGGCGCCGAAGGCGTAGATGCCGACGAGCACGTCGAGGTCCTGGGGCAGCACGAGCACGGCGGCGAGGACCGCGCCGAGCGTGATCGCCACGTAGGGGGTCGAGCGGGTCGGGTGCAGCCGGCCGATCCGCGCCGGGATCTGGCGGTTGGTCGAGAGGTTGTAGGCGAGCCGCGAGAGGCCGAGCATCGCGCTGTTGGCCGCGGCGATCAGCGTGACGGTCGCCGCGGCGGCGAGCACGTACTTCAGGCCGTCGGACAGCCACGCCTGGTCGAGCGCCGCGACGACCCCGAGCATCGGCGCCTCGACGAACGTGTCGCCGAGCGCGGTGCGCCCGTCCACCACCGGCAGCGCGGTGAGCGCCACGAGGGCGATGCCGACGTACAGGAAGAGGATCGACCCGGACGCGCTGAGCAGCAGCCGCTTGAGCTGCCGGCGGCCGGCGCCGACCTCGCCGGCCAGGCCCGACGCGGACTCCAGGCCCGTGAACACGACGGTGGCGACGCCCAGGGCGAACAGCGTGTCCTCCCACCCCGGGCTCGTGCCGAGCTGGATCGGGTCGAGCAGCAGGTCGGCGTCGAAGACGGTGACGAGGCCGACGACGATGATCAGCGCCTGCAGCACGAGGTCGGCGACCACGAGCAGCGACAGCCGCGACACCCGCTTGGCGGTGAAGCCCCGGATGTTGCGGAACGCGACGTAGGCGATGATCGCGAAGGCCAGGACGATCTCGGTGCCGCCGCGGCCCAGCGGCGCGTAGAACGCCGCCGCGTAGTTCGTCGCGGTGAACGCCGTGACCGCGATGAGGATCACGTAGTCCAGGAGGATCGCCCAGCCCGCCACGAAACTCACGAGCTCGTTGAACGCGTACCGCGCGAACACGGTCGAGCCGGCCTTGTCCTGGTGCAGCGAGGCGCCCTCGACGTACGTCATCGCGGCGAGCGCGAACAGCAGCGCGGCGACGAGGAAGACGACCGGGGTGAGGCCGAGCGCGTGGTCGGCGACGACCCCGAGCGAGAAGTAGATCGCCGAGGCCAGCGACGTGTAGAGGACCACGAAGATCGCGGGCGAGCCGAGCCCGCGCTTCATGATCGTGTCGGCGACCTCGAGCCGCTGGGGGGTCTGCTCGTCGCTCATCGGTCCTGGCTCCCCGATCGGGCGATGAAGATGCGGCCCGCGCCCACCGCCACGAACATGACGCCGAGGATCGTCCCGAGGGCCAGCGGGCCGCCGCCCCGGGCGAGCGTCGACACGAGCATGGCGACGCCGAGCACGACCATGACGGCGCTCATGACGCTCGTGGCGGCGTGGTGGACGTCGCGCGGCTCGGGCATCAGGCCTGTCCCACAGGCGCGGTTCGCGGGGTCGGGGTGCCGGGGTCGGACTGGATGATCACGCGGCACGGGCGCTCGCCCAGGACGGTCTCGAGCGTCTTGCCGAACACGGTGCCGCCGGCGACGCCTCGGGGCGGCAGCGGCATGACGATCGCGGCGGCGCGCATCTCCTTCGCGGCCTCGACGATCCGGCGGCCCGCCTGCCCGGCGCGGACGCGCTCGACGTGGCCGCTGACGCGCCGGCCCGCCTGGAGCTTGGCCTGCTCGATGATCGCCCAGGCAGCGAGCTCGTGGTCGGGCAGCTCGGCGTCGATCGGCTCGCTCGTGGGCACCGTGATCGTGACGACGACGTGGATGCCGCGCCGGCGGCGGGCCGCGACCTTCTGCGCCATCGCGATCGCGCCCGGCGAGTAGCTGCGCCACTCCAGCGCGACCAGCACGCTCTCGTACTCCGCCTCGTGGTCGACGACGGGCTTGGGCACCGCGACCTTCGTCGTCGTCACGAGGTCGAGTCCCTGGCGGCGCCGGTAGACGATGTACACGACGATCCCGAGCGCCAGCCAGCCGACGCCCGCGACCGCGACGTCGAGGTGCAGCAGCGCCACGGTCAGGAACGCCAGGCCGGTGCCGAGCCCGCCGACGAGCGCGAACAGCGGGTAGGCGCGCCCGCGGATCGTCACGTTGCCGGGCCCCCGGTAGGGCCGCTCCACATCGGGCTGGGTGAGCCGCAGGCGCACGACCGCGATGTGCGCGATCGTGAACGACAGCATCGCCCCGAACGCGTACATGTTGCCGAGGAAGTCCGCCTGGCCGGGCAGCAGCATCAGGCAGGCGATGCCGCCGAAGACGAGGATCCCGATCCACGGCGTGCCGAACCGCGGGTGCAGCTGGCGCATCCGGTCCGGCATCTGCCGGTGCAGGCCCATCGAGTACACGAGCCGGCTGACGCCGATGATGCCCGCGTTGGCGGCGATGAACAGGATCGTCGCCGCGAGGATGCCGACGTACAGCTCGCCCGCGCCCTGGAAGATGCCGAGGTCGATCTGCTTGACGACGCCGAGTATCGGGTCGCCCGCGAAGCCGCCCTCCTCCTCGGAGAGCCCGAGCTTCGTGACGTACTCGCCGTCGGGCTGCTGGTAGACCGGCAGCGCGCTCAGCGCGACCGCGGGCAGCAGCGCGTAGATCGCGAAGACGGCGATCACGACCCGCTTGATCGCCGCGGGGATCGTCGTCGCCTCGTCCTTGGCCTCCTCGGCCATGTTCGAGATCGTCTCGATGCCCGTGTAGGCGATCATCCCGACCGGGATCGCCACGAGGAAGTCCTTCCACTCCGGCGCGACGCCGAACGAGACGTTGTCGACGAGCGTCGACGGGCTGAACACGAGGAACAGCCCGACGACGACGAGCAGCAGCTGCGTCGCGAAGTCCACGACCGCCAGGCCGATGTTGACGCCCGCGGACTCCTCCGCCCCGCGGATGTTCACGAAGCACAGCAGCAGGATCACGCCGATCGCGAAGACGATGTCCCCCGGCGCGGTCTTCAGCGGCTCCCAGAACAGCGACCCGAGGTAGTGCGGCACGAAGAACGCCGAGATGGCGATCGTGATGACGTAGTTGAGCATCTGCGCCCAGGCGGCGAAGAACGAGACGAACTCGTTGAACGCGCGCCGCGCGAAGCTCGAGGAGCCGCCCGCCTCCGGGTACATCGCCGTGGCCTCGGCGTACGTGGCGGCCGTCAGGTAGAAGATGAAGCCGGTGATGATGAACACCACCGGCGTGAGGCCGAGCGCGTAGCTGGCGACGAGCCCGAGCGCGTAGTAGATCGACGAGCCCACGTTGCCGTAGGCGGTCGAGAAGAGGGCGTTCGTGCCGAGGACCCTCTGGAGTCCGTGGAGGCGGCGTTCTGCCATGTGCGCCGCGGGAGTCTACGCCTCCCGCGGGCGCGTGCCGTACGGCCCTACTGGCCGGGGACCCAGAGGCGGCTCGGCGGGGCCTGGCCCGCGCCACCGCCGGCGTCCGGCGTGGCCTCCGGGGCGGTGCCGCCCATCTGCACGTAGGCCATCTGCAGCTGCGACAGCGCGTCCTTCAGCGACGCCGCGTCCGGGCCCAGCTGGTCCTCGACGAGCGCGAGCAGCGCCCGCGAGCCGTCGATGGCCATGCGCAGCTGCTCGGGGTCGCGCTCGTCCTCGGTGCCGGGCGCCAGGCCGGCCTTGCGGCCGGCGAGGTTGATCAGCGACACGAGGGTCTGGACGACGACGTCCTCGACGCGCAGCTGCTTGAGCTGGGCCTCGTAGGCGGCGCGCAGCTCCTCCTCGGAGACGGGCTCGCCGTCCGGGCCGAGCGGCATGTCGGGTGGGGTGCTCATGCGGACGGTGCCTCCTGGGGCGTGTTGGCGTAGGTGTCCTGCGTCTCCTGCACGGAGGCGCGGAAGGCCTCCTCCATCGTGGCCCCCTGCGCCAGCAGGGCGCGCTGGCGCTGCGCGCCGTTGCGCGCGGGGAGCTTCAGGTCGGTGAGGCCGATCTCGGCGCGGACCGGGGCGGTCCACTCCCACAGCCGGTCGCGGGCGGCGCCCGCGGGCTCCTCGACGAGCCGGTCGAGGTCCAGCAGCCGGCCGTCCATGCCGAAGCGGATCGCCCGCCACATGTTCTCCTCGACGAGCCGGGCCGGGAGGTCGGGGCCCCCGGCGGCGGGCCGGCCCTCGTCCTCGTCGCGGGCGGCCTGGGCCACGCAGGCGACGACGAGCTCGGTCAGCGCGTCCGCCTCGGCGGCGTCCGCCTGCGCGTCGCAGATGCGGACCTCGACGGTGCCGAAGCTGAAGTGCGGGCGCACGGACCACCAGATCTGCGTGTACTCGACGATCGAGCTCGTCCGCACGAGCAGGTCGATGTAGTCCGCGTACGCCTGCCAGGAGCCGTACGCGTCCGGGATCCCGCAGCGCGGGAACGTCTTCGTGAACGCCTGGGTGCGCGCCGAGTGCAGGCCCGAGTCGCGCGCGTCGAGGAACGGCGAGTTGGCGCTGATCGCCAGCAGCGTGGGGAGCACGCCCCGCAGCCGGTCGCAGACGCGGATGGCGCGGTCGGCGCCGTGGACGCCGACGTGCACGTGCAGCGAGAACGTGTTGTTGCGCCGGGCGACGTACTGGAGGCCGTCGACGACCCGGCGGTAGTGCTCGGTGTCGATGTTCGGCTGCTCGCGGTAGTCCGCCCACGGGTGCGTGCCCTGGGCGGCCAGCAGCGCGTCGTGGCGGCCCGCGAGGGCGAACAGGCGCCGGCGCGCGTCGCGCTGGCGCGCGAGCGCGTCGTGGACGTCCTCCCCACGCCCCGAGCGGATCTCGATCTCGCTGGAGATCAGCTCGCCGCTGACCGACGCGGCCAGCGGCGCGTCGTCCTGGCAGGCGGCGAGGAGCTCCTCGTAGCGCGGGGCCAGGTCGAGGCTCGTGGGGTCCAGGATGGCGAACTCCTCCTCGATGCCGACCGTGCGGTCGACCGAGGTGGCGTACGCCTCGTAGGCGGCGGCGACGTCGATCACGTGAGGTAGAAGTACAGCGCGTAGAGGAGATCGACCGCGGGGCTGGAGGTGTGGACGGTCACCTCCGGCGGGACCTGCAGCAGCGTCTCGGAGTAGTTGAAGATGATCTTGACGCCCGCCTCGACGAGGTCGTCGGCGAGCGCCTGGGCGGCGGCGGGCGGCACCGCGAGGACGCCGACGACGACGTCCTCGTCCTCCACGACGGCGCGCAGCTCGTCGACGTGGCGCACGCGCTGCGGGCCGACCTCCATGCCGACCTTCGACGGGTCGGCGTCGAAGATCGCCACGACGCGGAAGCCGTGGTCGGCGAAGATGTCCGAGGAGGCGATCGCGCGGCCGAGGTGCCCGGCGCCGAACAGCGCGATGTTGTGCTGGCCGGCGGTGCGCAGGATGCCCCGGATCTGGGAGACCAGCGACTCGACGTTGTAGCCGACGCCGCGCTTGCCGAACTTGCCGAAGCCGCTGAGGTCGCGGCGGATCTGCGTCGAGTTGACGTGCGTGTAGTCGGACAGCTCCTGCGAGGAGATGGTCTCCTTGCCCATCTTCTTCGCCTGCGTGAGGACCTGCAGGTAGCGCGAGAGACGCGCCGCCACCCCGAGGGTGAGGCGCTCGGGGGTCATCCCGTCCGGCGTGGCCGCATCCGTGGGTTCCGTCGTGCTCATCGACCCTCCAGTCTATGACGGAGCCTGCCGCGGAGGTCCGCCTCGTCGACGAAGAAGTCGTAGAGCTCCTCGCCGTCGAGGCAGATCACCGGGATGCGCTCGAGGTAGCGGCGGTGCAGGTCGTCGTCGGCCTCGATGTCGACGACCTCCAGCGGCTCGCCGTGCTCGGCGGCTAGGGGGCGCAGCAGCGCCAGCGCGTCGTCGCACAGGTGGCAGCCCTCGCGGACGTGGACGGTGATCACGCCAGCGTGCCCGTCGGGTAGGCGTCGAGCGCGAGGTGCGCGCCGACCGGCAGGCCGGGCCGGTGCAGCGCCGCGGCGGCGATCATCGCCGCGTTGTCGGTGCACAGCTCCACCGGCGGGACGTTCACCGCCACCCCGAGCGCCGACAGCCGCTCGCGCAGCGGGCCGTTGGCGGCGACGCCGCCGCCGATCGCCAGCCGGGTCGCGCCGGTCTCGCGCAGCGCCCGCTCGACGCGGACGGCGAGCGTCTCGACGATCGCGTGCTGGTAGCTGGCGGCGAGGTCGGCGTGGCGGCGGCGCGCCTCCTCCTCCCCCAGGTCGCGCACCGCGTACAGCAGCGCGGTCTTCAGGCCGCTGAACGACAGGTCCAGCCCCGCGACCTTCGCCGCCGTCGGGAACGCGAACGCGCCGGGGTCGCCGTCCTGCGCGGCGCGCTGGAGGTGCGGGCCGCCCGGGAACGGCAGGCCGAGCAGGCGGGCGCCCTTGTCGAACGCCTCCCCCGCGGCGTCGTCGAGCGTGCGGCCGAGCACGGTGAAGCCGTCATGGTCGGCGACGTGCGCGAGGAACGTGTGGCCGCCGCTGGCGATCAGGCACAGGAACGGCGGCGCGAACGGCTCGCGGTCCCCGATGCGCAGGAAGTTCGCCGCCACGTGGCCCTGCAGGTGGTCGACCGGGGTCAGCGGCAGGCCGCGGACGGCGGCGAGCGCCTTGGCGTGGCAGAGGCCGACGAGCAGCGCGCCGACGAGCCCCGGCCCCTGGGTGACGGCGATCCGCTCGATCCCGTCGAGCGTCACGCCGGCGCGGCGCAGCGCGTCGTCGACGACCGCCGTGCAGCGCTCGAGGTGGTGGCGCGAGGCGATCTCGGGGACGACGCCGCCGTACGCGTCGTGGATGCCCTGCGAGGAGATCACGTTGCTGCGGACCTCGCCGTCGGCGGTCACGACCGCGGCGCAGGTGTCGTCGCAGCTCGTCTCGATCGCGAGGATCACCGGCGGCCCCCCGGGGGCGGCACGGTGCCCGGGGTCGGCTGCACCGGCCCGGCGTTGGGGACGTCGTCGAGGCGGCCCTCGAGCGTCGCGGCGGTGCGCCACATGATGTAGGCGTCCTCCCCGTTGTCCTGGTAGTAGCGCTTGCGCACGCCGGCGATGAGGAAGCCGTAGCGCTCGTACAGCGCGATCGCGGGCAGGTTGCTCTGCCGCACCTCGAGCGTGAACTGCGCCTCGGGGTCCGGGAGCCGCGTGAACAGGTCGTCGAGCATCGCCGTCGCGACCCCGCGGCGGTGCAGGACCGGGTCGACCGAGATGTTCATGATGTGCCAGATCGTGTCGTAGCGGCTGCAGATGCAGTAGCCCGCCAGGGCCTCCTCGCTGCGCCACGCGCCCAGGCACACGCCCGCGGTCTTGCTCAGCTCGAGCACGAACATCGCCAGCGACCACGGGGCCGGGAACGCCCGCCGCTCGATCGCGATGACCTGCGGCAGGTCCTGGTAGCGCAGCCGCTGGATGCGGAAGCGCGTGCTCTCCGCGCCGGTGCTCACCGGCCACCCCGCAGCGCCGTCGGCACGGCGTCCGGGCGGCGCACGTAGGCGGGCAGCACGTCCGCGCCCGGGGTCGCCCGGGCCGCGAGGTCGCACAGGCGGGCCGGGTCGACCGCGTGCTGCGCGTCGTCGTCGGGGGCGACGAGGGCGCCGGCGGCGGTCAGCGCCTCGCGGTAGCGCACGGCGCCGTCCCCGACGACGCGGACGCCCGCGAGCGCGACCAGCCCGCCGAGCTCCGCGGGCGGCACGGCGACCGGCGGCAGCGACGGGGCGGCGCCCGCGGCGGCGGCGGTCGCGTCGTCCCAGGCGGCGGCGAAGATCTCGCGGCGGCGCGCGTCGAGCGCGGCGACGACCCGGCCGGCCGGGGCCGCGGCGGCGAGCGCGGCCAGGGTGGGGACGCCGACGAGCTCGGCGCCGCCGGCGGCCGCCAGCGAGCGCGCGCTCGCGACCCCGATCCGCAGGCCGGTGAACGTGCCGGGCCCGACGCCGACCCCGATCCGGGCGACCGCGTCCCAGCCGACCCCCGCCTCGTCCAGCAGCTCGGTGAGCAGCGGCAGCAGCTGCGTGACGTGTCCCGGCCGCTCGCCGTCCGCGGGCCGGTGGCGACGCCCGAGCGTCGCGCCGTCGGCGGTGCGCAGGCCGACGACCGTGTCCGGCGTCGCGGTGTCGAAGGCCAGCAGCACGCTCACGGCGCCACCGACCGGATCGTCACGTCGCGCTCGGTCGGCGTGACGTGCTCGAGCGTCACCGCGTAGCGGACCCCGTCGAGCGCGTCGGCGGCGAGCTCCGGCCACTCGACGAAGGCGACCGTCGCCGGGGTCACGTAGTCGTCCAGCAGCGCCGGGTCCTCGTCCTGCAGCGACACCAGCCGGTGCAGGTCGAGGTGCGCGACCGGCGGGGTCGCGTCGTCGTAGCGGCGGCCGATCGTGAACGTCGGGCTCGTCACCGGGCCGGTCGCCCCGAGGGCGCGGGCCGCCCCGCGGACGAACGTCGTCTTCCCCGCGCCCATCTCGCCGCGCAGGAGCACGACGTCACCCGGCCGCAGGTCACGTGCGAGCTCGGCGGCGAGCGCCTCGGTCTCCTCGGCGCCGGAGGTGCGGACGGTGCGCGACGACATGCCGGGCACAGGCTACGCCGACGAGGGTCCCGCCGTCCCGAGCCGGGCGGGTCAGAACCGCTCGGGGATCGTGCGCAGCCGCAGGCCGATCCCGGCGAGCAGCAGCGCGACCCCGAGGGCGAGGAACAGGCGGGCGTCGATCCCGGTGTCCGCCAGGCGCTGCGGGCGGTTGGCCGTGTCCTGCGGCACGTCCTGCAGGTCGCCCACCGCGGGCGGCGCGGTGATGTCGGGCGTGATCTGGGGCTCGTCGGTGAGCGTCGAGCCCGGATCGGCCTGGGGCTCGGGATCCGGCGCCTGCGTCGTCGTGCCACCGCCCTGGGTCTGCCCGGTGGTCTCGCCGAACGGATCCTGGTACTGCTCGTCGCCCGCGCTCTGGCCCAGCGCGACCGCCGGGGCGGTCAGCAGGCACAGCAGGCACAGGAGCAGGGTGAGGGGTCGCATCGGACGCACGCAGCAGGGCATTCTAGGGACGGGGTCGGTCTTCCTCCTTCCCGGACGCCGTCCTGCAGACACGTGGGACGGGGCACCCGGGCTCTGCGCTACCGTCGCGCGGTGCCGACGGCACCCCCCGACACCACCCCCCGCCACATCCTGCTCCTGACGGACCGGGACTGGGCGCACCCGCAGGGCGGCGGGACCGGCACGAACCTCTTCGGGCAGGTGTCGCGCTGGATCGCCTGGGGCCACCGGGTCACCGTGATCGCTGGCGCGTTCCCGGGCGGCGCCGCGGTCGAGCGGCCCCACGAGCGGCTGGAGATCCACCGCATCGGCAGCCGCCTGACGGTCTTTCCCGGCGCGGCGTGGCGGACCCTGCGCGGGGTCGGTGCGGACGCCGACGTGTGCCTGGAGGTCGTCAACGGGATCGCGTTCTTCACGCCGCTGTGGTGGTGGCTGCGGATGCCGCGCGTGACGCTCGTGCACCACGTGCACGCCGACCACTACGTCGCGGAGCTCGGGCGCCGCGGCCGGGTCGCGGCGCTGCTGCTCGAGGCGCTGCCGCTGCGCACGCTCTACCGGCCGTCCCCGTTCCTGACGATCTCACGGTCCGCCCGCGACGACCTCGTCGCGCTCGGCGTGCCCGGCGAGCAGGTCCACGTCGCGCACCTCGGGGTCGACGCCCCGCCCGACCCGCCGTCGGTCGACGCGGCGCAGCCGACGCTCCTGTACCTCGGCCGGCTGAAGGCCTACAAGCGGATCGAGCACGTCCTCGACGTCCTCGAGGCGATCCCCGCGGCGCGACTGGACCTCGCCGGCGAGGGTGACCACCGCGAGGCGCTCGAGGCGGAGATCGCGGCCCGCGGCCTGACCGACCGCGTGACGCTGCACGGGCACGTCGACGAGGAGCGCAAGTGGGAGCTCTACGGGCGGGCCTGGGTGAACCTCACCGCCTCCAGCGCCGAGGGCTGGTGCCTGACGGTCATGGAGGCGGCGTCGTGCGGGACCCCGAGCGCGGCGCTGCGCGTCGGCGGGCTGCCCGAGTCGATCGTCGACGGCGAGACCGGCGTCCTGGCCGACACGCCGCAGGAGCTCGCCGCCGCCGTGCGCGACCTCGTCGCCGACCCGGCCCGGCGCCGCGCCCAGGGGGACGCCGCGCGCGAGCGCGCCGCGACGTTCACGTGGGACGCGACCGCCGCCGAGAACCTCACCGTGCTCGAGGCCGCCACCACCGCGCCGCGCCCGCGGCTGCGCGACGCGCTCGCCCGCTCCGGGACCGGTGCGGCGGCCGGGCTCGCCGGTGCGACGCTCGCCAACAACGCGATCCAGCTGCTGTTCACGATCGTGGTGACGCGCCTGCTGGGCACCGACGGGTACGGCGCACTCGCCGCGATCATCGGCGTGTTCCTGATCCTGCTCGTCGGCGGCCAGTCGGTGCAGGCGGCCGCCGCCCGCGAGACCGCGCTCGGCGCGCTCGGCGACCGCCAGCTGCTGCGCACCACGCTGCGCGCCTGGACCGGACGGCTGCTGCTGGCCACCGCGGTCCTCGCGCTGGTCGGGGTGCTCGTCCGCGAGCCGCTCGCGACGCTGACCGGCACGCCGGAGCACCCGTGGGCGGTCGCCGCCATCCCCGCGACCGGTGCGCTGTGGATGCTGCTGTCGCTCCAGCGCGGCGTGCTGCAGGGCCTGCACGCGTATGGGCCCGTCGCGCGCAGCCTCGTGCTCGAGGCGGTCGGACGGCTCGTCACGGGCGTCCTGCTCGTGCTGCTCGGCGCCGGGGTCGCCGGAGCGTTCCTCGGCACCCCGCTGACGATCGCGATCACGGTCGGCGCGCTGTGGCTGGCGATCGAGCGGCGCCTCTCCGACGACCGGGCCGCCGCGACCCCGGCGGTGCCGGACGCGCAGGCGATCCGCACGCTCGGGCGGCTGGTCTCGGGCGGCTGGGTGCCGATCTTCGGCCTGCTGCTGCTCGCGGTGCTGCAGAACGTCGACGTGATCATCGCCCGGCACGAGCTCGACGCCGACCGGGCGGGCGCCTACGCGATCGCCGCGGTGGCGGCCAAGAGCGTCGTGTGGGTGGCGATCGGGGTCGGCCTGCAGCTGCTGCCCGACGCGACACGCCGCCACGCCGCGGGCGAGGACCCGCGGCCCGTGCTCGTGCGGTCGCTGACCGTGCTCGTGGCCGTCGCGGCCCCGGCGCTGCTGATCTTCGCGCTCGTGCCCGAGCTGCTGCTGACGCTCGCGTTCGGCCCGGACGGCGCCGACGGCGCCGACGCGCTGCTGCTGCTCGGCGTCGCCATGACGCTCCTGGCCGTCGCGTACCTGACCGTGCAGTACATGCTCGCGCTGCGCGCCACGCGGTTCCTGTGGGTCCTCGCGGTCGTCGCGGTCGCCGAGGTCCTCGTGCTCTTCACCGGGGACTTCGGGATCGTGACGTTCGCGTCGATCGTGCTCGGCGTCCAGGTGCTCGCCGCCGCGGGCGTGCTCGCGCTGGGGCTGCGGATCGTGCCGCGCGGCGGTCCCCGGACCCCGGTCGCGACGTGAGCGACACGGACGACACGGGCGCGCTGCGCGACGCGGACGCGGCGCTCGCCGCCGTCGCCGAGGTCGACGGCTGGATGACCGACGCCCAGGGCCGGCGGCTGCACGCGTGCGCCCGCGCGCTGGCGCCCGGGGCGACGATCGTCGAGATCGGCTCGTTCCGCGGGCGCTCCGCGATCGTGCTCGCGCTCGCGGCGCCCGCCGGGACCCGGATCGTGTGCATCGACCCGCACGCGGGCTCCGACCGCGGCCCACAGGAGTTCGCGCCCGACGCGGAGCTCGGCGACGCGGACACCGCCGCGTTCGCCGCGAACCTCGCGGCGGCCGGGGTCGCGGACCGCGTGGAGCACGTCCGCGCGTTCTCCGACGCGCCCGCCGCGTTCGCCGCGGTCCCCGGGCCGGTCGAGCTCCTCTACGTGGACGGCGCGCACCGCTACGGCCCCGCGCTCGCGGACCTCACCGACTGGGGCGCGCGCGTCGCGCCGGGCGGCACGCTGCTGGTCCACGACACGTTCTCCTCGGTCGGGGTGACGCTCGCGACGCTGCGGCGGCTGCTGCCCGACCCCGCCTGGTCCTACGCGGGTCGCGACGGCTCGCTGGCACGCTGGGTGCGCACCGCGGGCGGACCGCCCTCGTGGGCCGCGCGGGCGGCCGACGCCGCCCGGGTGCTCGGACAGCTGCCGTGGTTCGCGCGCAACGTGCTGCTCAAGGCGGTGCTGCTCGCGCGGCTGCGCCCGCTGGCCCGGCTGCTCGGCCACGGCCCCGCCGACGGGCCGTGGCCGTACTGACCGCTCAGGCGGCCGCGGGCACGGTGGGCGTCGCCGGCTCCTGCTGGTCCTCCTGCCCCGGGTGGGCGGGCAGGTAGCGGGCGACGAGCACCGCACCGACGACCGCGACCCCGGCGGCGACGAGGCAGCCCGCCTGCAGGCCGTCGAGGAAGCCGTCCTGGGCGACGGCCAGCACGGTCGCGTCCCCGGTCGCGCGCGCGACCGCGCCGGCTGCGCCGAGCGACTCCTGCGCGGTCGAGACGATCCCGTCGGGCAGGCCCGAGGAGGCGAGCGCGTCGCGGTAGAACGAGAGCGCGACGCTGCCGATGACCGCGACGCCGAGCGTCCCGCCGAGCTCGCGGGTCGCGTCGTTGACGGCGGAGCCGATCCCCGCCTTGGCGGCCGGGACGACCCCCATGATCGCCTCGGTGGCCGGCGCCGAGGTCAGGCCCATGCCGGCCCCGACCATGACCATCTGCAGCGCGATCGCGAGGTAGCCGGTGTCGCTCTGGACCGTGGAGATCCAGACGTAGCCGCCGGCGAGCAGCAGCAGCCCGGTCGTGACGACCGCCTTGGCCCCCAGACGGACGGCGAGCGCGGTGCCGACGACCGAGGTGACCGCGACCGCGAGCGCGACGGGAATCTGCCGCAGGCCGGCCTCGAGGACCCCGTACTGGAGGATGAACTGGAAGTACTGGGTGACGAGGAAGATGAACCCGAAGAGCGCGAAGAACGCGAACGTGACGGCACCCGAGGCGGCGGTGAAGCGGAGGTTCGCGAACAGCCGCACGTCGAGCATGGGGTCGTCGGTGCGCCGCTCCCACCAGGTGAACGTGGCGAGGATCGCGACCGCGACGGCGAAGCCGGTGAGCGACGTGCCGGAGCCCCAGCCACGCTCGGGCGCCTCGATGATCGTGTAGACGAGCGCGCCGAGGCCGGCGGTGCTGAGGGTCAGGCCGACGAGGTCCAGCCGCGGGGTCGTCGGGTCGGCGCTCGTGGGCACGAGCGCGAGCGCGAGCACGATCGTCACGGCGGCCAGCCCGGCGCAGAGGACGAACGTGGAGCCCCACCAGAACTGCTCCAGCAGCGCGCCGCCGACGATCGGGCCGAGCGCGATCGAGATGCCGGTCGAGGCGCCCCAGAGGCCGATCGCCTGGGCCCGCTCGCGCCGGTCGGGGAAGACGTTGGAGATGATCGACAGCGTCGTCGGGAAGACCATCGCGGCGCCG
The DNA here is from genome assembly GCF_003044185.1 of Paraconexibacter algicola. Classification (GTDB taxonomy): domain Bacteria; phylum Actinomycetota; class Thermoleophilia; order Solirubrobacterales; family Solirubrobacteraceae; genus Paraconexibacter; species Paraconexibacter algicola. The sequence goes on from NZ_PYYB01000002.1 coordinate 115,751, forward strand.
ATGCCGGCGACGACGCGGAAGGCGACGAGCACGTCGGGCGAGCCGGCCCAGGCGCTCGCGAGGTTCGCGGCGAGGTAGACGGCGAGGCCGGCGACGAGCGCGCCACGCCGCCCGAAGCGGTCGCTGAGCGAGCCCATCGCGAGGACGAGCGCGGCGAAGGCGAGGTTGTAGCCGTCGACGATCCAGAGGAGGTCGCGGGTGGAGGCGTCGAGCTCGGCGACGAGGGTCGGGAGCGCGATGTTCGTGATCGTGGTCGCGAGGTTGATCGTGAACACCGCGAGGCAGAGGACGGCCAGGACGGCCCGGGGCGAGGAGGACGTGCGCATGAGTTGAGAAAATAAAGTGCTTAGTGGATGAATGCAAGCGTCCGCGCTAGGATCCGTCCATGCGCTCCTACGGCCAGTACTGCGCGGCGGCCCGTGCGCTCGACGTCGTGGGCGACCGCTGGTCGCTGCTGATCGTGCGTGAGCTGCTCCTGCGCGACTGCCGCTTCGCCGACCTGCGCACCGGCCTCCCGGGCATCGCGACGAACCTCCTGACCGACCGCCTGCGCGCCCTCGAGGGCGCCGGCGTGCTCGAGCGCCACGCCGCCCCGCCCCCGGTCGCCACCGTGCTCTACCGCCTGACCGACCGTGGCCGCGCGCTTGAGGGCGTGCTCGCCGAGCTGGCGCTCTGGGGCGTCGCCGACATGGCCCGCGGCGCCGAGGGCGACGTCGTCTGCGGCCACTGGGTGGCGCTCGCCGCCCCCGTGATGTTCCGCGGCGCCGACCTCGCCGCGCTCGCCCCGCTCACCGTCGCGCTGGACGCGGAGGGCACCGCGATCACCCTGACCGTCGAGCCCGACGGCATCCGGGCCGCGCTCGGCGCCCCCGAGGGTCCCGCCGACGTCCACCTCGCCGGCACGATGCACGCCGTCATGGGCACGCTCCTGGGCGCCCCCGGGGCCGAGGGCCTCGCGCAGGTCGACGGGGACCGCGAGGCGCTGCGCCGGCTCGCCGCGCGCAGCACCGCGCCGCTGGGCCTGCGGGGCTAGCCGGCGTCGTCGGCGCGGCGCAGGCGCCGGTCCGCCCGCAGCCAGCGCACGAGCGCGAGCAGCAGCAGCGCGACCGCCCCCGTCGCCACCCAGTGCGCGGCGATGTGGTGGACCGCGTAGCCGTAGTCGTAGCCGCCAGGGTCGTCCGCGCCCCCCAGGACGTGCGCGACCGGCACGCCGACCAGCAGCAGCAGCCCGGCCCAGAGCACGAGCGTGCGGTTGGCCACGCCGCGCCACAGCACGAACGCCACCACCGGTCCGAGCACCGCCCCCGCCCGCAGCGCGAACAGCGCGCCCAGCACGCCCGACGCGACCAGGCCCATCGCCAGCGCGCGCAGGAGCCCCCAGCGGGCCGGCCGGTCGGCGCCCACGTCCAGCGGCCCTGGCGGTGCGGTCACCGGGTCGCGCTGGCGGACCCGCTCGCCGCGGCGCAGGAGCAGGTAGGCGAGCAGCAGGAGGATCGCGATCGCGCTGACGACGTACCCGCCGGTCAGCGCGCGCTGCGGCCCGAAGGAGAGCGCCACGCGCTCGCAGCCCGGCTCGACCGGCCAGGCGTTGGCGTAGCCCTGCAGCGGCACCGGGCGCCCGAGGTCGCGGCCGTCGCAGCTGGCCCGCCAGCCGGCCGCGTAGGACTCCCCGTAGACGAGCCAGGACGGCTCGCGCACGTCCACGCGCACGCCGTCACGACGGCCCTCCCCCGGCGTCCCGGCGGCGAGGACCCGACCGCCCGCGCCCGGCAGCACGAGACTCTCCGGCGGGGCCGAGAACAGGCGCAGCCGGTCGGCGCGGAACGCGCCCGTCCCGGTGTCCCGCAGCAGCGTGCGGTCGGCGGGCAGCGACAGCGGTCCGCAGCCCTCGGCGCGCAGCGGCAGGCCGGCGTCGAAGCGCCGCAGGTCCTGGGCGGGCACGCGCAGCCGCAGCGTGCGGCCCGCGGCACGCAGGACCACCGCCCCGCACGGCGCGGCCGCGCGACCGCTGCGGGGCGCCGGGACCGGCTCGACGCCCGCGCCGCGCAGCTCGCCGATCCCGACGGCGCGGCGCTGCCGCAGCCGCGCCGGGGTGCCGGCCGGGAACGCGGCCTCGAGGACCTCCAGGCGGAAGCGGCGCCCGGCCAGCGGGGCGGCGAGCCGCACGAAGCCGTCCGCGCGCACGGCGACCGGGGCGCTCACGCCCCGCTCGGAGCGCAGGCGCACGCGGGTCGGGCGGCGCACGCGGACCGCGGGCGGCACGAGCCGCAGGCGGCGCAGCGTCGCGACCTGCGGCGTGCGCCAGGACAGCCAGGCCGGGCGGCCCGCGATCCACTGGCCGATCCAGGCGCGCGCGGTCCCGCCGTCGAACGCCCCGGACGCCCGGTGCCGGGGCCGGCCCTCCAGACGCGAGGCGGAGCGGGCGACGAGCCGGGCGGCGGCCGGGCTCACGAGCCCGTCGAGCACGTCGTCCGGGGTCTTCGGATCGACGCTCACCCAGGCCTCGGCGCCGTAGCGACGCGCCGTCGGCGGGTGGATCGTGCGCTCCAGCCGCGGCTCGGGGTCGCGCGCGTCGGCGAGCAGCCCGGCCTGCGCCGGACCCGCCAGGCGACCCCGGACCGCGGGGGCGTCGGCCGTCGTGCGCTGCAGCAGGTAGGTGAGCGGGCTGCCGGACAGGTCCTCGGAGCGCAGCGCCTGCTCGAGCACGACCGGCGGCCGCAGCGTCTCCCGCACGCGCACCCCGGGGATCCGCAGCTCGCGGATCCCGCCGCCGCCGGCGGTCGCGCGCTCGGGCCGGCGCATCGAGGCGATCCGCACCGACAGCCGCCGCACCTTCTCGAGCCCGACGCGCAGCGTGTTCCAGCCCGGCCGGACCGCGAAGCGGCGCCCACCGACCTCGACCGCGGTGACCGTGCCGCGACTGTCGCCGTAGGGGTACAGCTCGATCGTCCCGACGTCGCGCGGCTCAGGGAACGTGACGTCGAGGTGGCGGCGGCTCTCGGCGAGGAAGCGGTCGGCCAGCCACGCGGTCCCGAGGTCCCCGTCGAGCGCCGCCGCCGGGCGGTGCTCGGGGAACTGCGTGACCTGCGGGCTGTACGGAGCGCTCACCGCGACCGCGCCGCGGCCGCGCAGGACCGCGACGGTCTGGGCGGCGGGCCGGTCGCCGTCACCGGAGAACGGGTCCAGGCGGGTGCCGTCCTCGCTGACGTCGCGGTCGGCCGGCAGCGTGGGTCCGACGTTGCCGCGCAGGCGCGCGCTGACGAACGCGCGGCGCCGCACGCCGTCGGCGATGACGAAGCCCGCCCCGTCGCGGACCGCGGCGGCGAGCGTCTCGCCGTCGAGGTCGGGGGCGTAGGCGAGCGGCCGATCGGGGCGCAGGTCGCCGAACGCGGCGAGGTCCATGACCCCCTGCGCGCCGCCGTCGACGATCGTCATCGGGGCGCGCGGGACGACGCGCACGATCCCGCCGGTCCGCGCCGGGCGCAGCTCCAGCGGCGCGCGGCGTACCGGACCGGCGAGCCGCGCGGCGGCGGCCGGCAGCAGCTGCGGCGTGCCGAACGTCTCGCGGCGCACGCCGGAGACCGGCCGCTCCCCCGCGATCCCCGCGCCGCCGCCGAGCGCCGGGTCGATCTCGGGGGCGCCCAGGCCCGTGTCCAGACCGGTCGCGGCGAGGCCGCCGCCGGTGGCGTCGGGCTGCGTGCCGAGCACGCGCGCGACCTCGGCGGGACCGAGCTCGCCGCTGCGCGAGCGGTCGCCGTCGGTGGCGAGGACGACCTGGCCGACGCCGAGCAGGTCCAGCAGCGGCGCCAGCTGCCCGGGCACGAGCCGCTCCTGGTTGACGAGCGCATCGACGCCCCACTGCAGCTCGGTGGCGCGCGAGTCGGAGAACGGCACGATGTAGCGGTTGGCGACCGGGTGGTCGGTGAGCGCGGGCAGGACCGCGTCGATCGTCTGCCCCCAGCGGTAGCTCGCGAACAGCTGGCCGGGCAGCAGCAGCGCGCGGGTGTTCGGGTCCGCGTCGTCGAGCCGGTCGGCCGCCTGCTGCCACCAGGACGGGACGTCGTAGGCGAGCTGGCGGTCGGGGGCCCGCCCGCTCGTCAGCGGCCAGGCGGCGACCGCGACGACCCCGGCGAGCGCGACGGTCCCGAGCGCCCGCAGCCGTGGCCGTCCGGCCGCGCGGGCCCAGGCCCACGCGAGGCCCATGCCGCCGAGGGCGGCGAGCGCCAGCGCCACGAGCGGTCCCGCCTTGTAGGTCGTGCGCAGGAACCGCACGGCCTCGACCTGGTTGTAGGTGAACGTCGCCGCGCGGCGCAGCGGCGAGCCCTCGGGGAAGCCGACCGCCATGATCAGCAGCCCGACGGTCAGCAGCAGCACGAAGAACGGGGCGTACCGGGCGCGCCACGAGACGCGCAGGCCGAGCACCACGAGCGCGGGCACGAGCATGCTCGCCAGCACCACCGGCAGGGAGAACAGGTACGCGGGCCCGTGGGTGGCGAACGGGCGCAGCTCGCCGCCGAAGCCGACGCCGATGTAGCTCGTCCAGAAGCCCAGGAGCCGGAACGACTCCGCCAGCGACGTCGTCCCCCAGATCGTCCCCGGCTGCTCGGTGAACGGCAGGAAGTCGAACCCCTGGGAGGCGTGCACGGCGAGCGGGACGACCCACCAGGCGCCCGCCAGCGCGCCGGTGAGGACCGTGCGGCCGAGCCACGGCACGAGCGCGGCGCGCGGGACGCCACCCCAGCCGAGCTCGTAGAGCACCAGCAGCGCGGGCGCGACGAGCACCCAGCCGGTCACCGCCGCGTTGACGCCGCCGCCGGTGCTCGTCAGGACCAGCGCGAAGGCGGCGGGCCACCACCAGCCGCGCGGGTCGCGCAGGCCGCGGTGCACGCACAGCAGCAGCCACGGCAGCGCCGCGTAGGCGAGCAGCGCGACGCTCGTGCGGTCGGCGTACACGGTGACGTACGGGTTGACGACGTAGAGCACGCCCGCGCCGACGTGCAGCGCCGAGTAGCCGTGTTCCGCGTGCCCGGGGACGAGCACGCGCAGCAGCCGCAGGATCCCGTAGGCGGCGACCGCCAGCAGCGTGCCGAGCCAGAGCCGGTGCACGACCCAGTCGGGCAGTCCGAGCGCCTCGCCGGCGGCGAAGAACGGGCCCATCGGGAAGAGGTAGCCGCCGTACTGGCCGGCCCAGACGTGGCCGAGTCCGGCGGTCGGCGTCCACGCGCTCGCGACGTCCCCGAGGAACCGGGCCGCGTCGAGCTGCAGGTGCACCTTCGTGTCGGCGATCGTCTCCCCCGGCCGCTGCACGAGCGCGAGCAGGTACGCGCCCAGGACGAGGCCCAGGGGGGCCGCGTGGGGGCCGATCCGGCGGCCCGCGCGGGCCCGCAGCTGCACGATCGTCGAACGCACCAGGCGCGGAGGGTACGCTGACGCGCCGATGCGTTCGCCGTCACCCGCCGTCCCGGCCCTCGGCCTCCTGCGCGGTGGGCTGCTGGCCGGACCGGTGGTGCTCGCGTTCTTCTCCGGCGGGTTCTTCGACGGTCCACGTCTCTGGGCATTGGCGGGCTGCTGGGCGCTCGTCGTCGCCGCGGCGGTGCTCGCGCCCGCCCCGCTGCCGCGCCGACGCGCGGGCCTGCTGGCGGTCGCCGGACTCGGGCTGCTCGTCGCCTGGACGGGGGTCTCACGGGCCTGGGCGCCGCTGGACGACCCCGCCGGCGACGACCTCGAGCGCACGCTCCTGTACCTCGGGGCGCTGCTCGCCGCCGCGATGCTGCTCGGCCGCCGGCGCGACGCCCGGACGGCCGAGCTCGCCGTCGGGGGCGGCGCGCTGCTCGTGACGCTCTACGGGCTGTCCGGCCGGCTCGTGCCGTGGCTCGTCGAGCAGTCCGCGTCGGTCAGCGCCGGCGGCCGGCTGGAGCAGCCGCTCACCTACTGGAACGCGCAGGGCGCGCTCGCGGCGATCGGCGCGGTCGTCGCGGTGCGGGTGGCCGGGGACCGCACGCGGCCCGACGCGCTGCGCGCCGCGGCCGGCGCCGCGGCGGCCCCCCTGGCGGCGGGCGTCTACCTGAGCTTCTCGCGCGGCGCGGTGCTCGCCCTGGGGTGCGGGCTGCTCGTCCTGCTGGCGTGCGCCCCGACGTTCGGACAGCTGCGCGCGCTCGGGGTCGCGGCGCTGACCAGCGTGCCGCTGCTGGTGGCGTCCGCGCTCTCCGACGCGGTCCGCGCCCTGGAGGGCGATGCGGGGACCCGGGACGCGCAGGGCGCGATCGTCCTCGCGGTGCTGCTCGGGTGCGTCGTGGCGGCCGCGCTGCTCACCGCGACGGTCGCGCGGCGCGAGGCCGCCGACGGCGCGCGGTCGGGCCGGCTGCCGCTGCCCGGGCGGGGGCTCGGCGCCGCGGTCGCGGTGCTGTGCGTCGTCGCGGTCGTCGTGCCGGTCGTCGTCGCGCCGGGCGGCCCGCAGGATCCGGCGTTCGGCGCGCAGACCCAGCGGTTCACCGACGTGGGCTCCAACCGCGACCGCTACTGGGACGTGGCCCTGCGCGCGTTCGCCGACCATCCCGTCGCCGGGGTCGGCAGCGGCGGCTTCGCGGTCGAGTGGCAGCGCGAGCGCGACGTGCCCGACCCGGTCCGCGACGCGCACTCGCTGCCGCTGGAGACCGCGGCGGAGCTCGGGCTCGTCGGGCTGCTCGCGCTCGCGCTGTTCGTCGTGGGCGTCGCCCGCTGCGCCCGCACGGTGCAACGCGAGGACCCGGCGCTCGCCGCGGGCGCGTGCGCCGCGCTGACCGTGTGGGCGGTCCACGCCTGCCTGGACTGGGACTGGGAGATGCCCGCGCTGACCCTGCCGGTGCTGCTCCTCACCGGCAGCCTGATCGCCCGTGCGGACCGCGCCGAGCCGCGGCCGGTCGCGTCGCGCTGACACCGCCGCGGTCCCGGCCTATGCTCTGGCCCGCATGGATCGCGCCGCCGTCCCCCCGCGCTTCCCGCACCTCGACGGGGTGCGCGCCATCGCCGCGCTCAGCGTCCTGGGCGTCCACACCGCGGGGCTGACGACGTTCACGACGAGCAACGACCTGCTCGGCCCGCTGACCGCCCGGCTGAACGTCGGCGTGGCGATCTTCTTCGTCCTCTCGGGCTTCCTGCTCTACCGGCCGTTCGTCGCCGCCCGGCTCGCCGATCGTGACGCGCCGCAGATCGGCGGCTACCTGCGACGGCGCGCGCTGCGGATCGTCCCCGCCTACTGGCTGGCGCTGACGCTGCTGGCGATCTGGCCGGGCCTGAACGGCGTCTTCACGAAGGACTGGTGGGTCTACTACGGGTTCGCGCAGAACCTGCGCGGAGGCTGGATCCTCCAGGGCATCGGGCCGGCGTGGACGCTGCACGTCGAGATCACCTTCTACGCGCTGCTGCCGTTCCTGGCGCTCGGCGCGGCCCGGTGGCTGCGTGGCCGTCCGGTGGAGCGGCAGCTGTGGCCGGAGCTCGCGGCGATCGCCGTGCTCGGCCTGCTGTCGCTGGCGCTGCGCGCGTGGCGGTCGGTCGCCGGGTCGCCCACCGAGGTCGGGGCGAACATCCTCCCCCAGCTGTTCCTGTGGTTCGCGCTCGGGCTCGCGCTCGCGGTCGTCAGCGCGCACGTCGCCGACCGACCGGTCGGTCGGCGGCCCGGCTGGGTGCGGTTCGTCGGCGCGCACCCCGGGGTGCCCTGGGCGGGAGCGGTCGCGGTGCTGCTGCTGTCCACGCAGGTGGGCCTGCCGATCCTGCCGCTGGCCGACTACGACACCTACGAGCTGCTGTGCGAGCACGTCCTCTACGCGCTGATCGCGGTACTCGTCGTGCTGCCCGCGGCGATCGGCACCGACGGGGGCGGGCGCGTGCGCGCGCTGCTGGCATCCCGGCCGCTGGTGTGGCTCGGCCTCGTCTCCTACGGCGTGTACCTGTGGCACCTGCCGCTGGGCGAGGAGATCAACGCCCGGCTCGGGCCGCGCGTCGCGGACCTCGGCTTCCCGATCATCACGCTGGCCGTGCTGGCCGCGTCGCTGGTTGCCGCGACCCTCTCCTACACGCTGGTCGAGCGGCCGCTCATGCGCCGCTTCCGGGGCTCCCCGGCGCCGCGGGCGGCGGAGCGCCCGGCACCGGTCCCCGCGGGTTGAGCGCGCGGGCGCGCTCGCGCTGCACCTGCGCCTCCTCCGGGCGGCCGCGGGCCTCGAGGACCTCGGCGAGCGCGGTGCGGGCCGCGAACGCCTCCGGGTCGCGGTCGACCGCGGTCGCGGCGAGCCGCTGGGCGCCCGCGAACGCCCCGATGCGCACGAGCGCCCGCGCGGACAGGGCCAGCGCCTCGCTGCCGCGGCAGTGGTCGACGACGTCGGCGGCGAGCGCGCGGCCGCCGTCGGGCAGCGGCTCGGGCTGCGGGGCGAGCGCCGCCCCGAACGCGGCGCCGCGCGCGTCGTCGCAGGACCGCACGTCGGCGCCGCGCTGCAACGCGAAGACGACGACGGTGACGCCCGCGAGGACGAGGAGGAGCCGCAGCGCGGTCACGGGTCGGGATCGTAGCCGCGGCGCAGCAGCACCACGAAGCTCGGGTCGCGGGCGACCTCGCGGTAGTCGCGGGCGATGACGCGGTCCAGGACGTCGGCGCCGTCGAGGCGCCCGCCCCCGTTGGGCTCGTCGCGGCGGGCCGCGGGCGCGATCCAGCGCACGACCCACGGCGTGCGGGTGCGGGCGAGGTCGCGGGCGATCTCCTCCTGCACGTCGCGGTCGGTGACCACGCCGGGCTGGACGACGTCGTAGCGGGAGGGGTTGGGCCGCCCCAGCAGGACGTTCAGCAGCGGCGCGCCGAAGCGCACGCGGGCGTAGCGCGGCGGCGCGACCAGCACCGGACCCGGGACCGCGCGGACCGTGCGTGCGACGAACGCCGCGCCGCGGGCGAACGCGGCGTCGGCCCGGACCCCGTCGGCGGCGGGGCCGGGCAGCGCGACGAGGTCCCCGGGGTGCAGCAGCCGTCCCGCCTGCCGCTCGGCGCCGTGCAGCGCGACGAGCGCGCAGACGGCGAGGCACGCGGCACGCACCCCGCGCCGGTCGCTGCGCGCGCCGACGACCCCGGCCAGCGCGGCGAGCGCGAGCGCCAGGCCCAGGAGGTGGAACTCGTCGGTGCGGGCCAGCAGGTAGGCCAGGCCGCCGGCCACGAGCGGCGCGAGCGCCCACGCCTCCCGTCCCGCGCCACCCCGGCGGACCGCGAACCAGGCGCCCGCGCCGGCGGTCGCCGCGACGAGCAGGGCCGGGTAGGCGGCCTCCAGCAGCTTGTTCGGGTCGGGGAACGCGTCGGCGACGGCGAACGGGAACGGCAGACGCTGCAGGTCCTGGATGCCCAGGAACCCGGCGGTCTGGTCGACCAGCTCCGCCGGGGCGAGCAGCGCGAACGGCAGCACGCCCATGGCCGCGACCGCGCCGGCGGCCGGCAGCGCGCGGCGGGCGGGCGCCCCGCCCAGCACGATCCCGGCGGCCGCCGCGAGTCCGATCTCGGGCCGCCACAGGCCGGCGAGACCCGCCAGGGCCCCGGCGAGGCCGGGCCGCTGCCGGCGGGCGGCGAGCAGCGCTCCGAGCGCGAGCGCGAGCGCCGGCGGCCCGGGTCCCGCGTTCGCCGGCCAGGCCAGCGCGCCCGCGGCGGCGAGCCCCGCCGCGAGCGGCCAGCCCAGGACACGCGGATGGTCCTGCCCCTGCTCGGGCTCGACGAGGCGGGCGACGAGCAGCACGACGGCGACGTCCAGGACGAGCCGCGCGATCCGCCAGGCCAGCAGCGACGGGCCGGTCACCCAGGTCAGCGCGCCGAGCGCCAGCGCCTGCCCGGGACCGTAGTTCCACCAGAAGTCCCGGTAGGGCAGCTGCCCGTCGGCGACGCGGTCGGCGGCCGCGAGGACGAGCCCCTCGTCGTGCGGGCCCGCCTCGAGCAGCAGCGTGCAGCCCGACAGCAGCAGCGCCGCCCCGGCCAGCAGCAGATTGCGACGCACGGCGGTCACTCCGGGCTGTCCGGATGGCCGCCGGCGGTCGGGCCGCGCCACGGGACGGGCGCCACGACGTCCTCGATCCGGCGCACCGCGACCCGGCGCAGCGCGGCCCGCTCGCGGAGCATCACCCCCAGCAGCGGCAGCGCCGAGGCGAGCCCGCCGAGGTGGGCGCGCAAACGGCGCTCGCGGGCCGCGTGCAGCGTCCAGGCGAGCTGCCGGTAGACGACCGGTCCCGCCCACCGCCACGGCCACGCGCGGGCGACGAGCAGCAGCGTGTTGCGGGCCACCCAGCCGCTCACCGGGCGCGCGAGCTGCCCGCTGGAGCCCCCACCCGCGTGGCGGGCGACGGCGGGCTCGTAGCCGCAGCGCCAGCCGGCGAGCGCCAGGCGCAGCCCGAGCTCGACGTCCTCGAGGTAGGAGAACAGCCGCTCGTCGAAGCCCCCGACCGCGAGCACCGCGTCGCGGCGGTACAGGGCGGCGCCCGCGCAGGCGCTGAAGACCTCGCCGGGGACGTCGAAGCGACCATCGTCCGGGCGTCCGGCGCCGCGCTGCTCGCAGACCCCGTCGCGGCGCAGCCGGTCGCCGGCGTCGTCGACGGTCCCGGGGTCGTCCAGGCGCACGAGCTTCGACGCGACGCTCGCCAGCCGCGGGTCGCCGTCGAGCCGGTCGGCCAGGCGGGCGTGCCAGTCGGGGGCGAGCTCGACGTCAGTGTTCAACAGGGCGATGCGCTCCCCGTGGGCGACGGCGATCCCCCGGTTGGCGGCGGCCGCGAAGCCGCGGTTGCGGTCCTCGCGCAGCACGACGACGTCCGGTCGGGTGGCGGCGAGCCAGTCGGCGGTCCCGTCACGGGAGCCGTTGTCGACGATCACGAGCTCGTCGAACGGCCGCTCCTGGGCGTCGATCGACGCGAGCAGGCCGGGCAGCCAGCCGCGACCGTTCCAGGCGGGGACGACCGCGGTCGTCCTCACGACCGCCGCGCGCCGGGGCCGGGGCGGCGACCGCGGGCGCGCGGCCGGTCGGCCGCCGGCGGGCGGCGCGCGGGGACCGGGGCGTCGCGCGCGTCGCGGATCGCGGCCTCGACCGTCGCGGCGAACGCGGCGCGGAAGACCGCGACGTCGAACCGCCGGGCGTTCTGCACGCACGCGTCGGGGTCGACGGAGAGCGGGTCGAAGCGCCGCACCGCGGCGCACAGCGACGCGACCGTCGGCTCGTCGTAGAACGTGCCCGTGCGGCCCTCGATCACGGTGTCGCGCACGCCGCCGGCGCGCAGCGCGATCACCGGCCGTCCGGCGGCCTGCGCCTCGACCGCCGCGATCCCGAACTCCTCGGTCGCGGTGACGACGAGCGCCCGGGCAGCGGACAGCCGCCGGGCGACCTCGGCGTCCGGGAGGTGCCCGACGACCTCGACGGTCGGGCCGGCGAGCCGGCGCAGGCGGCGCAGGTCCGGGCCCTGGCCGATGACGGTCAGCGGCAGCCCCATCTGCGAGAACGCGCGGACCGCGAGGTCGATCCGCTTGTGCGGCATCAGCTGCGAGAGCACGACGTAGCGGTCGCCGACGGGGCCGGGCGCGAACCGGGCGGTCTGCACCGGGGGCGCGACCACGACCGCCTCGCGTCCGAGGTAGCGGGCGATCCGCAGGCGCGTCGTCGGCGAGTTCGCGACGTACGTGTCGACGCGCTGCGCGGCGATCCAGTCCCACTGGCGCCATCGGGCGAGCACCGTGCCCAGCACGGCGCGCCCGATCGGCCCGCGGGCGCCGAGCGTCTCCTCGCGGGCGTTCCACGCGTACCGGAACGGGTTGTGGCAATAGCAGACGTGGACGGCGCCCTCGTCGGGGATGACGCCGTGCGCCCAGGCGCTCGAGCTCGACACGACGAGGTCGTAGCCGCGCAGGTCGAGGCCCTCGACCGCGGCCGGGTAGAGCGGCAGCAGCGCCCGGAACCAGCGCGCGGTCGGGCGCAGCCGCTGCAGCCAACTGGTGGTCACGCGGCGGCGGGCGAAGCGGCCGCGCGTGCCGCGCTCGTCGTAGACGGCGGTGAAGAGGTCGGCGTCCGGATAGAGGTCGCAGAGGACCGCGAAGACGCGCTCGGCGCCGCGGGCGTCGAGCAGGAAGTCGTGCACCAACGCGACCCTCGGTGGTCGAGACCCCTCCATCCGCGGCGAGTCTATGCGACCGCCCGGGGGGCTACGGTGCGGAGGATGAGGGTCGGCGTCGACGCCCGCGCGCTGGCCGGACACCGGGGCGTCGGGCGCTACGCCCGCGCGCTGCTGGACGCGATGGCCACGGCGTTCCCGCAGGACGAGCACCACGTCGTCGCCCACGGGGCGGGCACCCCGTCGCCGGGTCGGACGATCGTCCACCGCACGCGGCTGCCGCGTCGGGCGGCCTACGCGACGGCGGCGCTCACCGGGCGCCCGCGCCTGGACCGCCTGCTCGGCGGCAACCTCGACGTGGTGTGGCTCCCCGCCCCCGCCCCGGTCGCCGTCACCGCCGGCGTCCCGGTCGTCCTGACCGTCCACGACCTGTCGTTCTGGGAGCGTCCCGGCGACTTCACCCGCTACGAGCGGGCCTGGCACGTGCTCGCGCGTCCCGACCGGCTCGTCGCGCGCGCCGACCGGCTGCTGGCCGACAGCGCCGCCACCCGGGACGCGCTGCTGGCCCGCCGCCCCGGGCTCGCCGACCGGGTGGTGGTCGTGCAACCGGGCGTCGCCGCCCCGGCGGCTCCCCCGCCCGGGCCGGTGCGCGACCGGCCGTTCCTGCTGTGGGTCGGGGCGCTCGAGCCCCGCAAGGCCCCCGACGTCCTGGCGCAGGCCTGGGCACTCGCCCGCGCGGGCGGGCTGGACGCCGAGCTCGTCGTCGTCGGCGAGGGCCGCCGGCCGATCCGCGGCCCGGGCGTCGTCGCGCTCGGCCGGGTCGACGACCGGACGCTCGCGGGCCTCTACCGGGACGCGCTCGCGCTCGTCGCGCCCTCGTGGCTGGAGGGCTTCGGCTTCCCGCCGCTGGAGGCGGCCCTCCTGGGGACGCCGTCGGTGCTGAGCGACCTGGCCGTGCACCGCGAGACGCTGCCCGACGCCGCGCTGCACGTCGCACCGGGGGACCCGCGCGCGCTCGCCGACGCGCTCGTGCGGATCGCGGCCGACGCCGCGCTGCGCGAGGACCTCGCCGTCCGGGCGCGCGCGGCGGCCGACCGGCTGACCTGGGAGGCGGCGGCCCGCGCCACGCGCGCCGCGCTCGCCGACGCCGCGGGGGCGTCGCGGTGAGCGTCACGCTCGTCGTCGTGCTGCACGACAGCGCCGCGCCGCTGGAGCGGCTGCTGGCGTCCCTGGAGGCGCACGCGGGGCCGCTCGCGCCGCAGCTCGTCTGCGTGGACAGCGGCTCGCGCGACGGCGGGGCCGGGGTCGCGCTGGCCCGGGCGCACGGCGCGGAGGTGCTCGTGCTCGACGGCAACCCGGGCTTCGGGACGGCGAACGTCGCCGGGCTCGCCCGCGCCCGGCACCCGGTGACCGTGCTGCTGAACCCCGACGTCGAGCTGCTCGACGACCGCGCGCTCCCCGCGCTCGTCGCCCACGCGGCGGGGCACGACGCGCTGCACGTGCCACGCCTGCTGACGCCCGCGGGCACGGTCGAGGACAGCGCCCATCCGCGGCCGGGGTCGCCCGGCCACGCGCTGCTGGCGCTGGCGCACCCGCCGCTGCTGCCGCGGCGGCTGCGCGAGGCCGCACAGCCCTGGCGGGCCGACCGTCCACGGACCGTCGGCTGGGCGATCGCCGCGTGCGTGGCCGCGCGGACCACGACGCTGCGTGAGCTCGGACCGTTCGACCCGGCCGCGTTCCTGTTCTTCGAGGACCTCGACCTCTGCCTGCACGCGGCCGCGACGGGCCGGCCGACGGTCCTGCACCCGGACCTCGCGCTGCGGCACGCCGGACGCCACAGCACGGGACCCGCGTTCGGCGGCGAGCCGGTCGCGCTGCTGGCCCGACGGCGCCGCCACGTGGTCGCCACCCGGCTCGGCGCCCGCGGCCTGCGACGCGACGACCGGCTGCAGGCGGCGACGTTCGCGACCCGGCTGCTGGCGGCCCGCCTGCGCCCGGGCGCGGACGCGACGCTCGTGCGCGCCCGCCGCGACGCGTTGCGCGCGGCGCGCCGCGCCGCGCCGGACGCGCGCGCCGTGCTCGCGGCGGACCCGGCTCAGAACAGGCCGAGCTGACCGTCGGGCGGCGGGCCCGCCGCGGGATCCGGGGCGACGGGCGGCAGCGGCGCCGCCGGCGGCACGACGACCGGCCGGGGCTGCTCGGGCACCGGCAGCGCCAGCAGTCCGGGCAGGCGCGCGAGGTCGCGGCGCAGCAGCTCGAGCGTCTGCGGCCGGTAGAGCGCCGCGGCCGGGTGCAGGACCGGCAGGACGCGCACGCGACGGCCGGCGAGCTCGACGACCTCGGTGCGCCCGTGCACCCGCAGGATCGGCTCGGCGACGCCGCGCACCACGCGGGTCGCGACCGTGCCGAGCGTGCAGACGACCCGCGGGGCGACGAGCTCGACCTGGGCCAGCAGGTGCGCGCGGCACCGCTCGAGCTCCGCCGGGGCCGGGTCGCGGTTGTCCGGGGGCCGGCACAGCAGCGCGGTGGTCGTCCACACCGCGGCCGGGTCGATGCCGGTCTCGCGCAGCAGCTCGTCGAGCACGCGGCGGGGACGGCCGAGCAGCGACACGCCCCGCTCGTCCTCCTCGCGGCCCGGGGCGTCGGCGACGACGAGGAGGTCCGCGTCGGGGTCGCCGCTGCCGAACACGACCTGGGTGCGCGTGGCCGCGAGCTGCGGGCAGCGACCGCACCCCCGGGCCCGCGCGGCGGCCTGCGCGATGGCGTCTCGGCGCTCGTCGGGAGACGACACGCGGCGATCGTACCGTCCGCCCGGGGGATCCCCGTCGACCGTCGGGGAGACACCGGCGAGGCAGGTGTTGCGCATCGAGGCCCGGTGTGTACTCTCCGTGACGAGGCCGTCACCGATGCCCGGGACGGACCTCGGCAGTCCCCGCAGGACCAGGCAGCACACCCCTCACCACACGCGACCGGTACCCCCCTTCCGGGGACTGGACCGAGATCTCCCATGGAGACATCCCCCACTTCCGGGGCCGACCAGGGCCCCTGCCGCTGTGCGCTGATCGGCGCCGGCCGCGTCGGCTCCGCGCTCGCGCGGGCCCTGCCCGCCGTCGGCGTCGCCGTGCACGGCCCGCTGGGCCGGGAGGCGACCGTCCCCGCCGAGGCGACGGTCGCGCTGCTGTGCGTCCCCGACGCGGAGATCGCCCGTGCGGCCGCCGCGATCACCCCCCGCCCCGGCCTGCTCGTCGGCCACTGCTCCGGCGCGACCGGCCTCACCGCGCTGACCGGCGCCGGGCACGAGGCGTTCTCGCTCCATCCCCTGATGACGGTCGCGGGCCCGGACGCCGTCTTCGCCGGCGCGGGCGCCGCGGTCGACGGCAGCACCGACGCGGCGCTCGCCACCGCGCGCGAGCTGGCCCGGACGCTCGGCCTGCGGCCGGTCCGCATCCGCGACGAGGACCGCGTCGCCTACCACGCGGCCGCCTCGATCGCCTCGAACTTCCTCGTGACGCTGCAGGACGCCGCCGAGCGGCTGCTGGCCACCGCCGACGCCGACCGCGAGCTGCTCGTCCCGCTCGTGCGCGCCACCGTCGAGAACTGGGCCGCGCACGGCCCCGAGCGGGCGCTCACCGGCCCGATCGCCCGCGGCGACGTGGCGACCGTCGCGGCGCAGCGCGACGCCGTCGCGGACCGCACCCCGGAGCTGCTGGCGCTGTTCGACGCGCTCGCGGACGCGACCCGGTCGCTCGCCGACCGCCGGACGGTGGTGACGGGCTGATGCGCACCGTCCGGACCGTCGCCGAGCTCCGCGCGCTGCTGCTGCCCGACCGTCGGGCCGGCCGCCGCATCGGCCTCGTCCCGACGATGGGCGCGCTGCACGACGGGCACCTCTCACTGCTGCGTCGGGCCGCGGCCGAGACGGAGGTCGTCGTCCTGTCGCTGTTCGTCAACCCGACCCAGTTCGACGAGGCGTCCGACCTCGCCGCCTACCCGCGCGACGAGGCCGCCGACGCGGCCCTCGCCGAGCACGCCGGCTGCACCGTCCTGTTCGCCCCGTCGGTGCACGAGGTCTACCCCGACGGGTTCTGCACGATCGTCACGGTCGACGGTCCGCTCACCGGCACGCTCGAGGGCGCGCACCGCGGCGCCGAGCACTTCCAAGGCGTCGCGACGGTCGTCACCAAGCTGCTGAACATGGTCGGGCCCGACGTTGCGTTCTTCGGCCAGAAGGACGCGCAGCAGGCGCTCGTCATCCGCCGCCTCGTGCGCGACCTCGACATCCCGGCGCGCATCGAGGTCTGCCCGACCGTCCGCGAGGCCGACGGCCTCGCGCGCTCGAGCCGCAACGTCCGCCTGCACGGCGAGGACCGTGACCGCGCGCTCGCGCTGCGCGCCGCCCTGCGTGCCGCCGAGGACGCGGTCGCCGGCGGCGAGCGCGACGCCGCCGCGGTGCGCGACGCCGCCCGCGCGGCCATGACCCCCTTCTCCGTCGACCCCGAGTACCTCGCGGTGGTCGATCCCGACACCCTCGTCCCCCGGACGGCGATCGACGGCGACACGCTCGTCGCGGTGGCCGCACGGGTCGGCGAGGTCCGACTCATCGACAACACCCTCATCCCCTCTCCCCGTTGAAAGGCACCTGAGCCCCCATGCAGCGCGTGATGCTGAAGTCGAAGATCCACCGGGCGACCATCTCGGACAGCGATCTGCACTACGTCGGGTCGATCACGATCGACGCCGACCTGCTGGACGAGGCGAACATCCTGGAGCACGAGCAGGTCCACGTCGTGGACGTCGACAACGGCGCCCGCTTCGAGACCTACACGATCGCCGGCGAGCGGGGCTCGGGCGTCATGCAGGTCAACGGCGCCGCCGCCCGCCTCGTGCACAAGGGCGACACGATCATCGTCATCTCCTACGGGCAGTACGACGAGGCCGACCTGGAGCACTACGAGCCCCGCGTCGTCCACGTCGAGAAGGGCACCAACCGCGTCATCGACGTCGACACCGCCGTCGCGACCCTGCTCACCTGAACCCACGAGGATCAAGGACTCCCCCTCATGTCCACCTTCCCGCAGGTCTCCGTCCCGGCCGACGCGTCGCGGCTGCCGGTCACGCTCCCCCGGCTCATGGAGAAGCGCGCGCTCGGCGAGCCGATCGTCATGGTCACCGCCTACGACTACCCGTCGGCGGTCGCGGTCGACCGGGCCGGCGTCGACGTCGTCCTGGTCGGTGACAGCGGCGCGATGACCGTCCTGGGCTACGACTCGACGGTCCCGGTCTCGCTCGACGAGATCCTCATGCTGGCCAAGGCCACGCGCCGCGGCCTGAAGACGCCGTTCCTCGTGGGCGACCTGCCGTTCGGGTCCTACGAGATCAGCGACGAGCAGGCTGTCGCGACCGCGATGCGGTTCGTCAAGGAGGCGGGCTGCGACGCGGTGAAGCTCGAGGGCGGCGGCCCGACCTCGGTCGCGCGCGCCCGGGCGATCGTGTCAGCCGGCATCCCGGTGATGGGCCACGTCGGCCTGACGCCGCAGACCGCGACCGCCCTGGGCGGCTACAAGGCGCAGGGCAAGAGCGCGCTGGCCGCCGAGCGCGTCGCGCGAGAGTCGTTCGCGCTGCAGCAGGCGGGCTGCTTCTCGATCGTCTTCGAGGCGATCCCGAGCGCGGTCGCGGAGATGATCCACGAGCGGCTCGAGATCCCGGTGATCGGGATCGGGGCCGGCCCGAACGTCGACGGTCAGGTGCTCGTGTTCCACGACCTGCTCGGCATCCGCGAGGGGCGCGGCGCGAAGTTCGTGCAGCGCTACGCGGACCTGCTGGACGACATGGCGGCGGGCGTCGGCGCCTACGCGGAGGACGTGCGGACCGGCCGCTACCCGGGTCCGGAGCACGGCTACGCGATCGAGCCGGTCGAGCTCGCGGAGCTGCGCGAGCGCCTCTAGCGCGCCCCGCGGCGACCTGCGGCCCGTTCGTGCGTTCCGGCACGAGCGGGCCGCGCGCTTTCACATCGCGTTAACCCGCTAGCCTGCCCGGGCCATGGCGCGACTGTCCTCCATCTTCGCCCCCAAGGACCGCGAGTTCTTCGACATGTTCGAGGAGGCCGCCGTCAACGGGGTGCGGGCCGCCGACCTGCTCGACCAGATGCTGCGCGGCTGGCCGGACACGGCCGACCTCGCGCGCGAGATCCTCATCTGCGAGCAGAACGGGGACCGGATCACGCACGACATCATCAAGCGGATCAACGAGACGTTCGTCACCCCGATCGACCGGGAGGACATCCTCGAGCTCGCCTCCAAGCTCGACGACATCGTCGACCACACGGAGGAGGTCGCCGACATGCTGGGCCTCTACAAGATCGAGGCCCCGATGGAGCAGGCCCAGCGCCTCTCCCACATCCTGCTGCAGTCCACGCGCCAGCTCGCGGAGGCGATGCCGCGGATGCGCGACTTCCAGGACATCAACCACTACACCGTCGAGGTCAACCGCCTCGAGAACGACGGGGACCGCATCTCGCGCGACGCGATCGCGTCCCTGTTCGACGGCGGCATCGACCCGATGGTCGTGATCCGCTGGAAGGACATCTTCGACGGTCTCGAGGCCGCGATCGACGCCACCGAGCACGTCGCGAACACGCTCGAGGGCATCGTCATCAAGAACGCGTGAACGAGCTCGGGGGCCCGGCTCGCCGACCATCTGGCCGGCTGCGCCACCCCTAGAACGACCCAAGGAACATGGACGGCGACATCATCCTCGTCATCGTCATCGTCACGGCGCTGGCGTTCGACTTCACCAACGGCTTCCACGACACCGCCAACGTCGTGGCCACCGCGATCTCCACGCGCGCGGTCGCCCCCCGGGCCGCCGTCGCGTTCGCGGCGATCCTGAACTTCATCGGCGCGTTCCTGTCCCTCGAGGTC
Organism: Paraconexibacter algicola; assembly: GCF_003044185.1. GTDB lineage: Bacteria > Actinomycetota > Thermoleophilia > Solirubrobacterales > Solirubrobacteraceae > Paraconexibacter > Paraconexibacter algicola. Next base: position 134,758 of record NZ_PYYB01000002.1, read on the forward strand.
GCGGCGACCGTCGGCAAGGCGATCGTCGAGGCGGACGCGATCACCCCGACGATCGTGTTCGCCGGCCTCGTCGGCGCGATCGCGTGGAACATCGCGACCTGGTGGTTCGGGCTGCCGTCGAGCTCCTCCCACGCGCTGATCGGCGGCCTCGTCGGCGCCGCGTTCGCCGCGAAGGGCCCCGACGCGATCCTCGGCGAGGGGCTGCTCGGCAAGGTCGTCATCCCCGCGTTCGTCGCGCCGATCCTCGCGTTCCTCGTCGCCGGGCTGTCGATCCTGCTCGTCTACCGCATCGTCGGGCGGCTGCGGCCCGGCCCCGTGACCCGGGGCTTCAAGGCGGGCCAGCTGCTCTCCGGCGGTCTGCTCGCGCTCTCGCACGGCACCAACGACGCACAGAAGACGATGGGCATCATCACGCTCGCGCTGGTCGCGCACGGGGACATCCCCGCCGACGACTTCCACGTGCCCTTCTGGGTGGTGTTCGCGAGCGCCAGCGCGATCGCGCTGGGCACCTACTCGGGCGGCTGGCGGATCATCAAGACGCTCGGCACGAAGATCATCAAGATGGACTCCGCCCAGGGCTTCTCCGCCCAGGGGGCCGGCGCCGCGGTGATCCTCGCCGCCTCGCACGCGGGCTACCCGCTGTCGACGACGCACACGATCTCCGGCGCGGTGATGGGCGCAGGCGCGGCGAAGCGGCTGAGCGCGGTGCGCTGGGGCGTCGCCGGGAACATGGTGCTCGCCTGGGTGCTGACGATCCCCGCGGCCGGCCTGATCGGCGGCGCCTCCTACGGGCTGACCGCGATCTTCGGCGACGGCGCGGTCGGTCCCGTGATCGTGATGACGCTGCTCGTCATCTCCCTGTCGGTGGTGTTCGCCAAGCGCGCGGAGGGCAAGCACGCATGACCCCGATGCTCGCGAAGATCGTCGACGTCGAGACGCTGTGGCAGACGATCTGGTCGGCGACGCTCACCGGCGTCGGCGTCTCGGTCGTCTTCGCCCTGACCGTGGTCGGCTTCACCCGCTGGACCGACCTGCGCCGCGACGGGCGCACGGCGCCCGCCCTGGCGTACGGGCTGCTGGCGCTCGCCGGGGTCGCCGGGACCGCCGGGTCGATCGTCTACGCGATCGTCCTGATCACGTCGAAGTAGCCCCGCCGGACGGTCAGGACCGGCCGCGCGGCGTGCGACCGTCACCGCGGATCGGCGGCGACGGGGACGCGTAGCGGCCGCGGACGGGCCGCTCCTGCGGCTCGCCGGCGTCCGGCGTCCCGGACGGGGTCGCCCCGCCGGCCGGGCCCGGGGCGGGCGCGTCGGGGCGGGCGGTGCGGCCGTCGCCCGCGGCGGCCTCCGCGGCGAGGATCCGCGCGACGCGCTCGGCGATCTCCTGCGCGGCCTCGTCGGTCTCGGGACCCTGGGTGCGCAGCCGGGACTGCACGGCGCCGACCGTCGTGGCGTCCGCGATCCGCTTGTGCGCCTGGCGCAGCTCGGCCTGCACGGCGATCCCGAACTCGCGCAGCTGGTCGGTGGCGGCCTTGACCGCCTCCTGCATGGCCTGGCCCTCGGCGCTGGCCCGGTCGGCCTGCTGCACCGCCTCGCGCAGCAGCTGGTCGGCCTGCTGGCGGACCTCGCGCTGCGTCTCGCGCGCGTTGCGGCGCGCCTCGACGAGCTCGGTCTCGCCCTGGGCGCGCAGCTCCTGCGCGGTCTGCTCGGCCTCCGCGAGCAGGCGCTGCGCCTTGATCTGCGCCTCCTGCAGCACGCGGCGCTCGAGCTCGGCGGCGCGCTGCTCGCGTGACGCGTCGAAGCGGGCGCTCTCGGCCTTGGCCTCCTCGAGCTTCTGGGTCGCGGCCGCGCGGATGCGCTCGGCCTCCTGCTGGGCGGCGCTGCGCACGGCGGCGGCCTCCTGCTCGGCCTGCGCGCGCAGTCGGCCGGCGTCCTGGCGGTCGACCGCCGCCTGCTCGCGCAGCTCGACGAGCTCCTGCTCGGCGGCGTCGCGGGCGGCCCGGAGCTCCTGCTCGACGGTGAGGCGGCGCGCCTCGAGCTGCGACTCGGTCTCCCGGCGCAGCGCCTCCGCGTGCTCCTCGGCGGGCCGGCGCAGCTCGGCGACCTCCTGCTCGGCGTCGGCGCGCAGCTGGGCGATCTCCCGGTCGGCGCCGTCGCGCAGCGCGGCGAGCTCGCGCTCGGTGTCGCGGCGCAGGTCGGTCAGCTCCTGCTCGACCGCGGCGCGCGTGGCGGCGGACTCCTGGGCGGCGTGCACGCGCACGGCCTCGGCCTGGGTGCGCAGCGTCTCGGCCTGCTCGCGGGCCTCCTCGAGCTCGGCGCGTGCCTCCTGCAGATCGGCGTCGAGGCGGGCCGCGGCCTGCGCGGTCGTCTCCTGCGCCTCGGTGCGGGCGGCGTCGAGCATCGCGGCCGCACGGGATCGCGCGTCCTCCAGCGCGGTGGTGGCCTCGACGCGGGCGGCCTCGAGCAGCTCCTGCGCCTCGCGGCGCGCGTCGGGGACGGCCGTCTCGGCCTCGGCCCGGGCGGCGGCGACCTCGGCCTGCGCCTCGCGGCGCAGCGCGGCGAGCTCGTCGCGGACGGCGGCGACCTCGGCGTCGACGTCGGCGCGCAGCGCGGTCACCTCCTGCTCGGTGCGCTCGAGCGTCTGCGCGGTGTCGCGCTCGGCGCCCAGGCGCAGCTGCGCGGCGTCCTGCTCGGCGGCGGCACGGACGCTGGCGGCGGTGTGCTCGGCCTGCGCGATGATCGCGGCCGCGTCGCGCTCGGCGACCTCGCGGATGGCGGCGGCGCGGGCCCCGGCCTGGACCTGGAGGTCGTCGGCGGCGCGCCGCGCCTCCTCGGCGATCCCGGCCGCCTCGGCACGGCGGCGGGCCTCCTCCTCGGCCTCGGCGGCGAGACGGGCCTGCTCGGCGGCCTCGCGGCGCTCGGCCTCGGCACGCTCGGCGGCCTCGCGGGCGGCCTGCTCGGCGGCGGCGCGCTCGGCGGCCTCGCGCTCCTCGCGGGCGGCCTGCTCGGCGGCGAGGCGCTCCCGCTCCGCCGCGCGGGCGCGGGCGGCCTCGTCGGCGCGGCGGTCGGCTTCGGCCTGCTCGGCCGCGCGACGCTCGGCGTCGGCGCGACGCTGCTCCTCGGCGCGGCGCTCGTCGTCGGCGCGCCGCTGGGCCTCGGCGGCCTCCTCGTCGGCGCGGCGACGGGCGTCGGCCTGCTCCTGCTCGCGGCGGCGGGCGTCCTGTGCCGCGTGGTCGGCGCGGGCGCGATCATCGTCGCGGCGGCCGTTGGGCGCGGTGACCGGCGGGAGGTCGGAGACGAAGGTCCGGTGGCGGACCGTGAGCTCCCAGCCGGTGCCGCCCTCGGGCAGTTCGACCGACCGCTCGCGCACGACGTCGACCTTGCCGAACCGGACCGTGAGGTTGGCCAGCAGCGTCCCCCGATCCGGGCCGCTGACCGTGACGAGGTTGGCGTCGGAACCCATGAACCCTGAACGTACCGGACGCGGCCGTCGCGAAGGGGTCCGAACCCTCAGTTTGCGGAGGCTTCCACCGTCTTCAGGACCTTCGCGGGGGCGCCCGCCGCGATCGAGAACGGCGGCAGATCCGTGGTCACGACGCTGTTGGCGCCGATGACGCAGCGCTCCCCGATCGTGACGCCGCTGGTGATCACGACGTTCGCGCCGCACCAGACGTTGTCGCCGACGACGGTCGGCCCCTTGCTGGTGAAGCCCTGCCACGGCACGGGCTTCTCGAGGTCGTCGAAGCGGTGGTTGCCGTCGGTGACGAGGCAGCCGTTGGCGAACATGCAGTGGGCGCCGATCTCGACCCGGTCGACCGCCGCGACCTGCACCCCGAGGTTGAGGAAGGTGCCGGTCCCGATCGTGATCGTGCCGCTCCCGGTGAGCCACACCCCCGGCTCGAAGAGGACGTGCGGCCCGAGCGTCAGGCGCCCCTCGCGGAGCATCGCCAGCGCCTCGCCGTGCAGCGGCCCCTTCGCGAAGCACTCCCGGCGCGCCAGCTCGGCGTGGAGCCGGGCGATGCGCCAGGGCAGGCGGTCCCCGCGGTAGTAGCGGAGCTTCTGCAGCCACAGCACGGCCTGCGCACGGGTCATCACGGGAGCCTCGCAGACCCGCGGGAGGCGGTGGGGTCGGCCGGCGCGGTAGGTTGCCCCGCGCGTGCTGCTGCGACTCTTCTCCTACGCCTACTGGGCGGTCATCGGGATCACCTGCCCGATCTTCTTCGTCGGGGCCGTCCTCGTCTGGCTGGTGACGCTGCCGTTCGACCGGCGCAAGGTCGTGCTGCACATGTACTCGTGCGCGTGGGCGCTGTTCTACGTGACGCTCAACCCGATCTGGCGGCTCGACGTCCGTGGGCGGGAGCACCTGCCGTGGCGGGGCCCGGCGGTGATCGTCGCCAACCACGCGTCGCTGATCGACATCCTCGTCCTGTTCGGGCTGCTGCGCCCGTTCAAGTGGGTGTCCAAGGCGGAGAACTTCAAGATCCCGTTCGTCGGCTGGAACATGACGCTCAACGGCTACGTGCCGCTGGTGCGCGGCGACCGCGCGTCGGTGATCGACATGCTGGCCACCTGCTCGCGGCTGCTGCAGTGCGGCAACCCGGTGCTGTTCTTCCCCGAGGGGACGCGGTCGAAGGACGGACGGCTGCGCCCCTTCAAGGACGGAGCGTTCGAGCTGGCGATCCAGCACGGCGTGCCGCTGATCCCGGTCGCCGTGGACGGGACCGCGCAGGCGCTCCCCAAGCACGGCATGGTCCTCGAGGAGCACGTCCGGGCGACGGTGCAGATTCTCGAGCCGATGGACCCGGCCGACTACGCCGACGTCGCCGCCCTGCGCGAGGCCACCCGCGAGCGGATCGCCACCGCGCTCGGCCAGCACTGACGGACGGGCCACCGCCCCGGCCCCTACCCAGCCCCGCCGTGCCCCGCCGTGCCCCCACCGTGCCCCGCCGCGGGGGGTGAACGGACATTTCCAGACCCTGGAGGGGCTGAAAATGGACAGTCTCGAGCCCTTGTCGGGAATCCGGCCTCCACGCTGTCCATCTCCCGCCCCCGGAAGGGCTGGAAATGTCCGTTCACCCCGTAAGTGCGGGCGGGGCCGGTGGGGCCGGCCGGGCGGGGCTGGCGGGGCTGGCCGGGCCGGCCGGGAGCGGCTGGACCGGCCGGCGCGCCGATCGCGGCCCGCCGGAACAGCACGACCAGCCGCGCCACCCCGGGCCGCCACCCGGCCGGCCCGCCACGGACCCGCCGGGATGCCCGCCGGCCTCAGGCGGCCGCGCCGGCGGGCTTGCGGCGCGCCGGCTTCGTCTTCTTCTTCGCGGCGGCGGCCGGGGCCGCGGGGCTCGCGGCGGGGTCGAGCAGCTCGGCGAGGAACCTGCCGGTGTGCGAGGCCGGTTCGGCCGCCACGTCCTCCGGGGTGCCCTGGGCGACGACCTGGCCGCCCTCCTCCCCGCCCTCGGGCCCCATGTCGATCAGCCGGTCGGCGGTCTTGATCACGTCGAGGTTGTGCTCGATCACGACGACCGAGTTGCCCTGGTCGACGAGGCGGTGCAGGACCTCGAGCAGCTTCTGCACGTCGGCGAAGTGCAGGCCGGTCGTCGGCTCGTCGAGGATGTACAGGGTCTGGCCGGTGCCGATCTTCGACAGCTCGGTCGCGAGCTTGACGCGCTGCGCCTCGCCACCCGACAGCGTCGTCGCGGGCTGGCCGAGCCGGATGTACCCGAGACCGACGTCGTTGAGGGTCTCGAGCCGCCGCCGGATCTTCGGGATGTTCTCGAAGAACACGACCGCCTCCTCGACCGGCATGTCGAGCACGTCGGCGATCGACTTGCCCTTGAAGCGGATGTCGAGGGTCTCCTTGTTGTACCGCTTGCCGTGGCACTGCTCGCACGGCACGTACACGTCCGGCAGGAAGTGCATCTCGATCTTGATCTGCCCGTCACCGGCGCAGACCTCGCAGCGGCCGCCCTTGACGTTGAACGAGAACCGGCCCGCCTTGTAGCCGCGGGCCCGCGCCTCCTGCGTCTTGGAGAACAGGTCGCGGATGACGTCGAAGAGGCCCGTGTAGGTCGCCGGGTTGGAGCGCGGCGTCCGGCCGATCGGCGACTGGTCGACCTGGATGATCTTGTCGAGCGCGTCGAGCCCCAGCACCGCCGTGTGGGAGCCCGGCCGGTTGCGCGCCCGGTGCAGCTTGTTGGCGACGGCCTTGTAGAGGACCTCGTTGACGAGCGTCGACTTGCCCGAGCCCGACACGCCGGTCACGCACGTGAGCGTGCCGAGCGGGACGCGCACGTCGACCCCGCGGAGGTTGTGCTGCTTGGCGCCCCGGATCTCCAGGTGCCCGCTGGGCGTGCGCCGCTGCGCCGGCACCTCGACCCGACGGGTGCCGGCGAGGAACTGGCCGGTCAGCGACTTCTTCACCTTCGCGACCTGGGCGGCTGTGCCCTGCGCGATGATCGCCCCGCCGTGCTCGCCCGCCCCCGGTCCCATGTCGACGACGTGGTCGGCGGCGATCATCGTCTGCTCGTCGTGCTCGACCACCAGGACGGTGTTGCCGAGGTCCCGCAGCCGCTCGAGCGTGGCGATGAGCTTCGTGTTGTCGCGCTGGTGCAGGCCGATCGACGGCTCGTCGAGCACGTAGAGGACGCCGACGAGCGCCGAGCCGATCTGCGTCGCCAGGCGGATCCGCTGCGCCTCGCCGCCGGAGAGCGTCGACGCCGCCCGGTCCATCGAGAGGTAGCCGATGCCGACGTTGTCGAGGAACCGCAGCCGCTCCTCGATCTCCCGGAAGATCAGCCGCGCGATGTGCCGCTCGGTGTCGGTGAGCTCGACCTCGTCGAGCCACACGAGCGCCCGCTTGACCGAGAGCGCACAGAACTCGTGGATCGCGTAGCCGCCCACGAGCACCGCGCGCGACTCGGGCCGCAGCCGCGAGCCCTTGCACGCCGGGCACGGGCGCATCGACATGAACTCCTCGATCTTGTCGCGCGACCACTCCGAGTCGGTCTCGCGGTAGCGCCGCTCGAGGTTCGGGATGACCCCCTCGAACTTCGTCGCGTACGACCGCTTGCGCCCGTAGCGGTTCGTGTACGTCACGCCGACGGCGGTGCCGCGGGTGCCGTGCAGGAACACCTCGCGCGCGTCCTCGTCGAGATCGGCCCACGCGGCGTCGAGGTCGATGTCGTAGACCTCGCTGAGCGCGATCGACATCTGCTCGTAGTAGCTCGAGCTCGACCCGGCCCACGGCGCGATCGCGCCCTCGTTGATCGACAGCGACGCGTCGGGGACGACCATCTCCGGGTCGATCTCCATCTGGTGCCCCAGCCCGGTGCACCGCTCGCATGCGCCGTGCGGCGAGTTGAACGAGAAGATCCGCGGCTCGAGCTCGGCGATCGACGCCCCGTGGTCGGGACAGGCGAACTTCTCCGAGTAGAGCGTCAGCACGGGCTCGCCGTCGCCCTCGCGCGGGACCGTTTCGATCTCGACCATCCCGTCCGCGAGCGCGACCGCGGTCTCGATCGAGTCGGCGAGCCGCTTGCGGATTTCGGGGCGCATGACGAGTCGGTCGACGACGACCGAGACGTCGTGCTTGAACTTCTTGTCGAGGACGATCTCCTCGTCGGCGAGCTGCCGCAGCTCCCCGTCGATCTTCACGCGCGCGAAGCCGTCGGCCTGCAGCTCCTCGAAGACCTTGCCGAACTCGCCCTTGCGGCCGCGCACGATCGGGGCGAGGACCATGAAGCGCGTGCCCTCGGGCTGCTCCATGACCTGGTCGATGATCTGCTCGGCGGACTGCCCCTGGATCGGCTTGCCGCAGATGTGGCAGTGCGGCCGCCCGATCCGGGCCCAGAGCAGCCGCAGGTAGTCGTAGATCTCGGTGACGGTGCCGACGGTCGAGCGCGGGTTGCGCGACGTCGTCTTCTGGTCGATCGAGATCGCCGGCGACAGCCCCTCGATCGAGTCGACGTCCGGCTTGTCCATCTGCCCGAGGAACTGGCGCGCGTAGGCGCTCAGCGACTCGACGTAGCGGCGCTGCCCCTCCGCGTAGATCGTGTCGAACGCCAGCGACGACTTGCCGGAGCCCGAGAGCCCCGTGATCACGACGAGCGCGTCGCGCGGGAGCGTCACGTCGATGTTCTTGAGGTTGTGCTCGCGAGCACCGCTGACGACGATCTGGTTGCGCTGCGCCATGGACACATAAGCGTACCGGAGCGAACAGATGTTCCCCCAGGTGTCCCGGCGACCTGCGACGCTTGTCGGGATGCGCACCGGTGTGCTGTCCGGCGTCGCCGCCTACGGGCTGTGGGGCCTCTTTCCCCTGTACTTCCCGCTCGTCGACCGTGCGGGCCCGGTCGAGCTGCTCGCCCACCGGATCGGCTGGTCGCTGCTGTTCGTCGGCGCGTTCCTGGCGCTCCGGCGGCAGCTCGGCCCGGTCGGGGCGCTGCTGCGGGACCGGCGGCGCCTGCGCCTGCTGACGCTCTCGGCGGTGATGATCGCCGGGAACTGGGGGCTCTACATCTACGCCGTGACGACCGACCGGGTGATCGAGGCGGCGCTCGGCTACTTCATCAACCCGCTGCTGAGCGTCGGTCTGGGGCTGGCGCTGTTCGGGGAGCGGCTGCGGCCGGCGCAGACGGCCGCCCTGGGGCTGGGCACCGTGGCGGTGGTCGTCCTCGCCGCCTTCTCCGCGACCGGGTTCCCGTGGATCGCGGTCAGCCTCGCGGTCCTCTTCGCCGGCTACGGGCTCGTGAAGAAGCTCGCGGACGTCGGGGCCGCGGAGGGCCTGATGGTGGAGACGCTCGTGCTCGCCGGGCCCGCCGCGCTGTTCCTCGGCGTGCTCGCCGCCCGGGGGGACGGCACGTTCACCACCGAGGGGGTCGGGCACGCGCTGCTGCTGGTGGCGGCCGGGCCCGTGACGGCGATCCCGCTCGTGCTGTTCTCGGCCTGCGTGACCCGGGTGCCGCTGTCGACGGTCGGGCTGCTGCAGTACCTCGCCCCCGTCCTGCAGTTCCTGATCGGCTGGCTGGTCGCCGGGGAGACGATGCCGGCGGCCCGCTGGGCGGGCTTCGCGCTCGTGTGGACGGCGCTGGTGGTGCTCAGCGCGGACGCGCTGCGGGCGTCGGCCGCCGGGCGCCGAGCGGCGACCAGCGGCGACGCGGAGCCTCAGCCGATGGTGGCGTAGACCTCGTCGAGCAGCGCGGCCCGGTCGGCGAGGTCGAAGTTCTCGCTGAGGTATGTGTCGGTCTCCTCGCGGCTGGAGCCGTTGAGCGCCATGTTCAGCGCGATCAGCCGGGCGCCCTCGACGTCCCCGCCCTCGGCGGGTGCGGCGTCGGCCTTCGGGGCCTCGGCGGGAGCCGCCGTCTCGGTGGAGGCGAACAGGCCGGGCGCCTCCTCGGCGGCCGCGGGCTCCTCGACGGGCGCGGCCTCCGGCTCGGCCGCCGCGGCGGCGGGCTCGGGCTCCGGGTCGGCCGCGACCGGTGCGGGCGCCGGGACCGGCGGCAGCGGCTCCACCGTGGAGCCGGCGGCCCCGTAGAGCTCGCCCATGTTGCCCTGCAGCAGCGTGAGGTCCGCGTTGAGCCGGTTGGCCCCGGTGCGCAGGCTCTCGATCAGGGCGCCCAGCTCGCTCTCCATCGCGTCGACCCGCTGCAGCATCAGCTGCGTGGACTCCGCGACCTTGCCGACGTGCTCGGCGCTCTTGGCGACCGCGTCGTCGCGGGTGCCCTGCGCGTCGCTCTGCGCCTCGGCGCGGATGCGGGCGGCCTCGTCCTGCGCGGCAGCCTCGATGGCGGCGGCGCTGGACTCGGCGGCCTCGACGATCGAGCGGACCTGCTCGGACGCGGCGAGCGCCAGCGACGCGGCGCCGGCGGACGCGGGAGCGCCCTTGGCGCGCTTCAGCTGCTCGACCTCGGCGCTGATCGCCGCGAGGTGCGCGTCGACGGCCTCGGGCTCGTAGCCGCGGCGGCCGATGGGGAAGTCCTTCTTCTCGATGGACTGCGGGTCCAGTGCCAAGCCTTCTTCACCTCTGAGGTTTCGTTGCGGGGTGGCGGGCGCGGGCTAGCCTAGCGCGCCGCGCGGCGTCGGGCCCCCGCCTCGCGGCCAGCGGCCGACCGGCCTCGGGGCAGGCGGCCTCAGGGCAGGCGGACGTCGTCGCCGTCCCGCACGACGAGCCCGTCGCGCACGAGGCCGTCGAGCGCGCGGCGCAGCCGCTGCGGGTCCATCGCGGGCAGCGGCCCGCCCGCGGCGAGCGCCTCGACGATCCGGCCCCGGGCCCAGCGGTTGGTGTCCTCGAACCGCTCGCGGGTCCCGCCGCGGGCGCGCGGCGCGATCTGCACCCGGCCCGCGGAGGCGCACCGCTTGGCGACCGGGCAGCCGTCGCAGGCGGCGTCGCGCGCCCGGCAGACGGTGGCGCCGAGCTCCATCATCGCCTGGTTCCAGTCCGCGGCCCGGCCGGGCGGCAGCAGCGCCTCGGGCTCCCCCCGTCCGAGCCGCTGCGCGACGCGGCGCACGTTCGTGTCGACGGCCGCGACCTGCTCGCCGAACGCGAACGACGCGACCGCGGCGGCGGTGTACGGGCCGACGCCGGGGAGCGCCCGCAGCCCGGCGGCGGTGCGCGGCCAGCCGTCCCGGGCGACCACGCGGCAGGCCTCCTGCAGTCGCACCGCGCGGCTGTTGTAGCCGAGGCCGACCCAGGCCGCGAGCACCTCGGCGGTCGGGGCGGCCGCCAGCGACGCGTCGTCGGGCCAGCGGTCGAGCCACGCCTCGTAGCGCGGCACGACCCGCGCCACCTGGGTCTGCTGGAGCATGACCTCGCTGACGAGGATCGCGTACGGGTCGCGGGTCCGGCGCCACGGGAGGTCCCGGGCGACGCGGCCGTACCAGTCCAGGACGGCCGCGTGCAGGTCGGCCTGCGCCACGCCCGCTCAGGCGCCGGCGGGCGCGTTGTTGCGCGCGGTGGCGAGCTCCCGGTTGAGCCCGCGGATCTCGTCGCGCAGCCGGGCCGCGTACTCGAACCGCAGCTCCTCGGCGGCGGCGAGCATCTCCTCCTCGAGCTCGGCGATCGCCTTCTCGAGCTCGCCGGTGGACATCCCGTCGGTCTTAAGCTTCTTGCGCTCGCTGCGCTTGCGGCCCTTCGGCGTCTTGCCCTCGGCCATGAGGAACTCGGCGATGTCGCTGACGCCCTTGACGATCGACGCGGCGGTGATGCCGTGCTTCTCGTTGTAGGCGAGCTGGATCTCGCGCCGCCGCTCGGTCTCGGAGATCGCGGCGTCCATCGCGGCGGTGCGCTTGTCGGCGTACATGATCACGGTGCCGTCGGCGTTGCGCGCGGCGCGGCCGATCGTCTGGATGAGCGAGGTCTCCCCACGCAGGAAGCCCTCCTTGTCGGCGTCGAGGATCGCGACGAGCGACACCTCGGGGATGTCGAGGCCCTCGCGCAGGAGGTTGACGCCGACGAGCACGTCGTACTCGCCGAGCCGCAGGTCGCGGATGATCTGGATGCGCTCGAGCGTGTCGACCTCGCTGTGGAGGTAGCGGACCTTGAAGCCCATCTCCAGCAGGTAGTCGGTGAGGTCCTCGCTCATCTTCTTCGTCAGCGTGGTGACGAGGACGCGCTCCTCCTTCTCGACCCGCGTGCGGACCTCGTTCATGAGGTCGTCGATCTGGTTCTTCGTCTCGCGGACGTCGATGTGCGGGTCGACGATCCCGGTCGGCCGGACGATCTGCTCGACGACCTCGCCGCTGTTGCGCCGCTCGTACTGGCCGGGGGTGGCGGAGACGAAGACGATCTGCGGCGTGATCGAGAGGAACTCGTCGAACTTCTGCGGGCGGTTGTCCATCGCCGACGGGAGCCGGAAGCCGTAGTCGACGAGGGTCTGCTTGCGCGAGCGGTCGCCCTCGAACATGCCGCCGATCTGCGGCACGGTCTGGTGGGACTCGTCGAGGAACACGACGAAGTCGTCGGGGAAGTAGTCGACGAGGCAGTACGGCCGCTCGCCGGGCCGCCGTCCATCGAGGATCCGCGAGTAGTTCTCGATCCCGTTGCAGAAGCCCATCTCCTTGAGCATCTCCATGTCGTACTGCGTGCGCTGGCGCAGCCGGTGGGACTCCAGGAGCTTGCCCTCCGCCTCGAGCTCGGTGCAGCGCTCGTTCAGCTCGCGGCCGATCTCGGCGACGGCGGCCTCGATCTGCCCCTCCTTGACGTTGTAGTGCGTCGCGGGCCAGATCGAGACGTGCTCGAGGTCGTCCTGCAGCAACTCGCCGGTGAGCGGGTCGAAGTGCTGCAGCCGCTCGACCTCGTCCCCGAACAGCGTCGCGCGGTAGGCGGACTCGGCGTAGGCGGGGAAGATCTCCAGCGACTCGCCGCGGACCCGGAACGAGCCGCGGCCGAGCGCGGTGTCGTTGCGCACGTACTGGATCGACACGAGCTTGCGCAGCAGCGCGTCGCGGTCGATCTCCTCCCCCTTGCGCAGCGTCTGGAGGTTCTCGTCGTAGGTCTCGGGCGAGCCCATGCCGTAGATCGCGGAGACCGACGCGACGATGAGGACGTCGCGGCGGGCGAACAGCGCGGCGGTGGCGGCGTGGCGCAGCCGGTCGATCTCCTCGTTGATCGCCGAGTCCTTCTCGATGTAGAGGTCGCGGCTCGGGACGTACGCCTCGGGCTGGTAGTAGTCGTAGTAGGAGACGAAGTACTCGACCGCGTTGTCGGGGAAGAACGTGCGGAACTCGTTGCACAGCTGGGCGGCGAGCGTCTTGTTGTGCGCCATCACGAGCGTCGGCCGCTGGAGCTTCTCGATCGTGGCGGCCATCGTCATCGTCTTGCCGGTGCCGGTGGCGCCCAGGAGCGTCGTGAAGCGGTCGCCGCGCTCGACGGCCGCGGCGATCTTCTCGATCGCCTGGGGCTGGTCGGCGGCGGGGCTGAACGTCGAGTCGAGGCGGAAGGGCGGCACCGACCGAGGGTAGCGAGCGCCCCGACCGGTTCCTGTCCTAGATGCCGGCCCCGACGCGGGCAGGTGCCGTCCGCCCCGCTTCTGCGACACTCCGCGCGGGGGTCCACCGCACGACGAAGGTGCAAGGACGTGGGACGACGAGGGAGCCGGACCCGGCGGCAGGAGGCCGCGCCAGCACGATGAGCCTGCCGCGACCCATCCCACCCGCTCGTGACACACCGATTTCAGGGCCGCCATCGGACCCCGCCCCGGTCCGTCATGACCGCCGTGCCCCGGGTCACGGCCGTGCCGCAGGGATCGCCGCGCGGCTCTCGGCGGAGCCCGGGAGCGTCGACGAGCTCACGCGCCGGGAGGGCGCCGTCACGCTCGCGCGCGGTCGCCTGGCCCTCACCACGGCCACCGCGGCCGCCGCGTTCCTCGGCCCGACCCGCGAGGACGGCCTGTGGGTCCTGCTCGTCCTCGGCGTCGCCTGGACGCTGTGGACGAACCTCCGCGTCCTGCGCCACCGGCGGCTGCCGCTGCCGCTGCTGTGGTGCTCGCTCGTCGACGGACTGTTCGTCGCCGCCGCGTTCCCGCTGAGCGGCGGGACCGACAGCCTCGTCGCCGTGCCGCTGATCGCCATCCCGTCGCTCCTCACGGTCCTGTACACGCCGCGCGAGACCGGGCTGCTCCCGGTCGTCCCGTACCTGGCGTTCCTCGCCTGCGCGATCGTCGAGATCGCCAGCGGCGACGGGGACGCGGCCCGCACCCTGCTGGTCGTCACGCTCGCGCTCGCCGCCACGATGGTCATCGCCGTGCTCGCCAGCCGCGTCCGCGTCCGGGCCGCGGCCCGCACGAGCGAGCTGTACGCGCTGCGCCGCGGTCTGCTCGCGCAGGCGCTCGCGGCGGAGGAGCGCGCCAGCCGGCGGCTCTCGGAGGCGCTGCACGACCACGCGCTGCAGACGCTGCTGGCGGCCGCCCAGGACCTCGGGGAGGTCGTGCCCCGGGACGACGCCTCCCGCGCGACGCTGCTGCACGCGCAGCGCAACCTCGCCGACGGGATCGGCGACCTGCGCCGCACGGTCCGCCAGCTGCACCCGATCACGCTGTCCAGCGGTGGCCTGGCCGGGGCGATCGCGCGCCTGGCGCACGAGCAGGCCGAGCGCACCGGCTTCGAGGCCCGGGTCGACGTCGACGAGGCCGCCTGCGGACGCCACGACGAGCTCGTCTTCTCGCTCGTGCGCGAGCTCGTCACCAACGCCGCCAAGCACGCCGACGCCGACCAGGTCGTCGTCCGCGTCGAGGCGACCGACGGCTGGATCGACCTCGAGGTCGTCGACGACGGCGTCGGGATGGCCGACGGCCGCGAGCAGGAGGCGGTCGGCGACGGGCACATCGGCCTGGCGTCCACGCGCGAGCGGGTCGAGGCCGCGGGCGGCTGGCTCGTCGTCGAGTCCGCGCAGGCGCGCGGGACCGCGGTGCGCGTGCGGCTCCCGGGCTGACGGCGGGCGCGCGGCGCGCCGCCGCTACAGGCCGAGCTCGGCCGCGTAGCTCGTGCGGTAGTCGCGGCGGGCCTGCTGGACCTTCGCGACGTAGGTGCGGGTCTCCGGGAACGGGATGTCCTGCACGCGCAGCTGCCCGCCGCGCTCGGAGCGCCAGCGGTCGACGTTCCCCTCCCCGCCGTTGTAGGCGGCGAGCGCGAGCGTCGTGTTCCCCTCGTACTTGTCGAGCAGGTAGCGCAGGTAGTACGAGCCGTAGGAGATGTTGACCTGCGGCGTCGAGAGGTCCCCGGTCTCGAACGTGACGCCGCCGGACTTGTCGGCGATGTAGTGCGCGGTCGCGGGCGTGAGCTGCATCAGGCCCTTCGCCCCGGCCGAGGACGTCTGGTCGCGGAAGTGCGACTCGGCGAAGATCACCGCGGCGATCAGCGCCGGGTCCAGGCCCTTGTCGGCGGCCTGCTGGCGGATGATGTCCTCGTGCTTCAGCGGCAGGGTGATCTCCTGCACCGCGTCGTTGAACGTCGGCGCGAGCAGCGTGCCGCCCCCCGCGAGCGACAGCAGCGCGGTGACCACCAGCGCGGCACGACGCCGGCGCAGCTGGCGCCGGCGGGCGGCGGCCGCCCGCCGGGCCGCGAGCGCGTCGACGCGCCGCCGCTGGGCGGTGCGGGCCCGCGGGGCGGGGCGCGGGGCGGCGCGGTGGGTGGCGGTGGCGGGACGCGGGCTCATGCGGCGGCAGCACGGAGTCTGACGTGCGGGCCCGACGTCTGCGTGACTTCAGGCCCGTCCCCCTTCTCTACGCCGCCCCAGCGGGCGTTCCTGCCGGCGGCGGTCCTTCAGGCGCCGGACGCCGCGGTGACCGCGGCCAGCACGGCGGCGAGACGGTCCTCGAGCTGCGCGACGTCCCCGTCGTTGACGACGTGGTGCGTGGCGCGCGCGGCCTTCTCCTCCTGCGTGAGCTGCCGGGAGGCGCGCTCGTCCACGGCGGCGTGGCCGCGGGCGGCGGCCCGGGCGGCCCGGACCTCCTCGGGCGCGGTGATCGCGACCGTGGCGTCGTAGGCGCCCTCCATCCCGGCCTCGAACAGCAGCGGCGTCTCGACGACGGCCGCGACGGGCGGCGGGTCGGCATCCTGCGCCGCCTGGCGGAACGCGACGACGCGCGCCCCGACGCGCGGCCACAGCAGCTGCTCGAGCCACTGACGCTCCTCCGGGGCGGCGAACGCGGCGCGCGCGACCGCCTGGCGGTCGACGACGCCGTCGGGGGCCACCTCCGGGCCCCAGCGCTGCACGACGAGGTCGCGGACCTCGTCGTCGGCGTAGAGCTCGTGCACCACCGCGTCGGTGGAGAGGGTCACGGCGCCCAGCCGCTGCAACGCGGCGAGCGCCGTGGACTTCCCCGCGCCCAGTCCGCCGGTGAGACCGATGAACGGCACCGGCGCCGACCCGGCGCGGGGGTCCGACACGCTGCTAGGCCTGCTCGTCCGTCTCGGGAGCGGGCTCCTGCGGGGCCGCCTCGGCAGCCGGGGCCTCGGCGGCAGGGGCCTCGCCCGCGAAGACGTCCTCGCTGAGCCCGAGGTCCGGCACGTCGTCGAGGCTGCCGGCGCCGGCACCGTCGATGTCGTCGATCCACTCGCGACGCGGGAGCTCCTGCCCCTCGACGCGCTTGACCGACAGCGAGAGCCGGCGGCGCTCGGAGTCGATCTCGAGGATCTTCACGCGCACGTCGTCGCCCGGCTGGACGATCTCGCGCGGGTTCTCGACGTGGTGCGCCGCGAGCTCGGAGATGTGCACGAGGCCCTCGACGCCGTCGAGGATCTCGACGAAGGCGCCGAACGTGACGACCTTGGTGACGGTGCCCTCGAGCTCGTCACCGACGTTGTACGTGTCGACGACGCGCTGCCACGGGTCCTCCTGGGTCTGCTTGAGACCGAGGGAGATGCGCTGGCGGTCACGGTCGATGTCGAGGACCTTCACCGCGACGGTGTCGCCGATGTTGAGGATCTCGGACGGGTGGTTGACGTGCGACCACGACAGCTCGGAGATGTGGATGAGGCCGTCGATGCCGTTGAGGTCCACGAACGCGCCGAAGTCGACGATGTTCGAGATCTGGCCCTCGACGACGAGGCCGGGCTGCAGGCGGTCCAGGATCTCCTGGCGCTGCTCCTTGCGCTCCTCCTCCAGCACGGCGCGGCGCGAGAGCACCACGTTGTTGCGGGAGCGGTTGAGCTCGATGACCTTGCACTCGATCGTCGTGCCCATGTACTGGTCGAGATCGGGCACGCGGCGGATGTCGACGAGCGACGCGGGCAGGAAGCCGCGGACGCCGAGGTCGATGATCAGGCCGCCCTTGACGACCTCGATGACGTGACCCTCGACCGGCTCGCCGGACTCGGCGGCGGCCTCGATGCGACGCCAGGCCTTCTCGAAGCGGGCGCGCTTCTTGGAGACGATCAGGCGACCGTCCTGGTCCTCCTTGGTGAGGACGAGCGCGTCGATCTCCTCGCCGAGGGTGACCTCCTCGTTGGGATCGACGTTCTTGCGGATCGAGAGCTCGTTGTTGGGGATGACCCCCTCGCTCTTGTATCCGATGTCGACGAGGACCTCGTCCTTGTCGATGCGGACGACGATGCCGGAGACGACTTCGCCCTCCTCGAAGGGCGAGAAGGTGGCGTCGTAGTTCGGAACGATCTGCCCGTCGATCTCGAGCAGCAGGCCGTCAGAACCTTCGACGACCTTCGCGTCCGTAGTGGGGTCGGTAGTGATGGTGGTCATTGGTCCGGCAAGGGTAGCGCGATGGTGCGGTCTGCCGCTTGCCGGCCACCCGCGGGACGGAGCCGTAGAATCCGGACCCTCATGCCCGTCAGAGCGACCAAGCGCGGCGACGACCGCACCCCCCTCGGCGGCGAGTACGACGTGCTCGTCTGCGGCGCGAGCTTCGCCGGGCTCGCGACGGCCCGCGAGCTGTCCGGCTCCGGGGCCCGGGTGCTGCTGATCGACCGCTACGAGATCGGCGAGAAGCAGACCTCCGCGTGCGCCGCGCCGACCGAGTGGCTCGAGAACCTCGGGCTCACCGGCGCGATCCGCCAGACGTTCGACGACCTCGTCATCCACCGGGCGCGCGCGTTCGGCGGTCGCGACACGACGAAGACCTACCGCTGGCACCTCCCGTGGTCGTTCTCGACGTTCGACTACCGCGAGATCTGCGACCTGCTCAAGGCGCAGTCGCCCGACGTGCCGTTCGAGACCGCGAAGGTCGAGGGCCGCACCGGCGAGACCGTGCACACCGACCGCGGCGACCTGACCGCGCCGCTGATCGTCGACAGCCTCGGCTGGCCGCGCTACCTCAGCGAGTCGGGGCAGCGGGTCACGCCGCCCAACGCGCGCGTCTCCCGCGGCCTGGAGGTCCACCCCCCGGGCTCCGACGAGGACCTCGAGCTGTGGCTCGACCCGAAGTACGTCGAGGCGGGCTACGCCTGGAACTTCCCGGCCGGCGACGAGCTGCGGATCGGCGTCGGCTCGTTCGACCCGCACAAGCACGTCAAGCGCCAGACCGTCGAGCTCGCGCAGGAGCTCGAGAAGCCCGCCGACCGCTGGCAGGGCAACTGGATCCCGCACCAGATGCGCGCCCCGACCGACGGGATCGTGTTCTTCGCCGGGGACAGCGCCGGCCACTGCTTCCCGGTCACCGCCGAGGGCATCCGTCCCGCGCTGTACTTCGGCCTGGCGGCCGGGCGCGAGCTCCGCAAGGTCGTCGAGGGCCGCCAGACCCGCGCGCAGGCGCTCGACCGCTACGCGGCCTTCTGCGACGAGCACCTGTGGGCGTTCCGCTGGCTGCTGCGCACGCAGCACCTCGTCGGCCGGACGAACCGCTACCCGATCCTCGACACCGTGCTGGACGTCATGGACCGCGACCGCGTCATCCACTGGGCGTTCAACCACTACCTCGACATCGCGCCGCCCTCCTACGCGCTGGAGGGCCCGCACGGCGACCGCTTCGTCACGCCGCTCGGCAGCGCCCCGGCCGCACCGCCGGTCGTCGCCGCCGCGTAGCCGGCGATCGCGCCCCGGCGTCCCGCCCGTACCCCGGGCGTGACGCCGACCCGCGCCGACCGCCTCAGCACCCCGCTCGTCGCGCTGGACGCGCCCGCCAACGCGATCAGCGACGTGCTCAACGACGCGATCCCGTGGCTGTGGTGGCCGCTGCGCGTGCCGGCGCGCGACGCGCCACTGACCGCGTCCGCGCACGCGCTCTACGCCGTCCACGGGACCGTCGCGCTGCTCGCCGCGCGTCGGCTGTCGGGCCGGGCGCTGCCGACCGGTGCGTCGCTGGCGCTCGGGCTGCTGTCGTGGCTGTGGTTCACCGGCGCCTGGGACCGGCGTGCGCGGCGGCTGGCGGCGGGGGCCCGCTGATGGCGAAGATGCGCCGCAAGGGCGATCTGCCGTCGAAGGTCTGCGCGACGTGCGGGCGCCCGTTCGCGTGGCGGCGCAAGTGGGCGCGCGACTGGGAGTCGGTGCGCTACTGCTCGGAGCGGTGCCGGCGCACCGGGCCGCGGCAGGACGGCGGCGCGGACGCCTGATCCGCCGTCCGGCTCAGCCGCGCACCACGAGGCCGACCCCGGCGACGAGCAGCACGATCCCGACGACCTTCGTCGCGGTGATCGGCTGCTGCTCGGCCCCGAGCCAGCCGAAGCGGTCGATCAGCACGCTGATCGTCAGCTGCGACGCGATCGTCGCGGCGGTGACCCCGCCGGCCCCGAGCTCGCGGACGGTGACGAGCACCGACGCGACGTAGACGGCGCCGAGCAGCCCGCCGGTCACGTAGTACCAGGGGAGCGTGCGGGCGTCGCGGATGGCGTCCAGGCCGCCGGAGGCGAGCGCCGCGATGCACGCGAGCGCCACCGTGCCCAGCGCGAACGAGAGGAACGCCGCCTGGAACGTGCCGACCGTGCGGCCGAGCGTCGAGTTGATCGGGGCCTGCAGCGCGATCAGGCCGCCGGCGACCACCGTCAGCACGAGGGCCGCCGAGCGGTCCACGCTACTTCGCGTCCAGCCAGGTCGTGCCGACGCCGGGCGCGACCGCCATCGGCGGGTCGTGCGGCCACGGCGCGACCATCTCGCGGATCGCGAGCTCGCGGACGCGGTCCATCTCCTCCGGCGGGCCCTCGAACAGGAGCTCGTCGTGGATCTGCAGGATCAGCCGGGTCGTCAGGCCCTCCTCGCGCAGCGCGCGGTGCGCGCCGATCATCGCGAGCTTGATGACGTCGGCGGCCGTGCCCTGGATGACGGTGTTGACCGCGAGCCGCTCCCCGAGCGTGCGCACCTGGTAGTTGCGCGCCTTCAGCTCCGGGATCTGCCGGCGACGCCCGTACAGCGTCGTGACGTGCCCCTGGTCGGTGGCCTGCTCGATCGTCCCGGTCATGAACGCGTGGACCGCCGGGAACCGCTCGAGGTAGGTGTCGATGAACTCCTTGGCCTCCTCGCGCGGGATGTTCAGCCGGTCCGCGAGCCCGTAGTCGCTGAGGCCGTAGACGATGCCGTAGTTGATCATCTTCGCCTTGGAGCGGTCCATCGGCGTGAGCTCCTCGGCGGGCTTGCCGAAGACCTGCGAGGCGGTCGCGGTGTGGACGTCCTCGCCGCGCAGGAAGATGTCCTTGAGCACCTGCTCGCCCGCCGCGTGGGCGAGCACGCGCAGCTCGACCTGCTCGTAGTCGGCGCTCAGCAGCACCATGCCCTCGGCGGCCTCGAAGCAGCCGCGGATCTCGCGGCCGAGCTCGGTGCGGACGGGGACGTTCTGCATGTTCGGGTTCGTCGAGGAGAGCCGCCCGGTCTGCGCGACGGCCTGCAGGAACGTCGTGTGGATCCGCGACTCCTCGTCGGTGAGGTTCGGCAGCACGTCCAGGTAGGTCTTGGCGAGCTGGTTGAGCTCGCGCCAGCGCTCGATCTTCGGCACCACGGGGTGCTCGTCGCGGATCGCCTGCAGCACGCGGGCGTCCGTGGAGAAGCCGGTCTTGCCGCGCCGCTTGCGCGACAGGCCGAGCTTCTCGAACAGGATCTGCCCGAGCTGCTGCGGGGAGCCGAGCACGAACTCCTCCCCCGCGAGCTCCCAGACCTCGCGCTCCAGCGCGACGATCTCGTCGTGCACCCGCTCGCGGATCGCTGCGAGGCGCGGCTTGTCGAGCTTGACGCCCGCGACCTCCATCGCGCGCAGCACGTCGACGAGCGGCAGCTCGATCTCGTCCATCAGGCCCTGCAGGCCGCGGTCGGCGAGCTGCTCGCGCTGCCAGCCGGCCAGGGCCGCGCAGAGGACGGCGGCGGCGCCCGCCGGGTCCTCGACCGCGGTCCCGAAGCCGCGCTCCTCGCAGAGCTCGGCGAACGGGTAGCCGCGCCGGGCGGGCTCGAGCAGGTAGGCGGCGAGCATCGTGTCGAGCGCGAGGCCGGGCGGCACGAGGCCGAGCTCCTTCGCGTCGTGGGCCACGACCGGCCGGTCGCCCAGGGCGGCGACGAGGTCCTCGGGCCGGGCCGCCTCGCCGACGAGCACATCACGCGCGTCGTCGGCCGTCGGGAAGACGCCGAACCGCCAGGTCGGCTCGGCGGCGAACAGCTCGCCCTCGGCGACCTCGGGGGCGTGCACGGCGATCGCGACCTCGGCGCCCGCGGGGAGCGCCGTGACGTCCTCGAGCGTCGCCTCGCGCACGACGGCGCCGACCTGCGACTCGGTGGGCGCGGCGGGCGCCGCCTCCTCGCTGGAGCCGAGCGCCTCCTCGAGGCGCCGCAGCGGGTCGCGCAGCTCGAACTCGCGGAACACCTCGCGCAGCCGTGAGCGGTCCGGTTCGCGCGCCGCCGCCTCGGTCGGGTCGAGGTCGACCTCGACCTGCCGGTTCATCCGCGCGAGATCGCGGCTGATCCGCGCGTCCTGCGCGTGGTTGGTCAGGTTCTCCTTGCGCTTGGCGCCGCTGATCTCGTCGATCGAGGCGAGCACGGTCTCGAGGTCGCCGAACTGCTGCAGCAGCGTCGCGGCGGTCTTGTCCCCGATCCCCGGGACGCCCGGGATGTTGTCGGAGGTGTCCCCCTTCAATCCGTAGAAGTCGGGGATCAGCTCGGGCGGGATGCCGTACCGGTCGATGACCGCCTGCCGGTCGTAGCTCTTGGTGTCGGTGATGCCGCGGGCGGTGGCCATGATCGTGACGAGGCCGTCGTCGTCGATCAGCTGGAAGGCGTCGCGGTCGCCGGTGACGATCGTCACCGGGACCGGCGGTTCGGCGTGGCGGGCCTTCTCGGCGATCGACGCGATGACGTCGTCGGCCTCGAACCCCTCCACGCGCACGTTCGCGTAGCCGAACGCGTCGACGATCTCCTCGAGGTGCGGCCACTGCTGCTTCAGCAGCGACGGGCGCGAGGTCCGCTGCGCCTTGTAGTCGGGGTAGACCTCCTTGCGGCCCGAGTGCCCGGCGTCCCAGACGACCACGGTGGGCTTCTGGCCGTGCTCGGTCATGATCTTCACGAGCATCGACGCGAAGCCGAAGATCGCGTTCGTCGGGAACCCGGTGGAGGTCGCGATCGACTCGGGGAGCGCGAAGAACGCCCGGTAGGCGAGCGAGTTGCCGTCGATGAGGAACAGGTCGTCGGGCATCACGCCCAACCTAGCGGCCGGGCGTGACCGACCCGGACCGCGCGGCTCAGGCCGATGCGGCGACGCCGGAGCCGGCGAACTCGAACGTGACGCCGGTGAGCGCCTCGCTGGCGTCCCACAGGCGCCGCGCGGCCGCCGGGTCCTGTGCCGCCCCGCTCATGCCGACGAGCTGCGGCGCGCCACGCATCTCCCCCGGGCCGTCCGGCCCGACGTACGCGGCGCCGGGCAGGTCCTGGGTCGCCGCGTAGAGCGTCGGCAGCGCGCCCCGCTCGGGCGACTGCGCGACGACGCGGTTGAGCAGGCCCATGACGCGGTCCTGGACGGTCTCGGTGTGCGCCTGCAGCCCCGTCGCCGCGTAGCCGGGGTGCGCGGCGACCGCGCGGACCGGCGCGTCGGCGGCGGCGAGGCGGCGCTGCAGCTCGAGCGTGAACAGCAGGTTCGCGAGCTTCGACCGCGCGTAGGCCTTCCAGCGGTGGTAGCCGCGCTCCCACATGAGGTCGTCGAAGTCCATCGTCCCGAGGCGGTGGAAGCCGCTGGAGACGGTGACGACGCGGTCCGTGATCCGCCCGAGCAGCAGGCCGGTGAGCGCGAAGTGGCCGAGGTGGTTGGTGCCGAGCTGCATCTCGAACCCGTCGGCGGTCAGCCGGTAGGGCAGCGCCATCACGCCCGCGTTGTTGACGAGGACGTCGATCGGGCCATCGAGCCCGTCGACGAAGCCGCGCACCGACCCGAGGTCCGCGAGGTCGAGCGCGCGGACGTCCACCTCCCCCGTCATCGTCGCGGCGGCGGCGCGCCCCCGCTCGAAGCTGCGGCAGGCCAGCACGACCCGGGCGCCCGCGCGCGCGAGCTCCCGCGCCGTGACGAGTCCGATCCCGCTGTTGGCCCCGGTGACGACGACGGTCCGCCCGTCCTGTCGCGGCAGGTCCGCCGCGGTCCATGCGCTCATCCCTGGACCGTATCGACCGGGAACGTCCGCGATCACGGACGCTTGTACAGTTCGCCGCCCATGAGCGTCACCCCATCCGCCCAGTACAGCCTCACGATCCGCGTCGAGATCGCGCACAAGCCGGGCATGCTGGGCCGCGTGGCGTCGGCGATCGGCGACGCCGGCGGCGTCATCGGGGCGGTCGACCTCGTCGAGGTCGCCGACGAGACGCTGGTGCGCGACATCACCGTCGACGCCGCGGGCCCCGACCACTGGGACGCGATCACCGCCGCGATCGAGGGCCTCGACGGCGCGCACGTGGTCGACACGACCGACCGCACCTTCCTCATGCACGTCGGCGGCAAGATCGAGCAGGCGAACAAGGCGCCGCTGAAGACCCGCGACGACCTCTCGATGGCGTACACGCCGGGCGTCGCACGCGTCTGCCAGGCCATCGCGGACGACCGCGACAAGGCGTTCCAGTACACGATCAAGCGCAACACGGTGGCCGTCGTCAGCGACGGCACCGCGGTCCTGGGCATGGGCGACATCGGCCCCGAGGCCGCGATGCCCGTGATGGAGGGCAAGGCCTGCCTGTTCAAGGAGTTCGCAGGCGTCGACGCGTTCCCGATCTGCCTCGACACGAAGGACACGGACGAGATCGTCCGCACGGTCAAGCTGCTCGCGCCGACCTTCGGCGGCGTGAACCTCGAGGACATCTCGGCGCCGCGCTGCTTCGAGATCGAGGACCGGCTGAAGGCCGAGCTCGACATCCCGGTCTTCCACGACGACCAGCACGGCACCGCGATCGTGACGCTCGCCGCCCTGCTGAACGCGTGCAAGATCACCGGCCGCGACCTCATGGACCTGCGCGTGCTCGTGACCGGGCTCGGTGCCGCCGGCGTCGCGGTCACGAAGATCCTCATGGAGGCGGGCGTGCGCCACGTCATCGGCGCGGACTCGCGCGGCGTCGTGAGCACCGAGCGCGCCGACTACCAGGACGGCTCGATGAACAGCATGAAGCGCTGGTACGCCGAGCACTCCAACCCGGAGAAGATCACCGGCACCCCGGCCGACGCGATCGACGGCTGCGACCTCTTCATCGGCCTCTCCGGCGCCCGCATCTTCCCGGCCGAGACGCTCGCGAAGATGAACCGGGACGCGATGGTGTTCGCGATGGCGAACCCGAACCCGGAGGTCTCCCCCGAGGAGGCCGCGCCGTACGCGCGGATCATCGCCACCGGCCGCAGCGACTATCCCAACCAGATCAACAACGTGCTGGCCTTCCCCGGGATCTTCCGCGGCGCGCTGGACGTCCGCGCCCAGCAGATCACCGAGGAGATGAAGATGGCCGCGGCGCGCGCGATCGCCCAGATCATCCCCGACAGCGAGCTGCGCGAGGACTACATCGTCCCCTCGGTGTTCAACCGCGAGGTCGCCCCGGCGGTCGCCGAGGCCGTCGCGCAGGAGGCCCGCCGCACCGGCGCGGCGCGCGTCGACGACCACGCGATCGGCTTCGCGGCCGGCGACGTGGACCGGCTGCTGTCCTGAGCGGGACGGTCTGAGCCGGGCGCGTCCGCGCTCCGTACCCTGGGCGTGAACATCACCACTCCCAGGAGCTGCTGAACATGAAGGTCACCGTCACCGGCGCGAGCGGCCTCATCGGCACGAAGCTCGTCGCCGCCCTGAAGGCCCGCGGCGACGACGTGCTCGTCCTCTCGCGCTCCCCCGAGAAGACCTCCGAGAAGCTCGGCGTGCCCGCGCTGGCCTGGGACCTTTTGGCCGGCCCGCCGCCGGCCGAGGCCGTCGACGGCCGCGACGCGATCGTCCACCTCGCCGGCGAGCCGGTCGCGCAGCGCTGGAACGCCCAGCGCAAGCAGGCGATCCTCGAGTCCCGCGAGACCGGCACCCGCAACCTCGTCGCGGGCATCGCCGCGGCGACCGCCAAGCCGTCCGTCCTCGTGTCCTCGTCGGCCGTCGGCTACTACGGCAAGCACGGCGACGAGAAGGTCCCCGAGTCCTCCCCCGCCGGCGACGACTTCCTCGCCGACGTCTGCGTGCGCTGGGAGCAGGAGGCCGAGAAGGCGTCCGCCGCCGGCGTGCGGGTCGTGCTGCTGCGCACGGGCGTCGTGCTCGACCAGGCGGGCGGCGCGCTCAAGACGATGCTGCCGCCGTTCAAGGCGGGCGTCGGCGGCCCGGTCGCGGGCGGCAAGCAGTACATGCCGTGGATCCACGTCGACGACATCGTCGGCCTGTACCTCAAGGCGCTCGACGACAGCGCGTGGAGCGGCGCGTACAACGGCAGCGCCCCCGAGCCGGTCACGAACAAGGCGTTCTCCAAGACGCTCGGGAAGGTCCTGAAGCGTCCCGCGTTCTCGCCCGTCCCGGCGTTCGCGCTGCGGATCCTCTACGGCCAGATGGCCGAGATCGTCACCGAGGGGCAGCGCGCCGTGCCCGAGCGGCCGCTGGCGGAGGGCTACAGCTTCCGCCACACGGACCTGCAGGCGGCCCTCGCCGACGCGCTCGGCAAGGGCTGAGCCACCCGCGTCGCGGTCCCGTCGCCTCCAGGGCGACGGGATCCGGCCGCGCCCGCCGGATCGCTCAGGCGGGCTCGAGCCCCAGGCCGGTGCCGGACTCGGCCCCGACCTCGTCGTCCTCGTCCGGCGACTCGTGCGCCTCGAGGTCCGAGGCGCGGATCCGGTCGACGCCGGCCGCCGCGTACGCGTCGTCCTCGTCGAGCGTCTCGCGCCGCAGCAGCTCGCGCGTCAGCGACTCGAGCTGGTCGCGGTGCTCGGTCAGCAGCATCGTCACGTCGTGGTGCGCCGTGTCGACGATCCGCCGGACCTCCTGGTCGATGAGCTCCTGCGTGGCCTGCGACACCTGGCTGGCCCCGGGGAGCAGCATGCCCTGGGCCTCGCGCGGCTCGACCGCGACCGGCCCGATCGCCTCGCTCATGCCCCAGCGCGTCACCATGCCGCGCGCGATCCCGGTCAGGTGCTGGATGTCGGACTCGGCCCCGGCGGTGATCGTGTCGTACACGACCTCCTCGGCGACCCGGCCGCCCAGCGCGACGAGGATCTTCCCGCGCAGGTACTGCTGGTCGTAGTTGTAGACGTCGCTCTCCGGCGCCGAGACCGTGACGCCGAGCGCCTGGCCGCGCGGGATGATCGAGACCTTGCGGACCGGGTCCGCGCCCGGGGTGAGCATGCCGACCAGCGCGTGGCCCGCCTCGTGGTAGGCGGTCCGCTCGCGCTCCGCGTCGCTCATCACGACGCCGCGCTCGGTGCCCAGCAGGATCTTCTCCAGCGCGTCGGTGATGTCCGACATGACGATCGTCTCGTGCTCGCGGCGCGCGGCGAGCAGCGCGGCCTCGTTGACGAGGTTCGCGAGGTCCGCGCCGACCATGCCCGGGGTCGTGGCGGCGACCGCCTCGAGGTCCACGGAGTCGTCGAGCGGCATGCCGCGCGTGTGCACCTTCAGGATCGCCTGGCGCCCCACGACGTCCGGCGGCGCGATCTCGACCCGGCGGTCGAACCGCCCCGCGCGCAGCAGCGCGGCGTCGAGCACGTCCGGCCGGTTCGTCGCCGCCAGCACCACGACACCGGCGGAGGGGTCGAAGCCGTCCATCTCGGTGAGGATCTGGTTGAGCGTCTGCTCGCGCTCGTCGTGCCCGCCGCCACCGAAGCCGCCGCCACCCGACCGCGAGCGGCCGATCGCGTCGATCTCGTCGATGAAGATGATCGCCGGGGCGGCCTTCTTGGCCTGGTCGAACAGGTCGCGCACGCGCGAGGCGCCGACGCCCACGATCATCTCGATGAACTCCGACGCCGACGCCGTGAAGAACGCGGCGTTCGCCTCGCCCGCGGTGGCGCGCGCCAGCAGCGTCTTGCCGGTGCCGGGCCGGCCGGACAGCAGCACGCCCTTCGGCACGCGCGCGCCGAGCTTCTTGTAGCGGTCGGGGTTCTTGAGCATGTCGACGATCTCCGACAGCTCGCGCTTGACCTCGTCGATGCCGGCGACGTCCGCGAACGTCGTGCGGATCTGCTCCTCCCCCACGCGCTTGGCCTTCGAGCGGCCGAACGCGGCCATCGGCCCGCTCTGCCCCTGGGCGGCGCGGCGCATGAGGTAGAGGAAGCCACCGAGCAGCAGCAGCGTCGGGAGCAGCGCGACCATGAGGTTCGCCAGCAGGCTGCGGCCCTGGCGCGGCGGCGACGCGTTGATCTCGACGTTCTTCTCCAGCAGCAGCGCCGAGAGCTTGTCGGCGTCGGCGAACGTCGGGATCTCGGTGGAGAACCGCGCGGTCGGCCCCGCCTCGCCCGGCGGGTCGACGTCCTTCTTGAACTCCCCGCTCAGGGTCTCGCCGCGCGAGGAGATCGACTGCACGTTGCCGCGGTCGAGCTGGAGCAGGAACGTCGGGTTGTAGGAGATCCGCGTCGGGCGGTCCGCCCCGGGCAGCAGCGTCGTGAGGAAGAAGTTCAGCGCGAACAGCGCCAGCAGGATGATCCCGAAGCGCCGCCAGGAGATGCCGCTCTTCATCGGCCCCTTCGGCGGCGGACCGCCGCGACCGTCGGGCGCCGGGCTCACGCGCCAGGGCGGCTTCTCCTGCTCGCCCGGACGCTCGCGCGGGACCGGGGTCCGCGGCCGCTGCCCCGTCTGGGTGTCGTTGGCGGCGCTGCGGCTGCCGCTGGTCGGATCGGAAGGCTCGGGCATCGCTCGTCACCAATGGTACGGAGCAGGGAGGTCGGGGTCCCACGGTTCCCCTGCGCCGGTGCGGCTGGCGCCGTCCGCGCGACCCTGCCACGTTGTCGAAGCGGCCCCGACCGAACGGGGTTGCGCTGGGTGGGCGGGTCGTTAGAGTGCCCGGATCGCGCCCCGCTGGGGCGCCCGAATTCGATCGTTGGAGGCGCGTGTGCGCGCAAGCCCGGCGGTGCTCCTCGCGCTGCTCTTGACGTTCATCGCGGTCCAGGCCAGCCCTGCCGCAGCATCATCAGAGGACTCGATCGCCGTCACCGGCACGCTGCTGGACACCCGTTCGACACCGCCCAAGCCGGTGCCCAACGTCCAGCTGAGCGTCGACAGCGGCGGCCAGCAGATCGCGCAGACCCGCTCCGGCGCCGACGGCGCGTTCACGATGCCGCTGCCCGGCTCGGCCGACGACCTGCTCGGTGAGACCATCACGGTCAAGCTCGACACCGCGACGCTGCCGTCCGGCACCGAGCTGACGGAGAAGAACAAGACCTCGTTCGAGATCGTCGTCAAGACGAACGCGGACATCCCGATCAGCTACCGGATCGGCCCGGAGGCCCCCGCCGGCCCGTCCGGGCTGACGAAGGCCGCGCAGTCCTTCATCAACGGGATCTTCCTCGGGCTGCTGCTCGCGGTCACCGCGATCGGCCTGTCGCTCGTCTTCGGCACCACCGGCCTGACGAACTTCGCCCACGGCGAGCTCATCACGTTCGGCGCCCTGATGGCCTACTTCTTCCAGGACTCCTTCAGCTGGGCGTTCATCCCGGCGCTGCTCATCGCGGTGCTGCTGTCGGGGGTGTTCGGCTACGCCAACGACAAGGTGCTGTGGAAACCGCTGCGCGACCGCGGCACCGGGCTGATCGCGATGATGATCGTCAGCATCGGCCTCGCGATCTTCCTGCGCAACGTCTTCCAGTACCTGTTCGACGCCGACAACCACCAGTACACCGACGTGCCGATCCCGCGCGAGCCGTGGCAGATCGGCTCGATCGACATCTCGCAGCGCACGTTCTGGACCGGCCTGATCTGCGTCGTCATCCTGCTCGCGGTCTCGCTCGCGGTGCAGCGCACGCGGCTGGGCAAGGCGACCCGCGCCGTCTCGGACAACCCGTCGCTGGCGGCCTCCTCGGGCATCGACGTCAACGGCGTCATCCGCACGATCTGGATCTTCGGCGGAGCGCTCGCCGGCCTCGGCGGCATCCTCTGGGGCATGAACTACGGCTTCGACTACCAGGTCGGGTTCAAGATCCTGCTCGCCGTGTTCGCCGCCGTCACCCTCGGCGGCCTGGGCACCATCTGGGGGACGATGGTCGGCGCATTGATCATCGGCATCCTCACCGAGATGTCCACGCTCGTGATCGCGCCCGAGCTGAAGTACGTGACACCGCTCGTGGTGCTCATCCTGATGCTGTTGATCCGACCCCAGGGCCTGCTCGGCCGAGCCGAGCGCGTCGGCTAGAAAGAGGAACGTGCGATGAGCTGGATGGACGTCCTCTCCGGAGCGATCGAGCAGGCCCTCGGGCCGCAGGCGATCGTCTTCTGCCTGGCCGCGATCGGCCTGAACATCCACTTCGGATACACCGGCCTGCTGAACTTCGGTCAGGCGGCCTTCATGATGGTCGGCGGCTACGCCATGGCCTCGCTGGTGCAGACCTGGGGGTGGAACCTCTGGGTCAGCATCGTCGTCGGCCTGCTGCTGAGCATCGTGCTCGCGCTCGCGCTCGGCGTCCCGACGTTGCGGCTGCGCGCCGACTACCTCGCGATCGCCACGATCGCCGCGGCCGAGGCGATCAGACAGACGCTCGGCGCCTCGAGTCTCAACGACCAGTTCGGCGGGCAGGACGGCCGTTTCGGGTTCGCCGACTCGATGAAGGACATCAACCCGATCTCGAGCAACGTCGACATCTTCGGCTTCCTCGAGTTCCGCAACTACGACTTCTTCATCATGCTCGTCGGCTGGTCGCTGGTGGCCGTGCTGTGCGTGCTCGTGTTCCTGCTGATGCGCAGCCCCTGGGGCCGCGTGCTGAAGTCGATCCGCGAGGACGAGGACGCCGTGCGCAGCCTCGGCAAGAACGTCTTCGGCTTCAAGATGCAGGCGCTCGTGATCGGCGGCATGATCGGCGCGCTCGCCGGCATGATGAGCGGCCTGGCGACCGACAACGTCGCCCCGTCGGACTTCGCGACCGACACGACGTTCTTCACCTACACCGTGCTGCTGATCGGCGGCGCGGCACGCGTGCTCGGCCCGGTGGCCGGCGCCCTGATCTTCTGGTTCTTCCTCAACGGGCTGGACCTGTTCTTCGACAAGGCGACCGGACCGGACGGGTTCATCCCCGAGGCGATCATGTCGCCCGACCAGGCGAGCCTCATGCGCCTGATCGTCATGGGCCTGGTGCTGATGCTGTTGATGATCTTCCGCCCGCAGGGCATCTTCGGAGACCGAAAGGAGCTGGCGATCGATGGCCGCTGAGCCGACCGCCGAGAGGACCGACGCGATCCTCGTCGCGGACAACGTCAGCCGCACGTTCGGGGGCCTCGCGGCCGTCGACGTCGAGCACTTCGAGATCCAGCGGGGCAAGATCACCGCCCTCATCGGGCCCAACGGCGCGGGGAAGACGACGTTCTTCAACCTGCTCACCGGCTTCGACGAGCCCGACACCGGCACCTGGGCGTTCAACGGCCAGCAGCTCGCGGGCGTCCCGCCGCACAAGGTCGCCCGCCGGGGCATGGTCCGGACGTTCCAGCTGACGAAGGTGCTGTCGCGCCTGACCGTCATCGAGAACATGCGCCTGGGCGCGACCGGGCAGCGCGGCGAGCGGCTGCTGCCGAGCCTCGTGAAGAGCCTGTGGTCCGGCGAGGAGGACGCGAACACCAAGCGCGCGGACGAGCTGCTCCAGCGGTTCAAGCTCGACGCCAAGCGCGAGGACTTCGCCGGCTCGCTCTCGGGCGGGCAGCGCAAGCTGCTGGAGATGGCCCGCGCGCTGATGGTCGACCCGGAGCTGATCATGCTCGACGAGCCGATGGCGGGCGTGAACCCGGCGCTGAAGCAGTCGCTGCTCGGCCACGTGAAGTCGCTGCGCGACGAGGGCCGCACCGTCCTGTTCGTCGAGCACGACATGGACATGGTCCGGGACATCTCCGACTGGGTCGTCGTCATGGCGGCCGGGAAGATCGTCTCCGAGGGCCCGCCGGACACCGTGATGTCCGACCCGGCGGTCATCGACGCCTACCTCGGCGCGCACCACGACATGGACCTCGACGGCGAGGCCGAGGCGACGATCCTCGCCGACGCCGAGGCCGAACTCGAAGAGCAGATCGCCGAGCAGGAGAGCGAGAAGAGCGAATGACCGTCGACGTCACCTCTCCCGAGGGCGCGCTGCTGCGCGCGGACAACCTCATCGCCGGCTACCTGCCGGGCGTGAACATCCTCAACGGTGCGAGCCTGCACTGCCACGAGGGCGAGCTCATCGGGATCATCGGTCCCAACGGCGCGGGCAAGTCCACGTTCCTGAAGGCGCTGTTCGGGCTCGTGAACATCCACGAGGGGACCGTCACCCTGCGCGGCGAGAGCATCACCGGGCTGCGCGCCGACAAGCTCGTCGCCGCGGGCGTCGGGTTCGTGCCGCAGACGAACAACGTCTTCCCGTCGCTGACGGTCGGCGAGAACCTCGAGATGGGCGTGTACCTCGACCCGTCGAAGTTCGAGCAGCAGTACGCGTACGTCAGCGAGATCTTCCCCCGCCTGGCCGAGCGGCGCGACCAGCGCGCCGGCTCGCTGTCCGGCGGCGAGCGCCAGATGGTCGCGATGGGCCGCGCGCTGATGATGAGCCCGTCGGTGCTGCTGCTGGACGAGCCGTCCGCCGGCCTCTCCCCCGCCCTGCAGGACGAGGTGTTCCTGCGCACGAAGACCATCAACGAGGCGGGCGTCTCGGTGATCATGGTCGAGCAGAACGCGCGCCGCTGCCTGCAGGTCTGCGATCGCGGCTACGTCCTGGACCAGGGCAAGGACGCCTACACGGCCAGCGGCCGCCAGCTCATGAACGACCCGAAGGTCATCGAGCTGTACCTCGGCACGCTCGCCAAGAGCGTCTCCTAGCCGCGCTCGCGGCCCCCGCTTCCCGCGCCCCGGCCCGCTCCCGCGGTCCGGGGCGCCGTCGCGTCCGGGGCCGGGAACGGGCCCGGGAACGGCCGAGGGCCCGGGAGACCCGGGCCCTCGTCCACTGCTGCGGGTGTCGCGTGACTACTCGACGACGCCCGTGATGTACTCGAGGTTCTTGTAGTTGTTGTCGTCCTCGTACTCGAAGATGCCGATCGTGGCCTTCGAGGGCGAGCCGGTGTCGTTGAGGTCCACCGGGCCGGAGACACCGTCGTAGTCGATGTCCTTGCCGTCCGCGAGGAGCGCCTTGCAGGCCTCGAACGTCTCGCACTTCTCGCCGTCACGCGAGATCGCGACGAGCTGCGACGCGATGCTCTTGCCCGAGTCGTCCTTGGCCGCCTCGGCCGCGAGCGCGGTCATGATCGTGGCGTCGTAGGACTCCGGCCCGTAGGTGAAGTCCTTGAGCTTCGGGTCGACCTCGAGCATGCGCTCCTTGAAGTCGTCCTTCAGCTCGGCGCCCGGGTAGGTGGCCTTGATGCCGGTCAGCGTGCCCTTGGGGAAGTCCTTGCCGTAGTCGGCGGTGTTGCCGTCGACGAAGTAGGTCTGGACGTCCTCCGGGCCGATGCCCGCGGACTCGAAGCCCGGGATGATCTTCGTGGTCTCGTTGAACGCGATCAGGACGATGGCGTCCGGCTTGGCGTCCTTGATCTTCTGGATCTCGGACGTGTACGACGTCGCGTCGACGCTGTACAGGACCTTCGCGGCGACCTTGCCGCCCTGGTCGGTGATGGTCTTCTCGACGTTGTCGGCCAGCGCCTCGCCGTACGCCTCCTGGCGGGCCAGGATGGCGACGTTCTTGGCGCCGTCCTTCAGGACCAGGTTGCCGAGGACGTTGCCCTGGAGCACGTCGGACGGCGCGGTCCGGAAGTAGAGGCCCTTGTCGTCGTAGGTGTCGAACGCGGTCGACGTGTTGGCCGGCGAGAACTGCACGACGCCGGCGCTCGTGATCTTGTCGATGACCGACAGGGAGACGCTGGAGCTCGCGGCGCCGATGATCGAGTCGGCCTTGCCCGCGAGGAGCTTGTCGACGGAGCCCGGAGCGATCTTCGGGGTGCCGTCGCCGGAGTCCGCCTTCACCTGCGTGACGTCCTTGCCGAGCACGCCACCAGCGGCGTTGATGTCCTTGACCGCGAGGTCCACGCCCGCGAACTCGGGCGGCCCGAGGAAGGCGAGGTCGCCGGTCGACGGGAGCAGCGTGCCGACGACGAGCTGACCGTCGCCCTTGCTGGTCTCCGCGGCCGCCGTCGAAGTCGTGCCGGTGCTCGCGGTCTCGCTCTCCTCGTCATCGCCACAGGCGGCGATTCCGAGTGCTCCCACGGCAAGGACGGCGGCGATGTTCGCCGTACGGAAACTGCGCTTCATAGATCCTCCGGATCGGAACGAATGGAGTGTCCGCGCCGGGACCCCGGCGAAGACGCCCGCAGTATCTTTGTTTCGCGGGTGTGAAGCAACCTCCCGCGGCGGCAGATCGGTCCACACCGGTTTGTACACCGTGACGGTCCCCGGTCCGCTTGTCCCGCGCGGGACGCGGCGACGTCCGATGTCAGTCGCCGGACGGCAGGACCGCGTCGACGACGAGGCGCTCCCCGTCGAGGCGGCGGACCGCGAAGCGGTCGAGCGTCGTGTCGCCCGTGCGCGTGATCGAGTACGTCCCGAGCGCCGAACGGCGGTCGCGGACGTCGAGGATCGCGTCGATCACCGCCTGGCGGTCGTTGCCGCGCTCCCCGGCGGCCTCGATGCCCAGCAGGACGAGCTTCATCGCCTCGTAGCCGTAGATGGCGGCCGGGTCCGGCTCGCGCCCGTACCGCTCCCGGTAGGTACGCAGGAACGCCCGCCCGGAGGCCGGGAGGTTCTCCGCGTCGAGCTCGGGGCTCGTCAGCACCAGCCGCTGCGCGACCGCGCCGAGCCGCGCGACGACCTCGGCCTGCGGCGCCCCGGTGGCGAACAGGCGCACCGACGGCGCGCGGGTGCCGAGCACGCGCAGCAGCGCGACCGCCCGGCGGTCGACCTCGCCGCCGTAGAACAGGCAGTCGGCCCCGGACTCGAGCAGGCGCTCGGCCTCGTCGTCGGCGACGTCGCGGTCGAGGTCGACGTCCTCGGTCTTCGCGATCTTCAGCTCCTGCCGCGGCGCGGCGAGCGTGACCGCGTCGGCGATGCCGCGGCCGTCGAGCGAGCGGTCGTGCAGCACGAACAGGGACGTGCACTCGCGCTCGGCCAGCAGGCCCGCGGCGGCGTCGGCGTGGGCGGCGTCGTCGGGCACGACGCGCGCGAACGTGCGACGCCCCGACGGGTAGTACTTGTCGGGCTCGCCCTTGGCGGCGCCGTCGGCCTGCGTGAGGCCGGTGTAGCTCGCCAGCGGCGAGACCTGCGGGACCGTCGCCTGGTTGAGGACCGGGATCGAGACCGCGGAGGACGCCCCGTCGAGGCCGCCGAGG
Source organism: Paraconexibacter algicola (assembly GCF_003044185.1). Taxonomy (GTDB): domain Bacteria; phylum Actinomycetota; class Thermoleophilia; order Solirubrobacterales; family Solirubrobacteraceae; genus Paraconexibacter; species Paraconexibacter algicola. The sequence goes on from NZ_PYYB01000002.1 coordinate 169,065, forward strand.
AAGGCGATCGCGGTCTTGTCGCGGGCGGCGGTCTGCGCGTTGGCGATGACCTTCTCCGGGTCGGAGCCCGGGCCGTCGGTGGAGCCGTCGTCGGTGCCCACGTACTTGACGGTGAAGCCGCCGACCCGCCCGCCGGCCTCGAGCAGCGCGAGCTTCTCGCCGCGGCTGACGGAGGCGGCGCGCTCGCCGGCCTCACCGGTCAGCGGCAGGCTCGAGTAGACGGTGAGGCTGTCGGAACCGGTCGAGGTGCCACGGTTGGGCTCGTCGTCGGAGCCGCCGCAGGCGACGAGCCCGACGGCCCCGGCGCCCACCGCGAGCACGGCGAGGGTCCGCCGGAGCACCGACGGACGCTCGCGACCGGCCGAAAGGCCGGGGCGCGGGGACGCTTCGGACGGCACGACCGGCGGCGCCCGCTGGCTACTGGCGTCCGTTGGACGGCAGGTACTTCGTGCCGATCTGCACGAGGCAGCCGACGAGGACGATCAGCGTCGTGATCATGAAGGCGTCGATCCCCTTGGCGCCGATCGACCAGAGGACGAGCCAGACGACGAGGCCCGCGGTGGAGGTGAGGACGAGCTGCATGCGCGAAGGGTATCCGAGGCGGTCCCGGCCCCGCGTGCCGACCGTCGCGCGCAGGCGCCCGGCGCGCCTGCTGGCGCGCCGGCGGTGGCGCCGGTCAGTGCTCGAGGCCGTCCGCGAGCCCGCGCACGACCGCGCGCACGGCGGCCGCGGGGTCGGCCGCCTCCCCCGCCTCGCGCACGAGGCGGCTGCCGACGATCACGCCGTCCGCACCCGCGTCGGCGGCCTGGCGGGCCTGCTCCGGGGTCGCGATCCCGAAGCCCAGCGCGACCGGGACGTCGGTCGCGGCCTTCGCCCGCGCGACGATCGACCCGAACTGGTCGGCGAGCGCGGCGCGCTCCCCCGTCGTGCCGACGACCGACACCGTGTAGAGGAAGCCGCGGGCCTCCGCGCCGATGCGGCCGAGCCGCTCGTCCGGCGTCGTCGGGGCGACGAGCGGCACGAGCGCGATGCCGTGCTCCTCGCAGGCCGGCAGCAGCGCCGCCGCCTCCTCCATCGGCAGGTCGGGCACGATCAGGCCGCTGCCGCCCGCGTCGGCGAGCTGCCGCGCGAACGCGTCCGCGCCCCGCGCCAGCACGAGCTGCGCGTAGCACATGAGCACGACCGGGACGCGCGGGGCCAGCGCCTCGCACTGGCGCAGCACGGCGTCGACGGTCGACCCGGCGGCGAGCGCCCGCGTGCCCGCCTCGTGGATGACCGGGCCGTCGGCCAGCGGGTCGCTGAACGGCACGCCGAGCTCGACGAGGTCGGCGCCCCCGTCCGCGTAGGCCTGCCCGATCGCCCGCGCGGTCGCGTCGTCGGGGAAGCCCGCCATCAGGTACGGCATCAGCGCCGCCCGGCGCCCGTGCTCGCGGAACGCGGCGGCGATCCGCTCGGCGCCCGCGTTCGTCGTCGTCGTGCTCACGCGCCCGCCCCCGGATGGTCGCGGCGGTGCAGGGCGTCCGGCCCCTCGAGCTCGCGCAGCTGGGCGATGACCTCGGCGAGGTCCTTGTCGCCGCGGCCCGACAGGCAGACGACGTCGAGGGTCGAGTCGGTCGGCTCGGTCAGCACGTAGTGGAGGGCGTGGCTGGGCTCCAGCGCCGGGATGATGCCCTCCAGCTGGGCGACGGTCCGGAACGCGCGCAGCGCGTCGTGGTCCCCGACCGCCACGTAGGTCGCGCGTCCCGACTCGCGCAGCCACGCGTGCTCGGGACCGGAGCCGGGGTAGTCGAGGCCGGCGCTGACCGAGTGCGCCTCGGTGACCTGCCCCTCCTCGTCCTGCATGATCAGGCTGAGCGACCCGTGCAGCACGCCGGGGCGGCCGCCGACGGTCAGCGGCGCGCCGTGACGGCCGGACTCCAGGCCCTCCCCCGCGGCCTCGACGCCGATCAGCGCGACGTCCTCGTCGTGCTGGAAGCCCGCGAACATGCCGATCGCGTTGGAGCCGCCGCCGACGCAGGCGATCACGCGGTCCGGGAGCCGGCCCTCGCGCTCGAGGACCTGCGCGCGGGCCTCGTCGCCGATCAGGCGCTGCAGGTCGCGCACGATCGACGGGTAGGGCGCCGGGCCGACCGCCGAGCCGATGATGTAGTGGGTGTCGCCGACGTTGGTGACCCAGTCGCGGATCGCCTCGCTGACGGCCTCCTTCAGCGTCCGGGCGCCCGCGGTCACCGGGGCGACGCGCGCGCCGAGCAGCTCCATGCGCTCGACGTTGGGCTTCTGGCGGCGGATGTCCTCCTCGCCCATGTACACGATGCACTCCAGGCCCAGCAGCGCGCAGGCGGTGGCGCTCGCGACGCCGTGCTGGCCCGCCCCGGTCTCGGCGATGATCCGCGTCTTGCCCATGCGGCGCGCCAGCAGCGCCTGGCCGAGCGCGTTGTTGATCTTGTGCGCGCCGGTGTGGTTGAGGTCCTCGCGCTTGAGGTAGATCGTGCGCCCGGCGACCTCGCTGAGCCGCTCGGCGAGGTACAGCGGCGTGCTGCGCCCCACGTAGTCGCGCAGCAGGCCGTCGAGCTGCTCCCGGTAGCCGGGATCCAGCCGTGCCTCGATCCACGCCTGCTCGAGCTCCGCCAGCGCGGGCATCAGGGTCTCGGGCACGTACTGGCCCCCGAACGGGCCGAAGCGATGCTCGACCGACGCGACGTGCGTGCTCACGACGCCACCTCCTGGGTCTCGGTGTCGGGTTGCGGATCGTCCAGCGCGACCGTCGCCGCGACGGCCTGCGCGAACGCCGCGATCCGCTGCGGGTCCTTCACGCCGGGAGCGACCTCCACCCCGCTGGCGACGTCGACCGCGAACGGCCGGACCTGCTCGATCGCCGCCCCGACGTTCTCGGGGGTCAGGCCACCGGACAGGATCAGCGGCACGCGCGAGCGACGCCGCGCCACGAGGCCGTGGTCGAAGGTCTGCCCGGTGCCCCCGACCTCGCCCGGGACGTGCGCGTCGAGCAGGTGGAAATCGGTCAGGTACGGGTTGAGCGCGGTGATGTCGCCCTGGTCGCGCACGCGCGCCGCCTTGATGACCTTGGCGCCCGTGCGACGCGCCACCTCGGCGGCGAACGACGGGCCCTCGTCCCCGTGCAGCTGGACCATCGTCAGTCCGACGGTGTCGACCGTCCGCGCGATCTCGTCCAGCGGCGCGTTGACGAACACGCCCGCGACCTGCACCTGGCGGCGCAGGGTGCGCGCGACGAGCTCGGCCTCCGGCAGCTCGACGAACCGCTTGGAGCCCGGCCACAGGATCATCCCGATGGCCCAGGCCCCCGCCTCGACCGCCGCCTGGGCGTCCTCGAGGCGGGTGATCCCGCAGAACTTGATCCGGGGGGCGCGTTCGCTGCTCACCCGTCCATCGTAGGCCAGCGGTGGCGCGGGCCGTCAGCCGGCGAGCGCCGCGTTGGGGCGCGAGCCGAGCTCCACCTCGACCGTGCGGCGCTCGTCGCCGCGACGGACGGCGATCTTCACCTCATCGCCCGGCTTCTTGCGCGCCACGAGGCGCCCGACGTCGTCGGAGCTGCGGACCGTCTCGCCGTCGATCGACTCGATGACGTCGCCGCCGAGCTGGATCTCGTCCCCGCCGAGCTGCGCGGTGATGTCGCCGCCGCGCAGGCCCGCCTTCGCGGCCGGGCTGTCCTGCGCCACCGACTGCACGAGCGCGCCCGTGCGGACCGGCAGGTTCAGGGCGTCCAGGGACCCGTCGACGGTCAGGCTCGTCACGCCCAGGTAGGCGCGGTCGACGCGCCCGGACGACTCGAGCTGGGGCAGGATCTCGCGGGCGGTGTCGATCGGGACCGCGAAGCCGATGCCGACGTTGCCGCCGCCGTCCCCGCCGGTGGCGATCTGGGAGTTGACGCCGACGACCTTGCCGGTGGCGTCGATCAGCGGGCCGCCGGAGTTGCCCGGGTTGATCGCCGCGTCGGTCTGGATGACGTTGGAGATCTGGAAGCCGTTGGGCGCGTCGATGCGGCGCTGCAGCGCGCTGACCACGCCGGTCGTCAGCGTGCGGTCGAGCCCGAACGGGTTGCCGATCGCGATCACGGGGTCACCGACCTGCACCTCCTTGGAGGTGCCGAGCGCCAGCGGCGTGAGGTCGAGGCCGTCGGGGTCGACCTTCAGCAGCGCGAGGTCGGAGGAGACGTCCTTGCCGACGACGCGGGCGGAGACCGTCTTCTTGTCCTGGAACTGGACGGAGACCTTCACCGCCCCCTGGATGACGTGCGCGTTGGTGAGGATCGAGCCGTCGTCCTTGATCACGAACCCCGAGCCGGTCGAGGTCGACTGCTGCTCCTGCGGCAGGCCGAGGTCGAACGGGGACGCGGTCCGCTGCACGACCTGGGCGCGGATGAACACGACGCCGGGCGCGTCGCGCTCGTAGAGCTGGCGCGGGGTCAGCGCCGCGCCGTCGGCGGTCGTGCGCGCCGGACCGGTCGAGGCGCCCAGCGGCGCCTGCTGCACGATCGTCGTGCTCGTGCCCCCGCCGCCCCCGACCCCGGTGACCTCCACGAGGGCGACGGCGGCGATGCCGCCGGCCAGGGCGGAGACGAGGACGACGGGCAGCAGCTTGCGCGACATGGAGCGGATCGTCCGGCGGCGCCATGAAGCGCGCCCGAACGCGACCTAAATTCTTGCTGAACGCGCGCGGGTCAGGCCGGCGCGTGGCCGGTCAGCTCGCGGCAGGCGGCCTCGGGGTCCTCGGCACGCATCAGGCTCTCCCCGACGAGCACGGCGTCGACGCCGACCCGCTCGAGTCCCTCGAGCTGCTCGCGCGTGTAGAGCCCGGACTCCGACACGACGAGCTTGCCGGTCGGCACGTCGGAGAGCAGCTCGTAGGTGCGCTCGACGTCGACGGTGAAGTCCGCGAGGTTGCGGTTGTTGATCCCGATGAGGTCCGCGTCGATGACCTCGAGCGCGCGCTGGAGCTCCTCGGCGTCGTGGACCTCGACCAGCACGTCGAGGTCGAGCTCGAGCGCCAGCGTGTTGAGCTTCGCCAGGCGCTTGTCGTCGAGCGCCGCGACGATCAGCAGGATCGCGTCGGCGCCCGAGACCGCGGCCTCGACCACCTGGTAGCGCTTGACCATGAAGTCCTTGCGCAGGATCGGCAGGCCGCAGGCGCGGCGCGCCTCCTGCAGGTCGTCCAGCGAGCCGCCGAAGTGCGGGCCCTCCGTCAGCACGGACAGCGCCGACGCGCCGCCGCGGTCGTAGCTCGTGACGATGTCGGTGACGGTGGCGCCGTCGCGGATGACCCCGGCCGACGGCGAGCGGCGCTTGTGCTCGGCGATGACCGCGATCCCGGGGCGCGTCAGCGCCTCCGCGAACGGGCGGTCCTCGGAGCGGGCCTCCAGGCGCGCCTCCAGCTCCTTGAGGGGCACCTGCTCCTGGCGGCGGCGCACCTCCTCCTTGGTGGAGTCGACGATCCGGTCGAGCACGCTCATGTCAGGCGGCCTCCCCGGCCGCGAGGTCCTGGGAGAGCGCCACGTAGCGCTCGAGGGTCTGGAGGGCGGCGCCGGAGTCGACGGCCGCGGCCGCGGCCTGCACGCCGGCCCGCAGGTCGTCCGCGCGGCCGCCCGCGTAGATCGCGGCGCCCGCGTTCAGCACGGCGAGGTCGCGCGCGGGCCCGGGCTCCCCGGCGAAGATCGCGCGGGTCACCGCCGCGTTCTCCTGCGGGGTGCCGCCCGCGACCGCCTCGACGGGCGAGCGGTCGAGCCCGAGCTCCTCCGGGGTCACGGTGAAGCGGTGCAGCTCGCCGCCGTCGACCTGCACGACGTGCGTCGCGCCGGAGGTCGAGAGCTCGTCCAGGCCGTCCTCGGAGGACGCCAGCAGGGCTCGGTCCACGCCGAGGCGTTGGAGGGCGCCGGCCATCACGTCGAGCATACCCGCGTCGCTGACCCCGATCAGCTGCCGCCGGGCTCCCGCGGGGTTGGTCAGCGGGCCGAGCACGTTGAAGATCGTGCGCACCGCGAGCTCCTTGCGGACCGGCACGACGAACCGCGTCGCCGCGTGGTGCATCGGGGCGAACATGAAGCCGAACCCGACCTCGTCGACGCAGCGGGCGACCGCGTCGGCGGGCAGGTCGATCCGGGCGCCGAGCGCCTCGAGGACGTCCGCGGAGCCCGACAGGCTCGTCGCCGAGCGGTTGCCGTGCTTGGCCATCGCGCAGCCGGCGCCGGCCGCGATCAGCGCGGCGGTCGTCGACACGTTGAAGGTCGAGCGGCCGCCGCCCGTGCCCGCCGTGTCGACGAGGTCGGTGCGCCGCGTGCGGACCGGGGTTGCCAGCTCGCGCATCGTGCGCGCCAGGCCGGTGACCTCGGCGACCGTCTCCCCCTTCGTGCGCAGCGCGATCAGGAACGCGGCGGTCTCGGTGTCCGAGGCGTCCCCGGCCATGATCTCCGCGAGGACCGCGGCGGTCTGGTCGGTGTCGAGGTCCCGGCGGGACGCGAGGGCGTCGATCGCCGCGGTGAGGGCGGGGTTCGGCATGGCTGCGGCGATGCAGGGTATCGGCCCGGGGACCGGTGCGCCCGGATCAGCCGCCGCGCAGGAAGTTCTCGAGCAGCTGCTTGCCGCCGTCGGTCAGGACCGACTCGGGGTGGAACTGCACGCCCTCGGCGGGCAGCTCGCGGTGGCGCAGCGCCATCAGCACGCCGCCGCCGCGCGCGGTCGCCTCCAGGCAGTCCGGCAGCGTCTCCTCCTGCACCACCAGCGAGTGGTAGCGCCCGACGGTGAGCGGGTTGGGCACCCCGGCGAACAGCGTCCGGCCGTCGTGCTCGATCGCCGTCGTCTTGCCGTGGACGGGCACGTGGCGCACGACCGTGCCGCCGAACGCCTGCGCCATCGACTGGTGCCCGAGGCAGACGCCGAGCGTCGGGATCCCGGCCTCCGGGAAGCGGCGGACGACCTCGAGGCTCACGCCCGCCTCGTTGGGCGTGCACGGCCCGGGCGACACGACGACGCGGTCCGGCGCGCGCTCCAGCAGCTGCTCGACCGTCTCGACGTCGTTGCGGACGACCTCGAGCTCGGCGCCGAGCTCCCCGAGGAACTGGACGAGGTTGTAGGTGAAGGAGTCGTAGTTGTCGACGACGAGGACGCGCATGCTCATGGCCAGTCGGGTTGCTCGGCGGCCAGCTCGATGGCGGCCTTGACGCCGCGGGCCTTGTTGACGGACTCCTCGTACTCGTACTCCGGCAGGGCGTCGGCGACCGTGCCGCCACCGGCCTGTATGTGCGCCCGCCCGTCCTTCATCACGACGGTGCGGATGTGGATGCAGGTGTCGAGGTCCCCGGTGTAGGAGAGCCAGCCGATCGCGCCGCCGTAGCCGCCGCGCTTGACCGGCTCGAGCTCGTCGATGATCTCCATCGCCCGGACCTTCGGCGCGCCGCTCAGGGTCCCGGCGGGCAGGACCGAGCGCAGCGCGTCCATCGCGCCGACGTCCTCGCGCAGCGTCCCCGACACGTTGGAGACGATGTGCATGACGTGCGAGTAGGTCTCCACGACCATGAAGTCGTCGACGTTCACGCTCCCGAACTCGCTCACGCGCCCGAGGTCGTTGCGGCCGAGGTCCACGAGCATCACGTGCTCGGCCCGCTCCTTCTCGTCCTCGAGCAGGCCGGCGGCGATCTGCGCGTCCTCCTCGGCGGTCGCGCCGCGCGGGCGCGTGCCGGCGATCGGGCGCGTCGACACGCGGCGGCCGCTGACCGTCAGCAGCGGCTCCGGGCTCGCGCCCGCGATCTGGAAGTCGAGGAAGTCCAGGTAGTACATGTAGGGCGACGGGTTGACCACCCGCAGGCCGCGGTAGACGCTGAACGGGTCGATGTCGATGTCCGCGCTCCAGCGCTGCGACGGCACCACCTGGAAGGCGTCGCCGGCGTGGACGTACTCGACGATCCGCGCGACCGTCGCCTCGAACTCGGCGCGCTCGTGGTTGGAGGTGAACTGCGGGACCTCGCGCGCGGCCCGGTTGGCGGCGGGCACCGGGACCGGGCCGGCCAGCAGCCGCCGGACCTTCGCGATCGTCGCCCGCGCCTCCTCGTAGGCGGACGCGACGTCATCCCCGTCCTCCGCGTACACGTTCACGAGGATCGTCAGCGTGTGCTTGAGGTGGTCGAACACCACGAGCACGTCGCTGAGCATCAGCGCCATGTCGGGCAGGCCGACCTCGTCGGGGTTGGGATCGCCCAGCGTGGTCTCGACCGTGCGGACGAGGTCGTAGCCGAAGTAGCCGACCGCCCCGCCCGCGAACGGCGGCAGGTCCGGCAGCGGCGCCTGACGCCAGCGCGCGACCTCCTGCTCGGCCAGCGCGTACGGGTCGCCCGCCTCGCCCAGCGACCAGCGCAGCACCGACCGGGGCCGGACGCCGATGAACGAGTAGCGGCCCACCCGCTGGCCCTGCTCGGCGCTCTCCAGCAGGAAGCCCGGGGACTCGGGCGTCTCCCCGCGCAGCTTCAGGAACGCGGAGACCGGCGTCTCGAGGTCGTCGATGAACGTGTGGCGCAGCGGGACGAGGTTGTGGTCGGCGCTCAGCGCGCGGACCTCGTCCAGCGACGGCGCGACCGGCAGGTCGGCGAACGCGTCAGCCGCGGCGCTCACGCAGCACCTCCTGCACGTCGCCGAGCACGCGGTCGCGGCCCGCCAGCAGCACGAGCAGGTGGTAGAGCACGTCGGCCGCCTCGTTGTCGACACGGTCGTCGGTCTCCTCGCGCGCGGCGCGGGTGACCTCCTCGGCCTCCTCCTGCACCTTCTCGCCGGCCAGCGCCGGATCGTCGAGCAGCGTCACCGTGTACGAGCCCGCGGGGCGCTCCGCCTTGCGCTGCGCGAGCACCCGCTCGAGGTCGGGCAGCACCTCGTGCGGCGCCAGCAGGTCGGTCTCGCCCTCGTGGAAGCACGTGCGCGCCCCGGTGTGGCAGGCAGGGCCGGCCGGCTCGACGAGCGCGAGCAACGCGTCGCCGTCGCAGTCCAGGCGCAGCGCCCGGACCTTCTGGACGTTCCCGGAGGTCGCGCCCTTGTGCCAGAGCTCGTCACGGGAGCGCGACCACAGGTGCAGCTCCCCCGTCTCCCGGGTCTTCTCGATCGCCAGCGCGTTGGCGTAGGCGAGCGTGAGCACCTCCCCCGTGTTCCAGTCCTGGATGACGACGGGGACGAGGCCGGCTGCGTCGAAGGCGATGTCCACGCGCCGCAGTCTACGAACGACGGCGCTCAGACCGCCGTCGCGTGCGCCGCCGGGCGCGGCAGCTCGCCGACCGCCGAGGGCGGCGCCTGCTCCAGGTACCAGCCGAACGCGCGGTCGATCCGCTTCGGCCGGTCGAGGACGCGCAGCACGAGCGTCAGCACCCGCGGCGGCAGCGCCGGGACCAGGCGCTGCAGTGCGAACGCGATCCGGTACGCGCGGCCGTGCCCGGCGCTGAAGGCGTGGTAACGCGCGAGCGCGTCCTCGCGGCGGCGCCGGCCGGCGTGCACCTCGCGCAGCTCGCGGCCGGCGGCGAGCCCGAAGTGGAAGGCGGTGCGGATCCCCTCACCGGACAGCGGGAAGCAGTGCCCGGCGCTGTCGCCGCAGAAGAACACGCCGTCCTCGGTCGCGTCGCGCAGGCGGTGCGGGAACCAGTTGCCCTGGTAGCGGACCCGCTCGTCGCCCAGGCGCTCCGCCAGCCGGACGGTCGGCTCCTTGACGTGGTCGCGCGGCTCGTAGCTGCCGACCCCCACCCGGACCTCCTCGCCGGCCGGCACGCGCCAGCCGTAGCCGCGGCGGATCAGGCCGCGCTCGACCCAGCAGTCCAGGGCGTCGCCGTGGGCGTGCGTGCGGTGCGGGTGGACCTCCAGGCCGCGCGAGAGGTACGCGTCGGGCGGCTGGATCGCGGGCTCCGCGCACGACAGCACGCGCCGCCAGCCGAGCGCGTCGACGACGAGCGGGCTGCGGATCGTGCCGCGGTCGGTGTGGACGACGTGGTCGGCGTCACCGCGGGCGTGCGGCTCGCGCCGCTCCACCTTCGCGGTGACGAACCGCGCGTCGGTCTGGGCGAACAGCAGCTCGCACAGGCGCCGGTAGTCGAACGAGGACCACGACCACGGCAGCCGGTACCGGACGCTGCCGTGCGGGGTCGTGAACGACATGTACGGCAGCTCCTGCAGGATCGCGTCCTGCAGGCCCATCGCCTCGAGCCACGGGGTCGGCGCGGCGCAGGCGCTCGTGGCGCGCTCGCCGATCTCGTAGCGGTCGATCACCAGGACGTCGGCGCCGCTGCCCGTCAGCGCCCGGGCGACCGCCAGGCCCGCGAAGCTCGCGCCGCAGATCAGGACGTCGGGCCGCTCGTCGCCCAGCGGGGTGCGCTCGGCGCCGCGGGCGGTGCGACGGACCGTCATGTCGCGCCCCGCGGCGAGGGCAGCGTGGGCCACAGCGACCCCGCGCCCGGGCGCAGCACGTCGAAGTTGCGCGCCTCGATGCGGTCGAGCACCCGCAGGTACACGGCGCGCGCGACGCGGACCCCGGGGCGCATCGAGGGCCGCAGCTCGTCGGCGACCGCGGCGGTGCGCGCGAACAGCGCCCGGGCCCGCGACACGTCGCGGGCGACGGTCTCGCGGACGCGGTCGGTCACGAGCCCGCGGGCGAGGTCCTCCTCCGGCAGGCCCGGCAGGTAGACGCGGTCGAGCGTCCAGTCCTCGGCGACGTCGCGGACGAAGTTCGTGAGCTGGAACGCGATGCCGAGCGCGGCGATCTCCTCGCGCAGCTCCGCGGGCGCCTCCAGCAGCGGCGTCATCAGGCGGCCGACCGCGGCGGCGCTGCCGTCCATGTAGCGGTCGAGCGCCGCGCCGTCCGGGATGCGGACCGGTCCGCAGTCCACGCGCATCGAGTCCATGTAGGGGCCGAGCTGCTCCAGCGGCAGCTCGACGCGCTGCGCCGCGTCCACGAGCGCCGCGATGACCGGGTGCTCGCTGCGGCCGGCGACGACGCCCTCGCGCAGCGTCTGCTCCCAGCGGTCCAGCGCGCGGCGGCGCTCCTCGGGGTCCTGCGGGGCGCCGGGGCCGTCGACCAGCTCGTCGGCGCCGCGGACGAAGCCGTAGAGCGCGTGGACCGCCGGACGGGTCCGGCGCGGCAGGCAGCTCGTCGCCACGTAGAAGGTCGGATCGTGGCGGCGCTGCAGCCGCCGGCAGCGGGCGTAGGCCTGGCGGAGCGCGGGGTCGGTGGCGGTGATGTCGTCCACGTTACCGCGGGCTACGTATGGTCACGCAACACGGATGACCAATCTCCTGGACCGCTCCCTCATCGTCGTGACCGGCAAGGGCGGCGTCGGCAAGACGACCGTCGCGGCCGCGCTCGGCCTGCTCTGCGCCCGCCGCGGCGGCCGCACCATCGTCTGCGAGGTCGGCGCGTCCCAGCGCCTGCCGGGGCTCTTCGGCGTCGCGGCCGGGGCCCCCGGCGACGAGGTCCGGCTCGCCGACGGCCTCTTCCAGACCTCCGTCGACCCGATGCTCACGATCGAGGAGTGGATCGGCCGCCAGCTCGGCTCGCGCTCGCTCACCCAGGTCCTGGCGCGCTCCAACGCGTTCCAGTACTTCGTGGCGGCGGCCCCGGGCGCGCGCGAGGTGCTCACGATCGCCAAGACCTGGGAGCTCGGCCAGGACGAGCGGTGGGACCGCAAGGCCGCCGGCTACGACCACGTGATCGTCGACGCGCCCGCCTCCGGGCACGGCATCGGCCTCCTGCGCGCCCCCGCCACGATGTCCGGCGTGACCCGCGGGATCGGCCCCGTCGCCACCCAGGCGGACCTCGTCACCCGCACCCTGAAGGACCCGGCGGCCAGCGCCTACGTGGCGGTCGCGCTGCCCGGCGAGCTCCCGGTCACCGAGACGATCGAGCTCGACGGGCTGCTGCACGACGCCGTCGGCCGCACGCTCGACCACGTCGTCGTCAACGCCGTCCTGCCGCGCCGCTTCGCCGGCGAGGAGCTCGAGGCGCTCGCGGCCGCCGACGGCGCGGTCCCCGAGACCGTGCGCCGCGCCACGCTCGGCCAGGCGGGCCGCGTCCGCGAGCAGCAGTCGCAGCTGCGGCGGCTGCGCAAGCACGCCTCCGCCCCGGTCAGCACGCTGCCGTTCGTCAGCTCCCCCGAGCTGCGCCTCGAGGACGTCCAGGCGCTCGCCGACGAGCTCGGCCGCCGGCTCGAGGGCTGACCGCTACTCGATCCCGAGCCGGTCCAGGAGGCGGTCGTCGCCACGCCAGCCGTGCCGCACGCGCACGGTGAGATCGAGGTGGACCTGCATGCCCATCTCGCGCTCGAGCTCCTTGCGGGCCTTCGTGCCGATCGCCTTGATCATCTTCCCGCCGGTCCCGATGAGGATGCCCTTCTGGGACTCGGTCTCCACCCACATGAGCGCCCGGACGCGGACGAAGTCGTCCCGCTCCTGGAAGATGTCGTCGATCACGACCTCGACCGCGTGCGGCACCTCCTGGCGGGTGCGGCGCAGCACCTGCTCGCGGACGAGCTCGGCGAGCAGCACGTGCTCGGCCTGGTCGGAGGTCTCCTCGGGCGAGAAGTAGAACGGGCCCTCGGGCATCAGCCCGCGCAGGTGCTCCAGCAGCGCCACGACCCCGTCGCCCTTGTGCGCGCTGATCGGGAAGATGTCGTCGGCGATGCCGAGATCCTCCGCGTCCTTCAGCATCGTGACGACCTTCGTGCGGTCGCAGCGATCGAGCTTGTTCACCGCGACGACGACCGGGACCTTCGCACCGCGCAGCGCCGCGGCGATGAAGCGGTCGCCGGGCCCGACGCCCTCGACCGCGTTGAGGACCATCAGCGCCGCGTCGCTCTCGCCGAGCTCCTGCTCGACGCGGCGCTGCATCCGCTCGGTCAGCGTGTCGCGCGGCCGTTGCACCCCGGGCAGGTCGGTGAGGACGAGCTGCGTGTCCTCGTGCGTGACGACCCCGCGGATCGCGCGGCGGGTCGTCTGCGCCTTGTCGGAGACGATCGCGATCTTCCGGCCCACCAGCGCGTTGACGAGCGTCGACTTGCCGACGTTGGGCCGACCGGCGATCGCGACGAACCCCGAGCGGGTCACCAGCTGAGGATCTCCGCCTGCACCGCGAGCATCTCGCCGTGGTCGGTCTCGTGGTCCATGCCCGTCAGGTGCAGCACCCCGTGGACGACCGCCTCACGCAGGTCGACGGTGTGCTCCGGGCAGATCACCACGTCGCCGAGCTCGCGCGACTCCGGCGGACCCGGGATGTCCTCGAGCTCGTCGACCGGGAAGCTCAGGACGTCGGTCGGCCCGTCCTTGCCGCGGTGCTCGCGGTTCAGCTCCGCGATCCGCTGCGCGTCGACGAACGTCACGGCCAGGTGGCCGTGCTCGATCCCCGCGGACCCGGCGGCGAGGCCCGCCAGCCGCTCGATCTCCGGTGGCGGCAGCTTCGTCACCAGCCGCTCACCACCGATCACCTCGACCTCCAGCACGTGCGCCCGTCGCCGTCCGCGCGCCTAGGCGCGCTTGCGGTCCGTGGCCGGGCGCAGGCCCGGGGCCTGGCGCTCGGCGTGGTCGGCGTACGCCTCGACGATCCGCTGCACGAGCCGGTGGCGCACGACGTCCTCGCCGCCGAAGCGGATGAAGTCGATGCCGTCGACGTCGGTGAGGATGTCCCCCACCGCGATCAGGCCGGACTGGTGCTCGCGCGGCAGGTCGACCTGGGTGACGTCGCCGGTGATGACCATCTTCGAGTTGAAGCCCAGCCGCGTGAGGAACATCTTCATCTGCTCGGGCGTCGTGTTCTGCGCCTCGTCGAGGATCACGAACGAGTCGTTGAGCGTGCGGCCGCGCATGAACGCCAGCGGCGCGACCTCGATGACGCCCTTCTCGAGATGGGCGGTCACCTTCTCCGGCTCCATCATGTCGTGGAGCGCGTCGAACAGCGGGCGCAGGTACGGGTCGATCTTCGCCATCAGGTCGCCGGGCAGGAAGCCCAGGCGCTCGCCGGCCTCGACCGCGGGGCGCGTGAGGATGATGCGGCTGATCTCGCGCCGGTGCAGCGCCGCCGCCGCCGCGGCGACCGCGAGGAACGTCTTGCCGGTGCCGGCCGGGCCGACGCCGAAGGTCACCGTGTTCTGCCGGATCGAGTCGACGTAGCGCTTCTGCGTCACGGTCTTCGGCGCGAACTTCCGCGACCGGTGACGCCAGACGACGTCCTCCAGGACCGCCGACGGCGACTCGTGCTGCTCCAGCGCGTTGCTCACCGTCCGGATGGTGCCAGGTCCGATCTCGTGCCCGTGCTTGACCAGCTCGTCGAGCTCGCGCACCACGGTCGTCGCCGCGGCCAGCGCCTCGGCGTCGCCGTCGAGCGTGATGAGGTTCCCGCGCAGGAAGACGTCGCAGTCGACGTGCCCCTCGAGCGCTCGGAGGATCTGATCCCCGCTGCCGCTCAGCGCGGCCGCGACCTCGTTGGACACTTCGATCTGACGCCTCAAGTCCTCAGGACCTCCTGCACGATGGTGGACACCCGCTTGCCGTCCGCCTGGCCTGCGACGCGCGCCATGGCGGCCTTCATCACCAGCCCCATGTCCTTCGGGGACGTGGCTCCGACCTCCGCGACGGCCTCCCGCGCGATCTCGCGCAGGCGGTCGTCGTCCAGCTCCGCGGGGAGGTAGGCCGTGATGATCTGCGCCTCCGCCTCCTCGGCGGCGGCCAGCTCCTCACGGCCGGCGTCCCGGAAGGCGGTGGCCGACTCGACGCGGCGCTTGCGCTCGCGACGCAGCACCGTGGTCTCGTCGTCCCCACCCTCCTTGGCGGCCTTCTGCAGCTCGCTCAGCACCATCCGCAGCGCGGCGACCCGCTCCTTGTCGCCCGCCTTCATGGCGGTGACGAGGTCCTGCTTGACGGTGTCGGCGACCGGCACGGAACCGATCATACGCCCGGTCCGGACGGCTCCTCGGTCGCGGACGCGGTGTCGGGCGCGGGCGCGCTCGTGGCGGTCGGGGGTTCGAGTCTGGCCGGATGGCCCAGGCGTCCGAGCTCGGACGTGTCGCGCCCGAACAGCAGGCCGACGTTCCAGTCCAGCAGCAGCCGCAGACGGCGCTTCGTGCCCGGCATCGCCATCAGGTGGTAGGTGCGCGCCAGCCACCAGGCGGGCAGCCCGCGCCACTTGATGCCCATCGTGCTCGCCACCGCCTGGTAGCGGCCCATGTCGACGAAGACGCCCTTCGTCTTGAACGTGAACGGGCGCACGCGACCGGTGCCGAGCGCCGCGGCGACGTTCTTCGCCACCCGTCGGCCCTGGCGGATCGCGTGCTGTGCGGTCGGCGGGCAGGCCTCGCCCTTGCGGGCCGGGTCGGGCACGCCCGCGGCGTCGCCGATCGCCCAGACGCCGTCGACGCCCGCGACCTTCATCGTCGCGTCGACCTCGATGCGGCCGCCCTTGCCCAGCGGCAGGCCGAGCTCGGCCACGACCGGCGCCGGCTTGACGCCCGCGGTCCACACCACCGTGCGGGTGCGGACGACCTCGCCGTCGGACAGGCGAGCCGTGTCGGCGGTGACCTCCTCGAGCGTCGTCGAGGTCCGGATCTCGATCCCGCGGCTGCGCAGCTCGGTCTCGGCGAACGACGCGAGGTCCCGCTGGATCTCCGGCATGACCTGCTCGCGCGCCTCGACGAGGATCCAGCGGATGCCGTGCGTGCGGCAGCGCGGGTAGAGCTCCAGCACGTCGGCCGCGAAGTCCTGCAGCTCGGCGAGGCCCTCCAGGCCCGCGTAGCCCGCGCCGACGAAGACGTAGGTCAGCCACGCCGCGCGCTCGCTCGGGTCCTCCGTCGACTCCGCCGCCTCGAGCGTGCGGATGACGTGGTTGCGCAGCCGGATCGCCTCGGGCAGGTCCTTGAAGCCCATCGCGTGCTCCTCGAGGCCGGGGACCGGGAGCGTGCGGTTCACGGCGCCGAGCGCGACGATCAGCTGGTCGTAGGGCAGCACCTCGCTGCGGCCGTGGACCGACTGCACGGTGATCGTCTTCTCCGCCGGGTCGGCGGAGGTCACCCGGCCGAGCCGCAGGTCGGTGCCCTCGCGCAGCTCCTCGCGCAGCGGCACGACGACGTGCCGCGGCTCGAGCGTGCCCGCCGCCGCGCCCGGGAGCAGCGGCGTGTAGAGCATGAAGTTCTGGTCGGTGACGACCGTGATGCGCGCGCTGTGCTTCGGCAGGACGCGCTCGAGGGTGCGGGCGGCGGCGAATCCGCCGAACCCGCCCCCGGCTATGACGACGTTCCAGGCCATGTGCTCACCATAGGCCTCCTCCTACCCGTGAGGCCAACCGCACAAGCCTGTCACAAGCTCAGGCGGGCGCGGCCGCCTCCGTCGCCTCGCCGCTGGTCGGCTCGCCGAGCCCGAGGTGGCGGCGCAGGAACGCGACCTGGTCGGCGCTGGACCGCTCGAAGCCGTCGCCGACGTAGATCTCGAAGTGGCCCATCGGGTAGCGGATCAGCTCCCCGTACGGCGCCTTCTCCGCCGCGGCGATCGCGGGACCGGGCGGCGTCGTGTGGTCGTCGTCGCAGACGCAGTAGAGGATCGGGCACGGGATGTCCTGCGCCTTGGCCCCCGGCCGGTAGAGCGCGATCCGCAGCGCGATCCGGGCGCAGACCTCGTTGCGCCAGCGCGAGTGCGGCGGGGCGATCGCCTCGAAGCCGGGCTTGGCCTCCGCGGCGGTGAGCAGCGCGAAGCTCCCCGGGTCCCCGACCACCGGCATCATCTTCGGGGGCCGGCCCAGCAGCGCGGCGGCCTGGTCGGCGAGCCCGGCGGCGGTGGCCTTGGCCAGGTTGACCGGGGGGATCTCCTTCAGCGCCGCGAGGCCGTCGACGTACGGGGCCTGCGCGATCACGCAGGCGATCGCCGACGGGCCCGTCGCGCCGTGGCGGATCGCCAGCGCCTGCGCGTGCCCGCCGCTGAACGAGGAGCCCCACAGCGCGATCCGGGCGGGGTCGACGCCGTCCAGGCGCCGGGCGAACGCGATCGCCGCCTCCCAGTCCTCGTGCTGCTTGCCGATGTCCAGGAGCTGCCGTGGCTCCCCGGTGCTCGCCCCGAAGTACCGGTAGTCGAACACCACGACGACCATGCCCGCGGCGGCGAACCGCTCCGCGTACTCCGGCATCCGGTCGTCGCGGGTGGCGGAGAAGCCGTGGCCCATCACCACGCAGGGCGCGTCGCCCTGCTGGTCCTCGGGCCGGTAGACGTAGGCGGCGCACTGCTCGCCGCCGGACGGGAAGGTCGTGTCGATCCGCGGGTGGGCCATGGCGCGATGCTACCCCGCCCGACGCCGCGGATGTGGCGGATCTGCGCCGTCAGGCGCGCTGCAGCAGCAGGGCGGCCCACTCGCCGCCCTCGCGGCGGTCCGCCTCGACCAGTCCCAGGCGCTGCGCGAACGCGTCCGCGACCTCGTCGGCCTCCGCCCGCAGCAGCCCGGAGGCGATCAGCCGGTCCGGGACCCGGTCCTGCGCGAAGCCCTCCTGCGCGACCCGCAGCAGCAGCGGCCGCAGCAGGTTCGCGAGCACCAGCGGCGCGTGCGGGGACGGCCCGTCGTAGACGAGGTCGTGGCGCTGCGCGGCGACCGCGACGCCGTTGACCGCGGCGTTCTCGCGCGTGGCCTGCACCGAGGCGGGGTCGTGGTCGACGCCGACCGCCGGCCCCCAGCCGAGCGCGACCGCGGCGATCGCGAGCACCCCGGAGCCGCAGCCGACGTCGACGACCGCGCCGCGCTCCACCATCGGGTCGTCGGCGAGGCCGAGCAGCAGCTCCAGGCACAGCCGGGTCGTGTCGTGCGCGCCGGTCCCGAACGCCTGCCCGGGGTCGATCACGAGCTCGCGCACCGGCGGCTCCCCCGGCGCGGCGGCGTGCGGCGGGCACCACGGCGGGCGCACGTGCAGTCGCCCGCCGACGAGGATCGGCTGGTGGAAGGCCCGCCACCGCTCGGACCAGTCGTCGGCGACCTCCGTGGTGCGGATCTCGACGAGCGCCCCGCCCGCCGCGGCCTCGAGGTCGGGCAGCTCGGGGATCTCCCCCGGCGCCCCGTAGATCGCGAACTCGACGACGTCGGCGGAGATGTCGGTCTCCTCCACCCCGGACGGCGCGAAGGTCAGGAGGTCGGCGAGCGCCAGCTCGGCGTCCGCGCGGCGGACCCGGACCGCGAGCCGGATCACTGGCCCATGAGCCGGCGCAGCTTGCCGACCATCGTCTCGTCGTCGCGGAGGTTGTCCTCCGTGATCGTGCCGGCGAGCTGCTCCAGCAGGCGCTTCTGCTCCTTGGAGAGCCGGCGCGGGATCACGACGTTGACGACGCCGCGCAGGTCCCCCGCCCGGCCCGGACGGCGCAGGACCGGGACGCCGCGGCCGCGCACGGACAGCACCTCGCCCGGCTGCGTGCCGGCGGGCACGGTGAAGGTCACCGGGCCGTCGAGGCCCTCGAGCTCGATCGTCGTGCCCAGCGCCGCGCGCGGGGCGGGCACGTCGAGGACGGTGACGAGGTCGTCGCCGTCGCGCAGGAAGCGGTCGTGCGGGCGGACGACCACGAGCACGTAGAGGTCCCCGGCGGGCCCGCCGAGCTCGCCCGCGTGCCCGCGCCCGCTGACGCGGATCCGCTGCCCGTCCGCGATCCCGGCCGGGATGTCGACGTCGAGCTCGCTGAGCGTCACCTCGCGGCCGCGCCCGCGGCAGGTCGTGCACGGCTGCTCGGGCACGCGACCGTCCCCGTGGCAGGTGTCGCACTCCACGGTCTGCACGACCTGGCCGAACGGGGTGCGGCGCACGGCCTGCAGCCGCCCCGCCCCGCCGCAGCGCTCGCACGCCCGGATCGGGGTGCCGGGCGTCGCGCCGTTGCCGTGGCAGGTGCTGCAGGTCCCGACGACCTCGAAGCTGACCTGCTGCTTGACGCCGGTGAACGCCTCGGCGAGGTCGATCTCGACCTGCACCGCGACGTCGCCGCCCGCGGCCGGACCGCCGCGCCCGCCACCGCCGCCGAACGGGCCGCCGCCCCCGCCGAAGAACGCGTCGAAGAGGTCGCTGATCGAGCCGAAGCCGTCGAAGTTCGGGGCCGCGCCCGCCCCGCGCAGGCCGTCGTGGCCGTAGCGGTCGAACGTCGCGCGTCGCTCGGGGTCGGAGAGGATCTCGTAGGCCTCCGCGGCCTCCTTGAACTTCTCCTCGGCCTGCGGGTCGTGCGCGTTGACGTCGGGGTGCAGCTCGCGGGCGAGCCGGCGGAAGGCCTTCTTGATGACCGTCTCGTCCGCGTCGCGCGCGACCCCGAGGATCTCGTACGGGTCGCGCTTGGTGGAACTGCTCATTCGTAGACCTCTTCGATGAAGCGGGAGAGCTGGAAGGCCGCCTCGCGGACGGTGTGGATCGCGGCGCCGTAGTCCATGCGGACCGGGCCGATCACCGAGACGGTGCCGAGCTTGCGGGCGGGCAGGCCGTAGCCGGAGGCGACCACGGCGAGCGAGCGCAGCGCCGGCGTCTCGTTCTCCTGGCCGATGCGCACGAGCACGTCGCGCTCCCCGAGCGCGGACTGCAGGACGCCCAGCAGCGACACGCGCCGCTCGAGCATCGTCAGCAGCTCGTTGATCTGGGTGAGGTCCTGGACGCCGTGCTCGGCGAGCAGCCGGGCGGCCCCGTCGACGTAGAGCGTGTCGTCGGCGGTGGCGGCGAGATCGGTGAAGACCGGGCTGAGCGCCTGCAGGAACGCGCGCTCGCCCGGCCCGAAGGACGGGTCGTTGAGGCGCTGCGCGAGCATCCGCGCACCGAGGCCCATGCCGACCAGGCGGCCGTTGAGCTCGTCGGCGGCCCAGGAGACGAGGCCGCTGTCGACGGGCGCGTCGAACGAGAACAGCCGCTTGGTGACGCCGCCGGTGCTGGTGATGACGACGACCATCAGCACGGTCGGCTGCAGCGCGAGCACCTCGATGTGCCGGATCGTCGCGGTGTCCAGCGGCGGCGCGGAGACGATCGCCAGGAGGTTCGTGACCTGGCTGAGCGTCTCGGTGGTGACGCGCATCGCCTCGTCGACCTCGCGGCGGACGAGCTGGAGCTCGAGCGGCTCCTGCGGCGCGGGCAGCGGCAGCTGGCCGCCGAGGAGGCGGTCGACGACGTAGCGGTGGCCCGCCTCGGTCGGGACGCGGCCGGCGGAGGTGTGCGGGTGCGCGAGCAGGCCGTGCTCCTCGAGCAGCGCGAGCTCGTTGCGGATCGTGGAGGGCCCGCAGTCGAGGTCGGGGTCGGCGGCGAGCGCCTTGGAGCCGACGGGCGCGGCGGACACGAGGTACGCGTCCACGACCTTGCGCAGGATCGTCTCTTGGCGGGGGCTCAGCACCACCCCCACATGGTAGGAGACGTCGCGGAGCGTGCGGGCCCCGGACGCCGCTCAGCGCAGGTCGAGCTCGGCGACCGCGTCGCGGACGATCGGGCGGTCGGCCTGGGTGGCGACGGCGTCGACGGTCGCGATCCCGTCCTCGACGGTGCGGACGGTCCCGGTGACCGTGATCTCCTGCTCCGGGAGCCCCATGCCGCGGAACTGCACCGCGAGGCTCCGCAGCGTCGCGGGGCCACCCGCCGCCTCGGTGTGGGCGCGCGCGACCTGCGCCATCGTCCAGAGCCCGTGGAGGATGCGTCCGGGCAGGCCGACGGCGCGCGCGAACTCCTCGTCGACGTGGATCGGGTTGAAGTCGCCGGAGGCGCCGGCGTAGCGGACGGGCAGGAGCTTGTCCGGGGTGACGACGAGCTCGGGGAGCGGCTCGCCGGGCTGCAGGGCGCTCACGGGTCAGGCCTCGCGGACGACGTTCGTCCACGTGCCGACGCAGACGATCTCGTCGCGCTGGTTCGTGGAGGTGGACACGAAGGTGTAGAAGCCGCGACCGTCCCGCTCGGTGATCTCGTGCACGGTCACCGTGGTCGCGATCTCGTCGCCCGCCACGACGAGCGGTCCCCAGCGGAACTCCTGGCCCGCGTGGACCATGTGCGCGAAGTCGATGCCGACCTCGGGGTCGAACAGCGCGGGGCCCAGCGCAGGGGCGGCGTAGACGGCGACGAACATCGGGGGCGCGACGAGGTCGGCGTAGCCCGCCCTGCGCGCCGCCTCGAGGTCGTGGTGCAGCGGGTCGGTCTCTCCCACGGCCAGCGCGTACTCGCGGATCTTCTCGCGGCCGACCGCGTAGGTGGCCGCGGGGAAGGTCCTGCCGACGGCGCGGGTGGAGACGGGCACGCCCCGACCCTAGCCCACGGCGCGGTCCGCCCGGCCGTGCGGGTGCCCGCCGGCCGCCGGTGCGGCGGGCACCGGGCGGGGCGACCGGCCGGGCCCCGAGGCGACCGCGACGGCGGCCGGGACCGGGGTGGGCGGCGGGATCCGCTCGACGCGGGCGCGCTGGGTGGCCACGACGCAGGCCAGGACCCCCAGCGCCGCGGCCGCGGTGCCCGGGCCGACGGCCTCACCGAGCACGAGCGCCGACCAGCCGAGCCCGAGCAGCGGCTGCGCGAGCTGCACCTGCCCGACCTTCGCGACACCGCCCCGGGCGAGCCCCGCGTACCAGGCGAAGAAGCCGAGGAACATCGAGAAGACCGAGACGTACGCGAATCCCGCCCAGGCGGTCCCGGGGACGCCGGAGACGGGCGTCGAGGCGAGCGACGCCGCGGCGATCGCGGCCGTGAGCGGGAGCGCGAGCACGAGCGCCCAGCAGATCGTGCGCGCCCCGCCGAGCTCGCGCGCGAGGGCCCCGCCCTCCGCGTAGCCGAGCGCGCAGACCACGGTCCCGAGGAGCATCAGGCCGTCGGCGCGGGTGGGGGCGCCACCGCTGGTGGCGAGCGCGAAGCCGCCGACGATCAGCAGTCCGGCGGCGGCCGCCAGCCAGAAGCGGCCCGACGGCCGCTCGCCCGCGCGCAGGACCGCGAACGACGCGGTCAGCGCGGGCAGGACGCCGATGACGACGATCCCGTGCGCCGCGGTCTCGGTCTCGAGCGCCAGCGAGGTCGCCAGCGGGAAGCCGACGACGACCCCGGCGGCGACGACCAGCAGCCGCCGGGTCTGGGGGCCCGTGGGCCGTGGAGCACGCCCGACGGCGAGCACGGCGACGGCTAGCAGGGCGGCGACGGTGGCGCGGCCGAAGGCGACGAGCCACGGGTCGAGCCCGCCGTCGACGGCGACGCGGGTCGCGGGCAGGGAGAACGAGAAGGCCACGACGCCGAGCGCTCCGAGGAGCAGCCCTTGCGTTTCTCGACCGGGCGCAGTAGCGTTACTGTCATCTCTCATGCACAACGATAACACCGAGCACCGCGTTATCGAGGACGTGAGGGCGGCTGCGAGGCTCCTCCCACCTGGCAGCCGCCTTCCGTCCGTGCGGGAGCTGACCGCCCGCCACCGCGCCTCCCCCGTGACCGTCCAGCGCGCGATCACCCGGCTGGCCGCCGAGGGCGTCGTCGACCCCCGGCCCGGCAGCGGCACCTTCGTCGCCGAGCGCGCGGCCTCCCCCGCCGCTCCGTCGTCCGGCGACGGTCCCGCCGACCTCTCCTGGCAGGAGGTCGCGCTCGGCGGCCGCCCCACCCACGCCGGCGCCCTCGACGAGCTGCTGCGCCTCGCCGGGCCCGGCGAGCTGCCGCTGAGCACCGGGTACCTGGAGCCCGCGCTCCAGCCGCGAGGCGCGCTGGCGACCGCGCTGGCCCGCGCCGGGCGCCGCGAGACCGTCTGGGACCGCGGCCCGACCGCCGGCCTGCCCGAGCTGCGCGCCTGGTTCGCGCGCGACGCCGGCGGCGCGTTCACCGCCGACGACGTGCTCGTCACCGCGGGCGGGCAGGCGGCGCTCGCCACGACCTTCCGTGCGCTCGCCCAGCCCGGCGAGCTGCTGCTCGTGGAGTCCCCCACCTACCTCGGGGCGCTCGCGGCCGCCCGCGCCGCCGGCCTGCGCGTGGTGCCCGTCCCCAGCGACCGCGACGGCGTGCGCCCCGACCTCCTCGCCGACGCGTTCAGCCGCACCGGCTCACGGCTGTTCTACGCGCAGCCGACGTACGCCAACCCGCACGGGGCCGTGCTCGCGCCCGACCGGCGCGCCGCCGTCCTGGACGTCGTCGCCGCGGCCGGGGCGTTCCTCGTCGAGGACGACGCGGCGCGCGACCTCGCGATCGACGGCGACCCGCCCCCGCCGCTGGCCGCCGACGACCGCCACGGCCACGTCGTGCTGCTGCGCTCGCTGACGAAGTCGGTCGCCCCGGGCCTGCGGGTCGGGGCGATTGCCGCGCGCGGGCCCGCCGGCAGCCGGCTGCGCGCCGCGCGGCTGCTCGACGACTTCTACGTGTCCGGCCCGCTGCAGCAGACGGCCGTCGACCTCGTCGGCTCACCGACCTGGCGGCGACACCGCAAGCAGCTGCGCAGCGGCCTCGCCGCCCGGCGCGACGCGCTGCTGGCCGCCCTGGCCGCCACCCTCCCCGATGCCGTGCCCCTCGGTCGGCCCGCCGGCGGCTTCCACGTCTGGGTGCGCCTGCCCGACGGCGTCGACGACGTGCAGCTCGCGCTCGCCGCACGCGCCGCGGGCGTCGTCGTCAGCCCCGGTCGCCCGTGGTTCGCCGCCGAGCCCCCCGCCCCGTTCCTGCGCCTCACCTACGCCGGCGCCCCACCCCGCGACCTCACCGAGGCCATCACCCGCCTCGCCGCCCTCATCTAGCGGCCGAACAGGGAGAACGTCGGCTCCACGGCGAACTTCTCCATGTTCGACCGCTTAGAGGATGGTGGCGACGGCGCCGCCGTCGACCGACCAGGCGGCGCCCGCCACGCTCGCGGCGCGCTCGCTGCAGAGGAAGACGACGACGTCGGCGATCTCCGCCGGGGTCGACATGCGGCCCAGCGGCGCCTTCGCCGCGCGCGCCGCGATCGCCTCCTCGCGGGTGCCGCCGTCGCGGCCCGCGAGCTGGTCGGCCATCCCGCCCTCCCCGACCCACAGCTCGCTGGCCGTGATCCCCGGGGCGACCGCGTTGACGAGCACCCCGCGCGCCGCGTAGGCGTCCGCGAAGGCCCGCGAGAGCGACAGCTGCCCCGCCTTGCTCACCGCGTAGGCGGCGTTCATCGGGGACGGGCGCTTGCCCGCCGAGGAGGTGACGTTGACGATCCGCCCCCAGCCCCGGTCGGCCATCCGGGGCGCCAGCGCCTGCATCAGCCGCATCGGGGCCATGACGTGCAGCTCGTGGTTGCGGTGCCAGTCCTCGTCGGTCAGCTCCTCCAGCGCCCGCACGTAGGACGTGCCCGCGTTGTTGACGAGGACGTCGACCGCCCCGAAGGCGTCGTGCGCGGCGTCCAGCACCCGCGCGGGCGCCGCCGGGTCGGTCACGTCCGCGACGCACGGCACCACGCGGCCCGGCCCGGACGCCGCCTGCGCGACCGCGCCCAGCGCGTCCTCGCGGCGGGCCACGACGAGCACGTCGGCGCCCTCCGCAGCCAGCCGCAGCGCGATCTCGCGGCCGATCCCCTGGGAGGCGCCGGTGACGACGCACGCACGGCCGGTCAGTCCGAGGTCCATGGGCGGGAGCCTACGAGGACCCCGTCGCGGGCCGGCCCGCCCGCCCGGTCTGCCAGCATCCCGTCCGTGTCCGGCACGGTGCTCAGCGTCAACGTCGGCCGCGCCCGTGAGCACGGCGCAAGCCGCGGGCGCCCGGTGCGCAGTGCGATCCGCAAGGCCCCGCAGCCGGGCCGCGTCGCGCTCCACGGCGAGGCGCTCGCGGGCGACGAGCAGGTCGAGCGCCGCTACCACGGCGGCCCCGACCAGGCCGTCTACGCGTACGCGTCGGAGGACCTCGCCTGGTGGGCGACGGAGCTCGGGCTCGACGCGATCTCGCCGGGCACGATCGGGGAGAACCTCACGACCCGGGACGTCGACCCCAACGGCGCGGTGATCGGCGAGCGCTGGCGGGTCGGCCCGGTGCTGCTGGCGGTGACGGCGCCGCGGATCCCGTGCGCGAAGCTCGGGCGCGTCTTCCCGGGGACCGGCATCGTGCGGCGGTTCGCACACGCGGGCCGCACCGGGGCGTACCTGCGCATCCTCGAGCCCGGGGACGTCGGTGCCGGCGACGCGGTCACCGTGGTCGACCGGCCGGCGCACGGCGTCACGGTCGCGGACGTCGCGCGGATCGTGCAGCACGAGCGCCACCGGGCCGCCGAGCTGCGTGCGGTCCCGGAGCTCGCGTCGCGCCTGGCCGCCTGGGCGGCCGACGCGGACTGACGGGCCCGCGTCGCGCGGCGCCCGCCGACGGCGCGACTACTTCGCGTCGCCGAGCTCGAGGACCGCGAGGAACGCCTCCTGCGGCACCTCGACGCGGCCGACCTGCTTCATCCGCCGCTTGCCCTCCTTCTGCTTCTCCAGCAGCTTGCGCTTGCGGGAGATGTCGCCGCCGTAGCACTTGGCGGTGACGTCCTTGCGGAAGGCCTTGACGGTCTCGCGGGCGACGATGTGGGAGCCGATCGCCGCCTGGATCGGCACGTCGTACTGCTGGCGCGGGATCTTCTCGCGCAGCTTCTCGGTGAGCGTGCGGCCGACGCCGTAGGCCTTGTCCTTGTGGACGAGCATGCTCAGCGCGTCGACGACGTCGCCGGCGAGCAGCACGTCGAGCCGCACGAGGTTCGAGGCCTTCATGCCGGTGACCTCGTAGTCCAGCGACGCGTACCCGCGGGTCCGCGACTTCAGCTGGTCGAAGAAGTCCATGACGATCTCCGACAGCGGCAGGTCGTACATCATCTGCACGCGGTCGGCGGACAGGTAGGTCATGCCGTCGTGCTCGCCGCGCTTGTCCTGGCAGAGCTCCATGATCGTGCCGACGTACTCCTTCGGCGTGATGATCGTGGCCTTCACGTACGGCTCGCGGATCTCCTTGATCCGGGCCGGCTCGGGCATGTCGGACGGGTTGTAGACGTGCAGCTCCTCGCCGTTGGTGAGCGAGACCTCGAAGCCCACCGAGGGCATCGTGCACATGAGGTTGAGGTCGTACTCGCGCTCCAGCCGCTCGCGCACGATGTCCATGTGCAGCAGACCGAGGAAGCCGCAGCGGAAGCCGAATCCCAGGGCGTCGGAGGTCTCGGGCTCCCAGTGCAGCGCCGCGTCGTTGAGCGTCAGCTTCTCGAGCGCGTCGCGGAGGTCGCCGTAGTCGTCGGCCTCGATCGGGAACATGCCGCAGAAGACGACCGGCTGCACGTCGCGGTAGCCGGGCAGGGCCTCCTCGGCCCCCGCGCGCTTCGTCGTGATCGTGTCGCCGACGCGCAGCTTCGTGACGTCCTTGATGCCGGTGATGACGTACCCGACCTCCCCGACCGTGAGGTGGTCGGCGCTCGTCATCGCCGGGGTGAAGTAGCCGATGTCGTCGATGTCGGCCTCGGTGCCGGTCGCCATCGCGCGGATCGCCTCGCCCTTGCGGAAGGTGCCGTCGACGACGCGGATGTAGGCGACCACGCCGCGGTACTGGTCGAACTCCGAGTCGAAGATCACCGCGCGGGGCGCCGCGTCGGGGTCCCCCTCCGGCGGCGGGACCTTCTCGACGAGCTCCTCGAGGACCTCGAGCACGCCCTCCCCGGTCTTGCCGCTGATGCGCTTGATCGCGTCCGCGGGCTCGCCGAGCAGCTCCGCGACCTCGGCGGCGACGCGCTCGGGCTCGGCGCCCGGCAGGTCGATCTTGTTCAGGCACGGGATCAGCTCGAGGCCCGCGTCGACCGCGAGGTACGTGTTGGCGAGCGTCTGGGCCTCGACCCCCTGCGACGCGTCGACGACGAGCAGCGCGCCCTCGCACGCCGCCAGCGACCGCGAGACCTCGTAGGTGAAGTCGACGTGGCCGGGGGTGTCGATGAGGTGGAACTGGTAGGTCTCGCCGTCGCGCCGGGAGGTGAAGTAGACGCGCACCGCCTGCGACTTGATCGTGATGCCGCGCTCGCGCTCGAGCTCCATCGAGTCGAGCAGCTGCGCGCGCATCAGCCGGGGGTCGACCGTCTGCGTCAGCTCGAGGATGCGATCGGCCAGCGTCGACTTCCCGTGGTCGATGTGGGCGATGATCGAGAAGTTCCGGATC
The DNA here is from genome assembly GCF_003044185.1 of Paraconexibacter algicola. Classification (GTDB taxonomy): domain Bacteria; phylum Actinomycetota; class Thermoleophilia; order Solirubrobacterales; family Solirubrobacteraceae; genus Paraconexibacter; species Paraconexibacter algicola. The sequence goes on from NZ_PYYB01000002.1 coordinate 196,126, forward strand.
TGCGACTGGTCGGCCATGGGCGGCACACAGGATCGCACGCGGCCCCCGGCGGCCGCGTGCCGAGGCGCCCCGCGGCCCCCGCCCGGGTCAGCGGCCGCGTCGCAGGCGGCCGGCCAGCAGCCGCTGGATCTGCGCGGCCTCCCGCACGTCGAGCAGCAGGACGATCCCCACGTAGATGATCGTGCCGGCGGTCAGCGCGCTGCCGACGCTGACGATCTGGGCGGGGATGCTGCGCCCGAGGACCTCGTCCAGGCCCCACCACGTCCAGTAGGCCAGCAGCCCGAACGCGACGGCGGCCCCGACGATCTTCGCGATCGCCACCGCGGTCTCGCGGACCTCGAGGCGGTTGTCGAGCTCGCGGCGCAGGCAGTACATCTGCGCGGCGGTCATGAACGCGCTCGACGCGACCGTGCCCGCGACGATCCCCGGGATCCCGAACGGCCCGTAGAGCGCGGCGCTGACGACGACGTTCACGAGCAGGTTCAGGCCCGCGAGCTTCGTGGTGATCCAGGGCCGCTGCAGCGAGAAGAACGTCCGCGTCAGCAGCAGGTTCACGCCGCTGAACGGCAGGCTGAACGAGAACCAGAACAGCGCGCTGGAGACGAGCTTCGTGGAGTCCGGTCCGAACTCGCCGTGCTCGTAGACCAGCCGCGTGATCGGGGTCGCGAGCGCGATCGTCGCCGCGGCCGCGGGCACGAGCAGCAGGAAGATCTGGCGGAAGCCGTTGGCGGTCAGCGCGCGCAGGCCGTCGTGGTCGCGGCGCGCCGCGAAGCGGCTGAGGGCCGGGTACAGCACGGTCGCGACCGCGACGCTGAACATGCCCTGGGGCAGCATGTAGATGCGGAACGCGGCGTCGATCGCGCGCGGCGCCTGCTCGCTGACCAGCGCCCCCAGGAACGAGTTGATGAGCAGGTTGAAGTTGATCAGCCCGAGCCCGATCGTCACCGGCAGCATGAGCTTCAGCACCTGGCGGACCCGCGGGTCGCGCCAGCGGAAGTTCGGGGCGATGTTGAAGCCCATCCGCCGCAGTGCCGGGACGGCCATGGCGACCTGGACGACCGTGCCGACGAGGACCCCGATCGCGTACGCGTAGAGCTCGTCGTCGCCCGCGAAGAACGGCTTCGTCGCGACGAGGAGGACGAGGATCACGATGTTCCAGATCAGCGGCGACAGGGCCTGGATCGAGAACTGGTCGTAGGCGTTGAGGATCCCGACGAGCAGGCCGTTGATGCCCAGCAGCAGGACGATCGGGAACAGGACGCGGCTGAGGCCGACCGTCAGCTGGTCCAGCTCGCTGGTGAACTCGCCGCCGGTGAACAGCGGCATCAGCCACCCCGCGCCGAGCATGAACAGCGCGGTGATCGCGCCGAGGACGCTGAGCACGAGCCAGAACAGCGTCGACGCGAGCCGGAACGCGTCCTGCTTGCGGTCCTGCTCCAGCAGCTCGGTGAACACCGGCACGAAGGCCGCGCTGAGCGCCGCGTCGGCGAAGAGGCTGCGCACGACGTTCGGGACCTGGAAGGCGATCGTGAACGCCGAGAAGGCGCCACTGGTCGCGAAGTAGCTGGAGGCGACGATCTCGCGGATCAGGCCGGCGATGCGCGACAGGCCCGTCAGGGCGCTGAACAGCAGCGTGTTGAGGGCCATGGCGCGACCGCCGCCGCCGGGCTTGGCGGGGCTCGGCGGGGGACCGTCCTGTGCGGGGACCTGGGGCGTCACGCGCCGGGAGACTACGGACCGCTATCATCCGCCGCCGCCCATGGCCAACATTCACTCTCAGAAGAAGCGCATCCTGCGCGCCGAGCGGGAGCGTCTCGAGAACCGTCGTTACACGACGAAGATCAAGACCTACTTCCGTCGCCTCGAGGCCGCCGTCGCCGCCGGTGACGACGCGACCGCCGACACCGAGCACCTCGAGCTCGTCCGCACGATCGACAAGGCCGTCAAGCGCGGCGCGCTGCACAAGAACACCGGCGCGCGCAAGAAGAGCCGCGCCGCCCGCACCCGCGCGGGCCAGCCCGCCGCGTAGCGCACCCCGGTCGCCCCGCGCGATCGTCGGTCCAGGCCCGCCCCACCGGCGGGCCTTTTCGCGTTCCCGGACCGCCTCAGGCCGCCCGGCCGGTGATCCGGCCGATCGCCAGCAGCGCCGAGGTCTCCTGGTCCAGCGTGCTGCCCCCGCGCGTGTCGAGCTCGAGGTCGGCGAGCGTCTCCAGCGCGACGCGCAACCGGTCGGGGTCGGCGCCGCGCGCCTCCTTGATCCGCTTGTCCGCCGCCCACGGGCTGCCCTTGAAGCCGGCCTTCACCTGCGCCGGCGAGGCGCCGGCGGCGAGCTGCTGCGCGATCCCCAGCACCTCGCGGATGCGCTTGGCGATCATCGGGACGAGCCGCGGCAGCGATTCCCCCTGCTCGCGCAGCGCGAGGTACTCGCGGACCGCGCGGCGACCGTCCCCGCCGGCGACCGCGTCGACGAACCCCCAGATCTGCGTCTCCGAGGAGGAGGCGGCGAGGACGCGGACATCGTCCTCCCCCAGGCGCGCGCCGCGGCCGTGGTAGAGCGCGAGCTTCTCGAGCTCGCGGACGAGACGCTGCTGGCGCTCCCCGACCTCGCCGACGAGCGTGGCGGCGGCGACCCCGTCGAGCTCGATGCCGTGGCGGCCCGCCTCGCCGCGGACCCACGGGATCATCTCGCGGCCCTTCACCGCGGTCTCCGCGCGCACGACGCCGCCGGCGGCGGCGACCGCCTTGCCGAGCGACGCCGGGACCTTCGCGCGACCGTCCTCGCGGCCGAAGAACGCGACCGTGGTGTCCGGGCCGATCGCGGCCAGGACGGGCACGAGGTGCCGCTTGACGGCGTCGTCCTTCCAGCGCTCGACGCCGTCGACGACGAGGAAGCGACGGCCGGTCGCGAACGTCATCGCGCAGAGGGCGCCGGCGACGACCTCCGGCTGGGCGTCGTCGCCCTCGTAGAGCTCGATGCCGCCGCTGTCGGACTCCGCCTCGGCGCGGGCCCGCAGTCCGGAGCGGCGCTCGGTGATGCGACCGTGGTCGTCCCCGTGGATGAGGTAGGCGGGCTTCCAGACGGCGGCGGCGGGGGTGCTCACCGCTCCCAGGATAGGCCGCGCCCCGGATGCGCCGCCGGGCGTCAGCGCAGCGTGCGGACCAGCGGCCCGCCGGCGCGCACGTCGACGACGACGGTGCCGTCGCGGTCGGTGCGGCGGACCGCCAGGCCCGGCCGGGCCGCGAGCGCCCGGACGGTGTCCGGGTGCGGGTGCCCGAAGCGGTTGCCGCGGCCCGCGCTGACGACGGCCAGGTGCGGGTCGACGCGCTCCAGCAGGCGCGGAAGGGCGTCGTCGGCGCTGCCGTGGTGGCTGACCTTCAGCACGTCGGCGGCCCGCAGGTCGGGCAGCCCGAGCAGGACCGCGGACTCCGCGTCGGCGGGCAGCAGCGCGCGGAACGCGCCGGCGACGAGCTCGAGCACGATCGCCCGGTCGTTGGGGTCCTCGCCCGCGTGGCGCGCGGCGGGCGCGGCCACCGGGGAGAGCACCCGCAGCGTGATCGGCCCGGCGCGCACGAGCTGGCCGCGGTCGGGTGGGCGGCGCGGCACGTGGCGGGCCCGGGCGGCCGCGACGAGCCGCGGCCCCTGGGCGGAGGACTGTCCGTCACGGCCGTCGAGCACGAGCCCGACCGGCAGCGCGTCGAGCACGGCGGGCGCGCCCCCGTCGTGGTCGTCCTGGGCGTGCGTCACCACGAGGACGTCCAGGCGCCGCACCCCGAGCTGCGCGAGCCGCTCGACCACGCCCCCGTCGGGCGGTCCGGCGTCGACGAGGATCGCGTGGTCCCCGTGCTGGACGAGCGTCGCGTCGCCCTGCCCGACGTCGAGGAACGCGAGGCGCAGCCCGGCGGGCCGCGCGAGCACCGCCTCGGGGCGCGGGGCGAGCGCCAGGCCGAGCGCGACGAGCGCGAGCAACAGGCCCGGCGTGGCGGCGCGCACCCGCGGCCAGCGGATCGCGGCCAGTCCCAGCCCGCACACGGCGGTGACGAGCGCAGCCGGGACGGCGGCGGTCGCCCCGGGGATCGCGGCGGCGCGCACGCCGACGGCGACGAGCAGCTCCAGCGGCAGCGCCGCGAGCGACGCGACCTGCGCGCCGATCGCGGGCAGGCCCTGACCGAGCGCGGCGGCGACGAAGCCCGTCCACATCACCGGGGCCACGAGCGGCGCTGCCAGGACGTTCGCCGGCAGCGTGACGAGCGACGTCTGACCGAAGGTCAGCGCCAGCAGCGGGGCGGTCGCCAGGGTCGCGGCGACCGTGGTGGCGAGCGCGTCGGCGAGCGGCCCGGGGACGCGGCGGCGCACGAGCGCCGCGCGCAGCGGCGGCGCGGCGACCAGCAGGCCCAGCACGGCCAGGAACGACAGCCGCCAGCCGACGTCGCCGGTGGCGCGCGGGTCGAGCACGAGCGTCGCGGCGGCGGCCAGGAGGACCGCGTACCAGCGCGACGCCGGGCGGCCCGCGAGCGCCGCCACGAGGCCCGCGGCCCCCATGACCCCGGCACGCTGGATCGAGGGCCCGGCGCCCGCGAGCGGCACGTAGAGCGCGACGAGGACCAGGGCGACCCCGAGGCGCGCGGACAGCGGCAGCCCGAGCGCGGCCCCGACGAGCAGGACGAGCGTGGCGAGCAGCACGACGTTCTGGCCGCTGGCCGCGACGAGGTGCGCGAGCCCGGCGTCGCGCAGCGCGTCCCGCAGCCGGTCGGGCAGGCCGCTGTCGTCGCCGAGGACCATGCCGCGCAGCAGCGCGCCCGCGTCGGGACGCAGCGCGGCGACCAGCGCGTCCTGCGCGCGATCGCGCACGCGGTCCAGCGCGCCCGGCACGCCACCGCGGCGGCGTCCGGTCGGCGCGACCGTCGTGGCCCGCAGGACCGCGTGGGCGCGCAGCAGGCGGGCGTGCCGGTCCGCCGGGGCCAGCCGCCCCCGGATCGCGAGGACCGTGCCGACGGTCGGCGCCGGCCCCTGCGCCGGCCCCGGCAGGCGCAGCAGCACGGGCTCGCCGCGCAGCCGCACGAGCGCGGTGCGCGAGCCGCGCGCCCCGGTCCGCACCGGGGCGAGCAGGACGACGTCCTGCACGACCGTGACCCCGGCGCGCGCCGGCCCGGCGAGCGCGGTGCGCTCGAGCGCCGCCGTGCGCGCCTGGGCGACCCAGGCCCCGCCGAACGCCGCCACCACGACGAGGGCGACGAGCGCCCGCCGTCCCGCGAGCAGTGCGGCGAGGACGACCGCCGCGACCGCGGCGGCGAGCGGGCCGCCGGCCAGTCCCGAGACGACGGCGAGCAGCGCGACGTGCCGCGGGTGCGCGAGGAGCGCCGCCCGCATCACACGCGGACCCGGTCGCGCAGCGCCTCGAGCCGCTTGGGGCCGATGCCGGGCACGTCGCCGAGGTCCTCGACGCTGCGGAAGCCGCCGCGCCGCGTCCGCTCGTCGACGATCTTCTGGGCGGTCGCCGGACCGACCCCGTCGAGCGTGTCGAGCTGCTCGAGTGTCGCCGTGTTGAGGTTCAGCGGCACCCCGGGCGCCGTTCCCGCGGGCCCGGTCGCCGCCGCCACGCCGGCCGCGGCGGTGCCCGCGCGGGCGGGCACGAGCACCTGCTGGCCGTCGGTGACCTTCGCGGCGAGGTTCACCTGGTCGAGGTCCGCGCCCCCGCGACCGCCGCCCGCGCGCCGGACCGCGTCCCCGACGCGGTCGCCCTCGCGCAGCCGGTAGACGCCCGGCCGGCGCACCGCCCCGGCGACGTGCACGACGACGCGGCGACCGGCCGGCGTGCGCACCGCGGGCTCGGCGGACGACGTCTCCGCGCTGTCCGACGGGTCGCGGCCGCCGGCGGTCGCCGGGGCGGCCGGGGCCGCGGGGTCCGGCAGGACCTGCGGGCGCAGCGCCCGGGCCCCGAGCAGCGCGACCGCGGCGACGACCAGGACGTACAGCACGACCTGCGTTCGCGGCACCTCGGTCACGCGCACGCACGCTAGGCGCGACCGTGTGACGGCGCAGCACGGGACCGTGACGGTCCCGTGCCGGTTCAGCGCACGACGATGTTCACGAGCTTCCCGGGGACGACGATCTCCTTGACGATCGTCTTCCCCTCGAGGTACGGGGCGAGCTTCTCGGAGCCCAGCGCGAGCGCCTTCAGCTCCTCGGGCGTCGCGCTCGACGGCGCCTGGAGCCGGTCACGGACCTTGCCCTGCACCTGGCAGACGAGCTCGAACGTGTCCTCGTCGAGGAAGTCCGGGTCGGCGGCGGGCCACGGCTCCTCCCACACGCGATCGCCCGTCAGCCGCTCGTAGGCGTCCGAGGCCGTGTGCGGCGCGAACGGGAACAGCAGCGACGCGGCCGTCGCCAGCGCGAACCGCAACGGCCCGGGCGACGGCGAGCCGACGTTGTAGGCCCGCGAGCACTCGTTCGTCAGCTCCATCACGGCGGCGATCGCCGTGTTGAACGCGAACCGGCCCGCCATGTCGGCGGTGACCTTCTCGATCGCCCAGTGCGCCTTGCGCATCAGCGCCAGGTCGTCCCCGGACAGCTCGTCGGGCACCGGGTGGTCGGGCAGCTCCTGCGCGACCGTGGCCGACAGGCGCCAGAGCCGCGTGAGGAAGCGGTGGACGCCGCCGACGCCCTCGATGTCCCACTTGGCGTCCTGGTCGGGCGGGCCGATGAAGAGGACGTAGCAGCGGGCCGTGTCGACGCCGAACTCCGCCGCGATGTCCCGCGGCGAGACGACGTTGCCGCGCGACTTCGACATCTTCTCGCCGTCCTCCCCCAGGATCATGCCCTGGGTGAACAGCCGCGAGAACGGCTCGTCGTGGGAGACGTGGCCGAGGTCGTGCAGCGCCTTGACGAAGAACCGCGCGTAGAGCAGGTGCAGGATCGCGTGCTCGACGCCGCCGATGTACTGGTCGACCGGGGACCACTGGGCGACGATCCGCGGATCCCACGCGGCCTCGTCGTTGCGCGGGTCGCAGTAGCGCAGGAAGTACCAGGACGAGTCCACGAACGTGTCCATCGTGTCGGTCTCGCGGCGGGCCGGACCGCCGCACGTCGGGCAGGTCGTCGCGACCCAGTCCTCGGCCGCCGCCAGCGGCGACCTCCCCTTCGGCGCGTAGTCCTCGACGTCGGGCAGCTCGACCGGGAGCTCGTCCTCCGGGACCGGCACGATCCCGCAGGCGTCGCAGTGCACGATCGGGATCGGGCAGCCCCAGTAGCGCTGGCGCGACAGCAGCCAGTCGCGCAGCCGGTAGTTCACCGACTGGTGGCCCTTGCCCTCGCGGTCCAGCCAGTCGACGATCGCGCGCAGCGCCTCGCGGTTCGGCGTCCCGTCGAAGTCCGGATGCGAGTTCACCAGCGGACCGTCGCCCGGGTAGGGCAGGCCGTGCTCGTCACCGCCGTCCTCGGGCGCGCCCTCGACGACGCGACGGATCGGCAGGTCGTACGCGGTCGCGAAGTCGTAGTCGCGCTGGTCGTGCCCGGGGACCGCCATGATCGCGCCAGTCCCGTACTCCATCAGCACGTAGTCGGCCACGTACATCGGCAGCTGCTCGCCGTTGACCGGGTTGGTCACGGTGCGGCCGAGGAACACGCCCGTCTTCTGGCGGTCGGCGTCGCCGCGCTCCTCCTTGTCGCGGGTCAGCGAGCGGTTGACGTACTCGCGCACCGCCTCCTCGTTGCCGCTGCCCTGCGCGAGCCGCTCGATGTCCGGGTGCTCGGGCGCCATCACGAAGAACGTCGCGCCGAACAGCGTGTCGGGCCGCGTGGTGAAGACCGGGTAGTCGATGCCGAGGTCCTCGCAGCGGAAGTTGACCTCGGCGCCCTCGGAGCGGCCGATCCAGTTGCGCTGCATCGTCTTGACGTGCTCGGGCCAGTCGATCGTCGACAGGTCCTCGACGAGCCGGTCCGCGTAGTCGGTGATGCGGAAGAACCACTGCTCGAGCTGGCGGATCTCGACCTCGTGGCCGCAGCGCTCGCACCTCCCGTCGACGACCTGCTCGTTGGCGAGGACGGTGGCGTCGTTGGGACACCAGTTGACGGCCGAGTCCTTGCGATACGCGAGGCCGTGGTGGAACAGCTGCAGGAAGATCCACTGCGTCCAGCGGTAGTACGTCGGCTCGTGCGTGCCGAACTCGCGCGTCCAGTCGATCGAGATGCCCCACTCGCGGAACTGCCGCTGGAAGGAGGCGATCGACTTCGCGGTGCTGTCGCGCGGGTGCTGCCCGGTCTTGATCGCGTTGTTCTCCGCGGGCAGGCCGAAGGCGTCGTAGCCCATCGGGTTCAGCACGCGCTTGCCGGCGCGGCGGTGGAAGTGCGCGACCGCGTCGCCGACCGAGTAGACCTTCAGGTGGCCGATGTGCGGCTCCCCGGAGGGGTACGGGAGCATGACGAGCACGTAGCTCTTCTCCCGGTCGTCCTCGTCGTTTCCGACCTCCCAGGTGCGCTCGGTCTCCCAGATCTCCTGCCAGCGCGGCTCGATCTCCGACGGGGTGTAGCTCAGCTCGGTCATACCTGCGCCCAAGAATAGGCTTCGCGGGGTGACGGACCTGCTCTCCCCCGCGGCCTTCGACGTCCACGTCTCCGAGGTTCGGACCGGGGTCTCCCTGGCCTACGTCCGGGAAGGGGTCGGTGGGTACCCGCTGCTGCTCGTCCACGGGTGGCCGGAGACCAAGCGGATCTGGTGGCGGAACATCGCGCCGCTGGCCGCCGCGGGGTTCGAGGTGATCGTCCCCGACCTGCGCGGCTTCGGGGACAGCGGCATCCCCGACGACGGCTTCCACGACCTCGCCGCGCACGCGCGCGACCTCCACGCGCTCGTGCACGACGTGCTGGGACATCCGCGGTGCTCGACGGTCGGGAGCGACCTCGGCGGCGGCGTGATCCAGGACCTCGGGCTGCGCTTCGACGGGTTCGTCGAGCGGCAGGTCCTGTTCAACTCGATCCTCCCGATGCTGCCTGTGGAGTACGAGGCCGCGGGGCTGTCGAACGAGGTGTCGCCGCAGGTGCGGGCGGCCGCGGACTACTACGTCCGTCAGGGGCGGGACGCGGACGGGCTCGCAGCCGAACTGGACACGCCGGAACGGCGCCGGGCGTACGTCGCGCAGTTCTACGGGTCCCGCCTGTGGGGCACGCCGGGCGGGTTCCGGCGCGCGGAGGTCGACTTCATGACCGAGCCGTTCGCGTCCGCGGAGCACCTGCGCGCCGGGTTCGGGAACTACGAGAGCGGCGTCGGGGCGCTTCGCGTCTCAGAGAAGCCGCGGTGGTTCGAGGTCTCCGACGTCCCCACCCTCGTCCTGTACGGGCCCGACGACCACGTCATCTACCCGGACTTCATGGAGCGCTGCGAAGTGGCGTTCCGCGACCTCGTCGGGCCGTTCGTGGTGCCGCGTGCCGGGCACTTCCTGCAGTGGGAGCGCGCGGACCTGCTGAACCGCACCGTGACCGCGTTCTTGCGGGATCGTCTCTGAGGCGGTCGTACCCTGTGGCTGTGACCCAGCCGGGCGACTCCGCGAGCCTGCCTGCCCGCGTGCAGGCCATCATCGACGCCGCCGAGCAGGCGGCCGCCCAGCTGCGCGCCGAGACCGAGCAGCGCGCAAAGGAGCGCATCGCCGAGGCGGACCGCGCGGCCCAGCACCGGGTCGACGCCGCCGAGGAGGAGGCGAAGGAGATCCTCGCCCAGGCGCGCGAGCAGGCCCGCACGATCGTCGGTGAGGCGCGCGTCGCCGCACGCGAGGTCATGGACCGCGGGGAGCGTGCCAGCCGCGAGCTCGAGGAGATGGGCGGTTCGCTGCGCCGCAACGCGCAGACGATCCTGCGCGACGTCCAGCGCACCCACCGCGAGCTCGTCTCGCAGCTCGACGCGGCGACCCCGGACGGCCCGCAGCCCGCGCGGTCGCTGCCCGCCGCCCCGGCCCGTCCCGGGATCGTCGACGCCGAGGCGCTCCAGCCGATCCGCGCCTCCCGGCGCACCCCGTCCTCCGACGACACCCCGGCGCTCGACCCGGCGGACCTGCCCGCCGAGATCGAGATCCCGGAGTTCAGCCGCGACTACACGCCGCAGCGCCACCGTCGGCGTCGCTGACGCGCCCTTCACATCCGCTTCACGGCGGTCGCTCCCGGACCGTGAAGCATCCGGGGCATGACCGCTCCCCCGTCCCCCGGGCTGACCCGTCGGCGGCTGCTCGTCGCCGGCGGCGCCGCGCTCGCCGGTTCCGGCGCATTCCCGCTCACGTCCGTGGCGGCGCGGGCGCGACGGAGCCCGCTCGCGCGCGCCGGGCGGTTCGGGAGCGGGGTCGCGGCCGGCCTGCCGACCGAGCGCGGTGCGCTGCTGTGGACGCGGCTGGACGAGCTCGGCGAGCGGACCGCCCCGGGCCGCGAGCGGCTGCGCTGGGAGGTCGCCGACGACCCGGGCTTCGGCCGCGTCCTCCTCGACGGCGTGGTCGACGCGTCGTCGCTGCGCGACGGCACCGCGCGCGTGCAGGTCGCCTCCCCGCGGCTGGAGCCCGGCCGCCCGTACTGGTACCGCTTCGCGACCCGCACGACGAGCTCCCGGATCGGACGGTTCACGACGCTGCGCCCCGCCGACAGCGCCGAGCCGGTCCGGATCGCGTTCTTCTCCTGCCAGCGCTACGAGCACGGCTGGTTCACGCCGCAGGCGCTGCTGGCCCGCGACGACGTCGACCTCGTGGTGTCACTGGGCGACTACCTCTACGAGGAGGACGCGACCCCGATCTCCCCCGAGCGCCGCGACACCTCCGGGCTGCCCAACGGGCACGTCGAGACGCTCGCGCAGTTCCGGGCCCGGCACCGGACCTACCGGTCGGACGAGCGGCTGCAGGACATGCACGCCGCGCACGCGGTCGTGTCGATCTGGGACGACTGCGAGGTCGAGGGCAACTGGGCCGGCGAGGGCCCGTCCTCCGGGCCCTCGCCCGTCGGGGAGCGGGCCGTCCCCTTCGCGGAGAAGCGGCGCAACGGGATCCTCGCCTACTTCGAGTGGATGCCGGTCCCGCGCCCGCGCGGCGTCGACCGCTTCAAGGTCTACCGCTCGCTGCGCCTGGGCCGGCACGCCGAGCTGTTCCTGCTCGACACCCGGCAGTACCGGGACCCGCAGCCGTGCGGCGACGTGAGCTTCGACTCCGGACCGCCGTGCGCCACCGTCGACGCACCGCGCAAGCGCCTCGGCGACGCCCAGAAGGCGTGGCTGAAGGACCGCGTCCCCGCCTCGGACGCGACCTGGAAGGTCCTCGGCAACGCGCAGATGATGATGGCGCTCGACGTCGCGCCCGGGCTGCCCTCCCAGGTCGACGACTGGGCGGGCTACGGCGCCGAGCGCCGCGAGGTCCTCGAGCACTTCCGCGCACGCGGCGTGCGCAACCTCACGAGCATCGTCGGGGACGTGCACAGCTACTTCGCCGGCGACCTGCACACCACGGGCCGGGTCGACGGGCGGCGCGTCGGGACGGAGTTCGTCGGCGCGTCGGTGAGCCACCGGTCGCTGACGCTGCCCGGGCTGAGCAAGGAGCAGTCCGACCTGATCACGGGCAACCTCACGCTGACCAACCCGCACCTGCGCTTCGCCGACTTCCGCCGTCACGGCTACGCGGTCCTCGAGGCCCGCGCCCAGGAGCTGCGCGTCGATTTCAAGGGCGTCTCGACGGTCCGGTCCCCGGCGGCGGACCCCGTCGCGGTCGCGTCCTTCCGCGTCGCCGACGGCCGCCCGGTGGTCGAGCGCACCGCCTGACGCCGTCCGCCCTCGATGCGAACATGTGTTCGTGCATTCGGGAGACAAGGGCGCCGTCGCCGAGCTGCGGATCGCCGCCGAGGCCACGCGGCTCGGCGTGGTCGTCTCCCGGCCGCTCTCCGACGGCCGCCGCTACGACCTCGTCTTCGACGTCGCGCACCGGCTCTACCGCGTGCAGTGCAAGTGGGGCCGCCTGTGCGGGGACGTGATCGTGGTCCGGACGGGCACGTGCCGGCACTCCCCCACGCGCGGCTACGTGCGCACGACCTACGACGCGTCGGAGCTCGAGCTGTTCGCGGTCTACTGCGGAGCGCTCGATCGCGTCCTGCTCGTCCCGGTCGCCGAGGCGGGCGGCCACCACGAGCTCCGCCTGCGGATCGCACCCGCAAAGAACAACCAGCGCGTCGGTGTTAGGATGGCGGAGCAGTACGACCTGCCCGGGGCTATAGCTCAGCTGGAAGAGCGCGTGACTGGCAGTCACGAGGTCGGCGGTTCGAGCCCGCCTAGCTCCACTCGCACGAAGGCCGCCTGAACGGGCGGCCTTCGTCGTTCCCGGCGGTGCCCGTCCAGGAGGGACGGGCGCGCGGGTCAGGCGTCGGCGTCCGGCTCGTCCGCGGCGGGCCCGGTGCCGAGCACGGCGGGATCGATCTCGATCCGCGGCACGTCGCCCCAGAGCTGCTCGAGCCGGTAGTACTCTCGCGTGTCGGGCGTGAAGACGTGCACGACGGCGTCCCAGTAGTCCATCAGGACCCAGCGGGACTCGGTCAGGCCCTCGACCCGCCGGGGGAGCATCCGGTGGTCGTCCTTGAGGCCCTTGTGGATGCTGTCGTGGATCGCCTTGACCTGGCGGTCGGTGTTGCCGGTGCACACGACGAACACGTCGGTGAACCCGCTGACCCCGCGGAGGTCCAGGGCGACGATGTCGGTCGCCTTCTTGTCCGCGGCGAGGCCGGCGATCGCCGACGCCAGGAGCGTCGGGTCCTCGAACGGCTGGTCGTCGGTCACGGCGTTGTCGGTGCTGATGGGCGTCACGTCACCCTCCAGGGTAGGGGTTCCGCCGGTAGAACCCGCGCTCGTCGATCCGCCGCTCCACCGCGGCGGGCACGAGATGACGGACCGTGCGGCCCTCGGCGAGCCGGCGGCGCAGCAGCGAGGAGGACAGGTCCATCCGCGGGACGTCGAAGAAGCGGACCCGCTCCGCGGCGCCCGCGAGGCCCGCGACCCGGTCCAGGACGTCCTGCCGGGTGATGCCCTCCCGCTCGGCCACCGCGAGGGTCGCGAGCGCCAGCACGCCCTCGGGCTCGCGCCAGGTCGGCAGCGACTGCGCCATGTCGCCGCCGACGATGAACCAGCGCTCGTCCTCGGGACGGGCGTCCTGCAGGGCCCGGAGCGTCTCGACGGTGTAGGACGGGCCGCCGCGCTCGACCTCCAGGGCGCTGACGCGCAGCCCCGGGTCGTCGGCGACCGCCAGCCGGCAGAGCTCGAGGCGCTCCTGCGGGCCCGGGTCGTCGGTGACGGTCTTGTGCGGCGGCACGAACACCGGCATGAGCACCACGTGGTCCAGGCCGAGCTGCTCGCGCGCCGACGCGGCGCAGACGAGGTGGCCGATGTGCGGCGGGTTGAACGTCCCGCCGAGGATCCCGACGCGGGCCACGCGCGCGGCCGGCCTACCCGCGGACGTGGCCGTCGCCGGTGACGACGTACTTGAAGGCGCAGAGCTCGCGCAGGCCGATCGGGCCGCGCGCGTGGAGCTTCTGGGTGGAGTTGCCGATCTCGGCGCCCATGCCGAACTCGCCCCCGTCGGTGAAGCGGGTCGAGGCGTTCACGTACACGCAGGCGGCGTCGACGCCCAGCTCGAACGCGCGCGCCGCCGCGGCGTCGTTCGTGACGATCGCCTCCGAGTGCCCCGAGCCGTGCCGGTTGACGTGCGCGATCGCCTCGTCGACGGAGTCGACGACGCCGACCGCCAGGGTGAGGGCGAGGAACTCGGTGTCCCAGTCCTCCTCGCCGGCGTCGAGCAGGCCGGCGGCGAGGTCGGCGCCCGCGAGCGCCCGGGTGCGGCCGTCGACGCGCAGCTCGACCCCGGCGTCGCGCAGGGCGCCGAGCGCGGCGGGCAGCACGGCCGGTGCGGCGTCGGCGTGCACGAGCAGCGTCTCCGCGGCGTTGCAGACGCCGGGCCGCTGCGTCTTGGCGTTGAGGACGATCTCGACGGCGGTCGCGACGTCGGCGGACGCGTCGACGAACACGTGGCAGTTGCCGGACGCGGCGTAGATGACGGGCACGGTCGCGACGCCCTTCAGCGCGTTCTTCAGGCCCTCGCCGCCGCGCGGGATGATCAGGTCGACGATGCCGGTCTGGGTGGCGAGCTCGGCGAGCTCCTCGCGCCCGCCGCCGGCGACGAGGCCGATCGTGCCGGCGGGCAGCCCGGCCTCCTCGGCAGCCTGCGCGGCGATCCCGGCGAGCACGGCGTTGGAGTGGGCGGCCGACGACGAGCCGCGCAGCACGATCGCGTTGCCGGACTTCAGGCACAGCGCGGCGGCGTCGATCGTGACGTTCGGCCGGGCCTCGTAGACGACGGCGACGACCCCGAGCGGGACGCGGACCTTCTTGACGTCGAGGCCGTTGGGCAGGCGCTTGCCGTCGATGACCTCCCCGACCGGGTCGGGCAGCGCGGCGATGTCGCGGACCTGGGCGGCGATCGCGGCGACCCGGTCGGCGTCGAGCAGCAGCCGGTCCAGGAGCGCGGCGTCCAGGCCGTTCTCGCGGCCGGCGTCCATGTCGCGGCCGTTGGCCTCGAGGATCTCCGGCGTGCGGGCCACGAGCGCGTCGGCGATCGCGTGCAGCGCCCGGTCCTTGGTGGCGCTGTCGGTCGCGGCGAGCTGCCGCGAGGCCTCCTGCGCCGCGAGGCAGATGTCGGTGACGCTGCTGGTCGTCGTGGCCATGCCGGAAGGGTACGTCACCGGCCCCGGGCGGCCCGTGCGGTGCGCCTACCGCACGCGCACGGTGCTCGCGCGCCCGAGGCGGCCGCGCCGGTCGCGGCCGGTCACGGTGACGGTGAGGCGGCCGTCGTCGGCGCTGACGCCGGTGATCCGGACGCTGCGGGAGCGGCTCCCCAGGACGCGGGCGAGCGTGCGGCCGGAGCTGCGCCCGCGCACGCGCACGACGTAGCCGGTGGCGCGGGCCGCGGCGCGCCAGCGCACCGTGACCGCCCCGCTGGTGCGCCGCGCGCGCACGCCGCGGACGGTCGCGGGCCGCTGCGGTGCGGGCGCGGTGTAGGTCGCGACGACCGGGGCGCTCAGCGGCAGGTCGCCGCGGCTGACGAGCGCGACGATCTGCCGGCGGCCGCCCGGGCCGTCGGCCGGGGTGAACGTCAGCGTGCCGCGGTCCCCGGTCGCCGTCCCGAGCGAGGCGACCGCGGCGCGCGCGCCCTGCTCGGAGAAGCGCACGACCGCCCCGCCGCGGTCGGCGATCCGGTAGCGCAGGACGCGGCGGGCGCCGCGCCGCGTGACCGTGGCGGTCACCTTCACCGGCTTGGCGTCCCGGGCCACGAGCAGCTCGGTGATCGCCGGGGAGTCCGGGGCGGGCGCGACCGTCCAGACGCCGGGCTTGGGGTCGTTCAGGACGACCAGGGTGCGGGCCGCGTCGGGCAGCGGCAGCACGACGGCGGGACCGGCGAAGGAGCCGGTGGTGCGCGCGTCGGCCGGTGTGACCGTGGCGCCGTCGGGCCCGATCAGCGTCACCGCCGGGCTGCCGGCCGTGGCGTTCAGCTCGACGTTCTGGATCTTCGTGCCCGCCGTGACCGTGAACGTGCGGCCCCCGGGGACCTGCCGCGGAGCGAGCCGCAGGCCGGGCCGTTCGATCGTGAACGCCGTCAGGTCACAGCCGACGCCGATCCGCACGCCGGAGGGGATCGGCTTGTCGAACAGGTAGCCGACGTAGGCGCCGGCGCCCGCCACCGAGTAGCAGGCCCCGAACCCCTTGTTGGAGATCGCGGCGCGCGAGCCGGTCGCCGGGAGGAACCCGGCGAGCTCGACGTCGGCGCTGCCCTTCGCGCCGAACTGCCCGCGGCGGCCGTCGAGGAACCCCTCGATGCTGCCCTTGACGCGGACGGCCTTGAGGTCGACGTCGTAGCCGGCGGTGAGGTCCGCGTACCCGTCGGTGGTGGCCTGCAGCGCCGCGGTCGCGAGCGAGATCCCGGCGATGCTGCCGCGCCCGTCGAAGCGCAGCAGGACGCTGCCGCCGTCGATCGTGAGCGTGAGGTCGCCGTCGACGCCGACGGTGTAGGTGGACGGGGGCGCGATCGGGAAGGCGCCGAAGGAGGCCCCGACCTTGATCTGCACGGGGTCGAGCGCGAAGCCGCCGCGAACCTCGGTGAAGTACGTGTTCGGGGCGATGAGCACCCCGGGGAACGGCGGGCGGACACGGAAGTCGCCCATCGTGAAGCGGCCGCCGACGAACGTGACGTCCGCGCCGAGCGCGGCGCCGCCGGGCAGGACGACGAGCGCCGCCCCGCGCCAGGTCTCGGTGCCGCCGCTGTAGGAGATCAGCAGGTCGCGGACCTCGAGCGGTCCGACCGGCGCCCGCTTGACGGCGAGCTTCACGCTGTCGAGCGTGACGCCCTTGCCGAGCTCGGCCAGGAGCGTGGCGTCGCCGGTGATGCCGCCGAAGGCGCCGGGGAGCGAGAGCTGGATCGGGATCCGCACGCCGGTCCTGGTCAGCAGGACCTTGATGCGCCCGGAGATCGGGAAGCCCGCGAGCTTCACGTCGGCGGGGTCGAAGTCCAGGAGCGTGCCGCCCTCGCGCGTGTCGGGGAACTGGATGTGCAGCTCCTCGTGCAGCAGCGTGACCTCGAGGCCGGCGCCGCGCAGCAGCACCCGCACCTTGCCGGTCGTGTCGAGGCGGGCGCGGCGCGGGTCGAGCAGGATCCGCACGCCGGGGTCCGGCCGCAGGATCAGGCCCATGAGGTCGACCTCGCCCTCGGAGACGGACGCCCCCGGGTACTTCGGGTCGACGCTCGGCAGCAGGCAGCCCTGCTGGGGGCGGATCTGCAGGTCGCCGACGCGCACGCCGTCGCAGCCCGCGGTCGCGCCGGGGATGCCGCCGCCGGCGAGCGCCCCGAGGCCGGGCACCCCGGTCGGGGAGAGCGTCCCGAAGGCGCTGAGGCCGATCGTGCCGCTGGTCAGGCCGGTCGGGTCCTTGCGGTACACGGTGACCCCTCCCCCGTCGGCGGCGGCCGCGGAGCGCAGGCCGTCGAACGCCCCCTGCGCGATCGCCGCGGTCCGGGGCGGCGACCAGGAGCGGCCGCCGTCGGTGGAGTCGCTGGCCAGCAGCGTCGTGCCGATCGCGTCGGCGAAGACGGCGTGGAGCGCCCCGGCCGGGTCCTGGGCGAGCTCGCGCTGGCTGCCGGTGGCGAGGTCGGGCAGCGCCAGCGGGACGGGCGCACCGACCGCACCGCCGGTGAGCGGGCGGACCTCGTAGGGGGCGCGCAGGCCCGCGCGGCTGAGGAGGAACGGCCCGCGGGGACCGCTCGCCAGGCGCGGCTCCTCGGCGCCCGGCACGACGGTGCTGGTCCAGGCGGCGGCGTCGGCGGGGTCGGCGCCCGCGGGCAGGCGGCGCACGATCGTGTTGCCGGACAGGTCGGCGAACGCGGCCACCGGCTGGTCGCCCTCGAGCGCCAGCGACCCGTCGTAGGCCTGGTCGCCGGGCCCGAGCAGCGCGGTGGCCCGCGAGTACTGGCCGGGGACGACCGACTGGAAGACCGTGCCGCCGGTCTGGGTGTCGGAGATGACCCCGAGCCGCGGTGCGGCCCCGCCGAAGACGACGGCGTCGCCCGACGCCTCCTGCGTGCCGACGATCGTCGGCGGGCTCCACGTCTGCCCGCCGTCGGTGGAGGTGTACGCGTAGAGCGTGCGGTCGCTGGTCTGTCCGTCCGGGTGCTGCACGACGGCGGGGTAGCGGGAGGTGAGGACGACGAGCCCGTCGCCGACCTGGAGGATCCGCGGACCGGCGAAGTCCGCCGACGGCGTGAGGGCCGGGTCGAACGGCGTCGTGTTCGGGTTCGCGCAGGCGGTGGCGCCGCGCGGGAGCCGGCAGTAGGAGATCTGGTCGTTCCCGGGCGCCGGCGCGTTGGTGACCCAGACGACGTGGGCGGTGCCTGCCGCGTCGACGAGCACGTCGGGCTTCCAGCCGTCTGCGGAGAGCGCGACGGACGGCGGCGCGGGTGCGGGACCGGTGCGCGGGAGCGTCCGCGTGCCCTTGTACCCGGGGGTCGAGTAGACGCCGCCCTTCTGGACCGGGCGCTTGGCCGGTGTCCGCTGCGCGTCGGCGGCCGGGACCACGCAGGCGGCTGCGGTCGCAACGGCGAGGAGGACACCCGGGAGACGGCCGCGCCCGCGCGCCGTCGTGCGCTCGATCATGGGCGCGCAGCCTACTCGCGACAGACGTCGCCGGAAAGGGGTGGATCCCTATCCGAGGACGAGGTAGTCCCGGTGGACCGCCTCGTCCGCGGCGCCGCCGAGCCGCTCGCGCACCGTCGCGGTCTTCTCCCCGGCGACCGCGGCCAGCTCGTCGCGGCTGAACGTGCTGATCCCCTTGCCCACCGGCTCGCCGGCGCGCGTGACGATCTCCACGGCGTCCCCGGCGTCGAAGCTGCCCTGCACCGCGACGACCCCGACGGGCAGGAGCGAGGCGGCGCCGTCACGCAGCGCGCGGGCCGCGCCGTCGTCGATGACCACGGTGCCGCGCGTCGGCTTGGCGTACTTCAGCCAGAGCTTGAACGAGGAGTAGCGGGCCGGCCGGGCGGCGAACCGCGTGCCCGCCCCCTCGCCGGAGAGGACGGCCTCCAGCGCGCCGGGCAGGATGCCGCTGCAGATCGTCGTCGGGATCCCGGCGGCGGTCGCCATCTCGGCGGCGACGACCTTCGACCGCATCCCGCCGGAGCCCAGCGCGCTCGTCTCGTGCCCGATCGACAGCGCCTCGAGGTCGGCGACGTCGGCGACCTCGCGCACGAGCGAGGCGTCGGGGTCGATCCGCGGGTTGGCGGTGAATAGGCCCTCGATGTCGGTGCACAGGACGAGCTCGTCGGCCCCGACGAGCACCGCGACCTGGGCGGCGAGGAAGTCGTTGTCGCCGAAGCTGATCTCGTCGGTCGTCGTGGTGTCGTTCTCGTTGATGACCGGCAGCACGCGCCACTCCAGCAGCTTGCGCAGCGTCTGGCGGGCGTTGAGGTAGTGCAGCCGCGCGCTCATGTCGAAGAACGTCAGCAGCACCTGCGCGGTCGTCACGTCGCGCTCACGCAGCAGCTCGTCGTAGACGCGGTAGAGCTTGCCCTGCCCGACCGCGCTGGCGGCCTGCAGGTCCTCGATCGCGGTCGGCCGGACCGGCAGGTCCATGATCCGCATCCCGCGGGCGATCGCGCCGCTGGTGACGAGCACGACGTCGTCCCCCGCCGCGTGGCGGTCCGCGAGGGCGGTGCAGATCCGCGCGATGACCTCCGCGCGCAGGGTTCCGTCGTTCTCGGCGACGACGCTGGATCCGAGCTTGACGACGGTGCGGGCCATGGGCGGCCGCAAGCTTACGGACCGGCCGGGTCGGGCCTCAGCCCGGGTCGAGCTCGAACACGACGCCGCCGATCTCGACGTCGTCGCCGGGCTCGAACCCCTGCTCCTCCAGGGCGCGGATCACGCCCATGCGGTGGAGCTTGCCCTCGACGTGGTGCAGGGCCTCGTCGTTCTCGAGGTCGTGCCGGAGGATCAGCCGGTCGACCGCGTCGCCGCTGACCCGCCACTCGCCCTCGCCGATCTCCTCGACGGTCCAGCCCTTGTTGCGCGCCGGCCGGAAGACGCGGTGCTCGGCGAGGTCCTGCGCGTCGGCGAGCCCGAGGTCGGGCGCGGTCTCCGGGGCGGCGAGCGGGACCCGGCGGAACAGCTCCTTGGCGAGGTCGTCGAGCCCGAGGTGGGTCGCCGAGGACGTGATGACCACCGGGGTGGCGACCTGCGGCGGCCGGTCGTCCCACTCCTCGCGCTCGGGCAGCTCGGCGGCGAACCGCTCGCGCCACAGCTCGGCGACGACCTCGGCGTCCTCGGGGGCGACGAGGTCGGCCTTCGACAGCGCGAGGATCCGCGGCAGCCGCGCCAGGCGCGGGTCGTGCAGGGCGAGCTCGCGCTCGATCGTCTCGTAGTTCGTCTCCGGGTCCGAGCCGTCGAGCGGCTCGAGGTCGAGGACGTGCACGAGCAGGCGCGTGCGCTCGACGTGCGCGAGGAAGTCGTGGCCGAGGCCGACGCCCTCGGAGGCGCCCTCGACGAGCCCGGGGATGTCGGCGAGGATCAGCTGCCGGCCGTCCGCCTCGATCGTCCCGAGCTGCGGCTCGAGCGTCGTGAACGGGTAGCTGGCGATCTTCGGCGCGGCGCGCGTCATGACGCTCAGCAGCGAGCTCTTGCCGGCGTTGGGGACGCCGACGAAGCCGACGTCGGCCAGCAGCTTCAGCCGCAGGTCGATCCAGCGCTCCTCCCCGGGCAGACCGAGCTCGGCGAACCGCGGCGACTGGCGGGTGGAGGACTTGAAGCGGCGGTTGCCGCGCCCGCCGAGCCCGCCCTCGGCGACGACGACGCGCCGTCCGGGGACCGTGAGGTCATGCATCGTCCCGTCGTCGAGCCGGACCTCGGTGCCGGGCGGCACGCGGACCTCGAGCGTCGGCCCGTCGGCCCCCTCCCGCTGGGAGCCCTCGCCGTGTCGGCCGCGCTGCGCCTTGTAGTGGGCGCTGCGCTTGAACACCTGCAGGTCGCGCAGCGAGTCGTCGCAGACGAGCACGACGTCCCCGCCGCGGCCGCCGTCGCCGCCGTCGGGCCCGCCCTGGGGCACGTGCGCCTCGCGGCGGAAGCTCATGCAGCCGTTGCCGCCGTCGCCGGCGTGAACGTGGATGCGGGCCTTGTCGTAGAGCATTGCGGGTAGAGGAGGATCCGCTCGGGCGGACTTCCCCGCCCCATCGTGACACGACGAAAGGTCCCCATGGCTTCCGACAAGGTCTTCCTCATCACCGGCGCGAGTTCCGGCATCGGCGCCGAGACCGCGCGCCTCGCCGCCGCGGCCGGCTACCGGCTCGTGCTCGGCGCGCGCTCCACCGACAAGCTCGAGGCGCTCGTGGAGGAGCTCGGCGGCACCGACCGGGCGATCGCCGTCGGCGTCGACGTGACCGAGTGGGACCAGGTGCAGGCGTTCGCCGCCGCGGCCCGCGACACGTTCGGCCGCATCGACGTCGTCTTCGCGAACGCCGGCTTCGGAGCGGCGCGCGGCTTCCGCAACGAGACGCCCGAGCACTGGAAGTCGATGGTGCTCACGAACGTCTACGGGTGCGCGCTGACGATCCGGGCGACGATCGATGACGTGGAGGCCAACCGCGGCCACTTCCTGCTGACCAGCTCGATCGCCGGGCGGCGGGCGCTCCAGGGCAGCCTCTACAGCTCGACGAAGTGGGCGGTCACCGGCATGGGCGAGTCGCTGCGCCAGGAGCTCAACGGGACCGGTGCGCGCGTCACGCTGATCGAGCCCGGCATGGTCGACACGCCGTTCTTCGACAACGGCGCCCCCGGCCAGGACCCGCTGCAGGCGGTCGACATCGCCAACGCGGTCATGTACGCGGTGACGCAGCCGCCGCACGTCGACGTCAACGAGATCCTCGTGCGGCCGACCGCCCAGGAGGGCTGAGCGGCCGCGCGGCGGCGGTCAGGCGCGCTTGAGCGCGCCGGCGAGCGCGAAGCTCGCCGCCGCCGCGCCGCCCGCGACGGCGATCATGGCGGGGTACTGGCGCGGCAGGCCGTCGCGCGCGGCGACGGTCGCGGCGCAGTCGACGAGGTCCGCGACCCCGCACGTGGCGACCCAGCGCGGGCCGACCTCGGGGTGCTCCAGGGTGTGCAGCGTGATCGCGCCGAGGATCGCGTCGCGGATCCCGAGGGCGCGGACGGCGACGTGGCCGCCCGGCGTGTCGGCGACGTCGCCGAGCCAGGCGCCGGTCGCTCGGCCGGGCGCGGCGACCATCGCCAGCCCGAGCGCGAGACGGCCCGCGGCGATGCCGCGGGCCAGGGTCTTCGGGGACAGCGCCACGGCGCCGGTCCTCGCTACTCGGCGGCGGCGGGCTGGACGCTGACGACGCGGCCCTTGCGACCGACGTCGAAGGACACGGTGCCCGCGGCGCGCGCGTACAGCGTGTCGTCCTTGCCCATGCCGACGCCCTCGCCGGCCTTGAAGCGGCTGCCGCGCTGGCGCACGATGATCTCGCCACCGGTGACGGTCTCACCGGCGAACACCTTCACGCCGAGGCGCTTGGCGTTGGAGTCGCGGCCGTTCTTGGAGGACCCGAGGCCCTTCTTGTGTGCCATCTCGTAACGCTCCTACTTGGCCTTGATGCCGGTGATCTCGATGCGGGTCAGGTCCTGCCGGTGGCCGTTCTTGTTCTTGTAGCCGCGCTTGGGCTTGAACTTGAACACCACGAGCTTCGGACCGCGGACGTGCTCGACGACCTTCGCCGAGACGGACGCCTTCTCGAGGCCGGCCTTGTCGAACACCGACTCGTCACCGCTGATCAGGAGCGGCTGGAGGGCGACGGTGTCCCCGGGCTCACCGGCGAGCTTCTCCACGAGCAGGGTCTGGCCCTCTTCCACGCGGTACTGCTTGCCACCGGTCTTCACGACTGCGTACATAAGAAAATTCACTCCGACGAGGACGTGTCCGCCGCCTTGGCAGCGGAACGGCGCCGTCCGCCTCTGCGGCCACGGCGCCTACGCTTCGATGGTACGGCATCGCCGTCCGGGCTGCCTTCCGCCCCCGGCTCGACCGCCGGGAGGTCGCTCTCGTCGACGAGGACCGCGGTCGCGGCGGTGCGCCCGGCGTCCTCGATGCGCACGAGGCGCTTCTCCCCCACCAGCCGGCCGGCGCGGCGGATCGAGACGATGTAGCCGTCGATCTTCGCGACCGCGGCGTCGGCGTCGTACATGTGCGGCTCGACGATCTGGACGAGGACCTCCTCGCCCGGGCGGAACGGGACCGCCTTCTCCTCGACGTCGGCCTGCGACCCCTCCATCGTGATCTGGAAGTGGTCGAGCGGCAGGCCCTCGGAGCCCTCGAAGTGGAAGAGCTTGCCGGTCTCGGCCTCCAGCGCGCGCAGCACGCGGCCGCCGTCCCCGGTGAACTCGGCGGTGACCTTCGGGTTGATCTGCACGAGGTAGGCCTCGGTCGAGCGCGGGGCGCGCGAGGCGATCTCGCGCAGCTGGCGCTCGATGTCGATCGCGATCGTCTCCTCGGACCGCACGACGCCGTCGCCGTGGCAGGTCGGGCACTCGCGGGAGATGATCTCGCGCACGCCCTCGGTGACGTTCTGGCGGGTCATCTCGACGAGGCCGAGCTTCGAGATCTCGGCGGTGAACGTCTTCGTGCGGTCCTCGCTGAGCGCCTTGCGCAGCTGCTTCAGCACGGCGTCGCGGTTGCGCGCGCGGGCCATGTCGATGAAGTCGATGACGATGATGCCGCCGATGTCGCGCAGCCGCAGCTGGTTGACGACGGCCTCGGCGGCCTCGAGGTTCGTCTTCGTGATGACGTCCTCCAGGCGGGCCTGCTTGCCGCGACCGACGTAGGAGCCGGTGTTCACGTCGATGACGGTGAGCGCCTCGGCATAGTCGATCATCAGGTAGCCGCCCGACGGCAGGTCCACGCGCTTGGAGAACAGGCCGTCGATGACCTTGTCGACGCCGTAGCGCTCCATCAGCGGCTGGCTGTCCTGGTAGAGCTCGACGCGGTCGACGAGCTCGGGCGCGGTGCGGGTGAAGAACGACACGAGCCGCTGGTGCTGCTTCTCGTCGTCGACGACCGCGCGCTCGAAGTGGTCGCTGAAGATGTCGCGCACGACGCGCACCGAGAGGTCGGCCTCCTGGAAGACGAGGCCGGGCGCGGGGGTCGTCTCGACGCGGTCCTGGAGGACCTCGTGGAGCTTGTAGAGGTACTCGACCTCGCGCTCGAAGTCCGCCCGCCTGGCGCCGTGCGCGGCGGTGCGCACGATCGCGCCACCGCCCTTGAGGTCCAGGCCCTTGACCTCCTTGCGCAGGCGGTCGCGCTCCTTGTCCTCCAGGCGCTTGGAGACGCCGACGCCCTCGCCGGTCGGCGTGTAGACCATGTAGCGACCGGCGACGGTGAGCTCCATCGAGAGCCGGGCGCCCTTGGTCTTCAGCGGGTCCTTGACGACCTGGCAGACGATCTCCTGCCCGGGCTTGATCAGATCGGTGATCTTCTTGCCGGAGCCGTCGCCGCGCCCGCGGCGGACGGTCTCCACCCCGGGGATGACGATCTCGTCGACGTGCAGGAAGCCGTTCTTGTCCAGGCCGATGTCGACGAACGCGGCCTCCAGGCCGGGCAGGACGTTGTCGACCTTGCCCTTGTAGATGTTGCCGACGATCGAGCGGTTGCCGCGGCGCTCGAAGTACAGCTCGGCGACGCGGTAGCCGGGCGCCGGGTCGGGACGGCCGCCACGGGCGCCGCGGCCGCGCCGCTTGGGGGCGCCGGGCGCCGCCTCCGACGAGGTGACGGACTCCATCAGCGCGACCCGGGTCTCCCCGCGGTCGACGCTGACGAGCACTTGCTTCTTCACGATGGTTCCTCTGGATCTAGAAGCCGAGGACGCGGCCCTTCATCGCTGCCGATGCGCGCGCCTGCGCGTAGATCGACTGAAGGAGGCCGACGGCCAGGAAGGTGGAAAGGACGGAGGATCCCCCGTAGGTCATGAGGGGCAGGGGGATCCCGGTGATCGGCATGATCCCCACGTTCATGCCGACGTTGACGAACACCTGCGTGAGGAGCATCGCGACGATGCCGCCGGCGATCAGCGCTCCGAGCAGGTTCTTCGCCATGGTGAGGATGCGTATCGCGCGCCAGACCAGCAGCGCGTAGAGCGACAGGACGAATCCGGCTCCGACGAAGCCCCAGCGCTCGCCGACCGTCGCGAAGACGAAGTCGGTGTGGTCCTCGGGGAGGAACCGCAGCGTGGACTGGGTGGAGCGATCGCCGCGTCCGGTCTTCTCCCCGGAGCCGATGGCGATCTTGGACTGGCCCTGCTGGTAGCCCGCGTCGCCGGGGCTCGCGGAGGGTTGCAGGAACGAGGTGAGGCGGTCCTTCTGGTACCCCTCGAGGACGGTCACGCCCATCGCCGGTGCGGCGACGAGCACGACCACCACGCCGGTGACCCCGAGCGCGATGATCGCCGAGAGGTGCCGGCCGGGGGTCCCGGCCAGGAACAGCATGGTGAGGCCGATCGCGATGTAGACCAGGCCGGAGCCGAGGTCCTGCGCGATCACGAGACCCGCGGGGATCAGCGTGAGGAGCATGATCCGCGCCGTGGTGTCCCGGTCCTGCAGACGCCGGGCGCGGTCCACGACGAAGCCCGCGAGGGCGACGACGAGAAGGATCTTGCCCAGCTCCGAGGACTGGAAGCTGAAGAACGGCAGCTGGATCGCGAGGCGGGAGCCGCGCGTCACGGAGCCGAACGCGAAGACGAGCAGGATGATCCCGATGAGCAGCGCGTAGAGCCCGATCTTCAGCTCGCGCAGGCGGGAGTAGTCGACGAACGCGGCGACGAGCGCGAGCACGCCGCCGACGGCGAAGTAGAGCGCCTGCCGCTTGACGTAGGTGTTGGGGTCGACGAGCCCGTCGCCCTCGCTGGCGGCGCCGATCGCCATCAGCGACCAGACGCACAGGCCGATGACGGCGAGCAGCAGGATCGGGTCGAACGGCAGCGACAGCCCCGCGGGACGCGAGCGCGCCGCGGGCTGGGAGCCCTCGGAGGGCCGGCTGACGGTCGGCGCGATGCTCACAGCGTCGTCGACTCCCCGACGCGGAACTTGCCGACCCGGCCGAAGTAGAACTGCTCCATGATCTGGCGGACCACGGGCGCGGCGGCCGCGGCGCCGTAGCCGCCCTTCTCGACGGTCGCGACGACGACGATCGGCCGCTTGGGGTCGGGCACGTAGGCGGCGTACCAGGACTGCTCGAACTCGCCCTGCGCGTTCTTGATCACCGCGGTGCCGGTCTTGCCGTGGACCGGGAAGCGGGCGTGCGGCCAGCCCTGGAAGACGTCGACCGACGTGCCCTCCGGGCCGCTGGCGGCGAGGCGCAGGCCCTCGCGCACGGCGGCGAGGGCGCCCTGGTCGATGTCGTAGCGCTTGGTCGACGGCTTGGACAGCGTCTGCAGCTCGCGGCCCTGGTCGTCCTCGACGCGCGCGGCGAGCTGCGGCCGCACGATCTTGCCGCCGTTCTCGATCGCCGCGTAGGCGACGGCCATCTGCAGCGGGGTGGCGCCGACGTCGCCCTGGCCGATCGCCAGGTTGAGGTTGTCGCCGAAGGTCCACGGCCGCATGTCGGAGATCCCGCAGGAGGGGACCTTGCGCCGCTTGCGGCAGTCGGCCTCCTCCTCGCCGACGCGCTTGCGCCAGGCCCGGTCGGGGACGCGGCCCTCGGCCTCGCCGAAGATGTCGATCCCGGTCCGGTGGTCGAGCCCCAGGCGCCGGGCCCACTTCTGCAGCGGCTCGGCGGTGCTGTCGAGCCGCTGGCCGAGCAGGTAGTAGTAGATGTTCGAGGACACCTCGAGCGAGCGCGCCATGTTCACGGCGCCGTGCACCGCCTTGTTGGCGTTGCAGCGCTCCTCCTTGTTGGCGCCGACCTCGATGCAGCCATTGTCGTTGATGACCTCGCCGGGCGTGATCTTCCCCGCCTCGACGCCGGCGATCGCGGTGATCGGCTTGAAGATCGAGCCGGTCGGATACAGCGCCTGGGTGGCGCGGTTGAACAGCGGCTTGTCGCCGTCCTCGCTGAACAGCTCGTCGTAGCGCTGGTCGCTGATCGGCCGGGCGAGCTCCGCCGGGTCGTAGGAGGGCAGCGAGCCCATCGCGAAGAGGTGGCCGTTGCGCGGGTCCATCGCGACGAACGCCCCGGCGCGCGAGCCCTTGCCGGCGGCGCTGTCGATGCCGCGCTGCAGCGCGGCCTCGGCGGCCTTCTGGAGCTTGATGTCGAGCGTCAGCCGCACGGTGCGGCCGACCTGCGGGGCGCGCGAGGTCGCCTGCCCGCGGTTCTCGCCCTGGGCGTTGACGACGATCCGCTCCTGGCCGTCGCGGCCGCGCAGGAACTCGTCGTAGGCGTACTCGAGGCCGGACTGGCCGATCACGGTGCCCTGCGCGACGCCGCGGTAGCGCTCCTTGTCCTCGAGCTGGCCCGGGCTGATCTCGCCGGTCGTGCCGATGAGCTGCGCGGCGAGCGAGCGGTCGGGGTAGTCGCGCAGGTAGCGCTCCCCCACGTCCACGCCGTCGAACTGGTCGATGCGCTCCTGGATGAACGCGCTCTGCGCCTGCGTGACGTCGGCCTTCAGCGTCACGCGGGCGTAGGGCACCTGCGCGATCGAGCGGACGGTGCGGCGCTGCAGTTCGCGGACCGAGATCCCGATGATCGGGCTGAGGCGCTCGAACAGGCGCCGCATCTGCGCGGTCTGCACGGGCGGGATCGGGACGCCGAAGCGGCCGCGCTGCCCCTTGGGGCGCTGCAGCCGGGCGGTGACGCGCTGGCCCCACTCCAGGGCGGCGGTCTTCTCCTCCTCGGGGATCTTCTCCGGGTCGAGCTGGATCAGGGTCGCGACGCGGTTGCCGACGAGCGTGCGGCCCTCGCGGTCGACGATCGTGCCGCGCGGCGCCTGCACGCGCTCGACGCGCACGCGGTTGCTCTGCGCCTGCGCGAGGTAGCGGTCCCCGTCGAGGACCTGTAGGTACCAGAGGCGGAAGAAGACGATCCCGAACAGGATGAAGGCGAGACCGCCGACGACCGCCACGCGCAGCGCGAGCTGCGGGGTGATCGGGGGGCGTCGGTCGTTCATGGGTTCCATCATGCGCGAGAGAGCGGCGACAGACCGCCGGTCGTGTACGCCCGGCGGCGGCGCCGGCGGGGGTCGTCGGGCAGGGCGGGCAGCAACCAGCGTCGCACGAACGCGTGGACGGGGACCGCCACGATGACGTTCACGACGACGGTGAGGAGCACCTGGCCGAGCAGCAGGAAGCTCACGGGCGCGTCGACGCCCAGCAGGAACTGCAGCAGCGCGTAGCCGCCGACGCCGATCGCGGTGGCGGCTCCGCCGACGGCCATCGGGATCGCCGCGCCCTGCGGGTCGCGCATCTCGCGCAGCCGCCCGGCGAGGTACCCGACGGTCAGCAGCAGCAGCGAGTTGACGCCGAGCGTCTGGAACAGGGCCATGTCGACGAACAGGCCGGCGAAGAAGCCGAGCGCGGCGCCGTTGAGCGAGCCGCAGAGCAGCCCGACCGAGGCGACGGTCAGCGGCACGATGTCGGCGTTGACGCCGACGATCTGGATCTGCGTGACCGCGGAGACCTGGAGGATCACCGCGACGACGCCGAGGAGGGTGAGCCGGATGGCGAGCTGGGGGCTGACGCCGATCACGACGGAGGCCGGTTCCCGTCCGCCGCCTCGGTGAGCACCTGCACGAAGTCGATCCGCCCGACGTCGACGTAGGGGCGCAGGTGCACCTCCTGGGTGTCGGAGCCGGGCTCGTCGACGCGGGTGACGCGCCCGATCTGGATGCCGGGCGGGTAGAGCGACTGCAGGTCGTCGTCCTGGGTGCGGGTGCCCGCGGTCATGATCATGTCGCCGCGGTCGACGCGGTCGGAGGCGCGGGTGCCCTTCATGATCAGCTCGCGCGGGTTGCCGACCGCGGTCTGCACGACGCCGGTCTGGCCCTTCGCGGTGATCGCGGAGACGCGCACGCGCGGGTCGGTGATGAGACGCACGACGGCGTAGCCGCGGCCGACGACCGCGACCTTGCCGACGAGCCCGGCGCTCGTGACGACCGGCTGGTCGACGCGGATCCCGGCGCTCGAGCCCTTGTCGATGTTGATCGTGGCGGTCAGCACGAGACCCGAGCGCGTGTTCACGCGGGCGGTGACCGGCCGGTAGCGCGCCAGGTCGGCCTCCTGGTCGAGCTTCAGCAGCCCACGCAGCGTGCGGTTCTCGATGATCGCGGTCTTGCCCTGCGCGACCTGCGCGAGCAGCTCGTCGCGCTCCTTGCGCAGCTCCTCGTTCTCGCCCTTGGCGTCGGCGGTGTCGCCGACCCAGCCGAAGAGGTCGCGGAACGGCTTCAGCGCGCGGCTCGCGCCCTCCTGGATCGGGGACACGACCTCGACGACGCCCCGCTGGATCGAGGTCAGCGGTCCGCCGCTCTCGCCGAAGGAGGCGGTGAGGAGGATCAGCGAGCTGACGACGAGCAGCCCGAGGACCGCGCGTCGTCGGCGAACCGTCTTGGCGTCGTACACGGGAAGAAGTACTCCAAAGCGTGAGGGGAATTGCGCCGGTCGGCGTGCTGGCGGTGCACGGTCAGACCCTCCGGCGGCGGTTGCGCGAGGTCTTGCTCGTGCGGTGGATCACCTCGAACTCCTCGAGGGAGCGGCCCGAGCCGACGGCGACGCAGGTGAGCGGCGACTCGGCGAGGTGGGCGGGCATCTGCGTCTCCTCGCGCAGG
The DNA here is from genome assembly GCF_003044185.1 of Paraconexibacter algicola. Lineage (GTDB taxonomy): Bacteria > Actinomycetota > Thermoleophilia > Solirubrobacterales > Solirubrobacteraceae > Paraconexibacter > Paraconexibacter algicola. The sequence continues at coordinate 225,448 of NZ_PYYB01000002.1, forward strand.
CGCTCGTCGAGCCCCTGCAGCAGGGAGCCGCCGCCCGCGAGCATGATGCCCCGGTCCATGATGTCCGAGGCGAGCTCGGGCGGTGTGCGGTCCAGCGTCTCCTTGACCGCGTCGAGGATCTGGGCGAGCGGCTCCTCGAGCGCCTGCCGGATCTCCTCGCTGGTGAGGACGACGGTCTTCGGCAGTCCGGAGACCATGTCGCGGCCCCGGATCTCGGCCTGGACCTCCTCGTCCATCGGGTAGGCCGAGCCGATCTCGAGCTTGACCTCCTCGGCGGTCTGCTGACCGATGAGGAGCTTGTACTCGCGCTTGGCGTAGTTGATGATCGCCTCGTCGAGCTCGTCGCCGCCGATGCGGATCGACTGGCTGACGACGATGCCGCCGAGCGAGATCACCGCGACCTCGCTGGTGCCGCCGCCGATGTCGACGACCATCGAGCCGGTCGGCTCGCCCACGGGCAGCCCGGCCCCGATCGCGGCGGCCATCGGCTCCTCGATGAGGTACGCCTGGCGGGCGCCGGCGGACAGGCAGGCCTCCTCGACCGCGCGCTTCTCGACGCCGGTGACGCCGGAGGGCACGCAGACGACGACGCGCGGGTGCGCCCAGCGGTTCTGGTGGACCTTCTGGATGAAGTGGCGGAGCATCTCCTCCGTCACGTCGAAGTCGGCGATGACGCCGTCCTTCAGCGGCCGGATGGCCTGGATCGTCCCGGGGGTGCGGCCGAGCATGCGCTTGGCCTCGATCCCGACGGCGTGCACCTCCCCCGTGCGCGAGTCGATCGCGACGACGCTCGGCTCGGAGAGCACGATGCCGCGCCCGCGCACGTAGACGAGGGTGTTGGCCGTGCCGAGGTCGACGGCCATGTCGCGGCCACCGAACCCGGTGAGATAGCTGAAGATGCCCATGAGTGGTCGGGTGGACGGCGGCGCCCGAGGTGCTCGCTCCGCGCGGAGATGCGCTGCGCGGAGCCGGGACAGATGGCCGCGTCCGTGGTCGAGTGTAGCGGCTCCCCCCGGCCGGACCGCTGCCCCGCAACGAGGATTTCGCGCACCTGGACCTCAGGTCGAGGTCGAGGCCCTGTCCCCGTCGGGTCCGGGAGTTTCGTGGGTCCGGATCGCCTCCGCAAAAGATCCCTCGACCCGGGGTCGAGGGTCAGTGCAGGAGGCCGGGACGGCGGTCCAGGAGCAGGCTGACGGGCAGGCCGACGACGTTCTGGTAGTCGCCCTCGATGCTGCGCACGAGCGCGCCGCCGGCCTCCTGGATGGCGTAGCCGCCGGCGCGTCCGCGCCACTCGCCGAGCGCCAGGTACCAGTCGATCGTCGCCGGGTCCAGGCGGCGGAACGTGACGCGGGTGACCGCCGTCGCCGCCTCCACGACGTCGCCCTGCACCAGGGCGAGCCCGCTGACGACGTCGTGCGTGGCCCCCGAGAGCGCGCGCAGGGTCGCCCGCGCGTGCTCCTCGTCGGTGGGCTTGCCGTAGATGACGCCGTCGAGGGCGACGAGCGTGTCGACGCCCAGGACCAGCGCGTCCGTCTCCGGCGGCGCGAGCGCCGCCGCGACGGTCCGCGCCTTCAGCAGCGCGTTCTCGCGGGCGACGGCGTGCGGCTCCCCCGCGGCCAGCTCCTCGACGTCCGCGGGCCGGACGTCGAAGGCGACGCCCAGCCGTGCCAGGATCGTGCGGCGCTGCGGGCTGCCGGAGGCGAGGACGAGCACGAACGGCGGCGGGGCCGCGGTCCTACAGCTCCGGGAACCAGATGCCGATCTCGCGCTCCGCGGACTCGGGCGAGTCGGAGCCGTGCACCATGTTCTCGCCGACGAGGGTGGCGAAGTCGCCGCGGATCGAGCCGGTCGCGGCCTCCAGCGGGTTGGTCGCGCCGATCAGCTGACGCGACGCCTTGATCGCGTCGTTGCCGCTGAGGATCGCGGCCACCAGCGGCCCGGAGGTGATGAAGTCGACGAGCTCGCCGAAGAACGGGCGCTCGGCGTGCTCGGCATAGTGCGTCTCCGCGGTCTCCCGCGGCGTGTGCACGAGCTTCAGCGCCTCGATCGTGAGGCCCTTGCGCTCGAAGCGCGCGAGGATCTCGCCGGTGAGGTTGCGCGCGAAGGCGTCGGGCTTGACGAGGATGAGGGTCTTCTCGGCCATAGTGGCCCGACCCTACTGCGGTCCGGCCGCCTGCTGCTCCGTGGGCTCGTTCAGCGACTGCCGGCGGCGACGGCGCGTCGGGGTCTTCCCCGGGATCTCCGTCTCGCAGTAGGGGCAGATCTTCCACTCGGGGTCCAGCGGCTTGCTGCAGGTCGTGCACGCGTCCTTGAGCTTGCGCAGGCACGACGGGCAGCGCAGGAACTCCTTCTCGACCTCGTAGTCGCAGTGCGGGCAGAGGAAGTAGTTCAGCTGGTGCAGCCGCGCCTCGGCCGCCTGCATCTCGAGCTCGCGCTCGCGCACGTCGTCGAGGTACTCCGGCGGCCGGACGATCATGTAGACGATCGTCCCGACGAACGGGAACAGCGACGCGGCGGTCGCGCAGCCGATGACCATCGGGTCGGCGATCCGCCGGCGCGCGTCGGAGTAGGTGTAGTAGACGAGCGCGAGCCAGGTGACGAAGAGGAAGAGGATCGTCAGGTTGGCCGCGGTGTTCAGCGGACCGGGATCGATCCCGAAGACGGCGAGCTGGGTGTGCATGACTGGTGAAAGCCTATCCGGGGCGCTTACAGGAACTGCCGGCCGAAGCCGTAGCCGATCCCGAAGAACACCAGGATGACCAGGGCGACGAGCACCGCGACGGCGGCGATCATCGCCAGGACGGAGGGGCCTTCACGGTTCACGACCCCGGGAGCGTACCCGCTGGAGCGGGCGGTGAGCGGCGCCGACTCAGCGCAGCGTCGCGGGGGCGCTGCCCGCCCCGGTGGTCCCGACGACGTCGCGCAGCTCGTGTCCGACGACGATCGGGGTGCGCCGCCCGCGGGCCAGCAGCCGCCGTCCCTGCGCGCCGACCGGCACGCGCACGGTGACCGTCCCCGCCCGGTAGAGCGGCGCGACGGTCTGCCCCAGCACGCGGCCCGCGCGGTCACGGACGCGCAGGAGCAGCAGGCCCGGCGCCGTGGCCCGGACGCGCACGCGGATGCGGCGCGTCTGCGCGCCCCCGGTCGCGCGCTGCGCGGGCACGCGCACGCGCACCACGGTCGGTCGCGGCGGGCCGCCGAACGCCGGGTCGGGCTGCAGTGCCGGGGTCAGGCCGGCGACCGCGAACCAGGCCCGGCTCGCCCCGCGGCCGCGGGTGACGAAGCGGATGACGCGGGTGCCCCCGACCGCGAGGACGCCGCCGTCGGGGCGGCGCACGAGCGTGGAGGCGACGAAGCCGTCCTGGGCGACGCCCCCGAGCAGCAGCCGGCCCGAGCGGCCCGGGCTCGCGTAGCCCCCGCCGAACCCGAGGGGCGGGGCGGCCACGGGATCGACGGTCCCGTCGCGGCCGACCCGGCGGACGGTGAGACCCGGGTCGGTCGCCAGGCGCGGCTCGAGCGCCGCCGGACGGGCGACGAGCGTCGTGCCGGCCGCCCCCGCGAGCATCCTCGGGCGCGGGGCGAGCGCGCCGCCGCCGGGGATCGGCACGGTGCCCGTGCCGCCGAACGCCGGGTCGGGCCGGCCGTCGGGCGTCAGGCGCGTGAGCGTCGCCGCCCCGAGGACGTCGACGCTGCCGTCCTCGCGGACGAGCAGGCTGCCGTCCGGGCCGTCGTCGAGGCGCCGCGCGCCGCCGTCGGCGAACCCGGGATCGGGCAGCCCGGCGGCGGTGAGCGCGCGGACGAGCAGCCGTCCGTCGGTCCCGCGGGCCAGGACGACGATCCGCCCCGTGGCGGTCGCGGCCACGGCGACGACGCCGGCCTCCCCGCCCCCCGCGGCCTCGGCGACCGCGGCGCGCCCGGTCGCGCCGAAGCCCGGGTCCGGTCGGCCGTCGGGATCGAGCCGCACGACCGCGCCGACGCCGCCCGCGACCCCGCCGACGACGGTCGAGCCGTCGGGCAGCAGGGTGGCGGCGCCGCAGCCGCCGCAGTCGACGCGCAGCCCCGGGTCGGCGACGCCGTCCGTCCCGAACGCGGGGTCGGGACGGCCGTCGGCGGTCAGGCCGCGCAGGCGCAGCGACCCCGCGGCCGGGTCGATCGCGAGGGCCAGGAGCCGACCGTCCTGGCGGCGCAGCAGCTGCCCGACGAGCGGGCCGCCGGGCACCGCGAGGCGCCGGACCCCGCCGGGCCCGAAGGTCGGGTCGGGCGCGCCCGTCAGGCCGATCCGGGCGAGCAGCAGCCCGCGGCCGGGGTCCGTGCCCGCGAGGACGGCGCCACCGTCGGGGAGCGCGACCGCGGCGGTCGCGCCACCGGTCTCGGCGTTCGGGCCGGCCGCGACCGCGGTGCCGGTCAGGACCGTGCGCCCGGGCGCGGTCAGCGCGGACGTGTCGTCGGCCGCGTGCGCCCCGGCCGGGGATCCGGCGAGGAGCGCGAGCAGCGACAGGAGCGCCGGCGCGGCGGCGGACGGTGCGCGGAGCGGACGGGACATCGCTCCCGTAGAACGCGCGCGGGGACGCCGTGTTGTGGGGTTGCCCGGCCGGGACGCGCGGCGGCGGTCCGCCACGGCGGCGGTCAGAACCGCGAGCGGTTGGCGATCGCGCCGGGGGCGTGCAGCTCGCGCACGAGCGAGGTCGTGCCCGTCACGAGCACCGCGCCGTCCGGCCCCGCGGCCGCACGCGCGAGCGCCAGGGCCTGCGACGGCGTCGCCGCCTCGTGGGCCGTCGCGCCGTGGGCGCGCGCGGTCCGCGCGACCGCGGCCGCGGGGAGCGCGCGCGGGCTGTCCGTGGTCGTGGCCACGAACGAGTCGCAGCGCTCCGCCAGGAGCGCGAGGATGCCCGAAGGGTCCTTGTCGTCGAGGAAGGCGACGACCGCGACGGTCGGCCGTCCCTGCGCGACGCCGTCGAACGCGGCCAGCAGGGCGCGCGCCGCCTGCACGTTGTGCGCCGCGTCGACCACCACGAGCGGCTGTCGGCCGACGACCTCGAGCCGCCCGCGGATCGGCAGCCGGTCCTCCCCGGCCGCGACGAGCGCGGCGTCGGTGACGGACCGGTCGGCGTGCGGGACGCGCGCGAGGACGGCGCGCGTCGCCGCGAGCGCCACCCCGAGGTTCTGCCGCTGGAACGGGCCGACGACCGCCGGGTCGCGGACCGCGGACTCCGGGACGGCCTCGGCCCGCACCACGGTGGCGTCCCGCTCGGCGGCGATGCCGGTGGCGAGCGCCAGCACGGTCGGCGTCAGGCCCGGGGCGAGCACGAGCGTGCCGCCCGGCTCGACCACCGCGAGCTTCTCCAGCGCGATCTCCTCGACGGTGTCCCCGAGCCAGCGCTGGTGGTCCAGGCCGACGCTCGTGAGGACCTGGACGTCGGAGCGGACCGCGTTGGTGGCGTCCAGGCGCCCGCCGAGCCCCGCCTCGAGCACCTGGACGTCGGCGCCGTCGCGGGCGAACGCCAGCAGCGCGATCGCGGTCAGCGCCTCGAACTGACCCGCCCCGTCGGGCAGCGTCGCGACCGCCGCGCGGACCTCGCCCGCCAGGCCCCCGAACGCGGCGTCCGTCAGCGGCGCGCCGCCGACGTGGATCCGGTCCGCGAACGACTCCACGTGCGGGCTGACGTACGCGCCCGCGCGCAGGCCGGCGCGCTGCAGCATCGCCGCGCACAGCAGCGTCGTCGACGTCTTCCCGTTGGTCCCGACGAGATGGACGGTGGGCCGGTCGGGCAGCGCCAGCGCCGCGAGCAGCGCGGACATCCGGTCCAGGCCGGGCCGGATGCCGAAGTTCTCGAGCGCCAGCAGCCAGCGCTCGGCGTCGGCCGCGGCGGCCGACGCGCTCATGCCCCGCCGAGGTCCGCGAGCTCGGCCTGCAGGCGCGCGAGCTTCTCGCGCTCGGCTGCGACGACCGCCTCGGGCGCCTTGGCGACGAAGCCCGCGTTGCCGAGCTTGCCCTCCGCGCGCGCGATCTCCTGCCGCAGCTCGGCGATCCGCGCGTCGCGCTTGGCCGCCTCCTTGGCGGGGTCGACGTCGTCGGAGGCGAGGATCTCCACGAGCCCGCCCGGCACGGGGACGGCGGCCGCGGCCTCGCCCTCCTCGGTCCACGCCAGGCGCGCGAGCCGCGCGATCAGCGCCGCCGCCCCGTCGGGCAGGTCGGCCCGCAGCCGCGCCGGCAGGAACGCGCCCGGCTTGATCTGCGCGCCGTCGCGCCAGCCACGGACCGCCTGGACCGCCCCGATGACCGCGGCGATCGCGGCGTCGGCGTCGGGGTCCCGGCGGGCGAGGTCGGCGGCCGGCGCCTCGGCGGCGGCGAGCAGGCCGTCGGCGCCCGGCACGTGCGCCCACAGGTCCTCGGTGACGAACGGGATGAACGGGTGCGCGGTCGCGAGCGTCGTGCGCAGCACGTGCGCGAGCAGCGCCGAGAGGTCGGCGTCGACCTCGCGGGCCTTGATCAGCTCGAGGTACCAGTCGCACAGCTCGCCGTAGACGAAGTCGTAGAGCCCGAGCGCCGCCTTCGAGAAGTCGAACGCGCGCAGGTGCTCGTCGGTCTGCTCCTGGAACGCGGTGAGCCGCGAGAGGATCCAGCGGTCCTCGAGCGTCACCGGTGCGGGCGGGTGCTCAGCCGGGGCCTCGCCGACCTTGGAGAGCACGAACCGCGTCGCGTTGAAGAGCTTGTTCGCGAGCTGCTGGCCCTGCTGGACGCGCTCCTCGCTGAAGCGCACGTCCTGCACCGAGGACATCGCCAGCAGGCCGAAGCGCACGGCGTCCGCCCCGTAGGCGGGGAACTCGCCCGGGTCCTCCCCCGGCTTCTTCGCGAAGACCGGCGGGCGCGGGCCGCCCTCGATCAGGTCGAGCGGGTTGATGCCGGTGCCCAGCGACTTGCTCATCCGGCGGCCGTCGGGCGCCTGGATGACCGAGTGGATGTACACGTCGCGGAACGGCACGTCGCCGGTGAACCGCAGGCCCATCATCACCATGCGGGCGACCCACAGGAAGAGGATGTCCCGCGCGGTCGAGAGCACGTCGGTCGGGTAGAACGCGGCGAGCTCGGGCGTCTCGTCGGGCCAGCCGAGCGTCGCGAACGGCCACAGCGCCGAGCTGAACCACGTGTCGAGGACGTCGGGGTCGCGCTCCCAGCCCTCCCCCTCGGGCGCCTCGAGCCCGGCGTGGACCTCGTCGCCGCGGTACCAGACCGGGATCTGGTGGCCCCACCACAGCTGCCGGCTGATGCACCAGGGACGGATGTTCTCGAGCCACTCGACGTAGCGGCGGGCCTGCGTCTCGGGGTGGATGCGCACCGTGCCGTCGCGCACGACCTCGATCGCCGGCGCGGCGAGCTCGTCCATGCGCATGAACCACTGGAGGCTGATGAGCGGCTCGATCCGCTCGCCCGAGCGGTGGCTGAAGGGCACGGTGTGCGTGTAGGGCTCCTCGGCCCGGACGAGGCCCTGCGCGCGCAGGTCGGCGACCATCGCCTCGCGCGCCTCGAGCGCCTTCAGGCCCGCGTAGGGGCCGCCGAGCTCGGCGACGATCCGGCCGTCCTCGCCGATCGCGGTGAGCTCCTGCAGGCCGTGGCGGCGGCCGATCTCGAAGTCGTTGGGGTCGTGCCCGGGCGTGATCTTCAGGCAGCCGGTGCCGAAGTCGGTCTTGACGTAGTCGTCGGCGATGATCGTCAGCTCGCGGTCGGTGAGCGGGAGCCGCACCGTCCGCCCCACGAGGTGCGCGAACCGCTCGTCCTGCGGGTTCACCGCGACCGCGGTGTCGGCGAGCATCGTCTCCGGCCGCACCGTCGCCACGACGACCTCGCCGCTGCCGTCCGTCAGCGGGTAGGCGATCGAGTAGAGCGTGTCGGTGACCTCGCGGTCCTCGACCTCGAGGTCGGAGATCGCCGAGCCGGAGCCCGGGTCCCAGTTGACCATGTAGAGGTCGCGGTAGATCAGGCCCTGCTCGTAGAGGTCGACGAAGACCTTCAGGACGGCGCGCACGTACTGGTCGTCGAGCGTGAAGCGCTCGTCGTCGTAGTCGCAGGAGGAGCCGAGCCGCTCGAACTGGCCGACGATCGTGCCGCCGTACTGCTCGCGCCACTCCCAGACGCGGCGCGTGAACTCCTCGCGGCCGACCTCCTCGCGGCTCGTGCCCTCGCGCACGAGCAGCTTCTCGACCTGGGTCTGGGTGGCGATGCCCGCGTGGTCGGTGCCGAGGATCCACTTCGCCAGGCGCCCGTGCATCCGCTGCCAGCGCACGAGCGTGTCCTGGATCGCCCCGTTGAGGGCGTGGCCCATGTGCAGCGCGCCGGTGACGTTCGGCGGCGGGATCGCGATCGAGTAGTTCGACGCGGACGTGCCCTGCGGCTCGGGGTGGTGCAGGCCGGCGGCCAGCCACGCCTGCGTGATGCGGGGCTCGACCTCCGAGGGCTCGAAGCGCTTGCGGTCCTGAAGGGCGGTCATCGGGGGCGGAGTCTACGTTCCGCCCGCGCCCCGCCGCGCGCTCAGCGCCGCTTGCCGCGCCGCGCCTTCAGCGCGAACGGGACGAGCTCGCGGGCCAGGGAGCCGACCTCGAGGCGCCCGAGCAGCAGCCGCAGCTCCTCGCGCTCGCGCGGCGTCAGGTTGGCGGGCAGGCCCTTGGACTTCTTCAGGAGCTGCGCGATCCGCTCCCGGTCCCCGACCGGGAGGGTCTTCCAGTGCTTGTTGGCCGTCAGCCCGGCCTGCGCGAGCAGGAGCCAGGGGACGGTGCGGACACGGCTGAGTTTCGACGCCACTGCCCGTGAATCGTAGAAGGTCGCTCCGGTAGGATCGCCGTGATGACGACCGCGCACCGCTGGGGCGTCGCGCTCCTCGCCGTGGCCGGCGGTCTGCAGGTGGTCTACGGTCTCGCCGCCGTGTCGGGCTACGGCCCGTTGCGGGAGAGCGTCCGCGACATCGAGTCGAACCCCAACTACGGCAAGCTCTACTTCAGCCTCGCGGTCTGGGGCGTGCTGCTGCTGCTCGTCGGCTCGGCGTGCGTGTGGTCGGCCCGCAAGCTGCAGCACGACGCCCGTCACGCCCGGATGGGCGGGCTCTGCGCGGCGCTCGTCGGGCTCGGGCTCGCGTTCTTCACGCTGGCGATCTTCCACGTCGCGTCGCTGGTGTCCGTCGTGCTGCTGCTGATGACCCTGTACGTGCTCTCCTACCGGGTCGAGGACCCGCCGGACACGCGCGGGCCGTTCGGCTAGGCGGGTCCTAGCGCGGCACGACGCCGCGGAGCACGACGGTGCCGGGGCGACGCGGGAACGCCGCGGCCGACGTGCTCCCGTCGCCGAGCCGCTCGACCTCGCGCTGCAGCCGCGACAGCCGCCCGGCGTCGGCGGCGAGCAGCTCGATCGCGCGGCTGCGACCGAGGACCGGCGCGAGCGCCGGCGGCAGGTCGTAGCGGCGGGCGAACCGGCCCTGCCCGCCGGCGTCCTCGACCCCGACCGGGAGCGGGAAGCCGCGCCCCTCCCCCGTGTCCGCCCACAGCAGGAAGACGCGCCCGCGCGGCGCGGCCGGGAGATCGTCGAGCTCGAGGTCGAGGTAGGGCTCGAACCGCACGGTCGAGCCGATCGTGGCGCGCCCCGCGTCGGCGGTCGCCCCGGGCGCGCGGAGCGCGATCAGCACGGGCGCCGGGGTCGCGGCCGGGTCCGGTCCCGCCGCCCGCTCGGCGTCGTCACCGCCCGCCAGGCGACCGGTCGCCGCGAGGACGACGAGCACCGCGGCGACGACCGCCCCGCCGACGAGCGCCCAGGTCCAGGTCCGGCTGCCCGGCCGGGGCGCCGGCGCACGGCCGCCGTCGGCGCCGATGCCGGGCTCGGGCAGGTCGGGCGCGACGTAGCCGGGCCAGCCGACCTGGAGGGTCTGCGCGATCCGCGCGGCGCGCTCCCGCGCGACGGGGTCGGCGGCGAGCGCCGCACGGGCCCGCCGCCGGGCGTCGGGCGTGGCGTGGCCGAGCAGCAGCGCGGCGACGTCCTCCCCCGGGTCGGCGTCCCCGATCGCCGCGAGCGCCCCGTGCGCCCGGGCGCGGACGTCCGCGACCGGCACCCGGGTGAGCTGCGCGATCCGGTCGAGGTCCAGGCCCCGCCCGAGGAGCAGGTCGAGGACCGCGCGCTGCTCGCCGCTCAGCGCCACCGCGCGATCCCGCCCGCGGGCGCTACCGGCACGGCGCCTTCGGGGTGCTCCGGGGCGGCACCGTGCACGGCACGATCCGCGGGTAGTCGCCCGTGAACGGCTTGGGGTCGAGCGCGTCGTCGGGTCCCGGGTACGGGTTGCTCGCGCCGGTCTCCGGCCCGTCCGCCGTCTCGTTGAGGTCGATGCCGAAGCCGACCCGCGCGTAGCGACCGCCCGCGTCCCGGTTCTTCAGGGCGCCGGCGAGCAGCGCGTAGCCCGTCGCGATCGACTTCGACCGCGGCGTCAGGTACTCGAGCGCGGGGACGAGGTTCCGCGCACCGGGCACGCCCGCCTGGACCACGGGGAGCAGGTCCTTCAGCAGCGGCTCGAGGCGCCGCAGCGTCGGCTGCGCCTCGGCGTTCAGCGGCTTCAGGCCGCGGAGGATCGCGTTGAGGTCGTCGACGACGTCCCCGAGCGGGACGCGGGCCTTCGGATCCAGCGCCCGGGCGAGCGCCGGGGCGGCGTCGCTGAGCTTGAGGAACACCGGGCGCGCCTCGGTGAACAGCGGCTGCAGCCGCGTCAGGGAGGTGCGGCCGCTGTCCAGCAGCCGGGGCAGCTCGTCCAGGCCGCGCTCCAGCGAGGCGGTGTTCGAGCCGAGCGCCTCGAGCGTGCTGCGCCCGCCGGTGACGATCCGGCGGATCGACTGCTCCCGGTCCCCGAGCGTCGTGAGCACCGTGTTGGCGCTGCGCACGAGCTCCGCGATCTGCGGCTCCTGGCCGCGGACGGTCTTCGTCAGCGTGTGCAGCTCGTTCACCGTCCGCGAGACCCCGGCGAGCGTGCCGTTCAGCCGCTCCCCGTTGCCGGGCGCGTTGGTGGCCTGCGCGACGGTGGTGATGAGCGAGCGGACGCGGCGGCGGCCCTCCTCGTCCAGGAAGGCGAGCGCCTCGTCGAAGTCGACGCTCGTCTCGGTCCGCTCCACGATCTCCCCGGAGCGCAGCTCGCGCGCCCCGGCGCTGCCGCGCGAGTCGACCGCGAGGTACGGGTCGCCCAGGAGGCTCCGCGCCCCGATCCGGATGACCGCGTCCTGCTTGAGGCGGAAGTCGGGGTCCAGCGTGAACGTCACCACCGACTCGCGGCGGCCGCGGTCGTAGTCGACGCGCGTCACGGTGCCGACGTTGATGCCCCGGAACAGGACGGGCTGCTTGGTCGGCAGCGTCTTGTTGTCGGTGAAGCGCGCCTTCAGCTCGTAGGGGTTGCGCAGGAACGCGGTCGGGTCGGGGCCCTGGAACCGCTGGTTGAGGAAGATGAAGGTCAGCAGCGCCCCGAACGCGAGCAGGATCGAGATGACGACGCCGACCTTGGGGATGCGATGGTCCACGTCAGCCTCCCGTGCCCGTCCGCGGCTTCAGCTGCGCGGTCCGCGGCAGCCCCGGGAGCTGGAAGCGCAGCCCGCACGCCGAGCGGCTGCCGTCGCGGCAGCTGTACTCGAGCATCTTCGCGAGCATCACCCCGAGCCGGGTGCTCGACCCGACCCGCTGGCGTGCCTGCGCCGCGGTCAGGCCCAGGCCCCCGGCGGGCAGCTCGAGCTTCACGATCTTCACGTTCGCGGCCGGGCCCGCGTTGCGGACGGTGGAGACGGCGCCGCTGAGGTTCACCGCGGTCTGCACGATCCCGTTGCGGTAGTCGAACAGCAGCTGCGACAGGCGACCGAGCTCCTGCAGGGCCGGGATCTGGTCGCGTCGCACCCGCGCCTCCTGCCCGCGCAGGCCCTCGGCGAGCTGGCCGACCGGGGTCGCGCCGACGTCGATGACGCGCTTGCCGGAGGCGAGGAAGCGGTCGAGCTCGGGCGTGAGCGCCCGGAGCTTGTCGGCCGTCGGGGCGAGCTTGCCGGTGACGGGGTTGAGCGCGTCGAGCGCCGGGACCAGCGAGCCGGCGAGCCGCCGGGTCGACGCGAGCGTCGCCTGCGTCTGGCGGAGCGTCGGCGCGAGCTCGCGCGTGGTCTGCTCGAGCTCGGGGGCGCGCCGCTGCGTGACCGCGAGCGTGCGGCTGCCGAGGTCGACGGCGGCGGCGAGCTGGCGGCCGCGGTCCCCGGTCGTGCGCGTGAGCTTCTCGAGGTTGACGGTCAGCGACGAGAGCAGCCGGCGGCGCTCGGCGAGGGCCTGGGCCAGCGGCGTCACGCCGTCGGTGAGGCGGCCGAGCTTCGTGAAGATCCGGCGGATCTCCTTCTCGCGGCCGCCGAGCGCGTCGGCCGCCTGGTTGAGCACGACCTGGACCTGCGCCTGGGTGCCGGGGTCGAGGATGCCGGTGAGGTCGTCGATCGCCACGAAGCCGCCGGTGCGCGACGCGGGGATCACCTGGTCGTCGGGCAGCGCGCCGGTCCGCGGGTCGCCCGGGGAGATGTTCACGATCAGCGTCTGCAGGATGCTCGTCGGGCGGACGAACGCGCTGGCGTTGCGGAAGATCTTGCCCTTGAGCTGCGGCTCGAGCCGCAGCCGCAGCCGCGCCTGGCCGTTCTCGACGGTCGCCTTGACGACCTTGCCGACCGCCACCCCGGCGACGCCGACCGCCGGCTCCTTGCTGGGGAGCAGGCCGCGCGCGTCGGGCATGACCATCTCGACGTAGTAGGGCTCGTCGGTGAACGGCAGCTGCACGTTCTTCTTCACCAGCGTGTAGCCGACGAACACGCAGGCCGCGGCGACGAGCATGAGGAACATCGTCCGCGTGAGCGGGATCCGCCCGGCCTTCAGCTGCGGGTCGATGAACGACCACGCGCCGCGGGCGAGGCGCACCGGCAGGGATCCGCGCGACCGGCTCATCGGCAGCCTCCCGCCGCGCGGACGACGGCGACCGCCTCGGGCGAGACCCGCCGGACCTGCTCGCAGGCGGCGGCGCCACGGGTCGCCGCCCCGCCGCCCAGGAGGTCGAGCAGGCCGGTGGTGACCGCGTCGTCGCCGCCGTTGACGTTGACGCGCAGCCGGTGCCCGGGCGCCGACGGGTTCTGGGCCGGGGTCTGGAAGCTCGACACCGCGCCGTCGAGCGCGGTGAACGCGCCCGCGACGAGCTGGAACGCCCCCGAGGACGCCCCGAGCGACGTGCGGGCGTTGAGCGCCTCAAGGGTCGGCGGGAACGTCTTCAGCGCCGGCTGCAGCGCGTCGAGCATCTCGGTCAGGCCCCCCTTGGCGGCGGCCAGGCGGCCCGCGACGAGGCGCGCGTCGCGCACGACGGGCGTGCCGTCCTTCAGGATCGGCGCCGAGCGGGTGAGGATCGGCGTCGTGGCCTTCAGGGCGCGCGCGACGGCGCGCGGGGCGGTGGCGCCCAGGCGCGAGCTGAACGTCGCGAGCCGGCGGACCGCGAGGTCGAGCGCGGGAGCGTCGCCGTTCAGCCGCTCGAGCGTCGCCGGGAGCTCGGCGAGCGCCGCGTCCAGCGGCGCGCCGCCGTCGACCGACAGAGCGGCCATCGTCGCGTTGACCCGGCGGGTCAGCGGGATCAGCTGGTCGCGCTCGGACGCGAGCGCGTCGGCGGTGCGGGCCAGGCCGCGGATCGAGCCGACCAGCTCGCGGCGCTGCGGGCCCTGCGCGGCGCGCATGGCGGGCGCGAGCGCCCGGGCCATCGCCGGAGCGTTCTTCAGCGTCGTCTGCAGGCCGGTGATCGCCTCTCCCCGGAGGGTCTCGCCGCCAACGCGGGCGAGCCGTCGCAGATCGGTGCGGATCTCGGGCCGCAGGACGCGCAGCGCCTTGTCGAGCGTCACGTAGTTCGTGGTCTGCCGGACCGGGATCTCGCCGCCGTCGCGCAGCAGCGGGGCGCTCGGGCTGCCCGGGGCGAGGTCGATGAAGTTGGAGCCCTCGAACAGGGTGTGCGGCCGCATGTCGGCGCGGGCGTCGGTGTGGACCGGGTAGTCCTCGCTGAGCTTCAGCTCGACGCGGACGTCGTCGCCGACGCGCTCGACCTTGCCCACCTCGCCGAGCTTGACCCCGGCGATGCGGACGTCGCGGTCGATGGCGCCCAGTCCGTGGACGGTGTCGAACACCGCCCAGTAGCGGTAGGTGTCCTTGACCGGGTTGGGCTTCGTCACGCCGAGCACGATCGTGAGGCTGATCACCACGAGCAGGGCGACGCCCGCGAGCCGCTGCACCCCGAGGCTCATCGTCCGCACCCCGTCGCGGTCTGGGCGTCGTTCTGGGCCTCGCCGGGGGCGGGCAGCGGGTTGCGGCACGGGTGCGCGGTGAGCACCGGCACGAGCCGCAGCGCCGGGGCGCCGGGCTTGCTGCCGGAGTTCGGCCGCGTGCTGGTGGCCTCCTGCAGCCAGAGGCCGGCCTGCCGGATCTCCGGGAGGTACGGGTCGATCGTGGCGAGCAGCTGGTCGAGCGAGCGGTTCAGCGGGCCGACCGCGGTCTGGATGCCGAAGAGGTCACGGACGACCGGCCGGGCGGCGATGAGGACCTTCTCGGTGATGCCGTCGGCCGCGCCGACCGCGCCGCCGCTGCCGCCGACCCCGCCGCCGCCCGCGCCCCCGGCCCCGCCGCCCAGGAGCGCGGCGAAGCCGTCCCGCAGCTGGTCGCCGCGACCGGCGAGCTCGGTGAGCCCCGGGAGCTGGGCGTTGAGGTTGCGGACCGCGGGGGTGAACGCGGTGGCGCCGCGGGAGATCGCGTCGAAGGCACGGGTCGCGCTCGGGGTCGTGCGCAGGACCGCGTCCTCGAACGGCCGCAGGAGCTCGATGGTGCGGCCGAGCGACGCGCTGCGCCGCGCGGTCGCGCCGAAGGTGCGGCTGCCGCCCGCGATCAGGCCGGCGAGGTCGTCGCCGCCGTCGCCCTTCAGACCGCGGGCGGTGTTCGCCGCGCCGAGCACGAGCCCGCCGAGCGCCCCGTCGGTGCTCGTGGCGGCGCGCAGCTGGTCGCCGAGGTAGCTCGCGGTGGCGGGCAGGTCGCGCAGGGCGCCGTTGAGCTCGACGCCGCGACCGGCCACGCCGAAGCCGGTGTTCACGAGCGTCTTGGAGAGGTTCTCCCGGGCGGTCCGGTCGAACAGCTGGACGACCTCGAGCAGGTCGGTCCCGGAGGTCGCCTCGGCGCGCAGCGTGTCGCCGTCCTTCAGCGTCTGCTTCGAGGTGCCCGGGGTCAGCGCCAGGTAGGTGACGTAGACGATCGACTTGACGCGCACGAACGCGGTGGTGTCGACCGGCAGCGGCTTGTACTTGCCCTTGCTGATGCTGATCTCCACGAGCGTGCGGTCGTTCGCGGGGTCGGGCTCGACCTTCTGGATCAGACCGGCGAGGGAGCCGCCGACGCGCACCGCCTGCCCCTTGCGCAGGGAGGGGGCGTCGCTGGGGACCTTGACGGTGATCCGGTACTTCGGCAGGAACGGCGGGCCGGTGGTGGCCTTGAACGCGGTGTAGCCGAGAAAGGCGACGACGGCGAGGACCGCCAGTCCCAGCGGCGTGCGGTAGCGGTCGATCCGCTCGCTGGCCCGCGAGACCAGGGCGCTCATGCCTCCGCCGAGCGTGCGGCGCGGGGTGCGGGTCGGGCCGGCCATCAGCGCAGGAGGTAGTCCAGGAGGGAGGTGATCGTGTCGCCGCCGGGGGCGTCGCCGCGACCGCCGGCCGGGGCGCCCTGCCGGCCGCCGAGCACGCCGAGCGCCTCCTTCACCGGAGCGAGGAGGTCGGGGCCCGTGGAGCCGGTGCCCGAGCCGCCCGAACCGGCGGCGGGGCGTCCGCCGTCGCCGGTCGCGGGCCGCGTCGGCGACGGCAGCTTCACCGTCGGCAGCTTCGGGAGCTTCGGCAGCGGGGTCGTCTGCTGCTCGGCGCGCTGGGCGCGCTCGGCGCGCTGGAGCAGGCCGGCGAGGCAGCCGGGGCCGTTGGTGCCGCCGAACGCCTCGCAGTTCAGCAGCGCGGTCACGCGCAGGAACTTGCGGTCGGTCCAGTCGGCGGGGAAGCCGGGCTGGTTGCCCGGCTCGGTGGTCGCGGCGCCGAGGCCGAAGCCGTAGCCGGGCCGGCTCTCGGGACCGCCGTCCTTCTCGTCCCCGAAGAACGCGCGGATCGTCTCGTCGCCGCCGAGGATGCCCTTGAGCAGGTTCGACACCGCGGGTGCGAGGTCGAAGGCCCCGGTGACGACCCGCTGCGGGTCGGCGGCGATCGTCGGCGCCCCGGAGACGAGGAGCTTGCGGGTCAGCTCGAGCGTCGGGCCGCTCTGGCGCAGCGCGAAGCGCAGGTCGTCGAGGAAGCCGGGGGCGCGGTCGAGCAGCCGGCCGAGCCCGGGAGCGCCGGCGCGCAGCTGGTCGGCCAGCGGGCGGGTCTCGTCGGCGGTGCGCCGCAGGCTCGCGAGCATCGTGCGCAGCTGCCGCTGGGTCTCGGGGAGCGCCTGCAGGCCGCGGTCCAGCGCCCCGGTGCGGGCGGCGGTCGTGTCGAGCGTGCGTGCGAGCCCGTCGATCAGCGTGCCGAGCTCGCGGCTGCGGGAGGCGCCCTGGCGGCTGACGTCCTCCATGTCGGTGATGAGCCGCTTGAGCGCCGCGTTCTGCCCGTTGACCTCGGCGAGCGCCTTGTTGGCGGCGTCGAGGGTCGGCACGAGCCGCAGGGCCGCCCGGTTGACGTCCGCGCCGCGGCCCTCGAGCGCCTGCGAGAGGCTCTCGATGATGAGCTTGACGCCGGCCTCCTCGGGCGGGCCGAACGCGTTGATGAGGTCGTCCAGGCGCGGCGCGGCGAGCGTGTTGGTGCACGGCGCGCCGGGCTCGGGCGCGTCGCAGGTGACGGTCGGCTCGCCGTCCTTCTCCCGCAGCGGCTCGGGCGCGGTGCCCGGGTCGAAGCTGATGTAGCTGTCGCCGGTGCTGTCGAACTGGCGGATCGTCGCGGTCGCGTCGGCCCGGGGCGCGGGCAGGTCCTTGTCGAGCAGCAGCGTCACGCGGGCGAGGCCCTCGTCGTTGACGGTCGTCTTGCCGACGGAGCCGGCCGGCGCCCCGTTGCTGCGGACCGCCATGCCCTCGAGGATCGGGAAGGCGTCGCGGAACTCGGCGACGACCTGCCGGGAGTCCGACGGCGGCCGGGAGGTGATGACGAGCACGCCGATCACGCCGACCAGCAGGCCGCCCATGATCACCGCCATCGCGCGGGCGAGGACGTCGGGCATCAGCGGCCCCGCTCCACGCCGACGTTCGTGGACGCCGCGTCGGCCCACGGCTGGCAGGCCAGGGTGCCGGGCAGCCGCGTGTACGGCTTCTCCAGCGAGCCGGGACCGCAGTCGCCGGGCCCGAGCCGCTTGCCGGTGCTGCCGGGCGGCGTCGGGAACAGGCCGACCCCGAGGGTCAGCACGTGCCCGTTGGCGTCGTAGGTCCCCAGCGTCGAGCCGAGGTTCTGGAAGAACCCGACGGTCTCGGGGATGTACGCGCGCAGCGCGTTGCCCAGCGGCAGGATCTCGTCGATCAGCGGGGCGAGCGGCGGCGCGACGCGCGAGGCGCTGCGGATGATCGGCCGGAAGGCGCGGAGGTTGCCGGGTGCCTGGCGCACGAGCCGGCGGGTCTCCACGAGGAACGGGCCGGCCGCCTCCAGCGCGGGCGGCAGCGCCTTCGCGAACGGCTCGATCTCCCGGGCGACGGGCTCGAGTCCCTGCACGAGCGTGCGCAGGCGCGGCGTGGCGGTGGCGAGCGAGGCGAGCGCGGTGCGGCCGCGCGCGAGCGACGGGCCGAGCAGCTGCGTGCTGCGCCGCAGCTCGGCCTGGCGGCCGGCGGTCACCGACAGCAACGTCGCGGTGCGGTCGGCGGCGGCCCCGAGGTCGGCGGGGCTGGCCGCCAGGGCGGACGTCACGCGGCTGCCCTCGCGCACGAGCGTGCGGACGGCCTGCCCGTCGCTGTTGACCTGCGCGAGCAGGTTCGCGGTCTCGTTGAGCGCCGGGGCGCTGCGCCGCAGCGTGCGGTCGATGTCGCGCCCGCGGCCCTTCAGCGAGCGGTCGAGGCCGACGAGGAACGCCTTGATGTTCGCGCGGGTCGGCGCGTCGAGCGTCTCCGCGGCGTCGTCGAAGTTCACCGGCTGGTCGGTCTGCGGGCCGCGCAGGACCGTGCCCGCGCGCAGGCGCGGCTTCGTCGGGTCGCCGATCGTGAGCTCGATCGTGCGGTTGACCGCGCCGGCGTTGGAGAACAGCTGGATGTCGGCGGTGGCGCCCTCGCGCAGCACGTAGTCGTCGTCGATCTCCATCGTCACGACGGGCCGGTCGCCGACGAGCTCGACGCGCTTGACCGTGCCGACCGGGACCGCCGCCGCGCGCACCGCGCCACCGGGGATGAGGCCGCGGACGTCGTCGAACTGCGCCTTGATCTCGTAGCTGCCGCGGGTGCCGCCGAGGATCGACGCGACGGCGATCGCGGCGAGCGCGAGCGCGAGGATGGCGATGATCCGGCTGGAGTGCTGCCGGAGGCGTTCGATGACGATCCGCACGGTGGCCTACGCGATCGGCAGCCGCGGGTTGAAGCCGAAGAACAGGAACGTCATCGTCATGTTCAGGACGGTCACGAGGATCAGGTTCACGGCCATCGACTGCGCGGTCGCCGTCCCCACCTCCACGGGACCCCCGCGGACGCGGTAGCCGAAGTAGAGCGCGACGGTCACGACTCCGGCGCTGATCACGAGCCCCTTGATGAACGAGAAGACGATGTCCATCGGGTTGGTGACCGTGTAGTAGACGAACTCCCAGGTGCCCTGCGAGACCGTCTGGCTGCGCACGTACGAGCCGATCCAGGAGGCGCCCTCGGCCGCCCCGAGCGAGATGAGATAGAGGATCGGCAGGACGATCGCGGAGGCGAGCATCCGGGTGGAGACCGTGAAGGCCAGCGACGGGATGCCGATGATCTCCATCGCGTCGACCTCCTGGTTGACGCGCATCGCGCCGAGCTGGGCGACGATGCCGCCGCCGACCTTCGCGGCGAGGATGAAGCCGAAGAGGAACGGCACGATCTCGCGGTTCACGCAGAACGAGCTGAAGATCGGCCCGGTGACGCTCGCGCCGATCGCCTGCCCGATCGACTCGGCGGCGATGCCGCACGCGGCGCCGACGATGAAGCAGATGAAGATGATGACGAGGGCGCTGCCGGCGACGAGGAAGCCGACCTGGCGCAGCACCTCGGCGGTGAACTTCGGCAGGTGGCGGAACGCGGCGATCGCGCGGACGACGAACGTCGCGTACTCGCCCGCGGCGTCGATCACCGGGATCTTGCGCGGCTTCTCGATCGCCTTCATCAGCGGCGAGCGGGGCGGCTCCGGGGTGACGCTCATATGAGGAAGTTCACCTCCGGGAAGAACGCCTCGAAGAGCGTCGTGTAGACGAGCGTCACGACCCCGACGACGACCAGCGACGAGACGACGGACTCGTTGACCGCCTTCCCGACGCCCTCGGCGCCGCCGCCGACCTGCATGCCCTTGTAGGCGGCGATCAGGCCGATGAGGATGCCGAAGAGCGTGAGCCGCACGACGCTGCCCCACAGGTCGAGGAAGTGGGTCAGCAGCAGCAGCTGGTCGAAGAACGCCTGCGTCGTGTTGCCGTACAGGAACACGGTCGCGCAGTAGGTGCCGGCGACGCCGGCCCAGAACGTCAGCAGCGCGAGCACGGGCATCCACAGGGCGAGGCCGACGACGCGCGGCATGATCAGGTTGCGGATCGGGTTGACCCCGAGCACCTCGAGCGCGAGCAGCTCCTGGCGGATCTTCCGCGCCCCGATCTCGGCGGTGATCGTCGCGCCCAGCGTGCCGGCGACGATCGCGGCGGTGAGGATCGGCCCGAGACCGCGCAGGAACGCGATCGGCGCCGCGCCGGAGATCCGGTCGACCGCGCCGAACGCGGCGGCCAGCGAGCCGCCCTGGATGCCGATCGTCGAGAAGCCGACGACGAACGAGACGATCATCGCGGGCAGCAGGGTCGCCTGGAAGGCGAACACGTACTGGCGCACGAACTCCGTCCGCCACGAGAGACCGGGCGTGAAGATCTGCGCGGCGACCTTGATCCCGAGCGCGGCGGTGCCGCCCGAGTTCTGCACCCACGATCCGGGTGGGATGTCCGTGCGCGTGAACGCCTTCCTGGCGGCCGCGACCGGACCGGTCATGCCTCTCCCCTGAGCACGGCGAGCATCCTAGACACTTGTGTACATACGACGCAACGTGGACGTGTCACCGCGGGTCGCGGACTATGCTCGGACGGTGAGCGAGCCGAACCCCGAGTGGCTGATCCTGGCGATCACGCTGATCGCGCTCGCGATGGCGCCGCTGGCCTCCAAGCTCGTCCGTGACGTCGGCGACCGCGTCTCCGGCGAGTCCGGAGGCGGAGCC
The DNA here is from genome assembly GCF_003044185.1 of Paraconexibacter algicola. Lineage (GTDB taxonomy): Bacteria > Actinomycetota > Thermoleophilia > Solirubrobacterales > Solirubrobacteraceae > Paraconexibacter > Paraconexibacter algicola. The sequence goes on from NZ_PYYB01000002.1 coordinate 245,899, forward strand.
CCGACCGACGAGGCGGCCGAGCGGCGCGCCCGCGACGAGGAGATCGGCCAGATGCTCGAGGCGCGCGCCTACATCCGCGCGCGCCGCGGCGAGCAGGACTGGACCGCCCAGGACGCCGTCGCGCCTCCCGCCGCCGACGACGGGCTGCGCGAGGAGGTCCGGCAGGTGGTCGTCGCCGGGAACGAGCGGCGGGCCCGGATGGGCGAGCCGCCGCTGGACGTCGAGGCCGAGGTGGAGCGCCGGCTGGCGCGACTGCTCGGCGGCGCCGACGCGGGCTGACGCCCGCGTCCCGGCGGCGATCAGTCCATCGCCAGCGGCCCGGTGGGCGCCGCGTTGAGGAACTGGTGCACGAACGGGTTCTCGGACTCGAACAGCTCGTCGGCGGGCCCGGACTCGACGATCCGGCCGCGCCACAGCACCGCGATGTAGTCGGCGACGGTGCGCGCCGTGCCGAGGTGGTGGCTGATGATCACGTAGCAGCCCTTGTTCTCGGCGTGGATCTCCTGCACGAGCTCGCACAGCAGCGCCGTGCGCACCGGGTCCAGGCCCGAGTCGGGCTCGTCGAAGAAGACGATGTCCGGGTCGAGCACGAGCGCGCGCGCGAACCCCGCGCGCTTGCGCATGCCGCCGGAGAGCTCGTTGGGCATCTTCTCCGCGGCGTGCCCGAGCCCGACCTCCTTGAGGCGGCGGTTGACGATCGCGGCGATCTCGTCCTCCCCCTTGTCGGTGTGCATCCGCAGCGGGAAGGCGGTGTTGTCGTAGATGTTCATCGAGCCGAACAGCGCGCCGTCCTGGAACAGCAGGCCGAAGCGCTTGCGCAGCTCCAGCAGCTCGTCCTCGCGCATGTTCGGGACCGACTGCCCGTGCACGAGGATGTCGCCCGCGTCGGGGCGCATGAGGCCGACGATCAGGTTGATGAGGACCGACTTGCCGGTGCCGGAGGGGCCGAGCAGCATCGAGACCTGGTCGTCGGGGAACGCGAGGTTCAGCCCGTTCTGGATTCGCATGCGCCCGAACTGCTTGACGACGTCGACCACCTCGATCGCGTCGCGGCCCGTGTGCTTGCGCTTGGCCCCGGTGTGCCACGAGTACGGGTTGGCGTCACCCGGCTCGATGCCCGGCACCGTGTAGTCGACGTGCAGGCGCGTGCCCGGGATCGGCTCGTAGTAGGCGCCGGAGTCCTCTTCGTGCTGCTCAACCACTTCCCTGTCCTCCCCGGACGACGAAACGGCCGCGCGGATGCGCGATCGCGCAGACGATACCCGAACCCTCCGTCGATGTTCACTGGTGTACGTTAGGCCGCGATGCGGGAGCGAGCGGGAGAGCGCGGCGCCGGTCGGGGAGCGGTCCCCGGGGTCGTCGCGGCCGTCGGCTGCCTGGTGCTCGCCGGCTGTGGCGCGCAGCCCAGCGGGGACGTCGACGAGCGCGCGGCGACCTACGAGGTCGAGGTCGTGCGGGCCTCCTTCCCGGAGCAGCAGCGCGTCTCGCTGACCTCCGATCTGGTGCTGACGGTCCGCAACCGCGGCGACCGCGACCTGCCCGAGCTCGCCGTCACGGTCTGGACCGGGAACGCCGGCGTCGAGGCGCCCAAGCCCGAGAAGCCGTTCTCCCTGCCGGCCGCCGACGCCCGCGCGGGCGATCGCGCGGTCGCGGTGTGGGTGCCGACCCCCGGCTTCCCGAAGATCCGGCCCGCGGGCGCGGCGGACGACGCCGCGCTGGCGCGCCGGCCGGACGGCGGCGCCGAGATCGCGCAGACCGACACGTTCGCGTTCGGGCCGCTGGCGGCCGGGGCGACCCGCACGGTCGTCTGGCGGGTCACCGCGGTCCGGGCCGGGCGCTACCGCCTGAACTACGCGGTCGCCGCCGGCCTCGCCGGCCGTGCCCGCGCGGTCGACGCCACCGGCGCCACGCCCGCGGGCCGGCTGCCGGTCCGCATCACCGCCGCACCGTCGGGCTGCGTGGTCGACGACCGCGGACGCACCAGCGGCGACTGCGACGACTGACCGGGCAGCCGCGACCGACGCGGCGACACGACGGCGGGTGAACGGCTCCTCAGGTCGTGCGCACCACGAGCACGTTGCACGGCGCGTGGTGGGTGATCTTGTTCGGCACGCTGCCCAGCAGGAAGCGCGCCGCGCCGGTCATGCCCTTGTTGCCGACGACGATCAGGTCGGCCCCCTGCTCGTCGGCGATCCTCAGGATGGCGTCCGCCGCCTCGCCCTCGCGCGCCAGCGGCGTCACGACCGGGATGTCGTACTCGGCGACGCTCGCCACGTCGGCCTCGAGGCCGGCGAGCGCGTCGCCGCGCGGGCCGACCGGGCGGGCGACGTCGGCGGGCAGGCCCGCCGGGCTGCGGTCCTCGAGCGTCGGCTCGTACGCGGTGGCGGAGTCCCGGGGCTCCTTGCCGTAATAGGCGCGGACGATCAGCAGCTCGGCCCCGGTCACGGCGGCCAGCTCGGCGGCCTCGCGCACCGCCTCGCGCGCGGTGGGCGACCCGTCGGTCCCGACGACGATCTTCTTCGGCATGGCGCAACCCTACCCCCGGCCCGCAGGCCGGGATGAGAGCCGCGTCACAGGCCGCCCGCGGGGCGGCGTCAGGCCGACTCGGCGGCGGGCGCGTCGTCCTCGGGCGCCGCCTCGGTGACGAGCGTCGGCGCGCGGCCGGCGTCGATCGTCTCCTTCGTCACGACGCACTTCTTCACGTCGCGACGGGACGGCAGCTCGAACTGCACGTCCAGCAGCGTCTCCTCGATGATCGACCGCAGGCCGCGGGCCCCGGTCTCGCGCTCGAGCGCCTTGTCGGCGACCGCGGTGAGCGCGTCGTCGGAGAAGACGAGCTCGATCCCGTCGAAGGAGAAAAACCGCTGGAACTGCTTGACGAGCGCGTTGCGCGGCTCGGTGAGGATCGTGATGAGGTCCTCGCGCGTGAGCTGGTGCACCGCGCTCACGACCGGCAGGCGGCCGATGAACTCGGGGATCAGCCCGTAGTTGACGAGGTCCTCGGGCAGGACCTTCGCGAACACCTCGGGGTTGGCGGCCTCCTCGGCGCGCTCCAGCGAGGCGCCGAAGCCGATGCCCTTGTTGCCGATGCGCCGCTCGATGACCTTGTCGAGGTTCGCGAACGCGCCACCGCAGATGAACAGCACGTTCGTCGTGTCGATCGACAGGAACTCCTGGTGGGGGTGCTTGCGTCCCCCCTGCGGCGGCACCGAGGCGGTCGTGCCCTCGAGGATCTTCAGCAGCGCCTGCTGCACGCCCTCGCCCGACACGTCGCGCGTGATCGACGGGTTGTCGGCCTTGCGGGCGATCTTGTCGACCTCGTCGATGTAGATGATCCCCGTCTCGGCCTTCTTGACGTCGTAGTCGGCCGCCTGGATGAGCTTCAGGAGGATGTTCTCGACGTCCTCGCCCACGTAGCCGGCCTCGGTGAGGGCGGTGGCGTCGGCGATCGCGAACGGCACGTTGAGGATGCGGGCGAGCGTCTGCGCGAGCAGCGTCTTGCCGCAGCCGGTCGGACCGAGCAGCAGGATGTTCGACTTCTGCAGCTCGATGTCCGAGTCCTGCGCCTGCATCATCTGCACGCGCTTGTAGTGGTTGTAGACCGCCACCGAGAGGGCGCGCTTGGCCTCGTCCTGCCCCACGACGTACTCGTCGAGGACGCCGAAGATCTCCTTCGGCTTGGGGAGGTTGTCCAGGTCGAACGTCGGCGGTGCCGTGAGCTCCTCGTCGATGATCTCGTTGCAGAGGTCGATGCACTCGTCGCAGATGTAGACGCCAGGCCCGGCGATGAGCTTCTTCACCTGGCGCTGCGACTTGCCGCAGAAGCTGCACAGCAGCTGTTCGTTCGAATCGGTCGGTCGAGCCATGCTCTCTCTCCCTCGCGGTGACGGCGGGCGGGTGCCCCGGAGCTAGTGCTCCGAGATCACCCGGTCGATGATCCCGTAGGCGGCGGCCTCTTCGGAGGACATGAAGTAGTCGCGCTCGGTGTCGTTCTTCACCTTCTCCAGGCTCTGCCCGGAGTGGTGGGCGATGATCTCGTCGAGCTTCGCGCGCAGGTCGATGACCTCCTTCGCGTGGATCTCGATGTCGGTCGCCTGGCCCTGGAAGCCGGAGGAGACCTGGTGGATCATGACCTTGGAGTTCGGCAGCGCCATGCGCTTGCCCTTGGCGCCGCCGGAGAGCAGCAGGGCCCCCATCGACATCGCGATGCCGACGCAGATCGTCGACACGTCGGGCTTGATGAACTGCATCGTGTCGTAGATGGCGAGGCCCGCGTACACGGAGCCACCCGGCGAGTTGATGTACAGCGAGATGTCCTTGTCCGGATCCTCGCTCTCCAGGTGCAGGAGCTGCGCGACGATCAGGTTCGCGATCTGGTCGTCCACGGGCGTGCCGAGGAAGATGATGCGCTCGCTGAGCAGACGGCTGTAGATGTCGAAGGCACGCTCGCCTCGCGACGTCTGCTCCACGACCATGGGGACAAGGGGACTCATGTTCCTCGCTTCTGTTTCGCTCGTACCACCGGAATCCTCCCGCCGGTCGACGAGATTCTGCGTTCCGATCGGATCAGCCTAGCAACGGGCCACCGGCGGTCTGGCAGCCCTGTCATCGGCCCGGACCGGCCGGGACTGAAGTCCGCTGGCGCGGGCGGTCCCGCCGCCGCGTCTCAGGCGTCGGCGGAGGCGTCCGGCTCGTCGGCCGGGGCGGGCACCGGGGTGGCGTGCTCGACGAGGAAGTCGAGCGCCTGGCGCTGCGCCAGGTCGTCCTTGATCTCCGCCAGGCGGCCCTGCTGCTCGAGCTTGTCGCGGAGCTTCTCAACCGCCATCTTCTCCTGCGCGGCGCTCGGCCCGAGGACGTCCAGGACGTCGCCGTCGGACGGCTCGATGCCCTCTGCGGCGACGACCGCGGCGATCACCGCGTCGCGGCGCAGCGCCTGCTCGGCGTCGGGCTTGGCCTGCTCCAGGACGGCCTCCTCGGACTGGCCGGAGATCTGCATGTACATCTCGCGCGAGATGCCCTGGTGGGAGAGCGAGTGGAGCATGCGGTCCCACATCTCGCGGGCGCGCGCCTCGATCAGCGCGTCCGGGACCTCGACGGTCGCGTTGGCGACGACCGCGTCGAGAACCGCCTCGCGGTACTCGTTCTCCGCCCGCCCCTCGGCGGCCTCGGTGATCTTCTTGCCGAGGTCCTCGCGCAGCTCGGCGAGCGAGTCGAAGCCGGCGGCGTTCTCGGCGAACTCGTCGTCGAGCTCGGGCAGCTCCTTGGCCTTGACCTCCTTCACGGTCACGGCGAAGACCGCGTCCTTGCCGGCCAGGTGCTCGGCCTGGTAGTCCTCGGGGAAGGTCAGCTCGACGGACACCTCGTCGCCGGCGGAGGCGCCGGTGAGCTGGTCCTCGAAGCCGGGGATCAGCTGGCCGGAGCCGAGCTCGATCATCTGGTCGCGACCGGCGCCGCCCTCGAACAGCTCGCCGTCGATCGAGCCCTCGTAGTCCATGACCACGAAGTCGCCCTCCGCGGCGGCGCGCTCGACGGTCTCCAGGCGCGCCATGCGCTGGCGCAGCTGCTCGACCTCGGCGTCGATCTGGGCGTCGGTGGCCTGCGGGTCCTTCTTCGGCGCCTCGACGCCCTTGTAGTCGCCCAGCGTGGCCGTCGGGCGCACGCCGATCTCGACGGTGAAGGTCAGCGCCTCCCCGTCGGCGGGCAGCTCGCCGAGGTCGACCTGCGGCTCGCCGATCGGCACGACGTCGCCGGCGTCCAGCGCCGCGACGTACCAGCGGCTGAGCGAGTCGCGGATGGCCTCGTCCAGGACGGCCTCGCGGCCGAGCTGCTTGATCACCAGCGCGGGCGGCACCTTGCCCTTGCGGAAGCCGGGAAGCCGGAAGTCGCGGCCGAGCTTGCGGGCGGCCTGGTCGACCCGCGCGCTGACCTCCTTCGCGGAGACCTCGGCCTCGATCTTCACCCGGGACTCGGGGAGCTCGGAGACGGTGGCGGTGACAGGGGTGCTCTTCGTGGCGGCCATGGACCTGACAAGGTACTCGGGAATGGCGTCCCGGCACCCGCTGACCCTCCCCGAGCGCGCGGCGGCGCGGCTGCTCTGCGGCCCGGTCGGGCACCTCGCGGCCGGTCTCGTGGACTGGGTCGTGCTGCTCTCGCGCTACGCGTGGGCGCGGGCGCGCGGCCGCACGCTCGCCTAGACGGGCCGCGTCGTCGCCGGGCCGCGGCGCTCAGCGCTCGAGCGCGAACAGCGGCCAGCGGCCGGGGACGCCCTTGAGCTCGTGGTCGCCGCGCGGCTGCCACGCGAGCCCGGCGCCGACGACCGTGCCGTAGGTCGTGCCGGAGGCGAGCACCTCGTCGGCCGCCGCCAGTGCCGCGACGCGCGCGGCGATGTGGACGGCCATGCCGCCGACGTCACCGCCGATGCGCTCGCACTCCCCCGTGTGCAGGCCGGCGCGGACCTGGACGCCGAGCGGGCGGACCGCCTCGACGATCGCGGCGGCGCACCGCACGCCCTGGGACGGGGGCCCGTCGAAGACCGCCAGGAACGCGTCCCCGATCGTCTTGACCTCGCGGCCGCCGTAGCGGTGCAGCTGCGCGCGGACGGCGGCGTCGTGCTCGGCGAGCAGGTCGCGCCAGCGGCCGTCGCCGATCCGCGACGCGGTCCCGGTGGCGTCGACGACGTCGGTGAAGAGCACGGTCAGCAGGTCGCGGTGCACCGCCGCGCCGGTGCGCCCGCCGGTGAGGAACTCCTCGACCTCCCCGATCAGGACCTCGCTCTCCCCCGCGGCGGGCAGCGAGTCCTCCCCGGGCAGCTCGACGAGCCGGGCCCCGTAGATCCGCTCGGCGGCGTAGCGGGAGTGGCGCACGTCGATGAGGCGGTCGGCCGTGCGGTGCAGCACGAGCGTGGGCACGCGCACGTGCGCGAGCAGCGGCCGCACGTCGACCTCCTGGAAGCGGGCGAGCGCGTCGCGGAAGCGGCCGGGGCTGGCCGACGAGCGCTCGAGCCGGCCGAGCCACTCGCGCAGGCGGTCGTCGTCGACGTGGCTCGGCGCGATCCGCTCCAGGTTGCCGCCGGTCCCCCACCACTCGAGCAGCTGCGCGCTGCGCTCCTCGCGCTCCCGGGCGCTCATCGCCCACGTGTAGTCGTCGTCGGCGATCGCCCGGTACATGCACGCGTAGAGGACCAGGCCGCTGATGCGCTCCGGGTGGGCGACCGCGGTCTGCACGGCCAGCGGCCCGCCCGCCGCGTACGCGAACACGGCGGCGCGCTCGCTGCCGACCGCGTCCAGGACGGCGAGCAGGTCGCCGATCTCGGTCTCCAGCGGCACGCCGGGCGGCGCCGGGTCCGACAGACCCAGGCCGCGCCGGTCGACGAGGACGATCCGGCAGAAGGAGGACAGGCGCTGCAGGTAGCGCTGGATCAGCGGCGACTCGAGCAGCACCTCGACGTGCGAGATCAGGCCGGGCAGGAAGACGACGTCGGTGGGACCGTCGCCGACCACGCGGTACGCGACGGTCGTGTCGCCGTTCGTCGCGTACCGGGTCCCCGAGTCCTCCACGGCGCAGAAGGATAGGCGCGGCCGGGCGGGCGCTCAGTCCATGGTGAAGACGATCTTGCCGAAGACGTCCCCGTCGACCATCGCGCGGAAGCCGCGGGCGGCGTCGGCCAGCGGCATCGTCTCCTGGATCACCGGGCGCACCCCGCTGGTCGCGCACAGCTGCACGAGCCGCGCGAGCTCCTCGCGCGAGCCCATCGTCGAGCCGAGGACCCGCAGCTGCAGGAAGAACACGCGCATCAGCTCCGCCGAGGGCGCCTCGCCGCTGGTGGCCCCGGAGACGACCAGCGCACCGCCCGGCTTCAGGCTGCGCAGCGAGTGCGCCCAGGTCGCCTCGCCGACCGTCTCGAGGACCGCGTCCACGCGCTCGGGCAGCCGCGCCCCGATCTCGAAGACGCGGTCGGCCCCGAGCTCCAGCGCGCGGGCGCGCTTCTCCTCGCTGCGCGACGTCGCCCAGACGCGCACGCCGGCGGCCGCGCCGAGCGCGATCGCCGCGGTCGACACGCCACCGCCCGCACCCTGGACCAGCACCGTCGAGCCCGGCTTGGCGTCGGCGCGCACGAACAGCATCCGGTAGGCGGTCAGCCACGCGGTCGGCAGGCAGGCCGCGTCCGCGAAGGACAGCTCCGCCGGCTTGGGGATGAGGTTGGCCCGCGGGACCGCGACCTGCTCGGCGAACGTGCCCGGATGGCGCTCGGACAGCAGCGAGCGGCGCGGGTCGAGCGTCTCCTCCCCGGACCAGGCCGGGTCGCCGATCACGCCGTGGACGACGACCTCGTTGCCGTCCTCGTCGACCCCGGCGGCGTCACAGCCGAGGATCATCGGCAGCTGCTCGGCCCGCAGGCCGACGCCGCGCAGCGACCACACGTCGTGGTGGTTCAGCGACGCGGCCTTCACGGTCACGGTCGTCCAGCCCGCGGGCACCTCGGGCTCCGGGCGCTCCCCCACCTCCAGGGCGGCGAGCGGGTCGGCGTCGTTGGCGGTGGCGGCGTAGGCGGCGAGCATGGCCCCAGCCTATGAGAGGGTGGGCGCCGACATGAGCTCGCCCGAGATCCCCTTCGCCAACTACCAGTACGAGATCTACCTGCGCGGCAGCATGATGAACCAGCGCCCGCGCCGGCCGCTGGACTGGCAGCGCCTGGAGGAGCAGGCCGCCGCGACGCTCGCCCGCGGCCCCTGGGGCTACATCGCGGGCGGTGCCGGGCGCGGGGACACGATGCGCGCCAACCAGGCGGCGTTCGACCGCTGGGCGCTGTCGCCGCGGATGCTGCGCGACGTCGCGCAGCGCTCGACCGCGCGGACCGTCCTGGGGACGCCGCTGCCCGCCCCGGTGCTGCTCGCGCCGATCGGGGTGCAGACGCTCGCCCACCCCGACGGCGAGCTCGCCACCGCGCGTGCGAGCGCCCGCACCGGGGTGCCGCTCGTCACGTCCTCGGCGTCGAGCTTCACGTTCGAGGAGATCGCCGAGGCGAGCGGGGACACGCCACGCTGGTACCAGCTGTACTGGCCGAAGGACCGGACGATCGCGACGTCGTTCATCCGGCGCGCCGAGGCCGCCGGGTACAGCGCGCTGGTCGTCACGCTCGACACCTGGCTGCTCGGCTGGCGGCCGATGGACCTCGACGAGGGGTTCCTCCCGTTCCTGTGGGGCGAGGGCAACGTCAACTACCTCCAGGACCCCGCGTTCCGGGCGCTCCTGGCCGCCCCGCCCGAGGAGGACATGCAGGCGGCGATCGGGCAGTTCGCGTTCCAGTTCTCCAACCCGGCGGTCACCTGGGAGGACCTCGCGTTCCTGCGCGAGACCACCGAGCTGCCGATCGTGCTCAAGGGCATCCTGCGCGCCGACGACGCGCGGCTGGCCGCCGAGCACGGCGTCGACGGGGTGATCGTCTCCAACCACGGCGGCCGCCAGGTCGACGGGGCGATCGGCGCGCTCGCCGCGCTGCCCGAGGTCGTGGACGCGGTCGGCGACCGGCTCGAGGTGCTCTTCGACTCGGGCATCCGCGGCGGCTCGGACGCGCTGAAGGCGCTGGCGCTCGGCGCCCGTGCCGTGCTGCTCGGCCGGCCGTACATGTGGGGGCTGGCGACCGGTGGCGAAGACGGCGTCGTCGACGTCGTGCGGTCGCTGCTGGCCGAGCTCGACCTCGCGATGGCCCTCACCGGCCACCGCACGATCGACGACGTCGACCGCAGCGCCCTGGTCGCCACCCCGTGAGCGGGAGCCCGCCCGCGCACGTCCGCGAGGTCCTCACAACCACGCGCGTGTGGGCGGTCGTCGGCTGCTCGCCCGACCCGTCACGGGACTCGCACCGGATCGCCGCGCTGCTGCAGTCGCGCGGCTACGAGGTGATCCCGGTGAACCCGCGCGAGCGCGAGATCCTCGGACAGCGCGTCTATCCGCGCGTGACCGACATCCCGGCCGCGCGCGGCGTCGAGGTCGTCGACGTGTTCCGTCGCAGCGAGGACGCGGGCGCCCACGTCGACGAGGCGATCGCGATCGGCGCCCGCGCCGTCTGGCTGCAGCTCGGCGTGGTCGACGAGGCGGCCGCCGCGCGGGCGACCGCGGCCGGGCTCACGGTCGTGATGGACCGCTGCCCGGCGATCGAGCTGCCACGCCTCTGACCCGCCACGGCTCAGTCGTGCCGCTCCGGGGCGCAGCGCGTCCGGGGCGGCACGGACCGGCCGTCAGGTCGCGGGCACGACGCCCGCCTCCACCGCGGCGGCGCGGTAGACCTCCGCGAGCGACTCCACGGTGGCGTGCGCGTTCAGGCCGCTGGGGTTGGGCACGACCCACAGCGGCGTCCCGGCGAACGGTCCGTCGAGCCGGTCGGGCTGGCGGCCCGCCTGCGCACGGCGCTCCCCGAACGCGTCGCGGTACGCGGTGATCCCGGCGATCGCGACCACGGCCGGGCGGCGCTCCCGCACGAGTCCGAGCAGGCGCTCCCCGCCGGCCCGCAGCTCCTCCGCGGTCAGCTCGTCGGCGCGCGCGGTCGCGCGGCGCACGAGGTTCGTGATCCCCACGCCGCGCTCGACGAGGTGGGCGCGGTCCGCGTCGGACATGCCGCGCGCCCGGTCGATCTCGTGGGCGGTGATCCCGGCCCGGTGCAGCGCCGGGTAGAAGCGGTTGCCCGGATGGGCGAAGTGCGTCTGCACCGCCGCGGTCCACAGGCCGGGGTTGATGCCGACGAACAGCAGCCGCAGCCCCGGCCCGAGCAGGTCGGGCACCTCGGTGCCGCGGAAGGCGTCGAGCTCGGCGCGGGAGAACGAGGGACGGGCGCCCGGCACGGCGCTCAGGCGCCGTGGAGCTCGGCCAGCCGCCGGTGCGCGAGCGCGACGGCCGCCGCCCCGTCCCCGACCGCGCCCGCGACCCGCTTGGTGGACCCGGAGCGCACGTCCCCGGCCGCGAACAGGCCCGGCACGAGCGTCTCGAGGTGCAGCGGGTCGCGGTCCAGCGGCCAGCCGTCCGGGCGTCGCCCGTCACGCAGCAGGTCCGGGCCGGTCAGCAGGTAGCCGGCCGCGTCGGTCGCGACCCCGTGGTGGGAGGCCCAGCCGGTGCGCGGCGTCCCGCCGATGCAGAGGAACAGCGCGCGGGCCGGGACCTGCTCGGTGGCCCCGTCACGGTGGCGCAGCGTGACCGCGGCGAGCGTGCCGTCGTCGGCGGCGTGCACCGCCACGACCTCGGTGCGCAGCTGCACGTCGATCAGCGGATGCTCGGCGATCCGGTCGACGAGGTACTGGGACATCGTCGCGCCGAGCCCCTCACCGCGCACGGCCATGCGCACCCGGGCGCCCGCGTTGCCGAGGTCCATGACCGCCTGCCCGGCGGAGTTGCCCGCCCCGACCACGACGACGTCGTCGCCACCGCAGTGGCGGGCTTCGCTACGCCCCGCCCCGTAGTAGACGCCGCGCCCGAGCAGCTCCTCGACGCCCTCGACCTCCAGGCGCCGCCAGAGCATGCCGGGGGCCGCGATGACGATGTCGGCCGTGACCGCGAGGCCGCCCTCCAGCTCGAGGGTCGTGCGTTCCCCGGGCGCGAAGCGGCTGCCGACGACGGGACGCAGGAACGACAGCTCCGCGCCGAAGCCCTCCGCCTGCCGGCCGGCGAGACGCGCGATCTCCGCCCCGCCGATGCCGCCCGGGAAGCCGAAGAAGTTCTCGATCAGCGAGGTGTGCGAGGCCTGCCCGCCCGGCACGTCGCGCTCGAGCACGACGGTGGACAGCCCGTCGGAGGCGGCGTACACGGCGGCGGCGAGCCCGGCCGGACCGGCCCCGATCACCGCGAGCTCGTAGTGGTCGCGCGCGGGCGGCGCGGTCATCGCCCACGCCTCGACGAGCCGCTCGACGGTCGCGCCCGTCACCGTCTCGCCGCCGCAGCGCACGACCGGCAGGGCGACGTCGGCGGGCAGGTCGGCGAGCAGCGCGTCCGCCTCCCCGGACCCCGCCTCGACCCAGCGGTGCGGCTGCGCGGTGCGGGTGAGGAAGTCGCGCAGGCGATGGTCCTCCGGGTCGTGGCGTCGCCCGACCACGACGACGTCGTCGCGGACGGGGCTCATCCGCCGACCGCCCGGAACATGACCGCGTCGACGTAGCACCAGCTCCAGTCCTCGCCCGGCTCGACCGAGCGGGCGACGGGGTGGCCGGTCTCCTCGTGGTGGCGCGTCGCGTGCGTGCTCGGCGAGCTGTCGCAGCAGGCGACGTGCCCGCACTCCTGGCACATCCGCAGGTGCACCCAGGTGCCGCCGACCGGAAGGCAGTCGGCACACCCCGGGACCGGGTCGGGCGGATCCACGATCCGCAGCTCGTCGGCGTGCGCGCAGCGGGGCATGCGCCCAATCTACGGACCCTGTCCAGCCGCTACGGTCGGCCCGTGCCCGGACCGCCCGACGACGCCCTGCTGAGCCCGCCCGAGGTGGCCGCGTGGCTCGACGTCGACGAGGCGTGGGTCGCGCGCGCGATCGCGCGCGAGGACCTGCCGGTGATGGGCTTCCGCTCGTGCGGCACGCCGGTCGTCGCGGTCGGGGAGGTCCGCGCCTGGCTGCGGCGGCCCGACCCGCACGGCGACGAGACCTGACCGGCCGGGTGGCCCGGTGGCGCTCCGCGGCCGTATCCGGGTGGATGCCCCGCCCGATCGAGCACCGCGCCCACCTGCCCGCCGACCCGGCGGTCGTGCACGACCTGCTGGTCGACATCGCGGCCTGGCCGGCGTGGTCGCCGCACGTCGCGTCCAGCGAGCCGTCGAGCGGTCGCTGCGCCGCCGGGATGACGGTCGTGACCCGCGCGTTCTTCTCCCCGGTCGCGACCCCGATGCACGTCGACTGGGTCCGCGAGGGCGCGGGCATGGGCTGGCACTCGCGGGCCCTCGGGCACGTGCTGCGCTACGAGGACCGCGTCGTCGCGGCGGTGGGCGGCGGCACCGACGTGCACTTCGTGGCGCGACTCGAGGGCCCGGCGGCCGGGCTCCTGACCGCGCTCGCCCGGCCGTTCAGCACGCTCGGGATGCGCCGGCGGATCGAGCGACTCGGCCGTGTCGCGGCGGCGGTCGGACCGCGGCAGGACACGCGGCGCGGGGTGGCGGCGTGAGCGTCGCCGACGCGTCCGCGCCACGTCCGGCGACGGCGCCGGTCGCGGTCGCGTGGACCGCGGCGGTCGCCGCGACGGCCGCCGTCGGGGGCCTCGGGACCGACGTGTCGTCGCGCTGGTACCGGCGCCTGGCGCTGCCGTCCTTCCAGCCGCCCGGGCCGGCGTTCGGGATCGTCTGGACGATCCTCTACGCGCTGATCGCGATCGCCGCCACGCGCGCGACCGTCGCCGCCCGCGACGGGGACGAGCGGCGCCGGATCGTCTGGGCGTTCGCCGCGAACCTGCTGCTGAACGTCGCCTGGACCTGGATCTTCTTCCGCGGCCACCGGGCCGGCGCGGCCGGCGTCGAGATCCTCGCCCTCCAGGCCAGCACGCTGCTGCTGATCCGGCAGCTCGTCGCGGTCGACCGCACCGCCTCGCGCCTGCTCGTCCCCTACGCGGCCTGGGTCGGCTTCGCCACCGTGCTCACCTGGACGATCGCGATCCGCAACCGCTGAGCACCCCGGCCGGGCATTCGGCCCCTGCACGACGAAGTCCCCGCCGGAGCGGGGACTTCATGAGGGGTGAGCGACGGGACTCGAACCCGCGACCGCCTGGACCACAACCAGGAGCTCTACCAACTGAGCTACGCCCACCACGCGTGCCGCCAGTCTAGCCGTCACCGGCGCACGGTGACGGCCGGGCAGAAAAGCGCCCTCGCGACGAGTGGCTCGTCCGAGGGCATGTCGTCCCCGGCGGGTAGAGGCCCCCTGGGAACGCCGGCAAAGGGTAGCGCGCGCTCAACGAGCGCGTTCGGCGACGGGCGGGCGGCCGTGACCCAGCCGCCGGGCGGCCACCGCGAGCTGCAGCAGCAGCACGTCGGCGGGATCGCGGAACGACAGGCCCGTGAGTCGGGCGATCGCCGCGAGCCGGTGGTCGACCGAGTTGGCGTGGAGGTGCAGGTCCTCGGCGGTCCGTCGCCGGCGGAGGTCCAGCTCCACGTGCCGCTGGAGCGTCTGCACGAGGTCCACGCCCCGGGAGGCGTCGTGGTCCTCCAGCGGCCCGAGCACGCTGCGCTGGAGCGCCTCGGCGAGGTCCGGCCGGGCCAGCAGCAGCAGCTCGAGGAGACCGTCGACCGGGTCGAGGATGCCGCGCCGTCCAGCCGCGAGGGCGACGTCGGTGAGCGACACCAGCGGCTGCACCTGCGCCGCCAGCTCGGGGACGCCGGTGAGCTCCCCGATCGCGGCCACCCCACGCAGGCCGGCGAGCCCCTGGAGCGTCGGCTCGGCTCCCTGCTCCTCCCCGCCCAGGCCCAGGACCACCGCTCCGCGGGCGATCGCGACCCGCCCCTCGCCGCGGAGGTCCATCGCGACGGACCGGGCGAGGGAGGGCGTGACGGCGCGGTACACCGCCGGCCGCACGAGACTCCCGCGCGCGAAGCCGGCCGCCGCCGCGAGGCCCTCCACGATCCAGGGCGACGGCTCCCCGACCAGGAGCGCCTCACCGAGCGCCTCGCGCGGCGCCTGCGCGATCGTCTCGCCGTCACCGACCCGCCGCGCGAGCGCGGCCAGCGGGACGAGCGCGGTGCACCGGTCCGCCGGCCAGGAGGCGCGAACCGCGCCGGCCGCCGCCCAGCCGTCCTCCAGCTCGGCGCCGACCGCGCGCAGCAGCGCCCCGCCCGACGCGCTCGCGCCCGCGCGTGCCAGCGCGTCGGCGAGCAGGTCGGCCGCGACCGAAGCCCGGGCGCCGCGGCGCGCGGCGGCCAGCGCCTCCACCCCCTCGCCGAGCGACACGGGACCGCGGTCGCCGCGCTCCGCGACGGGGCGGCCCGCGGGAACGGTCGGCGGCTCGGGCAGCCGCTCCGACCGCACGGCCAGCAGCAGGGCCGTCCGGCCGCGCCAGGTCCGCAGGTCGACCCCGAGGGTCGCCCCGAGCCGTCCCAGCCGGTAGCGCACGGTCTCCCGGTGCAGTCCGAGCGTCTGCGCCGTCGCCCGGACGTCGCAGCCCTCACGCAGATACACGCGGGCGGTCGCGAGGTCCGCCTCGGGCGCGCCCCCGGCGAGCACCCGCCGCACGCGCGCCCGGATCGCCCGATGGACCTGCGGACAGGAGAGCAGCAGCCGCTCGGCGACGTGGTCGCGCTCGTCGAACACGAAGGACGGGTCGGTCGGATCCGCGCGGCGCAGGACCTCGCGCAGGCGCGCGGCGCGGGCCGGGACCGCATCCGGATGGCTCGTCGTCTCCGCCGCGAGCAGGACCCCCGGCCCCGGGGACGGCAGGCCGGCGGCCGGGACCCGCGCGACCACGTGGTCGGCCAGCAGCGTCGCCTCGACCCCGGCCGAGCGCAGCTCGGCGGCCAGCGCCGCGTGCTCGCGCACCCCTCCCCCGGGCCGCAGCGCCACCGCGAGCCGCGCGGATCGCGGATCCGCCGCCGGTGCGGCCACCGGCACGGCGGCGGCCAGCAGCTGCTCCCGGGACCGGCGCTCCTGCGTCCCGGTCCCCACCGCGGGATCCGCCAGCCGGTCGAGCACCGCGGCGACGATGCCCGGGACGGCGCCCAGCGGTCCGGCCGCGGCGTTGAGCGCGGGAAGCTCGTCGATCCGGGCGGCCGCGACGAGGCGCTCCCAGACGGCGGCGGCCTGCAGGGCGGGGATCGCCGCGACGACGTCGGCGGGGAGGCCCAGCAGCGCGACGAGGTCGACCGCCGCCTCCGCCGGCACGTCGGTGTCCCCGGGCGCCAGGCGGCGCTGCTCGACCAGCAGGTCGACCACCAGGACGCGCACGGCCCGCGCCAGCGCCGGGACACCGGCCGTGAGCGTCGCGGTCGGGAGCGGGGCCGCAGCGGGCAGGGCGGCGCGGATCCGGTCGATCGCGCCGCGATCCACGTCGTCCCAGCGCACCTCGGACGCCAGCCGGCCCACGAGCTCGCCGCGGTCGACGGTCGGCTCGACCGCCTCCGCCCCGCCCTCCGGCAGCGTCACAACGAACCGCCCGCCGGGGAGTGACGTCGCCGCAAGCTCCGGCACGCCGCCGCGCCTATACTCGCTCCGCCGCACGGCGCCCTCACCCGCTCGCGCCCGTCCTGCACCGGCCCTCCGCGGCCCCGCCGTGCGCCCGTCCCATGCCGTCCCGCGCGCCCACAGACACCCGCTCCGCCGGCTGCGAGGACGCCCAGCGGCGCGGATCGGGACGGTGGCGAGGACGGCGCGGCACGGTGCCCCGGGAGCCTGGCGTCCCGCCGGGTGCCCCGGGCTGGCCCGCGGACCAACGCCGGCCGGACCCGTTGTGCAGCGGACCAACGGCGGCCTGCCCGCCACGGGGCGGGCGATGAGCGAGCTCTCCCCGGACGCCCGAGCGGCGATCCGCGATGCCGCACGGGCGATGGCGAGCCGGCTGGACGAGATCCACGGCGCGGTCGTCGCCGCCACGCTCGAGCGGGTCCCCGTGGACGCGGACGGCTCCCACCTCGTGACCAGCCTCAGCGACATGGTCACCGCCAACCTCATGGCGTTCATCGCCACCGTCGGCGGCCGCCTGGAGGTCACCGCGCACGAGCCGCTGCCGGAGGAGCGCAAGTGGGCGGCGAACCTCGCCCGTGCCGGCCGCGAGCCGTCCGACCTGCTCGCCGCGCACCGGACGATCCAGGCCGAGCTCGAGGCGCAGTGGCGCCGCGGTCTGCGGGACCAGGCGTCCGACCTCGAGACGTTCGCGGACGCGGACGCGGCGACCGCGCAGGTGCTCTTCCAGATGGTCGACCGCGTCCTGCCCGAGCTGATGGCCCACCACGCCGCCACCTCGGCCTCCGACCCGCCGGTGATCGCCCTGCGGCGGGGCTCGACGATCCGCAGCCTCCTCGCGGGCCACGACGTGGACGTCGCCGAGGCGAGCGCACGACTGCACTACGAGCTGGACCGCTGGCACGTCGCGCTCGCCGCACGGGTCACGGACGACGCCACCGCGGAGGAGCAGCTCGAGCGGGTGGTGGGCGCCGTGCGGGCAGCCACCGGCCGACGGCCGCTCGCGACCCGGGCGGGCTCCGACGTCATCCACGTCTGGGCGGGCTTCGACGGCGAGCCCGAGCGGGTCGCGATCCCGCCGGTCGCCGGCGCGGTCGTGGCGCTCGGCCGAGCGGCGCGGGGGCTCGACGGCTTCCGTCGCAGCCGGCACGAGGCCGTCCGGGCGCTCGATCTCGCGATCGACCTCGGTCGCGCGCCCGGGACCGTGACGGACTACGCGGAGGTCGAGGTGCTGTCGCTGCTGTACGCGGACCGGCCCCAGGCGCGGCGGTTCGTCGACGAGGTGCTCGGCCCACTGATCGAGGCCGACGCGACCGGCGCGCTCGTGACCACGATGGAGGTGCTCTACGACGAGCACCTCAACTCGGCGCGCGCCGCCGAGCGCCTCGGCGTCCACCGCAACACCATCACCTACCGTCTGCGGAAGGTGCTCGAGCTGACCGGCGCGTCCCACCCCCTGACGCTGCGCCTGCGGGTGGCGGTCGCGCTCGCGCCCGCGGTCCTTTCCGGCGTCCCCTCCCCCCTCCGTCGCGGGAGCACCGACCGATGAGCCGGTCGGGACGCCCGCAGGACCTGCGGTGGGCCGCGCGACGGCTCCTGCGCGACGTGTCGCGGGCGGTCCGGCGGCCGCCGGCGCCCACGGGACCGGCGCGCGCCCCGATGGGCGACCCGGTGCTGGCCGCGCTGCGGGTCCGGACGATCCTGACCGGCGCGCCGGTCTTCCTGGCCCTCTTCCTGCTCTTCCTCGTGACGTCGCCGACGCCGGTGCGCGTCCTGCCCGCGCTCCTGATCGCGGGCACGATCATCCTCGGCCCGCTCGCGATCGGCGTGCAGCACGTCCGCCACGGCCCGTACCCGCGCAACCGGGCCTACCAGTCCGCCGCGGTCGGCTTCACGGTCGCGGCCGGCGCCGCGATCGCCGCGCTGGGCCCCGGGCCGTCGACCGCGTTCTCGGTGACGATGTCCTTCGGGGTGATCACCCTCATCGTGCTCGCCCTCGACGGCCGCTGGCTCGCCGGCGCCGCCCTCGGCCACGCCGCGGCGTGGCTCGGGACCGGCTGGCTGCTCAACGACCCGGGGACGGACGCGCTGCTGACCGGCGCCGTCGTGCAGGGCGGCGCGCTCACGGTGCTGCTGCTCGCCGGGCGGATCTTCTCCGATCACGTCCTCGTCGCCGCGACGGCCAACGAGGCGGCGCGGCGCGCGCAGGCCGAGGCCGAGCTCGCCCGGGTCCAGGAGCGGCAGCGGCTCTCCGAGGCGCTGCACGACCACGCGCTGCAGCTCGTGGTCACCGCGCTGCAGGACCTCGCGGAGGCCGAGACCGACGACCCCGCGGTCCTCGAGGCCCACCAGCGGATCGACGACGCCGTCCGTGCGCTGCGCGGCCTGAGCGTGACGATGAACGAGGGGCTGCTCGCGGAGCTCGCGCCGCGGGTCGCGCTCGAGTACGTGGTCGCCGAGGCCCGCGGCGACGGACGTCTGGAGATCGACCTCGACGTCGAGCCCGACGTGCACCGTCGGCACACGGTGCTCCTCGTCGAGTCGGCCCGGGAGCTCCTGGCGAACGTCCGGCGCCACGCCAACGCGAGCCGGGCGACGGTGCGCGTGGCGCTGCGCGACGGCGAACTGGAGCTGGCCGTCGAGGACGACGGGGTGGGCTTCGACGAGGCGGCGGTCGCCGCGGCCGGCGACGCCGGGCACGTCGGGATCTGGCGCCTGCGGCGCCACGCCCGGGTCCTCGGCGGGGCCTTCACGTTGTCCCGCCGCCCCGGTGGCGGGACGCGCGCCGCGCTGCGCGTCCGCGACCGCCGCTGACGGCCCCGTCGGGGTCCGCACGGGCAGCGGCCCGTCGACCACGCACGCGGACCGTGCCGCCGGGCGCCCCGATCTGCGGTCCCGTCCCCGGCCGTCCCGCCGCGTGCTCGCACGCCCGGCACGAGCGATCGGCGCGCGGACCGGTGCAGGCCGAGGCTGCCGGCGAGCCCCTGGGGTCCGCGACCGCCGTGGGGGCCGGCGGACCCGCCCCGGGAACGACGGCGGCCCCGCCGGGGGAAGCGGGGCCGCCGTCCTTCGTCCAGTCCTACCCGGGCCGCCCGGAGGCGGCCCGCCCGATCAGGGGAAGTCCACCCCGCGGATGAGGGTGTACGTCGGGTAGGTCTTCGGGTTGCTGCGCGTCTTGCGCACCCGGGTCTCCAGCCGGTAGATCGCCGAGTCGACGCGCTCCGGGGCGGCGAACGTCACCGTGAACCGGCCGTCCGACGCGGGCTTGATCCGGGCGACGACCTTCGCCGGCGTCCCGCACTCGGTGCGCTCCCGCACGGTGATCGTGGCGACCGGCGCCGCCAGCGGGCGGCTGACCCGGCCGCTGATGCGGATCTCCGAGCCCTGACGCAGGCCGGTGATGTCCATCCGCCGCGCGAGCTTGAGGTTGAGCGACCGCTCGCCCTCGAGCTCCGCCCGGTACCGGGCGCGGTTGGTCGCCCGGACCCGGGCGCTCGGCAGGCTGACGAACGCCTCGAACGTCCCGTCACGCTGGACGGTCGGCCGCGCGACGATCGCACCGGTCGCCTGGAAGCGCAGTGCGACCCGCTTCCCGGCCTGCGCGGCCCGCGTGACGCCCTGCAGGCGCACCCGGTTCCCGACCCGGCGCACGTCCACCAGGACGAGCGAGCGCTCAGCGCAGTCGAGCATCAGCTGCCCGGAGGTCCGCCGCACGCGGTACGTGGACGTCGACGTCGTCGTCTGCCCGAGGACGCTCGTCGTGGTCACCGTGATCGTGTGCACGCCGGGCTGGTCGGTCGGCAGCGGGGCACCCGACGCCACCGGGACGGTGGTCCCGTCGGGCTTCGTCACGGCCGCCGTGCAGACCGTCGACAGGACGACCCCGGAGCACGTGTAGCTGACCGGGAGGGTCTCGCCGAGTCCGACGACGTGCCCGTCCGCCGGCGCACCGACGACCGGCCGGTTCGGCGCGGCCACCACGTAGCTCGTGGTCGTCGTCGTGCTCTGGCCGAGCGCGTCGACGCCGGTGACCGTCACCACGTACGTCCCGGGGACGTCCGTCGGGAGCGGCGCCCCGCTGGCGATCGGAACGACGGTCCCGTCCGGGCGGGTGACCGTCGCCGCGCACGTCACCGGGGCGGCGGCGCCACCGCAGCTGTAGTTCAGCGGACGGTTGGCGCCCTGCGGCAGCGTCGTGCCGTTGGGCAGGTCCACCGCCGGAGCGGTCGGCGGCGGCGCCAGCGACGCCGTCGCCGTGTCGTTGGCGGACGTCGGGTCGGCGTCCTGGCCCTCGACGCGGGCGGTGTTGTCGACGCGACCGAGCGTGCCGACGACCCGGCCGGTGACGGCGATGCTCGCCGTCGCACCGGGCGCGAGCGAGCCGACGAGGCAGCGGACCGTGCGACCGTCGACGGTGCAGCCCTCGGTCGCCGTCGCGACGTCCGTCACCTGCGCCGGGAGCTGGTCGGTCACGACCGCCCCGGAGCTCGCGGTCGTCCCGCGGTTGCTGACCGTGATCTCCCAGGCGAGCGTGGAGTCCGCCCCCGTCATCGCGGTCACGCGACCGGTCTTGGCGATCGCCAGGTCGGTCTCGGCGCCCTCGCAATAGGTGCCGTCGACGTTGCCGTTGACGGCCTCGGTGCGACCGACCGACACGAGCGAGAACGTGGGCGTGGCGGTGTCCGCCCCGGCGATCCGGATCTGCCGGATCTCGCTGCTGGAGTTGAACACCAGTCCGAGGTCGCCGTTGCCGAACTTCCAGGCCCCACCGGCGGCCTGGACGAGCCCGCCGGGCACGACGCCCGTGGCGGGGAACGCGTCGACCTGACCGGTGGTCGGGTCGATGCGCATGATCGTGGCCTGGTCGTTGTGCTTGCCCCAGAGCCGCCCGGCGATCAGCGCGAAGTCGGAGACCTTGGCGGGCGCCGAGAGCTCGACCTCCGTCGCCAGGCGGTTCGCCACGTCGATGCGGTACATCGTCGTGCCGTCCAGCGGCTTGACGTAGTACGCCCCGTCGGGTCCGAAGGCGCCGGCCGCGTAGGTGCCCGCGGGCAGGTTGGAGACCGCCCCGAGGTCCGTCGTCGCGGCGTCCTGGACGCCGAGCTTCAGGAGGTGACCGTTCTCGGCGACCGCGTAGACGAGGCCGTCGGCGGCGTTGTAGCCGATGCCGTTGTAGGTGACCGAGCCACTCGCGTCGATCGCGGAGGTCCGGTATCCGCCGGTATCGGCGACGACCCGCAGCAGGTCCGCGGGCGAGTTGCCCGAGACGATGATCTGCCCGGGGGTGCAGCGCTTGGGCCCGGAGCCGTCGTTGCACGCGGGGACGCCCGGGGTGCTCGCCGGCGAGGCGTTGCCCGCCGCGTCCGTCTGGGTGGCGGAGACGGTCGTCCCGCAGGCGAACGGTCCCTCGACCTGCCAGGTGCCGTCGTCCTGGACCGGGGTCGTGGCGATCGGGCTCGCGTCCTGGTCGAGCACCGTGACGGTCGCCCCGGGCTCGCCCTCACCGGAGAGCGTGCCGACCTGGTCGATCGCGATCACGGTCGGGGGGTTCGGCGGGCTGGTGTCGGGACCGACCTGGAACGGCGCCGAGTACTGCGACGAGCGTCCGGCGGCGTCCTGCGTCTGCACGCGGAAGTTGCCTCCGGTCTTCGTCGTCGGCAGCGTCACGGTCGTGGTGGCGCTGACGTCGTCGATCCGACCGACGTACTCCTCGGCGTTGTCGTCGGCCGTCCAGAAGACGTCGACGTCGACGGGCGTGGTCGGTGCGGTGTTGGCGCCCAGCGGCGGCGTCACCGGCGCGACCGTCAGCTGCACGGACACGCCCGGGTCGAGGACCGCGGCGGTCGGACGCCAGGTCTGGATGCGGCTGTTGGCGCGGCCGCCGTAGTTCGTGACGAACCAGCCGGACTGCGCCTCGCTCTGGATCGGCGAGGTCGTGCCGCGGGTGTTCTGGTCGAACGTGTTGCGCTCCATGCGCGTGCGGCCGTTGCCCAGGGCGACGATCGGCCCCGACGCGGCGGCCTTGTAGCCCTGGACGCTGTTGCCCGTGAAGGACCAGCCGGTGTCGGCGCTCTCGGCGACGTTGGCCTGGCTGTAGATCGCCCAGCGGTTCTGGAAGACGCCGTCGTCCTGGCGGAAGACGTTGTTGCGCACGACGTTGTTGGTGCCGGGCTGCCGGATCCAGACGGTCGTCAGGCCGTCGCCGCGCTGGTTGATGAAGTCGTTGTCCTCGATCACCGCGTCGGTGTACGTCGCGTCGACGAAGTCGAGCACGTGCTGGAAGACGTCCTCGAAGCGGTTGCCGCGCAGGACGAGGCCGTCGTGCTCGCTGCCGCCGTGGTCGACGAACGCCCAGCGGGTGCCGTCGAAGGTGGAGTCCTCGACCCGCAGGTTGGTGGTGTCGCTGTTGGGGTAGGCGAAGATCGCGAACGCGTTGTCGGCGACGAAGCGCGAGTTCGTGATCGCGAGGTCGGTGGTCGAGCTGCCGCTCTGCAGGCCGACGGCGTACCCGGCCGGGCTGTCGAAGTCGGAGTCCTCGACGGTGAAGCCGTCGATCTTCGCGTCGAGCTCCACCCAGAGGTCACCGAACTGCTCGGTGCCCTTGCTGTCCAGGCGCGTGATCGCGACGTTCGAGACGGGGTCGTCGCCGGCCTGGGCGCGATCGACGAAGATCGGGAAGCGGAAGACGCTCACCGCGTCGAGGTCGGTGATCGTGACGCCGGACGCCTCCGCGAGGATGCCGACGCAGACCTCGAGGATGGGGGTCGTCGGATCGGCGCAGGTGCCGTTGGCGATCGTCGTGTTCTGCGTGCCCTTGTCGACGACGATGCTCGAGTCGCCGCCGCGGAGGTTCTGGAAGTTGCGGATCGTCACCCCGTCGCTGCTGACGAGGAAGATCCCGTTCGGGGCGTCGTCGGCGGACTCGATCTTGATGTCGTTCCCGAGGTCGACGGTGACCGGGCGGTTCGCGTCGATCTGGAAGAAGTAGTTGCTGCCGAGGTAGTCGTTGCTGATCCCGTTGTGGGAGACGCCGCCGGCCTTCATCTTCAGGCCGTTGGCGGGCAGGGTCAGCGTGCCGGAGCCGGCGAAGACGATCGCGATGTCGTCACCGGGGGACGCGGGGAGCGCGTTGGCCTGCTGGACCGCGGCGCGCAGGGTGCACGTCGCGTTCGCGGTGGCGCAGATCCCGTCGGCCGTGTTGGCGTCCGAGCTGGCGGCGGCGACGCTCGTGTTGACGAGGGAGTCGACGGTGAACGTCGTCGTCGCGGCGTGGGCGGCCTGGGGCAGCGCGAGCAGCGCGAGGACGGTGAGGACCGCTCCCCGGACGCGGGCACGCCGCCGCCGCGGACGTTCGGGCGGGGGCGGCGCGACGGCGACCCGAGGGGGCGCACCGGGACACGCGGATGGTGTCTCCTTGCAGGGAGGACGTTCGATGCTGACTCGCGTTCTAGGCACCTGCGCGACGCTAGATCAGCGACGGGTGTCGAACGTTCATGCGCCATCAGATTCCGGCGGTCGACGACTGGGACATCGCCGCAACCCCGACGGACGGCGAGAGGCACCCCAGGTTGGATTCGAACCAACGACCTGCCGATTAGAAGTCGGCTGCTCTATCCAGCTGAGCTACTGGGGCACGGGACGCGCGCGGACCGTACCGCAGCGTCTCCTGGCGCACGGCGGCCCGCCGACGATCGGGGCGGCCGGATTCGAACCGGCGACCCCCTGCTCCCAAAGCAGGTGCGCTACCAGGCTGCGCCACGCCCCGATGGCCCCCATGGTGGCAGCGCCGCGCCCCGAGCGCCATCGGCAGCGACGCGGCCGGGCGCCCGGGCGTCCGACGAACGTCCACCCGGACCCTCCCCAGCTGGTGCGTCCTGGTGCGACGGCCGACGCAGACCGTGACCGGGGCCCCGCCCCCGTCGCCTCCCTCAAGCCCTCATGCCCAAGCTCCCGCGCACCTCCCGCGCGGCGGTGATCTGCGCCCTCGTGGCGAGCGCCGCCGCCCTGCTCCCGTCCCCCGCCCGGGCGGCGGACGCGATCCTCCCGTCGCTGCCGATCTGCCTGGACACGGTCGTGCTGCCGCCGATCGGCACGTGCGTCCCGGCCCCGACCCCGACGCCCTCCCCGACGCCGGCGCCCGAGGAGCCGGCGCCCACGCCGCCGGCGAGCCCGGGCCGCTGCGCGGACCGCAACCTGCAGCCGACCGCGGCGACGATCGCGCGCGTGGAGCGGGCGACGCTCTGCCTGCTCAACCGCGAGCGCACGAAGCGCGGCCGCGCACGCCTGCGCGCGCAGCCGACGCTCGCCGGGGTCGCGGACCGGTACGCGGCGCAGATGGTCCGGGAGGGCTTCTTCGCGCACGTGTCCCCCGCCGGCACGACGATGCTCGCGCGGATCCGGCGCACCGGGTACCTCGAGGGCGACATCGCGCGCTGGTCGGTCGGGGAGAACCTGGCCTGGGGCACCGGGAGGATCTCGACGCCCGCCCGCATCGTGAAGGCCTGGATGGCCTCCCCGGGGCACAAGCGCAACATCCTCGACCGCAGCTACCGCGAGATCGGCGTCGGGGTCGTGCTCGGCGTCCCGGAGGATCCCTCGCGCGGTGCCACCTACGTCACCGAGTTCGGGCATCGCGTGCGCCGCTGAGCCCGACGGCGGGCCATGCGGGTCGCGGGGCGTAGCATCTGGGACATGAAGGTCATCTCGACGCGCTCCGGCACGTTCAAGCAGACGGTGAAGATCCGCGGCCACCAGCTCGTGGCCGACGAGCCGACCGATCTCGGCGGCCAGGACGCCGGCCCGACGCCGGAGGAGCTGCTGGCCGCGGCGCTGGCCTCCTGCACCGCGATCACCATGGAGATGTACGCGCAGCGCAAGGGCTGGGACGTGGCGGGCCTGGAGGTCAGCTGCGAGTTCCAGGCCTCCGAGCGCGGCAAGCCGACGACGTTCGAGCTCGATCTCCGCATGCCCGCCCATCTCGACGACGAGCAGGTCGAGCGCCTGCGCGTGATCGCGGCGAAGTGCCCGGTGCACCGCACGCTCGACGGCGAGGTCATGTTCGACGAGCGTGTCTCCCGCGCCTCCCTCGCCTGAGGCGCCGGACGCGGGGGCGCTCCCCGCGCTGCGCTCCCGGCTGCTCGACCCGCGCGACGCGGCCGGCCTGTCCGTGCACGGCCGCACGACCGCGGCGGTGCTCGTGCCGCTGTACGTGCAGGACGGCCGCCTGCACGCCGTCTTCACGCGCCGCCGGGACGACCTGCGCCGCCATCCCGGGGAGATCAGCTTCCCGGGCGGCCGCCGCGACGACGCCGACGCCGACCTGCTGGTGACGGCGCTGCGCGAGGCGGAGGAGGAGATCGGGCTGCCGCGCGAGGACGTCGAGATCCTCGGCGCGCTGCAGCCGACCCCGACGATCGCGACGAACTACGCGGTGTATCCGTTCGTCGGGCTGATCGAGCCCGGGCACGTGTGGACGCCGAGCGACGGGGAGGTCGCCGAGATCCTCGAGCTGTCGCTCCCGGATCTCGTCGCCGGGCACGGTCGCGAGCGGCTCGTCCGCCGCGGGGTGCCGTTCCGCACCGACGTGTACGTCGTCGACCGGCACCTGATCTGGGGCGCGACCGCGCGCATCCTGCACGACCTGCTCGAGCGGCTCCCGGCTGCGGTCGTCTGACGCCGCGGGGCGGATCCCCCGCGGCGCCGGGTGCCGGACGCCGACCGCTCAGCGGCGGACGACGAGCACCGCGGTCCCGGTGAGCGGCCGGCCGCCGTCCCGCGCCCGGACCCGGGCGGCGACGGTGAGCCTGCCGGTGCGCCGGATCTTGCTGCGCGCCGCGCCGACGAGCGGGACGACGATCGTGGCCGCGCGCCCGGGCCGCAGGGCGAAGCTCGCGCTGCCGACCGTGGACGCGGTCGTCCCGCGCAGGATGCCGCGCAGCGTCACGGTGCCGCGGCAGATCCCGGTGGCGCTCGCCGGGCAGAGGACCCGGAAGCGCGCCGAGCCGGCCTTCGTCATCCGCGTGCGCAGCGACGGGGCGGCGAACGCGACGGTGATCGGGGCGTCCTGGGAGACCACCGGAACCGGGGTCGGGGCCGGGGCCGGCGCGGCGGGCGTCGGGCTCGGCGCCGGCGGGTCGGGCGTCGGGATCGGGGTCGGCGTCGGCGCGACACCGGTGCCGGTGAGCGCGGTGGTCGCCGGACCGCCCCCGCCCTTGGCGGTGTAGGCCAGCGTCAGGCCGCCCGTCGCGTCGCCCGCCGCGGTCGGCGCGAACACGAGGGCCACGGTGCAGGTCTCGTCGGGGGCGAGCACGAGCCCGTCGGCGCAGGTCGTCCCGGTCGGCCGGATCGCGAACCCGGAGCCGGTGACCGCGGGCGGCGCGAGCGTGACCGGGTTCTCCCCGGAGTTCGTCGCGGTCACCGTCGTGGTCGTGGCGGCGCCGAGGGTCACCGGGCCGGCGGCGTAGCTGCCCGGGTCGACCGACAGCGGCACGTAGCCGGCGGGCGGCACGACGCGGACGGTGGACGTGACCGTCCGGGTCTGGTTCGAGGCGTCGGTGACGACGGCGGTGAACGTCACCGTGTCGCCGAGCTGGTCGAAGCCGGGGGTGTAGGAGAAGGCGTCGTACGGGGCCTTGCCGTCGACCACGGGGGTGCCGCCGTCGACGCTCAGGGCGACCGACTTGACGCCGAAGTCGTCCGCCGCGACCACGACCGGCGCCGCGTCGACCCCGGCGACGATCGTTCCGCCGCCGAGCGGCTCGTCGATCGAGGCGGTCGGCAGCGCGTCCGCGGTCACGCCCGGGACGGGCCCGGCCTGGAGCGCGGTCAGGACCTGCTGGCTCGTGCGGGTCGTCCCGCGCTCGATCGAGGCCGCCGGGGTGGTGTCGTCCCCGGAGATCCCCTGGCAGGTCGCGCTGCTCGGCGCTCCGACGATCGGGCCGGTGTTGCAGCCCCACCAGTTCTCGAGGCCGAGCGTTCCCGGCGTGAAGGCGGCGGGCGCGCCCTGGCGGACCGCGTCGTTCGTCGCGTTGGCGTTGAACGCGCCGTAGCCGTTGCCGGTGAACACGTTGTCGTAGACCGTGAGCGCCCGGACCGCGGGGTTGGACGGGTCCGGTCCGGTCTCCGCGTCGGTCAGCAGGACGCCGACGGACTGACGTGCGTCCGGCGTGTAGGAGTTGCCGGTGATCACCGACTTGGTGACCTCGCCGCGGTGTCCGGCGTGGTAGCGGATGCCGGTCTGCGGGATCAGCGTGTCGGGGCCGGAGCCGGTGACGGTGGACTGCACGACCCGGCCGTAGGCGCGGATGCCGGACCGCTGCGTGGTCGTGGCGGAGCCGTCGGTCCCGCGGGCGTCGTCGAACAGGATGCCCCCGGCCTGGTAGCCGGTGACGAGCGTGCGCTCGACCGTCACCTCGCGGCGGATCGTGCCCTCGCTGGCCCCGACGAGGTGGTTGGTCTGGACGATGCCCCAGCCGTGCGGCCGGGCGGCGAGCTCGGTCGCGTCGGCGGCGCGCAGCAGCGGTCCGACCCGACTGTTGCGCACGACGCCCGAGGTGTTGAAGAAGGCGATGCCGGCCTCGGCGTAGATCGTCGGCGACTCGACGGTGACGCCGGAGATCGTCGTGAAGTTCTCGTCGAAGTCCGAGGAGCCGCCCGCCTGGCGCGAGACCGTGATGACGTTGCCGCCGCCGTCGCGCAGGTACGGCGCGGAACCGGCCAGCGTGGGGCCGAGCGCCGCCGCCGGCCGGATCGTCACCTTGTCCGCGCCGGCGCCCAGGAGCGTGAGCGGCTTGGTGATCGTCAGGCCGTTGCGCGACCCGGTCTGGGACGGGGAGTTCGCGCCGGAGGCCGGGAAGGAGCTCTCCAGGTAGAGCCCGGCGCAGATCACGACCGTGTCGTGCGGGGACGCCTGCTGGACCGCGGCCTGGATCGAGGTGAAGCCGGCGTTCGGGCAGTCGAGCCGGTCGTCGTCGACGGTGTAGGTCGACGCCGCCGCGACCCCGGGGAGCAGCGCGGCGAGCGCGAGGGACGTCGCCGCGGCGCGGGGGAGTCGGGAGAGCACGGGGTGGTTCATGGGGGTGGTGAGACCTCGGTCGTCGATGGGGGCGGACCGCGCGCGGGCCGCCGTCGCCGCCCGCAGCGGGCGGCGACGAGCACGGTATGGACCGGGTGGCTCCCCGCTCTCCGACCGACGGGCGAAGGTAGTCGGAGCTACATCCGACCGGCGGTCGGAGATTCGCACCACGTGGCGCACCTAGTGTTGCCGCCGCCTCACCGGTTGCGGCCGCGCAGTGCGCGTGGGCCGGTCCGGTGGCGTTCCACCCCTCCATCAGGAGCCCCCTTGCACACCGTCCGCACCCCCCGTCGCACCCGTCTCGCCCTCGGCGTCCTCGCCGCGCTCAGCGCGCTCGGCACCACGGCCGCCCCCGCCCTCGCGCAACTGCCCGACCCCATGGTCCGCGGGTCGCTCGGCGTGGAGACGAAGAACCCCTACACGCTCGGAACCGTCACGCTGCAGGAGCCCAACGCCGGTGGTGGCGCCACGACCGGCGCGGCCGCCGCGGCGACGCTCCAGGTGCGCGGGACCGCCTACCTCCCGAAGGACAAGCCCGGCCCCGCCCCGGTCATCGTCCTCGTGCACGGCAACCACACCCAGTGCGACTCGGGGACCTCGCCGAACTGCACGGCGTTCAAGCGCAACGACCTCGGCTACGGCTACCTCGGCGAGAACCTCGCCAGCTGGGGCTACGCGGTCTTCTCCGTCGACCAGGACCAGATGATGGCCTTCCAGGACGGCCTCGCGCGCGGCATGCACCAGCGCCGCCTGCTGATCGCCGCGACCCTCGACGCGCTCTACAAGGCCAACCAGGAGCCGCTCCCGGAGGGCCCCAACAGCAACGTGGGCGCCGACCTCGTCGGCCGCCTCGACTTCTCGCGCATCGGCCTGATGGGCCACTCCCGCGGCGGTGACGCGGTCACGAGCTTCATCGACTACAACCGCAGCCGTCCCTCCCCCGGCCGCCGCTACCCGCTGCGCGCCGTGATCTCGCTCGCCGGCACCGACTACGAGCGGCGCGCACCGTACGGCGTGCCGTACCTCGCGCACCTGCCGCTGTGCGACGGCGACGTGTCGAACCTGCACGCCGCACGCAACTTCGAGCGGGGCCAGTACATCTTCCCCGGGGACCCCTTCCCGCGCGTCCAGTTCGCCATCCACGGCACGAACCACAACTGGTACAACAGCGTCTGGGACTTCGACGGCGAGGACTCCAACACCGGCGACCAGGCCTGCACGATCACGGCCCCGACCACCTCGCCCAACCACGTCCGTCTCTCGCGCGGCACCTACGACTCCGCCAACCGCGGTTCCGGTGACCCGGCCCGCATGGGCGACCAGGCCCGGATCGGCCTCGCGACGATGTCGAGCTTCTTCCGCCGCTACGTCGGCGGCGAGGTCGACTTCGAGCCGTTCATCACCGGTGAGACGCAGGAGGACGGCACCACGCCGGTCGTCCCCGCGAGCGCCTGCCCGCAGGGCGGGACGACCAACGCCACGTCGGGTGGCACGCGCATCCCGTGCGTCGAGCGGATGCTCACGAGCTACTTCCCGGGCGCCGGCGAGCGCCGGGACGTGCTCGACCCGGACCCCGACGACCCGCTGACGGTGAGCGCCGTCGGCACGTCGATCACCGCGTCCGGGTTCGCGAACCCGTACGTCAGCGGTGGCGGCGTGACCCCGCAGCCGGCGACGACCGCCACCGGCATCGACTGGTGCAACCCCGACCCGAAGAACTTCTCCGACACCGCGCTGGGCGGCCCGACGCCGAACCTGCCGCAGGGCGACAAGCCGTGCCCGGTCCCGGCGATCGGCGCCCTCGGCGGGCAGAGCGGCATGCGCGAGAACTCGCCGGTGAACAACTCCTACGGCCTGCAGCTGGCCGTGGCGTGGGACAACCCGCTGGGCACCGGCGGCGCACCGGCGACGCTCGCCACGCGGATCCCGCAGGCCGCCGGCGACGTCCGGGGCTTCAAGGCCCTGGCCCTCGCCGCGGCGGTGAACTTCTTCGACCCGCGCAACCCGGACCGCACGCTCGGAGACGGCGCCGCGCTGTGGAACCCGGCGGCCAGCACGCAGGACTTCACGATCGCGCTGACCGACGCGGCGGGTCGGACCGCCACGGTGTCCGCGGCCGACCCGCGGTTCGGCAACGCGCTGCACCCGACGGTCGGATCGACGACCTCGAAGGTCCACATCCTGCTCAACGAGATCCGGGTGCCGCTGTCGGTGTTCGCCGGGCAGGGCCTCGACCTCGGCGCCGTCCGCAGGCTCGAGCTGCGCTTCGGCGAGGCGGGCAAGCCCGCGACCGGCTCGATCCAGCTCGCCGACGTGCGCTTCCAGGAGGCCACCACCGGCTCCCCGGTGTTCGCCGAGACGACGCGCAACGGCCCCGCCTCCGGCCCGACCCGCGGCCCGGACCCGATGGCGATCATCGACGCGACGCAGCGCGTCAGCACCGCGGTGGCCGGTGACGTGATCGGCCTCTTCGGCGCGACCACCGTCCGCACGGGCGCGGCGTGCACCGACCGGGTCGCCCCGTCGCTGGCGCTCGGCCGGATCGCGGTCACCGGCGGGCGGCTGACGCTGCGCGGCACCGCCCGTGACCGCGGCTGCCGCTCCACCGCGCCGCGCACGGTGCTCGTGTCGCTGACGCGGGCGGCCGGCGCGGGCCGCTGCCGCTTCGTCACCCCGTCCGGCCGGCTCTCGCGGGTCCTGCCGTGCGGCCTGGCGAGCTCGTTCGTCGCGACCGGCACGCGGAGCTTCCGCCTGAAGCTCGCGCGCCGGCTGGGCGCGGGTCGCTACACGGTCACGGTCCGGGCGCTCGACGCGGCCGGGAACGTCGCGGCCCGCACCGCACGGGTGACCGTCCGCTAGCTCCGGCCGGCGGTCCGGGGTCGCCCGCGGCGGGCGGTCCCGGACCGTCGCGGTTCAACGCTGGGGCGTGGCGCGCACGGCGGTGAGCAGCGAGTCGATCGCCTCGCGCGCCGCGGGAACCCAGGCGTCGACGTCGCGGCCGTCGGCACGCAGGTACGCGTAGGGGATCTCGTTCTTCTCGAACGCCCACTCGACCTCGTGCCGGCCGCTGGCGAGCAGCTCGTCGGCGACGGTGCCCGCGTCCTCGAAGACGACACCGCGCACGGTCGTGTCGGTCGTCTTCTCCAGCAGCATCTTCAGCCGCGAGCCGAACAGCGCCTCGAGCTTCTCGGGGTCCTGGTGCTCGGCGGTGCCGAGCAGCCAGCAGAGGACGGTGACGTTCTCCAGCGCGAACCGGATCGTGCCGACGACGTCGGGCGTGCCGACGTAGCACTCCGCGCCGACCGCCTCGATCGCCTCGCGGCGCGCCCCCTCGCGCGACACGATCCGCACGGCGTGGCCCTCGGCGGTCAGCGAGCGGGCGAGCGCGAGCCCGCGCTCGCTGCCGCCCCCGATCATCAGCACTCTCACAGCTCGTCTCCTTCGATCCGGGCCCGGTACTCCTCGGCGCTGATCGGCGGCAGGCCCTTGGCCGCGCGGCGCCTGTTCTTCACCTCGAGCATCTGCTCGA
Organism: Paraconexibacter algicola; assembly: GCF_003044185.1. Classification (GTDB taxonomy): domain Bacteria; phylum Actinomycetota; class Thermoleophilia; order Solirubrobacterales; family Solirubrobacteraceae; genus Paraconexibacter; species Paraconexibacter algicola. The sequence continues at coordinate 277,630 of NZ_PYYB01000002.1, forward strand.
TCTCGAGGTCGGCGAGGTACTCCTCGCTGCGGCGGGTACGTTCGGCGGAGGACTCCTGGACCAGCTGGTCGAGCGTGTCCTCGGTCAGCTCCTGCTGCCCCAGACGGCGCCGCCGCCGGTTGGCGACCTGCATCAGCGCCTCGAGGTCGTCGATGTCGTTCTGCGCCTCGACCTCGGGGGAGCGCGTCGGCTTCCAGTCGACGACGTCGGCGCCGGAACCCGGGTAGAAGCGGCCGAGGAGGTAGAGGGCCACGACGACGCCCGCGCTGCCGCCGAGCATGATCACCGCGAAGGGATCCACCGCCCGAGTGTAGGGGGTGCCCGTGATCGGACGGTGTGTCCGATACGGTCCGGCGCATGGACTTCGACCTCTCCGACGAGCAGCTGCTCGTCCGCGACACCGCCCGGGAGTTCGCCGAGCGGGAGGTCGCGCCGCGGGCCCGGGACAACTCCCGCAACGAGCACTTCGACCACGAGCTCGTCGCGAAGATCGCCGCGCAGGGCTACCTCGGCGCGATCGTCCCCCGCGAGTACGGCGGGGCGGGCCTGGACTACGTCACCTACGGGCTGGTCGTCGAGAACGTCGGGCGCGCCTGCAGCGCGATGCGCACGGTCATCAGCGTCCAGACGTCGCTGGTCTGCTCGGTCATCGTGACGTTCGGCACCGAGGAGCAGAAGCACGCCCTGCTGCCGCGGCTGTGCAGCGGCGAGATCCTCGGCTGCTTCGCGCTGACCGAGCCCGACACCGGCTCCGACGCCGCGAACCAGAAGACCCGCGCGACGAGGGTCGACGGCGGCTGGCGGCTCAACGGGTCGAAGATGTGGATCTCCAACGGGAACGTCGCGAAGCTCGCGCTCGTCTTCGCCCAGACCGATCCGTCGCTCGGCCACAAGGGCCTCGCCTGCTTCCTCGTCGACACCGACCAGGACGGCTTCGTCCCCTCCCCCATCCACGGGAAGATGGGGATGCACGCCGCCGACACCGCGTCGATCGCGCTCGACGACTGCTTCGTGCCCGACGACATGGTCCTCGGCGAGGTCGGGCAGGGCTTCAAGATCGCGATGACCTCGCTGGACTCGGGCCGCTACTCGGTCGCCGCGGGCTGCGTCGGCATCTGCCAGGGGTCCCTGGAGGAGTCCGTGAAGTACGCGCAGGAGCGCCGCCAGTTCGACCGGCCGATCGCGTCGTTCCAGCTCGTGCAGGCGATGATCGCCGAGATGCGCGTGAAGACCGACGCCGCCCGCATGCTCACGCTGCGCGCGGGCTGGCTGAAGGACCAGGGCCGCCCCAACACGACGGAGACGTCGATCGCCAAGCTCTTCGCCACCGAGGCCGCGGTCTGGTGCGCGAACGAGGCCATCCAGGTCCACGGGGGCGCCGGCTACGTCGACGACCACCCCGTGGAGCGCTACTTCCGGGACAGTCGCGTGACCACGCTCTACGAGGGCACCTCCCAGATCCAGAAGCTCATCATCGGCCGCGCGGAGACGGGCATCAACGCCCTGGTGCCGTCGTGAGCGCCTTCGCCCCCATCGGCGTCGTCGGCGCGGGCACCATGGGTGCCGGCATCGCCGAGGCCGCCGCCCGCAACGGCGTCCCGGCGATCCTGCACGACCCGATTCCGGAGGCGCTCGAGCAGGGCCTCGCGCGGATCGCGAAGAGCGTCGCGCGGTCCGTCGAGAAGGGCCGCATCGACGCCACCGAGGGCGACGCGATCGTCGCCCGCGTCACGGGCGCCGGCGAGATCGGCGGGCTCGCCCCCTGCCCGCTGATCATCGAGGCCGCCCCGGAGCGCCTGGAGCTCAAGCACGCGATCTTCGCGCAGCTCTCCGCGGTCGCCCCGGACGCGGTCCTGGCCTCCAACACGTCCTCGATCCCGATCACCGCGATCGCCCCGGCCGCCGCACGGCCCGAGCTCGTCGTCGGGATGCACTTCTTCAACCCGCCGCCGGTCATGCGGCTGCTGGAGGTGATCGCGGGGATCGACTCCGCGCCCGAGGCGCTCGCGCTGGCGCGGGCGGCGGGCGAGGCGCTCGGCAAGCACGTGATCGACGCCGCCGACGTCCCCGGGTTCGTCGTGAACCGCTGCAACCGCCCGTTCCTGCTCGAGGCGTTGAAGCTCCTGCAGGAGCGGATCACCGACGTCGAGACGATCGACCGCATCTGCCGCGTCGAGGGCGGCTTCCGGATGGGGCCGTTCGAGCTCGCCGACCTGGTCGGCATCGACGTCGGCTTCGAGGTCGCGAAGTCGTTCCAGGAGCTGAGCTTCGGGGAGCCGCGCTGGCAGCCATCCCCGCTCGCGGCGCGCATGGTCGCCGCGGGCCTGCACGGCCGCAAGACCGGGCGCGGCTGGTACCGCTACGACGACGGCCCGCACCGCCCGCAGGACGCGGCGGCCGGCGAGATCACCGGCCCGTCGCCGGGAGCGAGCGACCTCGTGGTCATCGCCGGGGATCTCGCGATCGCCCACGACCTCGCGGCGCTGGCGAACCACGCCGGCTGGCGGGTCGCTGGCCCGGGCGAGAGCGACGAGGTGCCGTTCCTGTGCCTGGACTGCGCCGCCGACCCCGACGAGGAGGTCCTCCAGGGGGCGCCGCGCGCGATCCTCTGCGCGGGCACGTCCCTGGTCGCCGCCGACGAGGGCGGCAACGCCGTCGGGTTCCACGCGCTGCCGCCGCTGCTGGACGCCGACGGGCGCGGGCTCGTCGAGCTGACCCGGGGCCGCGACACCGCCCCCGCGGTCGCGCAGGCCGCCGAGGCGTTCTTTGCGTCCCTGGGCCTGCACGTCGCCTGGGTCGGGGACGCCCCCGGTCTGGTGCTCGGGCGGATCGTCTGCCAGCTCGTCAACGAGGCGGCGTTCGCGCTCGGCGAGGGCGTCGCGAGCGCCGACGACATCGACGCGGGCATGGAGCTCGGCGTCAACCACCCGCGCGGGCCGCTGGCGTGGGGCGACCACATCGGCCTCGACCACGTCCTCGGGGTGATCGCCGGCCTGCACGCCGAGACCGGCGAGGAGCGCTACCGCCCCGCCCCGCTGCTGCGACGCCTGGTGCTCGAGGGCCGCCTGGGCGAGGCGACGGGCGAGGGCTTCCGCGTGCACGACGAGGCCCACGACGCGGACGGTCACGTCCACGACGAGCACTGCGGCCACGAGCACTGACGCGATCTCACGTCGGGGACACGGCGTACGTTGTCCCCGCGTGAGCCTTCCGCCGTTCCAGCGATTCCTCGACGCCCAGGCGGCCGACGTGCACCGCTTCCTCGTCGCCGCGGTCGGCGCCGTGGACGCCGACGACTGCTTCCAGGAGACGTTCGTCAGCGCCCTGCGCGCCTACCCGCGGCTGCGGGAGGACTCCGACCTGCGCGCGTGGGTCCTGACGATCGCCCACCGCAAGGCGCTGGACCACCACCGTGCCCGCGCCCGCCGGGCGATCCCCGCGTCGGACCGGATGCCCGAGCCGGTGGCGCCCGCCCAACCGTCCGCCCTGGACCGCGACCGCGGTCTGTGGGCGCGCGTGCACGAGCTGCCGCGCAAGCAACGCGCCGCGGTGCTGCTGCGGTTCGCCGGCGACCTGAGCCACCGCGAGGTCGCGCAGGCGCTGGGCTGCAGCGAGGAGGCGGCGCGCCGCTCCGCCCACGAAGGACTGAAGAAGCTGCGAGAGGAGCTGTCCGCATGACCCCCGAGGACCTGCCGCTGCCCGCCGCCGACCCGGACGCCGTCGCCGCGGCGACCGCGCGGTTCGTCGCGTCCGCGGCGGCCGACGTGGACGTGGCCTACGACGTGTTCGAGACCCCGGTCGGCGAGCTCGTCGCGGCGATGACCCCGAGCGGCCTCGTGCGGGTCGCCTACAGCGACTGGAACGGCGGTCCCGACGCGGTCGTCGAGGACCTCGCGCGCCGGCTGTCACCCCGGGTGCTCGCGGCGCCGGCCCGTCTCGATCCGCTGCGCCGCGAGCTGGAGGAGTACTTCGACGGCCACCGGACCGCGTTCGCGGTCCCGCTGGACTGGACGCTCGTGGTCGCGTTCGGTCGCCGGGTGCTGCGGGCCACGGCGGCGATCCCGTTCGGGCAGACCTCGACCTACGGGCGGGTCGCCGCGGCGGCCGGCAACCCGAAGGCGGCCCGGGCGACCGGGAACGCCCTGGGTCAGAACCCGATCCCGATCGTCGTCCCGTGCCACCGCGTCCTGGCCGCGGGCGGCCTGGGCGGCTACACGGGCGGCACGGAGCGCAAGGAGCTGCTGCTCGGCGTCGAGGGCGCGCTGCCCCCGCGGCTGCCGGGGTGAGCGGCGCTCAGGAGCGCGGGCGGTGGACCATCCCCTGGCCCTGCCCGGTGCGGTCGCGCGGCGTGCCGGCGGCGCCGACCGACCGGTCGGTCGGGCTGCCTCCCCGGCGTCCGAGGTCGACGACGAGCAGGACGAACGGCACGATGATCAGCAGGGCGATGACAACGAGAGCGAAGCTCATCCAGGCCTCCCGGTCTGGTCTGACGGCGATGGTCGGGTCGAGCGTGTCGGTCGTCCCTGCCCGGCCTACCGCACGTCTGGGTCCATTGACGCGCACGACGCTACGACGGACCGCCGTCCGGCCCGAACTGCACCGCCTTTCGGGCGGAAGCTGCGCAATCGCACCGCGCCGCAGGGAGGAACGGCGCCCGTCGTGCCGTACTCCGGAGCATCGGCGGGCGCCACGGGGCGCCCGAGCTCCGTCCTCGGGGGCCTTCCATGGACGCCACACCCACGCACCAGTTCACCTATCCGACCGTCGTGCCGATCGTCCGCACGGGCGTCGGCGGTCCGCTCGGCGCCGCCGCGGGCACGTCCCGCCCCGGCCCGCGGCGCTGACGGCGGCGCCCCGCGGCCGGCCCGCGCCACGGCGGCGCCCCGGGTAGCGTCCCGGCCATGGCCCAGCCGCGCCCCGGCACCCTCGAGGCCCTCGCGGCCGCCGCCCCCGACCAGGTCGTCCTGCGCGAGCACGGCTCGGGCCGCACCCGCACCCGCGCGGCGTGGGACGAGCAGGCGGGCGCCCTCGCCGCCGTGCTCGCCGACCGTCACGGGGTCGGCCACGGAGCCCGCGTCGCGATCCTGCTCGCGCGCCCGCGGCTGGAGCTGCTCGACCTCGTCCTCGCGCTCGCGAAGCTCGGCGCGGTGCCGGTCCTGCTGCCGCCGGGTGCCGACCCCGCGCCCGCCGACCCGGCGGTGGTCTTCGCCGCGGCCGGCGACGGGCCGCCCACCGGCGCCCTCACGCTCGAGGAGGACCTCCCCGCGCTCGTCGCCGGCGCCCCCGCGGGGACGCGGCCGCTCAGCGGCTTCCGCACCGCCCCGCGGACGGTGCTCGCCACCGCGGGCATGCCGACCCGGCTGCTGGAGCGCGACGACACCCACACCGACGCGACTGCCCTGGCCACCGTCGCCGGGGATCTGCTCGTGCGGGCGGGGCACCGGCAGGGCCGCGGCCACCTGCTCGCCGCCGCGCCCTGGCTTCCGGCCACGCTGCTGCACGCGAACGTCGCCGCGCTCGCCGGCGGCGAGCTGACGATCGTGCCGTCGGGGCGCCCGCAGGACTGGCTCGACGCCCTCGGGACCCACGAGCCCGGGACCGCCGTGCTGACGCCCGCCGACCTCGCGGCGATCCTCGCGCTCCCGGCCGCGACGCTCGAGGCGGCCGACACCACGGCGCTCGACGCGCTGCTCGTCGCCGGGGACCACCTGCCGCTCCCCCACCGGCTCGCCGCGGCCGATCTGCTCGGCGAGGAGTCGGTCGCCCCCCTCTACGCGACCGCGGAGCTCGGCCCCGTCGCCCTGCTGCACCGCGAGGCGCTCACGGCCGACCCGGGCACCGCGGGCCTCCCGCTGCAGGGCGTCGAGGTGACCGTGCGCGGGCCGGACGGCACCGCGGTCGGCCGCGGGACGGTCGGCCGGATCGACGCCCGCTCACCGCTGCGCGCGGACCCCGCCGACGCGACGAGCGGCGACCTCGGGCTCCGGGACGAGGACGGGCGGCTCGTGGTCCTCGGCCGTCGCTGGGACGGCTGGACCGACGACGACGGCCGTCCCGTGGGGCCGCTGCGGGCGCAGGACGCCGCCCTCGGCGACCCGGCCGTCGCCGCAGCGGTCGCCACCGCGGACGCGCTGCTGGTGCAGGCCGCCCCGGACGCCACGCCGGACCCGGGCGCGCTCGCCGACCGCGTCCGGGCCACCTGCGGGGCCGACGCGGCCCGTGACCTCGAGGTCCGCGTCGTGGCCCGGCTGGCGCGCGACCCGCTGGGTCGCCCGGTGAGCGCCTAGGCGGGGCGCAGCACGCCGGCGTTGACGCCGCCGAGCAGGAACGCCCCGCGCAGCGACCACGCGCGCGGCGCGGGCACGAGCTCGGCGACCGGGAGCACGGTCCGCCACCGCGGGTCGGTGCGGTGGGCGTCGGCGACGGCACGCTCGAGCACCATGCTGTCGTGCTGGTCCAGCGCGCTCTCGGCGTCGGCCCCGACGAGCACCTCCTGGCCGGTCGCCTCGACGCGCTCGCGCAGGCCGGGCGAGCGCGACAGGTGCGGGTGCCAGGCGTCCGCGACGTGGCCGTTGCCGGAGACGACCCAGACGCCCTCGCGGGTGGCGAGCGCGAGCGAGCGGTGCCCGGTCGTGTGGCCGGGCGTCTGCAGGACCGCGACGCCCTCGCCGAGCAGCAGCGAGCCCTCCGTCTCGCGCAGGAGGTCGGTGCGTACGCCGTGCATCGCGCCGGCGTAACGCGGGCGCTGCGAGGGGTGCGGAGCGCGCAGCGTGTCGGTCTCCGCGCGCGCGACGAGCACCTCGGCGCGCGGCAGCAGCGGCGCCCGGACGGCGCGGTCGGTGCCGATCGGCACCTCGGTGCCCAGCAGCAGCCGTGGGTCCTGGCCGTGGAGGTGGCCGATGCCGCAGACGTCGACGTCCTCCGGCGTCAGGCCGAGGAGGTGCAGCGCGCTGGTGACGGTGTCCGGGCGGGCGAGGGCGGCGGGCAGGGTCGCGCCGTCGGCGGCCGGCGAGTCGGGCACCCGCGGGTCCCAGACGAGCACGCGGTCGGCGCCGGCCAGGTCGGTGAACCGCACGACGACGAGCCGGTGCACGACGGGCACGGTGCGCACCGGCGCGCGCCGCACGCCGGGGATCACCGTGCTGGCGGGGAGCGGCTCGACCACGAGGTCGAGCGTCCGCACGGCGGCGACCGGGGCGGCCGCGGTCAGCCGCGCCCGCACCTCCGTCGCGGCGGCCCTCAGCGCGGCGGGACGGTCCCCGCGCGGCCACGTCGCCCAGGCGTCGTCGACCGCCTCCAGCGGTCGGGTGGGCAGATCGGTCCGGGTGGTCGGGCTCACGCCCGACCGACCCTACTTCCTCACTGGGCGGGAGCGCTCCACTGTGCCTCGGCGAGGTCGTCCCCGGCCTGCGCGAGCGCGGCCGGCGTCTCGACCTGCGGGGTGTCGCGGAGGTACCACTCGGCGTCCAGCGCCGCCTGGCAGCCGCTGCCGGCCGCGGTGATCGCCTGCCGGTAGGTGTGGTCGACGAGGTCGCCGGCGCCGAACACGCCGGGCCGGTTCGTGCGGGTCGAGCGGCCCTCGACCTTCACGTAGCCCTCGTCGTCGACGTCGATCTGCCCGCGGACGAGCTCGGACTGGGGCTCGTGGCCGATCGCGATGAACGCGCCGCCCATCGGGAGCTCCTCGATCTCGCCGGTCTCGGCGTGCTTGAGCCGCGCGATCCGCTCGAACGGTCCGTCCCCCTCGAGGAACGCGTCGACGTGGTACGGCGTGCGCCACTCGATGTTCTCGATCTGGCGGGCGCGGTCGAGCATGATCTTCGAGGCGCGGAACTCGTCACGCCGGTGCACGACGGTGACCTTCGAGCCGAACTTCGCGAGGAACATCGCCTCCTCCATCGCGGAGTCGCCACCGCCGACGATCACGATCGGCTTGTCGCGGAAGAACGCGGCGTCGCAGGTGGCGCAGTAGGAGATCCCCTGGCCGGAGAGCTCCTCCTCCCCCGGCACGCCGAGCTTCTTGTGCTCCGCGCCCATCGCGAGGATGACGGTGCGCGCACGGTGCTCGTCGTCGCCGACCTTCACGACGTGGATGCCGCCGGGCTCCTGCGCGAACCGGACCTCCTCGGCGAGATCGGTCACGAAGCGGGTGCCGAACCGCTCGGCCTGGTCGCGCATCGTCTGCATCAGCGCGGGGCCGTCGATGCCGTCGCGGAAGCCGGGGTAGTTCTCGACCTCGGTGGTCTGCTGCAGCAGGCCGCCCCAGGCGAACCCCTCGATGACGAGCGGCTCGAGGTTCGCGCGCGCCGTGTAGAGCGCCGCGGTGTAGCCCGCCGGGCCGCTGCCGATGATGATCACGTTCTCGATGTCCGCCATGGTGCTCCGTCCGCTTTCCGGTATCACTTCACTTTGTATAGTACCGGACCGGTCCAGCGGTCCGGACGCCGCTCACGCCGTCTGCGCCCCGTCGAGCGCCGGCGCGCCATCGGCCCGCTGCTCGCGCCAGCCGGCGACCGTCCGCCGCAACTGGAAGTAGGCGACGATCCCGGGGATCGTCGGCAGCCAGAACGCGAACACGCGGTAGGCGAGCACGGCGACGAGCGCCAGCGACCCGCCGACGCCGAAGGCGACGAACGCCCCGATCATCCCGCCGTCCACCCCGCCGACACCGCCGGGCAGCGGCAGCAGGTTGCCGAGCATCCCGACGAAGTACGCCATCACGATGACCGCCCACGGCGGCGCCTCCCCGAAGGCGTGGAAGCACGCCCACAGGATCGCGATGTTGAAGCCCCAGTAGGCGATGACGCCGACGAGCGCCGGGTCCCGGCGCCCGATGTGCCGCAGCGCGATGCGCACGCCGGAGGAGATCGCCGCGGGCACCGTCGACAGCCGCACGGCGACCCGCGACAGCCGGCCCGAACCGCCCGCCCAGCGCTCGAACCGCCGCTCGACGTCCGCCGGGACGAACGTCATCAGCAGCGCGATCGTGATCACCGCGAGCCCGAAGACCGCCGGGATCACGGTGACCCCGAACGGCGCCGGGCCCTCCAGGAGGTTCCAGCGCAGCCCGTAGCCACAGAGCACGAGCGCCGCCATGTACACGGCGTAGGTGAGCACGAGGAACGCGATCGAGCGGTCCGCCACGTCGCGCCGTGACATGCCGCTGCGTCGCAGCGCCCAGGCGGTGAGCGCGATCCCGCCGGCGCCGCCGGCCGCGAACAGCCGCGTGGCCGCCAGCCCGGCCATGGTGATCTGGTAGCTCTCGCGGTAGCCGATGCGGTGCCGTGCCTCGCCCGTGACGTAGACGCCCTGGAACAGCCCGACGTACCCGGCGAACGACAGGACGCTGAACGCGAACGCGAGCGCCAGCCACCACGGGTCGCCGTCGCCGAGCCGGTTCCAGGTGTCCTCCAGGCCGCTGAGCTGCGGCAGCACGAAGTAGAAGAACGCGACGGCCCCGAGGATGAAGACGACCCCGAGGATCAGGGAGCGCCGGTCGAACTGGACCCGCGGCATCTCCTCGTCGAGGTGGTCGTCGTCGAGCTCGGCGGTCGACAGGGCCTCGCCGGCGAGCTCGGCCGCGACGCGCGGCGCGTCCTTGACGCCCATGCCGCCGAGCTGCGGCTGGGTCCGCGCGGGCCGGACCGGGCCGGCCGCCGGGACGTGCGGCGGCGCGGGTGGGGCGGCGGCGGCCGTCGGCGCCGGGGGCTCGGGGACGACCGGGTCGGGCGCCGCGGGCGGCAGGTCCGGGGCCGGCGGCACGTCGCCGACCGGTGGCTGCTCGCCCTGGCTCATGGGTGGGCGGCGGCCTCCAGCCGCTGCACCCCGCGCGAGAACGCGCGCAGCGCAGGTCCGGCGCGCGGGCCGACGCGCCGCACGCCCTCCGCCAGCCCCAGGCCCGCGAGGAGATCCACGACGTAATGCTCCCCGAGGTAGACCAGGCCGAACCCCAGGGTCAGCGCGTAGGTCCAGCCGACCGTACCCGCGACCCGGCCGGTCTCGGCCAGGAGCCGGGCGGCCATCACGGATGTGGCGAAGTGCAGGGACGGCATGGCGGCCAGCGGGTTTCCTCCGAGGAAACCGTACAGCGGCCCCCACCCGTCCTTCCAGAACTCCTCGCCGTGCTCGACCATCATGCGCCGCATCGCGGGCGCGCGACCCTCCTGCGCCGCGTACCACGGCGGTGCGGTGGGGATCGCCCAGTAGCCGATCAGGCCGAGGTCGAACACGCCGTACATCCTCGCCGCCCCGGCCGGGAACCGCTCGGGGTGTCGCACCAAGAGATAGGCGACCGTTCCGTGGGGGACGAGGAACCACAGCCAGTGGGTCCAGACGAGCGCCTGCTCGGCCGGACGCACGACGCCCTCCCGCCCCAGCGCCCGCTGGAGGCGCACGCCGGGCAGCTCGCCCAGGCCGATGACGCGGTCGATCCGCACCGGGTAGTCGATCCGCACCCGCTGCGCCTGGCGCTCGGGGTCGTCGGCGGGCATCTCGTAGGTCGCGATGTACGCCCACATCTGCAGCACGCAGGTGGCGACGTCGCGACCCCGGCTGCGGGGCAGCGCGACGCAGACCGCCACGGGGGCGGTCGCGGCCGTCGCGGTGACGACCGGCGGGGGCAGGCGCAGCCTGCGACGGACGAGCGGCGCCGCGACTCCGGCGACCACCGCTCCCCAGGCTGCCGCCTTGATGGCGCTCGACACGCGCACGGCGCGGCCAGTATAGGTTCGGCCATGGACGACGGGACGCGCGAGGGCGCAGAGGGTCGGCGCATCGTGGTCACGGGCGCGGGCGGGTTCATCGGCGCGGCCCTGTGCCGTCGGCTGGTGGCCGACGGCGACGAGGTGGTGGGCCTGGACCGCTCCCCCGCCGTCGCGGACCGCGTGCAGGCGACCGGGGCGACGTTCCGGGCGGCCGACGTCACCGACCCGGCCGGCGTCGCCGCCGCGGTGGAGGGCGCCGACGGCGTGATCCACACGGCGGCGCTCGTGTCGGACTGGGGCGCGATGGCGGACTTCGTGCGCGTGAACGTCGGTGGCACGCGCACCGTGCTGGACGCCGCGCAGGCGGCGGGCGTGCGCCGCGTGGTGCACCTGTCGTCGGTGGCGACGTGGGGCTACGAGTTCCGGGGCGACCTCGCCTCCGAGGACGCGCCTGCCCGCGTGTGCGGCGCGCCCTACGTGGACACGAAGACGGCCTCGCACCTGCTCGCGCTCGGGCGCGGGGCCGCGGTCGTCCGTCCCGGGGACGTCTACGGCCCGCACTCCGAGCCGTGGACGAGCCGGCCCGTGCGGATGCTGCGCGCCGGGCGCTTCGTGCTGCCCGGCGACGGCGGCGGCATCCTGACCCCGGTCTACGTCGACGATCTCGTGGACTGCGTCGTCCTCGCGCTGCGCCACCCGGACGCGGGCGGCCGCGCGGTCACGGCCCACGACGGCTCCCCGGTCACCGCGCGCGAATTCTTCGGCCACTACGCGCGGATGCTCGGCCAGGGCCCGGTGCGGACCCTCCCGGCGCCGCTGCTGCGCGCCGCCGCGCTGGCGTTCGAGACCGTCGCGCGCCGGACGGGCGGCACCCCGGACGTCACGCGCCAGGCGCTCACGTACATCACGCGCCGGGGCGCGTACCCGAACTCGGCGGCGCGCGACCTGCTCGGCTGGGAGCCCCGCGTCGACCTGGCGGAGGGCATGCGCCGGACCGAGGCGTGGCTGCGTGACGACGGGCTCCTGGGGTAGAACGGGCGCGTGACGCCCACCGAACTGCCACACGGGACGCTCTTCGCGGGCCACGAGATCCTCGGGGTCGCCGGGCGCGGCGGCATGGGCGTCGTCTACCGCGCGCGCCAGCTGGACCTCGACCGCACCGTCGCGCTGAAGCTCATCGCGCCCTCGCTGGCGGAGGACCCGTCGTTCCGCGAGCGGTTCATCCGCGAGTCCCGCGTGGCGGCGTCGCTGGACCACCCGAACGTCATCCCCGTGTTCTCCGCAGGCGAGGAGGACGGCGTCCTGTACCTGGCGATGCGGTTCGTGCAGGGCGACGACCTGCGGACGCTCGTGCGGCGGGAGGGCCCGCTCAGCGGGCCGCGGGCCGCCCAGATCGTCCGCCAGGTCGGCGCGGCGCTCGACGCGGCCCACACGCGCGGCGTCGTGCACCGGGACGTCAAGCCCGCCAACGTCCTGCTCGGCGAGGGCGACCACGCGTACCTGACCGACTTCGGCCTGACCAAGCGCGTGGACTCCGCCGGCGGCCAGACCCGGCCGGGCGGCTGGGTCGGCACGCTCGGCTACGTCGCGCCCGAGCAGATCCGCGGCGAGCGCGTCGACGCCCGCACCGACGTGTACGCGCTGGGGTGCGTGCTGCACCACGCCCTCAGCGGCGAGGCGCCGTACCGGCGGGACTCCGACGAGGCGACGATGTGGGCGCACCTGCACGACGACCCGCCACCGCTGGTGGTCGAGGGCCTCTCCCCCGCGTTCGACGCGGTGGTCGCCCGCGCGCTGGCGAAGGACCCGGCCGAGCGCTTCCCCTCCGCGGGCGACCTCGGGCGGGCGGCCCTCGCCGCCGCCGACGGCCGCGCGGACCTCGCCGCCGCCGCCGGCCGCGTCGTGGCGACCGGGGCGGCCGCGCCGCAGGGGCGCGACGACCGGCCCACCGCCGCCCCGCAGCCGCCGGCCCCCGCGACCGACCCGGACGCGACCCGGACCGGCACCCCGGCCACCGATCGCGTCCCCGGCGGTCCTCCCACCCCGGCCACCGACCAGGTGACGCCCACGGGTCCGACCGCCGCCGGCCCGACCGCGACCGGCGGGCGCGCGGGCGGCGCCCGTCGCCCCGTCGCGATCGCCGCGGCCGCAGCCGTGCTGCTGGCGGCGGGCGGGATCGGCGCCGCGCTGCTGCTCGGCGACGGCGACGAGCCGACCACGCCGCGGACCGCGACGACCGGGACCACCACGACGACCACGGACCGACCGCGGGTCGCGCGGGTGACGGCGACGCTCAGCGCGGGCTCGCGGCCCAACGACGTGGCCGCCGGGCCGCGCGGGCTGGTGTGGATCGTCAGCAACCCCGACCGCCGCATGAGCCTCGTCGACGGCGACCGCGACCGCCGCGGCGACCGCCAGCCCGAGATCGGCCCGGGCGCGCAGAGCGTCGCGGCGGGCCTCGGGCGGATCTGGGTCGTCAAGAACGGCACGAACTCGCTGATCCAGCTGAGCGACCGCAGCGGCGTGCGGACCGGCGCCGCGACCGTGCGGCTGCCCGCCGGGGAGCCGGTGCGCGTGCGGACCGGCGAGGGCGCCGTCTGGGTCGGCATCCGCGGCAGCGCCCCGGTCTCCCCGGACATGGTCGAGACCGTCGTGAAGATCGACCCCTCCAGCGGCACGCAGCAGTCGATCGCCGTGCGCGGCGGGGTCCAGGACCTCGACGTCGGCGCGGGCGCGGTCTGGGTCACCGGCCGCGGCAGCGAGACCGTCACCCGCATCGACGCGCGCACGGGCGCGCAGCGGCGGTCCTCCACGGGCCGGATGCCGCGCGGCGTCGCCGTGGGCGGCGGCAGCGTCTGGGTCGCCAACAGCGCCGAGGGCTCGGTGACGCGGATCGCGGTCGACGACGCCACCGACCGCGACCGCGTCCGCGTGGGCACCGCGCCGCGGGGCGTCGCCTACGGGGCGGGGGGCGTCTGGGTGACCAACGAGCTCGACGACACCGTCACGCGGATCGACCCGCGCAGCAGCGAGGTCGTCGGCGAGCCGATCGACGGGGTGGGGCGACGGCCCGCCGCGCTCTCGGCCCGCGGGGACCGCGTCTGGGTCGTGTCGCCGCAGGACGGCACGGTCGCCGAGATCCGCGTGCCCTGACCGTCAGAGGTCGCGGACGGCGATGACGCCGCGCTGCAGCGCCTCGGCCACGAGCCGGGAGCGCTTCTGGTTCTGCGGCAGGTGCTCGATCCCGAACCGCTGGAACAGGCCGCGCAGGTGCGCCTTGACCGCGTCGACGCTGAGGTGCAGCGCGTCGGCGATCTCCTGGTTGGTGGCCGGGACGGCGAACTCGTCGTGCTTGTACGGGCGCGCGAGCGCGAGCAGGACCTGGCGCTGGGTCGCCGACAGCTCGGCGGGCGCCGCGCCGTCGCTGGCGACCTGGGTCGGCCGGGACTCCTCCAGCTCCGGCCGCCGGTAGGCCAGCAGCGTGCGGCCGACCCGCACGACGTCGCCGTCGCGCAGCCGGTACCGGCCGCTGATCCGCTGCTGGTTGACGTAGGTGCCGTTGCGCGAGAGGCCGTCGTCGCTGATCGTCCACTCGCCGGCGATCAGCTCGAGCTCGGCGTGCAGGCGGCTGACCTCGTCGTCCCAGCCCAGCGCGACGTCGCAGGTCGTGCCGCGGCCGAGGCTGAGCCGCTCCCGCGCGCCGTCGAGCTCGACGAGCGTCTGCGCGCCCTCGCCGTCGCGCAGCACGAGGAACGGGCGCCCGAGCCGCTCCGCATCGATCCGCGCGCGGAGCTCGGCCGGCGAGGCGGCGTGCGCGGCGAGCGGCGAGCGATCGGACATGCGCCAAGGGTCGCACAGCGTCCGGCCACCTCCACACCTGGGTGTGGGATCCCGCCACCCCGGGGGTGGAAGGTGTGACCCCGGGGTGCCTGGGACGGGAGGGCGTGCGGGCGGAAGCTGCTTCCACCACCCGACGCGACGAAGGACGACCACCGTGACCACCCTGCTGCTGCACCCCACCACCGCCCGCACCGCCACCGACGAGGAGCTCGTCGCCGCCGTGCGCGACGGCGCCCACGGCGCGTTCGAGGCGATCCACGCCCGCTACGCCCACGCCCTGCTGGCCTACGCCCGCAACCTGCTCGGGGGCGCGCACCACGACGCCGAGGAGTGCGTCCAGGACGCGTTCGTCCGCGCGCTGCGCGCGCTGCGCGCCGACCCGGACCGGGAGATCACGCTGAAGGCGTGGCTCTACACGATCGTCCGCAACGCCTGCCTGGACCGGCTGCGCAGCCGCACGAGCCGCTCGACCGTCGGCCTCGACGACCTCGGGGCGCTGCTGTCCGACCGCAGCGGCGACCCGCACGACGTGCTGGCGCGGCGCGAGGCGGTCCGCGAGGTGGTCGCCCACGTCCGGGCGCTGCCCGAGCGCCAGCGGCTGGCGCTCGTGCGCCACGAGCTGGAGGGCCGCTCGCACGTCCACGTCGCGGCGAGCCTCGGCGTGACCCCCGGGGCCTCGAAGGCGCTCGTGCACCGCGCCCGGCAGGGCGTCAACGCCGCGGCGGTCGCGGCCTGACGGCCGCCTGCGCGTCGCGCAGCGCGGCGACCTCGCGCACGAACGCGGCGACGACCGGGCTCCCGGGATCGACCTCGGGGTGCCACTGCACCCCGACCGCGAGCCGGCGTCCCGGGTCCTCGATCGCCTCGACGAGGCCGTCGAACGGGGCCCGACCGCTGACGACGAGCCCGGCGCCGAGCGCGTCGACCGCCTGGTGGTGGTGCGAGAAGGTCCGGTGCACCGTCTCCCCCGCCAGCCGCGCCGCCGCCGAGCCGGGCTCGAGCGCGACCTCGTGCTCGTTGCCCGCCCACGCGCCGACGGTCCGCCGGTGCTCCTCGGTGCCGAGCACGTCGGGGAGGTGCTGCACGAGCGAGCCTCCACGCGCCACGTTGAGCACCTGCATGCCGCGGCAGATCCCCAGCAGCGGCAGGTCACGCTCCAACGCCCGGCGGGCGAGCGCGAGCTCGTAGGCGTCGCGCTCGGGCGTGGTGACGGTGACCGCCGGGTCGCGCTGCGCCCCGTAGGAGGCGGGGTCGACGTCGGTGCCGCCGGTGAGCAGCAGTCCGTCGAGGAGGTCGAGCACCTCGTCGGGATCGTCGCGGTAGGCGGGGTCGGGCACGAGCATCAGCGCGTGCCCGCCACCGCGCTGCACGGCCTCGTGGTAGGCGGACGGGTTGAACGCGGCGGGCTCGTTCCAGGCGCCGTAGCGGACGGGCTCGACCGAGGACGTGATACCGATGACGGGGCGCGACACACGGCGATCCTACGGTCCATAGGATGCGCGCCCATGAGCGACTACGTGCTCGCGCAGGAGACCCCGACGGTGCGGACCTACCGCAACGGCTCCGCGCTGAAGATCGAGCTCAACCGGCCGGAGGCCCTGAACGCCTTCAACGGCGCGCTGGCGCGGGAGCTCCAGCAGGAGCTGACGGCCGCCGCGCAGGACGACGAGATCCGCGCGGTGATGCTCACCGGGGCGGGGCGCGCGTTCTCCTCCGGAGCCGACCTCATGTCCTTCCAGGACACCGAGGACCCGGTGCCGGTGACCGAGAACGGCCGGCCGGACCTCCGCAAGACGCTGCACGACCGCTACCACCCGATCATCGAGACGCTGCGCTCGATGCCCAAGCCGGTCGTCAGCGCCGTCAACGGGCCCTGCGTCGGGGTCGGGCTGGGCATCGCGCTCGCCGGCGACCTCGTCGTGGCGCACGAGAGCGCCTACTTCCTGCTCGCGTTCGTCAACATCGGGCTCGTGCCCGACGGCGGCTCCTCCCTCTTCGTCCCGGCGCGCATCGGCGCCGCCCGCGCCGCCGAGATGGCGATGCTCGGGGAGAAGGTCCCCGCGGCACAGGCCCTGGAGTGGGGCCTCGTCAACCGCGTCCACGACGACGCGAGCTTCATGCCCGAGGCCGAGAGGCTCCTGGAGCGCCTCGCCACCGGGCCGACCCGGTCCTACGCCGGGACCAAGCGCCAGCTCAACGCGCACGCGATGCACAGCCTCACCGCGCAGCTGGCCCTGGAGGCCGACATCCAGCAGGAGATGGCCGATACGGCCGACTTCATCGAGGGTGGCATGTCCTTCGCGCAGAAGCGCCCGCCCGCCTTCTCGGGTCGCTAGGGCGCCAGGCAGGACTCGATCCGGCCGATCACCAACTAATATCCCCGCCGCCGTGAGTGCCATGAACCTGATCTCCACCCGCCGCCGGACGCTCGTCCTGGCGCTGCTCGCCATCTTCGGCCTGACGCTGGTCCTCTCGGGGACCGCCTCCGCCGACCTCCTCACGCCGGAGGACGGTGGCTCCCCGAACGCCGACAAGATCGACGATCTCTACAAGTTCGTCCTCGTCATCGCCGTCATCATCTTCGTCGTCGTCGAGGGCGCGCTGTTCTACTCGATCTACAAGTACCGGGCCCGCAAGGGCGCGGTCGCCGCGCAGATCCACGGCAACACGCGCCTGGAGATCGGCTGGACCGCCGGCGCCGCCGCGATCCTCGTCGTCCTCGCCGTGCTGACGTTCGTCCAGCTCGGGGACATCCGCAACCCGGAGAACTCCGGGCCCAACGGCCTCCCGCTCGCCGACGGCGTCCAGACCGCCAGCGTCACCAAGCGCCTGCCCCCGAACGGCAAGAGCCTCAACATCGAGGTCAACGGCCAGCAGTACGTGTGGCGCTACACCTACAACGGCGACAACGACGGCAACCCGCTGAACGACCCCTTCGCCTACGAGGAGATGGTCGTCCCCACCGACACCACCGTGACGCTCGACATCCGCGCACAGGACGTCGCCCACTCGTGGTGGATCCCGGCCCTCGGCGGCAAGTTCGACGCCGTCCCGGGCTACACGAACCACACCTGGTTCAAGATCAGCAAGCCCGGCGTGTACACGGGCCAGTGCGCCGAGCTCTGCGGCCGCAACCACGCCAACATGACGGCCCGCGTCCGCGCCGTGCCGCCCGCCGAGTACGAGCGGTGGATCGCCCAGCAGACCACCGCGATCCAGGACGCCAACAAGGCCGCCCAGGTCAAGCGCCGCCAGGTCGAGAGCGAGCTGTCCGGTGACAGCGCCGCCGCCGGCTCGGGCGCCTCCACCACCGAGATGCCCTGACCCCTCGAGGACCCTCAGCTCTTATGGCCACTGCCACTGCCACGAACACCACCGCCGCCGTCCCGCAGATCGTCGCCCACGGCGTCGAGAAGCCGAACACGGGCTGGACGTCGTGGGTCACCACGACGGACCACAAGAAGATCGGGATCATGTACCTGGTCTCGACGTTCGTCTTCTTCATCCTGGGCGGCGTCGAGGCGCTCATGATCCGCCTGCAGCTCTCGCAGGCGGACAACACCCTCCTCTCCCCGGAGGTCTACAACCAGCTGTTCACGATGCACGGGACGACGATGATCTTCCTGTTCGTCGTGCCGATCATGGCCGGCTTCGGCAACTACTTCGTGCCGCTCATGATCGGGGCCCGGGACATGGCGTTCCCGAAGCTCAACGCGCTGTCGTTCTGGATGCTCACCGCCGGTGGCGTCGTCTTCTACGCGTCGATCTTCTTCTCCCCGCCGGAGTGCGGCTGGACCTGCTACTCGCCGCTGTCGGACGACACGTACCTGCCGTCCGGAGGCGTCGACGCCTGGATCTTCCTGATCCACCTCACGGGCATCAGCTCGCTCGTCGGTGCGATCAACTTCTACGCGACGATCGCGAACATGCGTGCGCCCGGCATGGGCTGGGGTCGCATGCCGCTGTTCTGCTGGGCGATCCTCGTCTACGCGATCCTGCTGATCCTCGCGCTGCCGGTCATCGCGGGCGCGGTCACGCTGCTGCTGACCGACCGCCACTTCGGCACCCACTTCTACGACGCGTCCCAGGGCGGCTCGCCGCTGCTGTGGCAGCACCTGTTCTGGTTCTTCGGGCACCCCGAGGTCTACATCATGGTGCTGCCGGGCTTCGGGATCATCTCCGAGATCCTGCCGGTGTTCAGCCGCAAGCCGATCTTCGGCTACAAGGCGATCGCCGCGTCGACCGTCGTGATCGCGTTCCTCGGCCTCCTGGTCTGGGCGCACCACATGTTCTCGACGCCGAGCCCGACGATCGTCCTCGTCTTCTTCATGCTCAGCTCGTTCCTGATCGCCGTCCCGACCGGCGTGAAGATGTTCAACTGGATCGCCACGCTCTGGCGCGGCACGATCGAGTTCACGGTCGCGATGCTGTTCGCGATCGGCTTCCTCTTCACGTTCCTCATCGGCGGCATCACCGGCATCTTCCTGGCGATCTTCCCGGTCGACTGGCAGCTGACCGACACGTACTTCGTCGTGGCCCACCTGCACTACGTGCTGGTCGGCGGCGCGGTCCTGTCGATCTTCGCCGGCATCTACTACTGGTTCCCGAAGATGACGGGTCGGATGCTCGGCGAGGGCCTGGGCAAGCTCAGCTTCTGGCTCATGCTCATCGGCTTCCACGTCACCTTCCTCATCCAGCACTCGATCGGCCTCGACGGCATGCCCCGTCGCGTCTACGAGTACCCGGACGTCGGAAACCTCGAGCTGTACAACCTGATCTCCACGATCGGCTCCTTCATCCTCGCCCTCGGCGTGCTCGTGACGATCATCAACGTCGTGATCTCGCTGAAGAAGGGCGCGGTCTCCGGGCCCGACCCGTGGAAGGGCAACACGCTCGAGTGGTACACGACCTCGCCGCCGCCGGTGAACAACTTCGACTCCGTGCCGCGCATCCGCTCGGTCGAGCCGATGAAGGACATCCGCCGGCAGGTCCTGCGCCAGCAGACCGAGAAGGCGCCGGTCGTCGACGCCGAGGCGCCCGCCACCGCGTAGGACTGTCGCGGGGAGTTCGTCTCCCCGCGCGTCCCTGCCCGTCCCGGTAGGCTCGCCCACCCATGGCCTCGACCCGTGCCACGACCGTCCCGGCCGCGGCCGCTGCTCCCAGCGCCGCGCGCCAGCTGCTGTCGGACTACCTCGAGCTGACGAAGCCGAAGGTCCAGTCGCTGCTGCTGCTGACGACGGTCACGACGATGCTCGTCGCCGGGTCGCCGTCGGTCGGGCTGATCCTGCTGACCTGCCTGGGCGGCTACCTCGCCGCCGGCGGCGCGGGCGCGGTCAACCACTGGTACGACCGCGACATCGACCTCGCGATGGCGCGGACCGCCGACCGGCCGATCCCGTCCGGTCGTGTCAGCCCGCGCGCCGCGCTGATCTACGGCTGCTCGCTCGCGGCCGCGTCGTTCGTCCTGATGTCGCTGACGATCAACGTGCTCGCCGCGAGCCTGTCGTTCTCGGGCTTCCTCGGCTACGTGTTCGTCTACACGGTGTGGCTCAAGCGCCGCACCCCGCAGAACATCGTCATCGGCGGTGCGGCCGGTGCCGTCCCGCCGCTGGTCGGCTGGGCCGCCGTCGAGGGGTCGCTCAGCGGCACCGCGATCTACCTCTTCGCGATCGTCTTCTTCTGGACCCCGCCCCACTTCTGGGCGCTCAGCATCCTCATGAAGGAGGAGTACGCCAAGGTCGGCGTGCCGATGCTGCCCACGGTCCGCGGCGAGCAGGAGACGCGCAAGCAGATCCTGCTCTACACGGTCCTGCTGTACGCCGTGACCCAGCTCCCGTTCTGCGCGGGCGGGATGGGCGCGATCTACCTCGTGTCCTCGCTGGTGCTCGGCGGTCTGTTCATCGCCGGCGCGGTGCGGCTGTACCGCCGGGCCGACCGGCAGTCCGCGCTGAAGCTGTACCTCTTCTCCCTCGCCTACCTGGCCCTGCTCTTCGCCGCGATGGTCGCGGACGCGAAGATCTGAGACACCCACTAGATTTCCAGGAACCTATGGATCGCAAGCTCGCACGCAAGAACGTCCGGTCGGGGCTCATCACCACCGCCGTCGTGTTCTTCATGTTCGGTATGACCTTCGTCGCCGCCTACATCTACGTCGCATGAGCGAGAACGAGCAGAACGTCCCGCCCGTCGGCGAGGAGATCCACCTCCCCGGTGGCAGCCTGCAGCCCCTGCTGCTCACGATCGGCACGACACTCGCCCTGCTGGGCATCACCTTCAGCTGGTACGTCTGCGCCTTCGGCGTGATCCTGTCCGTCGCGGTGATCGTCCGCTGGATCCAGGACACCCGCAAGGAGATCGAGTCGTTCCCCGCCGACCTCGGCCACCACTAGCGCCACCGTCAGCACCAGTCGTCTCGCCGAGGGCGCCCGTCACGGGCGCCCTCGGTCGTTCCGGGCCCCCGCCGCGACAGTCCCACATGAACGTCGCCGTTCGCATAGGCTCGCACCATGTTCCGCCCGATCGTCGCCGCGCTCGCCGGCGCGGCGCTCCTGTCCCCCGCCGCCGCCACGGCCGCCCCCCGCTACGACGTCACCGTCGCGCGCACCGCGTTCGGCATCCCGCACATCAAGGCGAAGGACTACGCGTCGCTGGGCTACGGCTACGCGACCGCGCTCGCACAGGACACCCTCTGCACGCTCGCGGAGTCCTACGTCACCGTCAACGGGGAGCGCTCGCGCTGGTTCGGCCCCGACAAGGGCTACCCGATCCGCGGCAACGGCTCGACCGCCAACAACCTGAACTCCGACCTCTTCTACCAGCGGATCAAGGACCGCGGGACGGTCGAGCGGCTCGTCGCGCAGGAGCCGCCGGTGGGCATGAAGCCGGAGATCCGGCGGGCGATCGAGGGCTACGTCGCGGGCTACAACGCGCACCTGCGCGAGATCGGTGGCCGCGACGGCGTCGACGATCCCACCTGCCGCGGCGAGGAGTGGGTGCGGCCGATCACCACGATGGACGTGTTCCGCCGCTTCCACTCGCTGGCGATCCTCGCCTCGTCGGGGGTCGCGATCGACGGCATCGCCGCGGCCCGTCCCGTCACCGGGCCGGTCGACGCGCAGGCCACCGCGCGCGGCATCGCCCCCGGGGAGCTCGACCGCCGGCTCGGCGGCCTGGGGTCCAACGCCTACGCGATCGGCCGCAAGGGCTCCCGCGACGGGCACGGCCTGCTCTACGGCAACCCCCACTTCCCCTGGCAGGGACCGGAGCGCTTCTACCAGGCGCACCTCACGATCCCGGGGAAGGTCGACGTGACCGGCGGGTCGCTGCTCGGCGTCCCGATCGTCCTCATCGGCACGACGAAGGGCATGGCCTGGAGCCACACGGTGTCGACGGCGCGCCGGTTCGTCCCGTACCAGCTGACGCTCGTGCCGGGGTCGCTGACCTCCTACGTCGAGGACGGGAAGGTCAAGCGCATGCGCGCCGACCGCGTGACCGTGCAGGTCCGCCGCGCCGACGGGTCGCTCGAGCCGCGGACGCGGACCCTGTGGTCCTCCGAGCACGGCCCGATCCTCACCTCGATCCTCGGCCTCCCGGTCTTCCCGTGGACGCCGGCGACCGCGTACGCGCTGTACGACGGCAACGAGGAGAACTTCGGCCGGCTCATGAACCACTTCTTCGACATGAACCACGCGCAGACCGTGGACCAGGTCGACGGCATCCTGAAGCGGTACCTCGGGATCCCGTGGGTCAACACGATCGCCGCCGACACCGCCGGAAACGCCTACTACGCCGACGTCGGCTCGATCCCGAACATCAGCCGCGAGAAGTACACGGCCTGCAACACGGTGCTCGGCCTGGCGCTCGACCAGCTGCAGCGCCTGCCGGTGCTCGACGGCTCCCGCGGCGCCTGCCGCCCCGCCACCGATCCGGAGGCGATCGCGCCGGGCATCCTCGGCCCCAAGGACCTGCCGACGCTGCGCCGGGAGGACCACGTCTCGAACATGAACGACTCCTACTGGCTGACCAACCCGGAGCAGCCGCTGGAGGGCTTCAGCCGGATCATCGGGGACGAGCGCACCGCACGGACGCTGCGCACGCGGATCGGCATCACGCAGCTCCAGCAGCGCCTCGCCGGGACCGACGGGCTCGAGGGCACGGGCTTCGACCTGCAGAACCTCATGACCGTCGGGCTCGCCAACCGGGTGTACTCGGCGGAGCTGTGGCGCGACGACCTCGTCGCCGGCTGCGGCAGCGAGGCGTGCCGGGTGCTGCGGGCGTGGGACATGCGCAACGACCTGGACTCCAAGGGCGCGGTGCTGTGGCAGCGGTTCGTGACGCGGCTGACCGGCGCCACGCCGATCCCCCTCCCCGGTCCGGCCGGCCCGTTCGCGGGCGCGTTCGACGCCGGCGATCCCGTCAACACCCCGGCGGGCCTGAACGTCCTCAACCCGCTGGTCCAGACGTCGCTGCTGCAGGCGGTGAACGACCTGGGCGGCGCCGGGCTGCCGCTGGACGCGACGCTGCGCCAGGGGCAGACGGTGACCCGCCGCGGCGAGGTCATCCCGATCCAGGGCGGCCCGAGCCCCAGCGGCCTCTTCAACGTCATCACGCCGGTCTGGGACCCGAAGAAGGGCTACACCGAGGTCGTGCACGGCTCGTCGTTCATGCAGGCCGTGCACCTGAAGCCGGGCTGCCCGGAGCTGCGCACGTTCCTGACCTACGGGCTGTCGACCAACCCCCGGTCCGAGCGCACGAGCGACCAGACGAAGGAGTTCAGCGCCAAGCGCTGGATCAGCCCGCCGTTCTGCGCCCGTGACCTCGAGGCGGACCGCTCCGCGGTGCGCGTGCACACCGCCGACCTGGGGTCGACGACGGTGACCGTGCGCGAGGCCCGCGGGTCGGCGCGCCCGCGGATCGTCGTCGAGCGCGCAGCGGGCAGGCCGGCGCGCGTGACGGTCCGGGTGCGGCGGGGCGACGCGGTGGTGCGGCGGATCGCGCGCCGCGGCACCCGCGTGGCGGTCTCCCCGCGCGTGCGGCGCGGCGCCTACCGGGTGGACGTGACGGTCGGGAGCCGCACCGTCCGCATCGCCGCCAAGCAGCGCTGAGCGCCCCGGCCTCGCCCCGTCGCCCGGTGGAGCACCGCACGGGCGACGGGGCCGGGTCGGCGCCGACCACCGGGGCGTCGCAGGTCGCCCCGGCGGTCGCTCAGGCGCCAGCGCCCACCGCCGGGACGTCGCAGGTCGCCCCGTCGGTCGTCCAGACGCGCACGACGTCGCGGACCGACAGCACGCCGGTGATGTCGCCGCCGTCGAGCACGATCAGGTGGCGGAAGCCGCCCTGGACCATCGCGCGGGCCGCGTCCTCCAGCGACCAGTCGGGCGCGGCGTAGACGATGTCGGACGTCAGGTGGTCGCCGACGAGCTCGGTGTCGGGGTCCTTCCCGGCACCGATCGCGCGCAGGACGTCCCGCTCGGTGACGATGCCCGGGCCGGCGGCGTCGGGGTCGTGGACGACGGCCGCGCCGACCGACCGCTCGGCCATCAGGCGGGCGGCCGCGCGCAGCGTGTGCCCCGGCCCCACGGTCAGGACCACCGTGCTCATGCCCTCTCGGACCTGCATCTGCACCCCCTGGGAGCTTGTGCTGTTTCTTGCAAGCGAGCGTACCGCCACGTCGAGAGTGTTGACGCGCCAGGTACGAACGGCGTCGCAGGGGGTGGGATCCACCGCTGCGAAGTCGGCGTAGGAACCACCGATGCAGCGTCCCGCCACCGTCCGCCACCGCACGAGCCTCTTCGACGAGGCCTGCGCCATCGTCGAGGCCGAGTTCGGCGAGGATCTCGCCCTCGACGACATCGCCCGCCGCGTGGCGTCGTCCCGCCGCCAGCTCCAGCGCGCCTACGCCGAGATCGGCGACACGACCTTCCGCGACCACCTCACCGCGGTGCGCATGCGCCGCGCGGCCGAGATGCTCGAGGGCCGCACGCTCACCGTGCGCGAGATCTCCCACCGCGTCGGCTACCGCCAGCCGGCCCAGTTCGCCAAGGCGTTCCGCCGCCACCACGGGCTCGCCCCGTCGGACTACCGCGCCCGGGCGCGGTTCGGCCCGGCCCCCGTCGCGCCCGCCGCGACCGACGCCCCGGTGGCCCTCGTGCCGCCCTTCACCGCCCGCGCCGCCTAGCGGCGCCGCGCCACCGGGCGCCGTCCGTCCGCCCTACGGGCGGAGGTTGTGACAGCTGTTGCTTTGCGTCGGCCGATCTGGTTATGGTCGGCCCAATGGGTGGAGAGACGCGCAAGCCGCGGCGTGAAGCGATCCTGCTCACGGCCGCGATCGGACTGGTCCTGTCGGCCGTCGGGATCCTCATCGGCCTCTGGATCGACTGGTTCCCGGCCCAGGGATCCACCCAGGCGGACGACATCGACACCCTCTGGGACGTCCTCGTGATCTGCTCCGTGCCGATCTTCGTCGGCGTCACCGCGGTCGTCCTGTTCTGCGCCCGCGAGTTCCGCCAGAAGCCCGGCGAGGAGCACCTCGACGGCCCGCCGATCCACGGCAACACGAAGCTCGAGGTCGTGTGGACCGCGATCCCGGCGCTGATGCTCGTGACGCTCTGCGGCTACGCGGCGGTCGTGCTCTCCAACATCGAGGAGGCGCCCGCCAGCGGCCAGGAGAACCGGGTCGCGGTCACGGGCGAGCAGTTCACCTGGACGTTCGAGTACACCGGCGCCGACGGCACCAAGTTCTCGACCAACCAGCTCTACGTCGAGCAGGGCAAGAGCGTGCGCTTCGACGTCCGCTCCAAGGACGTCATCCACGACTTCTGGGTGCCCGAGTGGCGGATGAAGATCGACGCGGTCCCCGGGATCACCACGAACTACCGCGTCACCCCCACGAAGACCGGCATCTACCCCGTCGTCTGCGCCGAGCTCTGCGGCCTCGGCCACGCCTTCATGCGCCAGAGCGCGCACGTCCTGCCCCCCGAGAAGTACGCGGCGTGGATGCAGCGCATGACCGAGCGCCAGACCGCCGGCGCCGCCCCGGCCGCCGACGGCGCCGGCGGCCAGACCGCCTCGGCCGACGGCAAGGCCGTCTTCACCCAGGGCGTCGGCGCCACCGGCGCCACCGCGTGCGGCGCCTGCCACGCCCTCGCCGACGCGGGCACGAGCGGGGCGACCGGACCGAACCTCGACGAGGCGCTCGCGGGCCAGGACGCCGCCGCGATCAAGGCCTCGATCGTCGACCCCAACGCGAAGATCACCGACGGCTTCGGCGAGGGGATCATGCCCGCCAACTACGCCGAGACCCTGACCCCGGCCGAGCTCGACGCGCTCGTCCGCTACATCGCCGACGCGACCAAGAAGTGAGGTGCGCCTGATGCTCCCCGACTCGCTCCGTCACGCCGGCTGGACCCGGGCCACGTTCTTCACCGGCCTGGGCATCGCCTTCGCCTACGCCCTCTCGCTCGGCGCCCGCGCAGGCCTCGGCTACGACCCCGTCCTCGACGGCGAGGCCGTCCTGCAGGTCGCGCTGATCGCCGCACCCCTGTTCTTCCTCGTCGGGCTCGGCTGCTTCGACTACTGGTTCTACTGGGCCTCCGGGCGGCCCGCCCGGCCCGAGGACCACTCCGGCCACGGCGCCACGAGCTGGAAGAGCTACTTCTACCCGAACACCGACCACAAGGTCATCGGGATCCAGTACGTCGTCACGTCGTTCTTCTTCCTGCTGGTCGGCGGCCTGATGGCGATGCTGATGCGCGCCGAGCTCGCGCAGCCCGGCCGCCAGTTCGTGGATCCCGGCACGTTCAACGGGCTCTTCTCCGTCCACGCGTCGATCCTCATCTTCCTGTTCATCATCCCCGTGTTCGCGGGCCTCGCGAACTACGTGCTGCCGCTGATGATCGGCGCGCCGGACATGGCGTTCCCGCGGCTGAACGCCCTGTCGTTCTGGCTGCTGCCGGTCGCCGGCGTGCTGATGATGGCCTCGTTCTTCGCGCCCGGCGGCTCGTTCGCCAGCGGCTGGACCGCCTACGCCCCGCTGTCCAACAGCGCGCCGATAGGCCAGGTGTTCTTCACCATCGGGGTGCAGTTCGCCGGGGCGTCATCGATCGCCACGGCCCTGAACTTCCTGGTGACCATCATCACCATGCGCGCCCCCGGGATGAGCTTCTTCCGGATGCCGCTGCTCGTCTGGGCGAACTTCTCGACGTCGCTGCTCGTCGTCATCGCCACGCCGTTCATCGCGGCGTCGCAGTTCTTCGTCCTGCTCGACCGCGCGCTCGGCTTCAACTTCTTCAACGCGGCCGGCGGCGGCGACGTGCTCATGTACCAGCACGTCTTCTGGTTCTACTCGCACCCGGCCGTCTACATCATGATGCTGCCGGGCTTCGGGATCATCAGCGAGATCCTCGCCGTGAAGTCCCGCAAGCCGATCTTCGGCTACCGGATGATGGCGTTCTCGCTGCTGGCGATCGTCGTCCTGGGCTTCACCGTGTGGGCGCACCACATGTTCGTCAGCGGCATGCAGAGCTGGATCCGCGTGCCGATGATGATCACCACCGCGATCATCGCGGTGCCCACCGGGATCAAGATCTTCAGCTGGCTGGCGACGATGTGGCGCGGCGTGCTGAAGCTCGACACGCCGATGCTGTTCGCGCTCGGCTTCCTGACGATGTTCACGCTCGGCGGGATCTCCGGCGTGATGCTCGCGATGATCCCGCTGACCATCCACGTCAGCGACACGTACTTCATCGTCGCCCACATCCACTACGTCCTCTTCGGCGGCTCGCTGTTCACGATCTACGCCGGGGTCTACTACTGGTTCCCGAAGATGACCGGCCGCATGTTCGACGAGCGGCTCGGCAAGCTGCACTTCTGGTCGACGTTCGTCTTCTTCAACGCGACCTTCGCCCCCATGCACCTCATCGGGGTCGACGGCATGCCGCGCCGCGTCGCCGACTACGCCGAGAAGTACGCGGGCTGGAACCTCGCGATCTCGCTCGCGTCGTTCGCGCTCGGCCTCAGCACGCTGATCTTCGTCTACAACATGGTCGTGTCCTGGCGCGGCGGCCCGCGGGCCGTCAGCAACCCGTGGCGCGCCCTCACGCTCGAGTGGCAGGTCACCTCACCGCCACCCGTCTTCAACTTCGACCGCATCCCCACGGTCGTCGGCGGCCCGTACGAGTACGGCATCCCGGGAGCGGTCCACGGGATCCTGCACGACGGGGCCGAGGTCGCACCGACACCCGCCGGGACCGCAGCCCAGCCGAGCAAGGAGTAGCACGCGCATGAAGACCATCCTCGTCGTGGCCAACGAGACCCTCGGCGGCACCCCGCTCGTCGAGCGGGTGCAGTCCAAGATCGACGCGGGCGAGGAGTTCCGCGCGGTCTTCTGCATCCCGCGCACGAACCCCCGGCACGGCAACGTCATCTACGACGACGCCGTCTACGACGCCGCGCAGGTCCGCGTCGACCTCGCCCGCGCGTACCTGCGCGAGCGTGGCATCGACTCGATCGGCGAGGTCGGCGACCCCGACCCGTACACCGCGACGATGGACGCGATCGCCGAGCACCACCCGGACGAGATCATCGTCGCGACCCACCCGGCGACCTCCTCGGGCTGGCTGCGCCGCGACCTGATCGAGCGGATCGCCGACGCCTCCGGGCTGCCCGTCGACCACGTGGTCGTCGACCTCGAGCGCGAGGGCCGGCCGTTCGCCGTCACGCTCGTCGTCGCCAACCGCACCGCCAGCCGCGACGAGCTCGTCGACCAGCTGCGGCAGAAGTTCGCCGAGGGCGGCGACCGCATCTTCATCGCCGTGGTCCCCCAGGAGGGCGGCGAGGGCGTCGCGGTCAAGCGTGCCCAGGCGCGCCTGTCGCAGCTCGTCGACCGGATCCGCGAGGCGGGCCTGCGGGGCGCCGGCATGATCGGCGACCCCGACCCGTACACCGCGACGATGAACGCGCTGCAGTTCTTCCACGTCGACGACATCGTCGTGTCCACCCTGCCCGCCACCCGCTCCGGCTGGCTGCGGGCCGACCTCATCGAGCGCGTGCGCAAGGCGACCGGCCTGCCGGTCGAGCACGTCGAGTCGAGCGTCGCGGCCCCCGCCGTGGCCTGACCCACCCAGGAAGAGGCCAGCGTATGGAAGCCGCCGCGATCCCCGCCGCCCCCGGGCACGGGCACGACGACCACCACCATCACGGACCGCCGCCCGCGAACCGCAGCTCGCGGGCCGAGCCCGCGATGCTCGGGATGCTCCTGTTCATCATCTCGGAGATCATGATCTTCGGGGCCTTCTTCACGGCCTACTTCTTCATCCGGGTCGTGCAGGACGGCGCCTGGATGCCGGAGGGAGATCACCTCCCGGTCGCGATCGCGGGCGTGAACACGGCGATCCTGCTGTCGTCGTCCCTGACCCTGCACTGGGCGGAGACCGCCCTGAAGGCGGGGAACCACCGCGGCTTCCGCGTCGGCATGCTGACGACGTTCCTGCTCGGCCTGACGTTCCTGTTCATCCAGGTCAACGAGTACGTGCACATCGGGTTCGCGCCGCACGACCACGCGCAGGGCTCGATCTTCTACGGGCTCACCGGCCTGCACGGCGCGCACGTGTTCATCGGCCTGCTGCTCCTGGGGATCGTGACGCTGCGCGCGTTCCGCGGGCACTTCAGCGCCGACGACCACCGCGGGGTCGAGATCCCCGGCATCTACTGGCACTTCGTCGACGTGATGTGGATCGTGGTCTACACGACGATCTACGTGGTCTAGGGGGAGCCGCGCGCCGTGATGAACCCGCTGAAGTCCGAGGACGCCGCGTTCCGGCTCCTCCTGCTGACCGCGGCGGTCGCCGCCGTGGTGATCGCCCTCGTCCTGCTCGGCCGGGCGCTGTGAGCCGCCCGCGACCCGTGAACCCTGCGCCCGGAGGACCGTCCGTGAACCCGCTCTCCCGCACCGTGCGTCCGCTCCTGCTCGGCACCCTGCTCGGCGGGGCGCTGCTCGCGTCCGGCTGCTCGGTCAACAACAACGGGGACGACCAGGTCGCGGGCAAGCAGCTGTTCGTCTCCAAGTGCGGCTCCTGCCACATCCTCGGGCGGGCGGACACCAAGGGCGTCACCGGCCCCAACCTCGACGAGGCGTTCAAGCGCCCGCTGAAGGACGGCTTCGGCCGCGACGGCGTGCGCGGCGTCGTCTACCAGCAGATCAAGCACCCGCAGATCGGGAGCGTCATGCCGCGGGACCTCGTCGACGACGAGGGCGCCCGCGACATCGCCTCCTACGTGGCGGCGGTCGCGGCCGCGGGCGGCAAGGACGGCGGCGCGCTCGCGACGGCGGTCAAGTCCTCGGCCTCCGACAAGCCCGCCGTGGCCGAGAACGGGGTCCTGACGATCCCGGCCGACCCCGGCGGCCAGCTCCTCTACGTCAACGCCACCGCGCAGGCGCCCGCCGGGTCGCTCGAGGTGAAGATGCCCAACGAGTCCTCGGTCCCGCACGACATCGTCATCGACGGCAAGGGCGAGTCGCAGCAGGTGACGGGCGGCGAGGCGGGCTTCACCGCCGACTTCGCGCCCGGCAAGTACACCTACTACTGCTCGGTGCCCGGTCACCGGCAGGCCGGGATGGAGGGGACGCTCACCGTCCAGTAGCGCGCCCGGACGCCCCGCACGGGGCGTCACCGGGGCCGTCCGCGGTAGAGTCCGGGCACGATGAGCCAGCGTTACCGACTGCGGACGCCGTCCACCGGACGGGAGATCTTCCTCGAGGCCGAGCCCAACACCGTCTATCGCGACCGCGAGACCGGTGAGGAGCTCGAGGTGCTCGGCAAGGTGCTGCCGCTCGCCCCGTCGAAGTCGAAGCTGCCCTGGGCCGTGGAGAACCTGCGCTTCTGCCCCTGGTGCGACCAGCTCGCCCAAAAGGACCTCAACGACTGCCCCACCTGCGGCCGCCGGATGGCGCCCGCCAGCTGATGCCGCGCCGCTCGACGGCCGTCGCCCTGCTCGTCGCCGCCGCGTTCGGCGTGACGGCGTGCGGCGGCAGCGAGCAGACCGGGGACGTCGTCCCCTCCTCCGCCCCCGAGCTCGTGCCGCCCGGCGAGGGCTCCGGCACGCTGCCCGCCGCCCCGACCGGGGACACGGGCACGACCGCCGACGACGGCACGACGACGACCGACACGACCGGCAAGACGTCCACGGACGACGGCACGACGGTCACGCCGAGCAGCCCGTCGACCGGCGGTGCGGCGGCGACGCCCGCCCCGCAGGCCACCGCGGTCCCGCAGGCCACCCCGACCCCCGCGACCGGCGGTGCCGGGACCGGCGGTGCGGGCGGCGGAACGGCGGGCGGCACCGGCAGCGAGGCCGGCGGCTTCCAGGACTTCTGCACGCAGAACCCCGGGGCCTGCGACCAGTAGCGCGGCCCGCACGGCCGCGGCTCAGCGCAGGACGATGCGTCCGCCCCGGGCGGGCGCGAACGTGATCGCACGCCGCGTCGTCCCCTCCCCCGCCCGGTCACCGCGGGCGGGCGCGAGCTGCGCCGCGTCCAGCAGGGCGCCGAGCACCACCCGCATCTCCAGCAGCGCGAAGCTCGCCCCCAGGCAGCGGCGCACACCGCCGCCGAACGGGATCCACGTGGACGACGACGGCGCCGCGTCGAGGAACCGCTGCGGTCGGAACGCCAGCGGCTCGGGGTACAGGTCCGCGCGGCGGTGCAGGAGGTAGATCGACGGGGCGACGTGCACGCCGGCCGGCAGGTCCCAGCCGCCCAGGCGCAGGTCGCGGCGCAGCTGCCGCACGACCGCCGGCACCACCGGCCGCAGCCGCAGCGTCTCGCGGATCACCGCGTCGAGGTACGCATGGCCGCCCGCACGCCGCTCCGCCACAGCCGTCGCGAGCACGTCGGGGTGGCGCACGAGCCGCTCGACCGTCCAGGCGAGCGCGGTCGCGGTCGTCTCGTGCCCGGCGATCAGCAGCGTCATGAGCTCGTCGCGCAGCTCCGCGTCGGTGAGGCCCTCCCCGTGCTCGTCGCGGGCCTGCAGCAGCAGCGACAGCACGTCCTGCCCGGGAGCGGCGTGACGGCGCGCGGCGAGCTCCTCGGTGACGACGGCGTCGGCGGCCGCACGCGCCGCGAGGAACCGCCGCCAGGGACTCAGCGGCCCGGCGTGGCGGCCCTGGGTGAGTCCGAGCGCCACGACCCGGCCGCGCGTGCCGACCTGCGCGAGGACGCGCCGCAGGGGCGCCCCGACCCGCGCGACGTGCGCCGGGTCCTCGACGCCGAAGACCGTGCGGACGATGATCTCGAGCGTCAGCGCCTGCATCCGCGGCAGCGCCGGCCCCGCCTGCCCGCGCGGCCACGCGGCGACGTGGCGGGCCGCGACCTCCTCCATCACGGCGGTGCTCGCGCGCAGCCGGTCCCCGTGGAACGGCGGCAGCAGCATCCGCCGGTGGCGCAGGTGCTCGGCGCCGTCCAGCAGCAGCGTCGACCCGGGGCCCAGGACCGGGGCGAGGACCGCGTTGCCCGCCCCGGCGTGCAGCACGTCCGGGTCCCCGCGCAGGACCTCGCGGACCGCGTCCGGGTCCGCGGTCACGACGAGCGTGCGGCCGGGCGCGGGCCGCAGCGTGAACCAGTCGCCGCAGCGCGCGTGGCAGGCGTCGAAGAACCGCGTGGGCGTCAGCAGGAAGCCGACGCCCATCATCCAGCGCGACAGGTCCGGCCGGGGCGGGAGCGCCCCGGCGGCCGTCGCGTCGGGCATCAGGGCGTGGAGACGAGCGTGGCCGAGTAGGTCAGCCGCGCGGTGCGGTACAGGCAGTAGAACTGGGAGATCCCCATCTCCTTCGTCTGCGCGGTCTGCCGGTCGAAGTCGTTGCACTTGCCCTTGCCGCGGCTCGCGCGCCACGAGGTCGTGCCCGGCTGGTTGACCGCGAGCGCGGGCGCCCAGGTCGGCACGGTGAGCCCGACGACCCAGCCCTTCTTCACCGGGATCGACCGCTCGAGCGGGAACTG
Source organism: Paraconexibacter algicola (assembly GCF_003044185.1). GTDB lineage: Bacteria > Actinomycetota > Thermoleophilia > Solirubrobacterales > Solirubrobacteraceae > Paraconexibacter > Paraconexibacter algicola. Next base: position 310,165 of record NZ_PYYB01000002.1, read on the forward strand.
CACGGTCTGCCCGAAGTACTTGGAGAGCTTCTGCGGCTCGCCCTGCGCGACCGCGCGGTAGTAGAGCTTGTTGCCGGGGCGCAGGATCGTGATCTGCGCCTGCGGCTCGCCGCCGAGGCCCTCGTTGAAGAACTTCGTCTGCTCCTTGCCCGGCTTGCCGAGCGTGATCGTCCAGGCGACGATGCGCCCGTCCTTGGGGATGACGTGCACGCTGCGGTTCGTGTCGACCTTCGCCTGGTAGCCGGTCGTCTTCGGGATCGCCTGGCACGGACGGTCCGGGCAGGAGGGCGCGGGGGCCGGTGTGCCCTGCAGGACCCCCACCTCGTCGAGCGTGCCCAGGGCGGCCGCCGGGACGGCGAGCGCGAGGGCGACCGCAGCCACCGTGACCTTCGTCGAACGCTTCATCACGCCCCATTGAACACGACACGTCGCCGGAAGGTGCGGATACGACCGCCGGGGAAGTTGCGGGCGCAATAGACTCGCCGCCGGGATGAGCGCGATCGAGACGGTGGGGCTGGAGCGGGAGTACCGGGACGGCCTGAAGGCGGTGGCGGGCGTGGACCTCGCGGTCGCGGCGGGCGAGGTGTACGGGTTCCTCGGCCCCAACGGTGCCGGGAAGACCACGACCGTGCGGATGCTCGTGACGCTCCTGCGGCCCACGGGCGGGCGGGCGACGGTCGCCGGGCACGACGTCGCCACCGAGCCGGCGAAGGTCCGCCGGCGCATCGGCGTCGCCCTGCAGGAGGCGTCGCTGGACCTGCTGATGACCGGCCGGGAGCTCGTCGAGCTCCAGGCCACGCTCCACGGGATCCCGCCGCGCACGGTCGCCGGGCGTGCCACCGAGCTGATCGAGCGCGTCGGGCTCGAGCAGGCCCAGGACCGGCGCGTCGGCACGTACTCGGGCGGCATGCGCCGCCGCCTGGACCTCGCGATGGCGCTGATCCACGAGCCCGAGGTCCTGTTCCTCGACGAGCCCACCACGGGCCTGGACCCCGTCTCGCGCCTGACGCTGTGGGAGGAGGTGCGACGGCTGAAGGCCGAGGGCACCACGGTCTTCCTCACCACCCAGTACCTCGAGGAGGCCGACCAGCTCGCGGACCGCGTCGGGATCATCAGCCAGGGCCGCCTCGTCGCCGAGGGCACCCCGGCGAGCCTCAAGGCGGAGATCGACCGGCCGCGGCTGAACGTGTCGGTCGTCGACCAGGACCGGCTGGCGCAGGCGCGCGAGATCCTCGCCCGCTTCGGCGACGAGCGACCCTCGACCGAGAACGCCGACCTGTCGTTCGCCGTCGACGGCGGCGCGACCGCGATCGCCCCGGTCGTCCGGGCGCTCGACGAGGCCGGCATCGCCGTCGCGGCGCTCCAGGTCGTCGAGCCGAGCCTCGACGACGTGTTCGTGCAGAAGACCGGCCGGCACCTCGAGGGCACCGACGCCCCGGCCGCGGAGACCCCGGCGTGATCCGCGCCGTCGTCGCGCTCGCCCGTCGCGCCCTGCGCAACGCGTTCCGCCGTCCCCAGTTCCTCGCGCCGCTGCTGATCTTCCCGACGTTGTTCCTCGCCGTGAACACCGGCGGCCTGAACCGCACGACCGACCTCCCCGGGTTCCCGCAGGTCGACGGGTTCCTCGACTTCCAGCTCGCCGCGGCGATGACGCAGTCGCTGCTGCTCGGCGGGGTCGCGGCCGGGATCGCCCTGGCGCTCGAGATCGAGGGCGGCTTCTTCGACCGCCTCGTCGCCTCCCCCATCCCGCGGGCGGCGATCGTGCTCGGCCGGCTGGCCGCGGCGGGCGCGCTCGCCGCGATCCAGATCGTCTACTTCACGGTCCTCGGCCTCGTCTTCGGCGCGAGCATCCAGGGCGGCGTCCTCGGCTTCCTCGCCGTGCTCCTGATCGGGGTCGTCGCCGGCATGGGCTTCGGCGCGATCGGGACGACGCTGGCGCTGCGGGCCCGCAACGCGAGCACGGTCCAGGGGATCTTCCCCCTGGTGTTCGTCGTCCTGTTCATCAGCTCGGCGTTCTTCCCGCGCGATCTGCTCTCCAGCCCCGCCGACACGATCGCCCGCTACAACCCGCTGAGCTACATCGCCGACGGGATGCGCGACCCGATCATCTCCGACCTGTCGGCGACCCCGTTCCTGGAGGGGCTCGCTGCCGCCGCGCTGGTCGCCGCGGGCGGCATCGCGCTCTCGGTCGCGGCGCTGCGCGGAAGGCTGCGGGACGCATGACCGCCGAGCTGATGGTCGTCCGCGCGCTCGTCCTGCGGGCGCTGAACGAGATCACCCGCGTCCCGGGCGCCGCGATCCCCGGGGTGCTCGCCCCGACGATCTTCATGGTCGGGCTGGCGAGCGTCTTCGGGAAGGCCGCGGAGCTGCCCGGCTTCACCTCCGACGACTTCCTCACCTTCATCGTGCCGGTCGGACTGCTCCAGGGTGCGGGCTTCACCGGGGCGGCGACGGGCGTCAACCTCGCCCGCGACATCGAGCAGGGCTGGTTCGACCGGCTGCTGCTGTGCCCCGCCCCGCGCGCGGCCCTGCTCGCCGGGATCATCGCGAGCGCCGGGCTGCGCGCCCTGCTGCCCGGCACGTTCCTGTTCGGCGTCGCGCTCGCGCTCGGCGTCGACTTCCCCGGGATCGACGGGCTGCTCGTCGCCGTCCCGCTCGTGATGGGGTTCGCCTGCCTGATGGCGTGCTGGGGGGTCATCCTCGCGCTGCGCTTCCGCTCCCAGCAGGCCGCGCCGCTGATGCAGATGGGCAACTTCGTGGCGGTGCTGTTCTCCACCGCCTACGCCCCGAAGGAGCTGCTGGCCGGCTGGCTCGAGACGTTCGCGACGGTCAACCCCGTCACGCTCGTCCTCGAAGGGGTCCGCCAGGGCTTCGTCGGCGACGTCACCTGGGCGGACACCTGGCCGGCGTTCCTGGCGCTCGGCCTGCTGCTGGCGGCGTTCGGCGCGCTCGCGGTGCGGGGCCTGGGCCGCTACGGACGCTGACTCCCGACTTCTGGGGAGGCGCCCGGCGGCCATCCGTCCGCGGGGGGGTCGGGTCGTGCGGTCCGCGCGCCGAGGAGAGGAGCGATCCCGAGCCACGGAGGCTGCCATGCACCGCGCACGGAACGCGCGCACCCTGTCCACGACGGTCGTCGCCCTGACGCTGCTTGCCGTCGCCACCCTCGCCCCGTCCGCCTCGGCGACCTACGGCTCCTCCCGGGGCGGCCTGTGCAAGCCGTCCGGCGCCCGCAGCGCGCTGCCGACCTGCCCGACGACCACCGACTACCGCTGCTCGACGACCTCGTCGCGCTGGGCGTCGCGCTACCGCGCCGCCGGGCTGCGCTGCACGAGCAGCCGGGAGCTGCGCCGCAGCCCGCGCCAGGGCCACGGCCACGGCTGGCGCCCGCCGCACAGCGAGGAGCCCACCCCGACCCCCACGCCGACGCCGACCCCGACGCCCAGCGGCCCGCCGGTGAGCAGCGGCCCGTACGCACTGGTCCTGCACCGCGGCGGCGAGGTCTGGTCCGGCAACGACCGCGACGGCGCGCTGGCGCGGATCTCCCCGGTGGTCGGCGACCACTACTACGACAACCCGGCCCTCAGCGCGGACGAGACCGCGGTCGTCTACGACGAGGACAACCACGCCGTGCAGATCGACGCCTTCGCCGGCGGGGACCGCACCGTCCTGTTCGCGCCCGCCGACCCGACCGACGACGCCTGGCAGCCGAGCTTCCACCCCAGCGGTGACACGGTGCTCTTCACGTACCGCAACGACCTCTACACGATCGGGGTGGACGGGACCAGCCTCACCGCGGTCACGAGCACGCCCGACGCGCTCGAGCAGGACGGCGCGTTCTCCCCCGACGGCTCGACGATCGCGTTCAGCGACCGCGGCCGGCTCGGCCTCGTCGACGCGGACGGCACGAACGTCCGGTACCTCACCGCCGCGTTCGACTGGAGCTCCTGGGGTCCGCGCTGGTCCCCCGACGGCTCCAAGCTCCTCTTCTACGGCTTCGACGCCTCCGGCTCGGACATCTACGGGATCCGCGCCGACGGCACCGGGCTGCGCAACGTGACGAGCTCCACCGGGGACGAGCAGCTGCCGGACTACGCCCCGGACGGCGCGTCGCTGGTCTACGACCGGGACGCGGACGCCGACTTCCTGTTCGGCCTCTGGCACGCGGCGATCGACGGCTCGGGCGCTCGTGAGATCGTCGCCCAGTCCGCGTTCTCCGGCTCCTACCGGCAGCCGACGACCGCCACGACGGAGCCCGACCCGGAGCCGACCCCCACCCCGACGCCCACGCCCACCCCGGGGACCGGTGGCGGTGGCGGGCACAGCGGCGGCGGGCACGGCGTCTGCCGCGACAAGCGCAGCAGCGCGCAGAAGCGCCGCAGCTAGGCGCTACGGACGGTTCGTGGTCGCCGCCGGCTCACGCAGCGTGAAGGTCCCGACCTTCGGCGGCGTGGGCGCGGCGTCCACGCAGCTCGTCCGCACGCAGCCGGGGCGGGTCGCCTCGGCGGAGAAGCGCACGCTGGCAGGCTTGCCGATCGAGCTCTGCGAGAACCGCAGGACGATCGTCGTGTCGCTCGAGCGGGAGACCGAGACGGTCCCGGTGCGCGTCGGCAGGTCGTTGGCGCGCTCCTTCAGGACGCTGCCGCGGAGCTTCTCCCCGGCGGCGTCGGCCGTCACGCACGCGAGGTGCTCGGGGATGCTGCGCTCGATCTCCGTCGTCACCGTGTAGAGCCGCAGGCAGATCGAGCCGGGCGGCCCGCCCTTCTCGGCCACGAGGTCCTCGGCGGTGAACGCCTCCGACGCGGTGATCGCCGCGCGCAGGCGCCCGTCGGGCGCCTTGCCGAGCTGGACGCGCCGCAGGTCGATCGCGCCCTCGGCCGCGTCCGTGCGCGAGTCCGTGAGCACCACGGGCTTCGTCGAGACGGCGGCCACCGCGACGCCGGTCAGGAGGCTCGCGATCGCGGTGCCGGCGATCAGCCGACGGGTGTGCCGCGGACGGCGACCCGGTCCAGGTGCGCCAGCACGGCGTCCGCCGTCGGCTCCTGGGCGTCGGTCGTCATGAGATGGCCGCATCCCCCAATCATGACGAAGACGGCGCCCGGGATGCCCGCTGCAAGGGCGCGCCCGCGGGCCGGGGCGACCAGCCGGTCCTCGTCCCCGTGCACGACGGTGACCGGGAACCGGCCGAGCTCGGCCAGCCGCGCGCGGACGTCGTGACGGGCGATCGCCAGCAGCTGCGCGGCGATCGTGACGGTCGGGGTGCCGTCGCGCAGGCGCAGGTCGCAGTCCTGCGCGATCCGCTCGGGCGCCTCCTCGAAGGTCCGTCGCGCGTAGAGGACGCGGGACATCACCGGCCACGAGCGGCCGGGCCCGAGCAGCGGGCGCAGGCCGCTGCTGCCGATCAGCCGCCACGGCGGCGGCCCCGAGCGCGCCTGCGCGGTCGTGCTGCCGAGCAGCAGCGAGCGCACCCGCTGCGGGTGGTCGAGCGCGAGGTGCTGGGCGACCATGCCGCCCATCGAGACGCCGTGGACGTCGGCGACGGGGACCTCGGCGTGATCCATGACCGCCAGGACGTCGGCGACGAGGTCGCGCAGCGACAGCGGCCCGCGGATCGGGGAGCTCTCCCCCGTGCCGCGGTTGTCGATGACGAGCAGGCGCGCCCGGTCCTGCAGGGAGGGCAGCAGCCGCCACCAGGCGTTGCCGCTGCCGCCGAGCCCCATGATCAGGACGAGCGGGGGCCCGGCGGGGTCCCCCTCGTCGCGGTAGTGGATCCGGACGGACCCGTGCTGCGCGACCGGCACGCGCGCGGCTCAGCGGCCCTCGTAGGTCGCCTTCCCGGGGCCGTCGGTGAGGAACGAGCGCACCGCGTTCTTCAGGTCTTCGGTGGCGAACAGCGGGCCGCTGACCTCGCCGACGATCGCGTCGGCGGCGCGCGGGTCCTGCCGGACGCCGGCCCCGACCAGGAGCTTCGTCGCGGCGTGCGCCTTCGTCGGGCCCTCGGCGATCCGGCGGGCGAACGCGCGGGCCGCCTCGTCGAAGCCCTCGAGCGGCAGCACGCGGTTGACGACGTTCCACGACGCGAGCGTCGCGGCGTCGTAGAGCTCGCCGGTGTAGATGAGCTCCTTCGCGCGGGCGGGGCCGGCGCGCTCGGCCAGCCGCTGCGGGCCGCCCATGCTCGGCGTGAGGCCGACGACGATCTCCACGAGCCCGAACCTCGCCTTCTCGGAGGCGAGCAGCAGGTCGCAGGCGAGCGAGATCTCGAACGCGGCGGTCAGGCACAGCCCCTGGGCGGCGAACACCGTCGGGCACGGCAGGTCCTCGAGCTGCTGGATCGGCACGAGCCAGCGGTCCCACAGGTCGGCGCCCTGCTCGGGCGTGAGCCCGTCGAAGGTGTGGACGTCCACGCCGCCGCTGACGACCTTGCCCTCGGCGCGCAGCAGCACGCCGCGCGGCGGGGCGGCGACGAGCTCGGCGACCGCGGCGCCGAAGCCGTCGATCATCGCCTCGGTGAACAGGTTCAGCGGCGGGGCGTCGAACGTCAGGACCGCGAGCGGCCCGTCCTGCTCCAGGCGCACGGGCCCGAACTCCTTCGTGCTCACGAGAGCTCCTTTCCGGCAGCGGCGATGTCGTCCATGTCACCCGGTGCGGGCACCCACGGCAGGCGCAGCGCGTCCTTCTCGGGCTGGTCCTTGTAGCGGGGGATGACGTGGAGGTGGAAGTGGAAGACGGTCTGCCAGGCGTCGGCGCCGCAGCAGTTCAGGAGGTTCACCCCGTCGGCGCCGAGGCGGTCCTTCGCCCGCCCGGCGATCTCCTGGGCCAGTGACGCGCAGGCGGCGAGGTCGTCGGGCGCGATCTCGAGCAGGTCGCGGGAGTGCTCGCGCGGGATCACCAGCGCGTGCCCGCGGGTGCCCGGGTTGATGTCCATGAACGCGATCGCGCGCTCGGTCTCGGCGATCGTCGTCGAGGGGAGGTCCCCCGCGACGATCTTGCAGAAGATGCAGTCGGGATCGGCCGGCATGCGCGGACCCTACCCCTCGCGGGCCGCGAGCCACGCGCGGGCGTGCGCGACCGCCCCGTCGCGGTCGGTCACCTCGCCCGCGTAGCCGGCCGCGGCGAGCTCCGCGAGCAGCTCGCCGAGCAGCGGGCCGGGTCGCAGGTCCAGGGCGGCGGCGAGCTCGTCGCCGCGCACGAGCGGGGCGGGCCGGTCCCCGTCCTCCCAGGCGCGCACGGCGGGCAGCAGCTCCCGGGCCAGCTCGAGGTGCACGGCGATCGACCGCTCGGCGTCGCGGCCGGTGGTCGCGAGGCGGTCGGCGACCGACAGGAGCGTGACGTCGAGCGCGACGGGCCCGGTGGCCACGAGGTAGGCGTGCAGGCGCCGGCGCTCGACCGGCCGGTGGTGCACGAGGAACCCGAGGCGCAGGTGGTGGCGGGCGAGCGCGGCGACGTGGGTGCGCAGCCGGTCGCTGGTCCGCAGGCGCTCGAGGATCGCGCGGGCGAGCCGCGCCCCCTCGCGGTCGTGGTCGGGGAAGCCCAGGACGGTGCCGTCGTCGCGGACCGCCTGACAGGCGGGCTTGGCGATGTCGTGCAGCAGCGCCCCGAAGCGCAGCGCGGTCCCCCGGGTCAGCTCGTCGGAGAGCGGGCGCGCCAGGAACGCCGTGAGCGCCGCGCCGTGCTCCTCCCCCAGGACGGCGCCGGGGTCGGCCTGCAGCTCGCAGGTGCGGCGCAGGACCGTCATCGTGTGGTCGTGGACGTCGGCGTCGTGGAAGACGTTCTGCTCGACGCCGTGCAGGGCGGCGAGCTCGGGCAGCACCCGTGCGGTGAGCCCGAGGTCCTCCATCAGCGCGAGGCCCTCGACGGGCCGGTCGCACGCGACGATCCGCCGCAGCTCGGCGAAGACGCGCTCGGCGGCGACCCGCTCGATGCCGGGCGCGTGCTCGCGCGCGGCGGCGACGGTCGGCGGCTCGGGCTCGAGGTCGAGCTCCGACGCGAACCGCGCGAGCCGCAGGACGCGCAGCGGGTCGTCCGGGAACGAGGCCCGGCCGACCATCCGCAGCCGCCGGCGCACGAGGTCCTCCGCCCCGCCGTGGGGGTCCAGCAGCGGCCCGCCCTGCAGCGGCTCGGCGATCGCGTTGACGGTGAAGTCCCGCAGCGCGAGGTCGGCCTCGATCGTCCCGTCGCGCAGCGGCGCGAGGTCGATCTGCCACGCGCGGTCGGGCCCGTGCACCCGCCAGGCGCCGTGCGCGTCGGAGAGCGGGAACGACGGGCCGCCGGCCTGCAGCGCGAGATGGCGGGCGGCGGCGCGCACGTCCCCGTCGACGACGAGGTCGATGTCGTCCAGCGGCCGGCCGAGCAGCCGGTCGCGGACCGCGCCGCCCACGACCCACGCGCGCTCGCCGCGCAGGGCGTCACGGGCCGCGTCCAGGGCGGCGCTCACGTCGCGGCGCCGACCGTGCGGCGGGTCGCGCGGGGCAGCAGCCCGCAGGTGACCTCGTAGTTGATCGTGCCGAGCGCGGCGGCGACGGTCTCCGCGAGGATCCGCTCGCCGCCGTCGGCACCCAGCAGCGTCACGGGGTCGCCGACCGTGACGCCACCCCCGTCGGGCCCCAGGTCGACGGTCACGTTGTCCATGCTCACGGTGCCGACCTGCGCGAAGCGGCGGCCGCCGATCAGGACCTCGGCCTGGTTGGTGAGGCCGCGCCGCCAGCCGTCCCCGTAGCCGATCGGGACGGTGGCGAGCACGGTGTCCCGCTCGGCGACGAAGCGGCGCCCGTAGCCCGCGCTCTCGCCCCGCGCGCACGGCTTGACCGCGGCGACGACCGAGCGCAGCGCGAGCGCCGGGACGAGGCCGTGCCGCTCCGGGTCGCGGTTGGCGGGGTCCATGCCGTAGATCGCGATGCCGCAGCGCACGAGGTCGAGGTGCGTGGCCGGGTCGCGGAGCGTCGCCGCGCTGTTGGCGACGTGCCGGACGAGCCCGGGGTGCACGGCCTTCAGCGGCTCCGCCCAGGCGCGGTAGCGGGCGAGCTGCTCGTCCATGAAGCGGTCGCCCTCCTCGTCGGCGGTGGCGAAGTGCGTCATCAGCCCGACGGCGTGCACGCGGTCGTCGGCCACGGCGCGCCGCACGAGCGCGGTCGCGAGGTCCGGGTCGCGCGTGCCGAGCCGGCCCATGCCGGTGTCGAGCTTGACGTGCACGCGGGCGGGCGGTGCGTCCGGCCGCGGACGCGCGGCGGCCTCGAGGAACTCGGGCGTCCACGCGACGACGTCCGCCGCCGCGCCGAGCGCGAGATCGAGCTCGTCCGGCGTCAGCGCGCCCATGACGAGCAGCGGCCCGGCGATGCCCGCGTCGCGCAGCGTCCGCGCCTCCCGCGCGGAGACGACGGCGAGCCAGTCGGCCCCCGCCGCCTGCGCGGCGCGGGCGGCGGTGAGCGCCCCGTGCCCGTACCCGTCGGCCTTCACGACGCCCGCGAACGCCGCGCCGGGCGCCAGCCGCCCGCGCAGGGTCCGGACGTTCGCCCCGATGGCGGCGACGTCGACGAGCGCCTCGACGCGCTCCACCGCTCAGTCCTGGTGGGCGAGCGCGTCGAGCACGTCGACGCGCGTGACGAGCCCGACGAACCGGCCGTGCTCCACGACCGGGAGGCGGTTGTGCCCGCTGCCGGCGATGAGCTTCGCGGCCTCGCGCACCGTCGCGGTGCTCTCGATCGTGTCCGGGTCGGCGGTCATGAGGTCCTCCACCCGGGCGGCGAACGCCTTGCGCAGGCGCTCCTCGAAGCGCCGCAGCGGCTCGAGGTAGATGATGCCCCCGAACAGCTCGATGTAGTGCGGGAGGTGCAGGTCGCCCTGCTCGTCGCGGATGACGAGATCGGCCTCGGTGACGATGCCGACGCAGCGGCCGCCCTCGTTGACGACCGGCACCCCGGGCACGTCGGTGGAGCGCATCAGGCGGATCGCGGACTCGACGTCGGCGTCCGGCCCGATCGTCACCGCGTCGGGGTCCATGATCTCGGCGACGGTCAGGGCGGCCATGCGGTCCAGCCTACCGACCGGCGCCGCGGTCCCCGTCGCGCAGGCGCGCGCGGCCGAGCGCGGCCGCGACGTCCCCGGCGACCACGCCGTCGGGGCCGTGCTGCTCGGCGGCGAGCCGTCCGGCGCGCGCGTGCAGCTCGACGGCGGCGCAGGCGGCGCGGAACGGCTCGACGCCCTGGGCGAGCAGCGCGCCGACGAGGCCGGCGAGGACGTCCCCGGTCCCGGCGGTCGCCAGCGCCGGAGCGCCACCCTGGCTGATGGCGACGCGACCGTCCGGGTCGGCGACGAGCGTGTCGTCGCCCTTGAGGACGACGACGGCGTGCGCGTGCTCGGCCGCGGTGTGCGCGTGCTCGAGCCGGGCGGCCTGGACGCGCTCGCTGGAGGTGTCGAGCAGCCGCGCGAGCTCGCCGGCGTGCGGGGTCAGCACGGTCGGCGCGGTGCGCGCGGCGAGGTCGGCGACGCGGCCGGCGTGCGCGCCGAGCCCGTCGGCGTCGAGGACGAGCGGCACGTCGGCCACCGCCGCGAGGCCGCGGGCGAAGGTGCGCGAGGCGGCGGCGGTGCCGAGCCCCGGTCCGAGCACGAGCGCGCCGCCGCGCCGGGCGGCCCGCTCGGCGACGAGCGCGGCCCCGTCGGCGACGAGCGCGCCGCCGTGGTCGGGCAGCGGGACGGTCATGGCCTCCATCAGCGCGATCGCCACGACCTCCTCGAGCGACCCGGGCACGCAGGCGGTGACGTAGCCGGCGCCGCCGCGCATCGCGCCGAGCGCGGCGAGGCACGGCGCGCCCGTGAGCCCGCGGGAGCCGCCGGCGACGAGCACGTGCCCGCTGGTGAACTTCGTGCTGGCGGCGCCGCGTCCGGGCAGGCCGTCGAGCACCCGCTCGGTGAGCAGCCCGACGTCCGCGGGCTCGGTCGGCGCCCCGGCCGGGATGCCGATGTCGCAGACCGCCAGCACCCCGGAGCGCTCCTTGCCGGGGTTGATCCACAGGCCGGGCTTGGCGGCGTGGAAGGTGGCGGTCGCGACGGCGCGGATGGCGACGCCGGCGGCCTCGCCGGTGGAGGCGTCGACGCCGCTGGGGACGTCGCACGCGACGACGGGCACGCCGCTCTCGACGATCGCGTCGATCGCGTAGCGGGCGGCGCCGCGGGGCTCCCCGGTGACGCCGGTGCCGAGGATCGCGTCGACGACGAGCGTGACGCCGTGCAGCCCGGCAGCGGCGAACGGGACCGGCCCGGGACCGGGCAGGAGCGCCGAGTGGTGGGCGGCGTCGCCGCGCAGCTCCGCGACGGGCGCGGTGACGAGGACGCGGACGTCGCGGCCCTGCTCGCGCAGCAGCCGCGCGAGGACGTAGCCGTCGCCGCCGTTGTTGCCCTTGCCGCAGACCACGGCGATCGTGCCCTGCGGGGCGACCCGCTCGACGACCGAGGCGAGCGCGGCCCCGGCACGGTCCATGAGGTCGACGCCGGGGATGCCGAGCTCGTCGATCGCCCAGGCGTCGGTGGCGCGCATCCGTGCCGCGTCGGGCAGCGGGTCGAGCCAGTCGGGGAGCGCCGGGCGGGTCATGCGGCGGGGACCGTCAGGGCGACGGCCCCGGCGGTGTCGCGGGCGTGCGTGAGACTGACCTGGACGGCGGTGACGCCCTGCGCCCCGGCGCGCGCGGCGACGTCGCCGTGCAGGCGGATGCTCGGCGGACCGCCGTCGGCGACGACCTCGACCTCGCGCCAGGCCCAGCCGGCCTCCAGCGCGAGCGCCTTGGCGACCGCCTCCTTGGCGGCGAAGCGGGCCGCGAGGTGCTCGCCGGGGCGGCCGGTGCCGTCCGCGTAGGCGAGCTCCGCCTCGGTGAAGAGGCGCTGCGCGAGCCCGGGCCGGCGCTGCAGCGCCTCCTCCACCCGGGTGATCTCGACGAGGTCGATGCCGACGCCCACGCGACCCGCCTACTCGACCGTGACGGTCTTGGCGAGGTTGCGCGGCTGGTCGACGTTCAGCCCGCGCAGCCGCGCGATCCGGTAGGCCAGCAGCTGCAGCGGGATGACGGCGAGCAGCGGCTGCAGCATCCAGTCGGTCTGCGGCACGCGGATGACCGACTCGCAGTGCTCGCCGATCTCGACGTTGCCCTCGCTGGCGACGCCGATGACGTGCGCGCCGCGGGCGCGGACCTCCTGCATGTTGGAGATCATCTTGTCGAGGATCGGCGAGTCGGTGGCGATGCAGATCACCGGGGTCTGCTCGTCGAGCAGGGCGATCGGGCCGTGCTTCATCTCCCCGGCGGCATACGCGTCGGTGGCGATGTAGGAGATCTCCTTGAGCTTCAGCGCGCCCTCGAGCGCGACGGCGCGGCCGGCGTGCCGGCCGAGATAGAGGAAGAACTCGCCCGCGTGGTGCTGCTGGGCGATCTCCTCGACGTCCATCGAGTCGAGCAGCTCGCGGATCATGTGCGGGAGCCGCCTGACCTCGCCGGTGAGCCGGACGAGCTCCTCGCGCGGCAGCGCGCCGCGCAGCTCGGCGAGCCGCAGCGCCAGCAGGTAGAGGACCGCGACCTGGCAGACGAACGTCTTGGTGGCGGCGACGCTGACCTCGAGCCCGGCGCGGGTGAAGAGCACGCCGTCGGCGTCGCGGGTGGCCTGCGAGCCCATGACGTTCGTGATCGCCAGGACGTTCGCGCCGCGCTCGCGGGCGAGGCGCATGGCGGCGAGCGTGTCGGCGGTCTCGCCGGACTGGGTGATGCCGATGACGAGGTCGCGCGGCCCGAGGATCGGGTTGCGGTAGCGGTACTCGGAGGCGACGTCCATCTCCACGGGGACGCGCGCCCACTCCTCGATGGCGTAGCGGCCGATGAGCCCGGCGTTGAACGAGGTGCCGCAGGCGACGATGACGATCCGGTCGACGTTGGCGAGGATCGACTCGTCGAGCGCGCCCTCGTCGTCGAGGTCGACGCCGTCCTCGCGCAGCGTGCGGTCGGCGAGCGTCTCGGCGACGACGTCGGACTGCTCGTAGATCTCCTTGAGCATGAACGTCTCGTAGCCGCCCTTCTCGGCGGTCTCCTCGTCCCAGTCGATCGTCGTGACCTCGCGGTCGATCGGGGCGCCGCCGGGGCTCATGAACGCGACCTCGTCGGCGGTGACGACGACGAGCTCGCCGTCCTCGATGACCTGGACGTCGCGGGTGTGCTTGAGGAACGCGGGGATCGCGGAGGCGAGGAACGTCTCGCCGTCGCCGCGGCCGATGATCAGCGGGCACTCCTTGCGGGCGGCGACGAGCGTGTCGGGGTCGTCGAGGCCCATCGCGACGAACGCGTAGTGCCCCTCGAGCTCCAGGAACGAGCGGCGGACCGCCTCGGCGAGCGTGTCGCACTGGTCGCGGTGCGAGGAGACGAGGTGGGCGATGACCTCGGCGTCGGTCTCGGAGGTGAAGTGCGCGCCGCCGGCGATGAGGCGCTGCTTGAGCGCCATGTAGTTCTCGACGATGCCGTTGACGACGACGTGGATCCGGTTGCGGTTGTCGTAGTGCGGGTGCGCGTTCTGCTCGTTGACGCGGCCGTGGGTCGCCCACCGCGTGTGGCCGATGCCGATCGTGATCGGCGCCGCGGTGACGGTGCCGGCGAGCATCTCGGGGGTGATCGCGGCCCAGGCGCCGGTGGCCTGGACGAGGGCGGCCTCGAGGTTGTCGAGGTTGCCGACGGCGCGGACGGAGGCGATCCGGTCGCCGTCGACGACCGAGACGCCGGCCGAGTCGTAGCCGCGGTACTCGAGCTTGCGCAGTCCGTCGAGCAGGACGGGCTGGGCGTCCTTCTTGCCGACGTATCCGACGATGCCGCACATGGCGTGGATCCTTCCGGGACGAGGTCCGGTCGCGGGCGCGCAGGGCGCGCCGACTGGCCGGGGTTTCGCTGAACCTAGCGCCGGATCCTGCCCCGGTTACCGCATTCCGTACACATGTGCGATTTTTCCCGTACAGTCGTACGATGAGCACGCCGAAGGGCACCGCCCGTCGCGCCGAGATCGTCGCGGCCGCCGGCCGCGTCCTCGTGCGCGACGGCATCGACGCGGTCCACCACCGTGCCGTCGCCGGCGAGGCGGGGATCGGCCTGGGGACCGCGACCTACCACTTCCCCGCGGCGGAGGAGCTGCGCGCGGCCGCCCTGCGCGCGCTCGCCGACGCCGACGTCGCCCGCATGGCCAGCGCCGCCGGACGGGTCCCGCTCACGCGCCGCGACCCGCGCGACGCCGCCGCGGTCCTCGTGGGCCTGCTGCTGCCCGAGCACGACGACGAGCTCGTCGCGTGGTGCGAGCGCTGGGCACGCGGCGCCCGCCGTCCCGACGGGGGCGACGACGCCCGCCGCGTGCGCACGGCCGCCCGCGCGCTCGTCAGCGACGTGCTCGGCCGCTCGGGACGCGCGACCGCCCCGCCCGCCGACCTCGTCCTCGCGATCGTCGACGGGGCCGTCCTCGGCGCGCTCGCGGAGGGCCAGGACGCCGAGCGGGCCCGCGCCCGCGCGGTCGCGGCGCTCGCGTTCGTGCTGCACGAGCGCTGAGCGGCGGGCCGACCCGACCGACCGGTCGGTCGGGTGGTCTAGGCGGAGCGCTCGACGACCGCGACGAGCCGCGCGCAGACCGCGTCGGTCTCGTCCTGCGTCGGCGCCTCGACCATCACGCGCACGAGCTGCTCGGTCCCCGAGGGCCGCACGAGCACGCGGCCGCGCCCCTCGAGGTCGGCGTCCTCGGCGGCGATCGCGTCGGCGAGGGCCGGGTCGGCCATCGCTGCGTCACGGTCGGGCACCGGCACGTTCACGAGCCGCTGCGGGAGCTTGCGCATCGCCTGCTGCCCGGCGAGATCGCGCCCGTCCAGCGCCTCGAGCGTCAGCAGCGCGCTCGCGATGCCGTCACCGGAGGGGACGAACTCCATGTCGATGATGTGCCCGGACTGCTCGCCCCCGAGCCGCCAGCCGCTGCGCTTGAGCTCCTCCAGCACGTAGCGGTCGCCGACGCTCGTCACCGCCACGTCGACCGCGGCGTCGCGCATCGCGTGGTGGAAGCCGTAGTTCGTCATCACCGTGACCGCCACCCCGCCGCCGAGCCGACCGCCCGCGTGCAGGTGCGTGGCGACCAGCGCGATCAGCTCGTCGCCGTCGACGACCCGGCCGTTCCGGTCGGCCGCGAGCACCCGGTCGCCGTCCCCGTCGAACGCGAAGCCGAGATCGTGCCCGCCCGCGACCACGCGGGTCGCGAGCGCGTCCACGTGCGTGGAGCCGCAGCCCTCGTTGATGTTGCGCCCGTCGGGCTCGTGCGCGACCACCGTCACGGTGGCGCCGAGCCGCCGGAAGATCTCCGGAGCGGCGCGGAACGTCGCGCCGTTGGCGCAGTCCAGCAGCACGTCGAGGCCGTCGAGGCCGAGCGCCGCGAAGCGGGTGTGCAGCTCGCGCAAGTAGTCCTCGAGCGTGCCGTGGAGCGTCCGCACGCGGCCGATCGCCGCGGGCGCCGCCACCGGCTCCTCCAGGCGCCGCTCGATGGCCAGCTCGGTGGCGTCGGAGAGCTTCATGCCGTCCGCGCCGAAGAACTTGATGCCGTTGTCGCGGAACGGGTTGTGCGAGGCGCTGATGACCGCGGCGACGTCGAAGCCGTAGCGGCGGACCAGGAGCGGCGCGGCCGGGGTCGGCAGGATCCCGCCGAGCAGCACGTCACCGCCCGCCGAGGTCACCCCGGCGGCCAGCGCGGCCTCGAGCATCTCGCCCGACTCCCGCGTGTCGCGGATGACGAGCACCTGCGGCCGCTGCGCGGCCGCCTCCAGCGTGACGGCCCGGCCGAGCCCGAGGGCGAGCTCGGCCGTGAGCTTCTCGCCGGCGACGCCACGGACGCCGTCGGTGCCGAACAGCTTGCGAGCCATCGCTCGTGCGGCTGTGCGCTAGCGCTTGCTGAACTGCGGGCGCTTGCGGGCCTTCTTGAGGCCGGCCTTCTTCCGCTCCTTGACGCGCGCGTCACGCGTCAGGAAGCCGCGGCGCTTGAGCTCGCCACGGAGGTTCGGGTCCGCCTCGAGCAGCGCGCGGGAGATGCCGTGGCGCAGCGCACCGGCCTGCGAGCTGACCCCGCCGCCGTGCATGCGCGCGACGACGTCCATGCGCGTCTCGAAGCCGACGGCCTCGAGCGGCTGGCGGATGTTGCGCTGCAGCGTGTCGCGCGGGAAGAACTCCTCCAGCGACTTGCCGTTGATCGTGTACGCGCCGGTGCCCGGCTTCAGGATCACGCGGGCGACCGCGGTCTTGCGCTTGCCGGTCGCGCGGTAGCGCGCGCCCTCGGCGAGCACGATCGACGCGGCGATCGGCTGGTCGTCGACGACGTCCTCGTCGACCTCGTCGCCGGCGGCCGGCTCCTCGCCGTCCTCCGCGTACGGGTCGGCGGCGCCGCTCTCGCCCTCCAGGACGATGTCGACCTCGAGGTCCATGCCGGGGATCGCGGGCTTCTCGCGCGGCGTCTCCTCGACGTACTCGACGTCCTCGTCCTCGTCGGCGACCTCGGCCTCCGCGACCGGCTCGGCCGGGACGTCGGCGGCGGGCTCGGCAGGCGCCTCGGCCGCGGGCTCCGCCGGGGCCTGGGCCTCCGGGGTCACCTCGGCCGGCGTCTCCTCCGGGGCCTGGTCGTCGTTGGGCGTCTCGTCGATCATCAGGACTGGATCTCCATCGGCTGCGGCTTCTGGGCCTCGTGCGGGTGCTCCGGGCCGGCGTAGACCTTGAGCTTGGTGAGCTGCTTGCGCGCCAGGCGGTTCTTGGGGAGCATCCCCTTCACGGCCTTGCGGATGACCTCCTCGGGGCGCCGGTCGATCATCTCCTCGAACGTGCGCGACTTGAGGCCGCCCGGGAAGCCCGAGTGGCGGTAGTACATCTTGTCGTTGCGCTTGTTGCCGGTGACGACGATCTTCTCCGCGTTGATCACGACGACGAAGTCGCCGGTGTCCACGTGCGGGGTGTAGTCCGGCTTGCGCTTGCCCCGCAGCTGGTCGGCGATCTGGGTCGCGAGGCGACCGAGCGTCTGCCCGGAGGCGTCGACGACGACCCAGTTCCGCTCGCGGGTGGTGGGGTTGGCGACGTACGTCTTCATAAGAGAGAGGGCGCAGCACGACAGGGCGCGCGGCGGCGGTGAAGTGTAGGGGATCGCGCCGCGCGACGACGTCCGCCCCCTCCCCGCCCCGGACGGACGTGCGGCTGACAGCGACCGGCGCCGCCGCTATCGTCCCGGTCGACGTCTGCAGCAAACGCCGAGTCCGTCGCTCCCGCCCGGGGAGCGGTGGAGCGGGGGACCCAACGGATCCATGATCCAGGGGCGAATCCGGACACCCGTCCGGTAGCGCGGCACTCGACCGCGCGAGCCCGTCAGCTCACCCCGTAGGCCGTCATACGAGGAGCTGAGGACCCATCCATCGCGTCCATCTGTCGTTCGCCGTGCTGTCCGCCGCGTTCCTGGCGGGCCCGGCCGTCGCCGTCGCCGCCAGCGGCTCGGGCGGGTCGTTCGCGTCCGAGACGCCGCAGGTCACCGGGATCGCGTGCGTCACCGCGTGCACGGGCCTGGACAGCGCCGGCCCCGGCAGCGTCGTGCGGCTCAGCGGCGAGGCGCTCGACCGGGTGAGCGCGGTCGCGTTCCTCGGCGCCGACGGCATCGCCGACGACCGCATGGCCGCGCCGACGGCGACGGGCCCCGGGTCCGTCACCGTGACCGTCCCGGCGGGCGCCGCCAGCGGGCCGGTCGCGGTCGCCAACGACGACGGGAACGCGTCCGGCCCGTCGCGGGCCCGGCTCGCGGTGGTCTCCCCCGCCACGGCCGTGTCGAGCGGTGGCGTCGAGGCCCGGGTCGAGGCCCGACGGGTCTTCTACGCCGGACGCCGCAAGGCACGGCTCAGCTACTTCGTGCGCAGCGCCGGGCCCGCGAGCGCCCGCGCCGAGCTCGTCAAGGCGCGCACCGGCACGGTCGTGCGCTCCTACCCGGCGGTCACCGTGCCGGGCCGCACCGTCCAGAGCCTCGAGTGGGACGGCACGGTCGGCGGCAAGGTGCCCAGCGACGGCACCTACCTGTGGCGGCTGCGGCTGCGGCCCGCCGGGACCACCGCGACGATGGCCCAGTCCGGCGAGACCGTCGTCGAGCAGCCCTTCGAGTTCGTGCGCGACCGCTTCCCGATCCTCGGCCGCTACCGGTTCGGGACGGGGGCCGGCGAGTTCGGTGCCGCGCGCGGCGGGCGCTCCCACCAGGGCCGCGACGTCTTCGCCGCCTGCGGCACCCCGCTGGGCGCCGTCCGCGGCGGCCGCGTGAAGTTCGCGGGCGTGCAGTCGCGCGCCGGGAACTACCTCGTCATCGACCCGGACGGCACCGGGCAGGACCACGTCTACATGCACCTGCGCCGCAAGGTGACCTTCCGCAAGGGCGACCGGGTGTTCACCGGCCAGCGGATCGGCGAGGTCGGCGACACCGGCGTCGCCGACGGCTGCCACCTGCACTTCGAGCTGTGGACCGCCCCGGGCTGGTACTCCGGCGGGCGACCGATCGACCCGTCGTCGGCGCTGCGCCGGTGGGAGCGCCGCTCCTAGGAGCCGCAGGACGCTAGGCCGCTAGGCCGCGACGGGTGCGCGACGCCGGGCGCGGTCGAAGCCCGCCAGGAGCCGGCCCATCGCCACGACGTGCGCCCCGGTGCCGATCACCAGGGCGCGGTACACGCGGCCGCGGCGGCCGCGGAACGTGGCGAGCGTCCGCACCCGCACGACGACGCGCCCGTCGGCGGGCGGGTCGAGCAGCACCTCCAGGCGGTAGCGCGCGAAGCGGTGGTGGCCCGAGAGGTCCAGCCGCTCGCCGGGCTCGAACGCGGTGACCGTGAAGCCCGGCCCCCAGGAGCCCACCTGCAGCGGCCGCGGGCCGCCCGGCCGGGGCGGCTGGAAGCCCCACACGTGCGTCAGCGGGCCGAGCGACCGGTCCAGCGCGCGCCCAAGGACGGCGACCACCGCGTCCCATGCCTGCGCCGAGTCGCCGGGCAGCGCCCGCACGTGCTCGTCGATCAGCGGCAGCGGCGCGGGCTCCATGCCCCGGCTACGTCCGCCGCGCACGGCGGGGATCAGCCCCCGGCGCCCGGGCCGCGCCAGCGGGAGCCCGGCGCGGGGCGTGTCCCGCGCGGCATCCGCGTCGGTGCCGGAGGCACCGACCCGCAGCGCGGGACACGGCCCGCGCCGGGCGGCGCCTCAGCCGCTCACTCCCACTCGATCGTGCCGGGCGGCTTGGACGTGATGTCCAGGACCACCCGGTTGACCTCGCGCAGCTCGCCGATCATGCGCGCGGCGATCTGCTCGAGCAGGTCGTAGGGCAGGCGGGCCCAGTCGGCGGTCATGGCGTCGTCGGACGTGACGGCCCGGATGACGACGACGTAGCCGTAGGTGCGCTCGTCGCCCTGGACGCCGACGGTGCGGACGTCCGGCAGGACGCAGAACGACTGCCACAGGTCGCGGTACAGACCGGCCTTGCGGATCTCGTCCTGGAGGATCGCGTCGGCGTCGCGCAGCAGGTCGAGCCGCTCCTTGGTGGCCTCCCCGCCG
The DNA here is from genome assembly GCF_003044185.1 of Paraconexibacter algicola. Classification (GTDB taxonomy): domain Bacteria; phylum Actinomycetota; class Thermoleophilia; order Solirubrobacterales; family Solirubrobacteraceae; genus Paraconexibacter; species Paraconexibacter algicola. The sequence goes on from NZ_PYYB01000002.1 coordinate 329,742, forward strand.
ACGACGCGGATCGCGAGCCCGGGCCCCGGGAACGGCTGACGCCAGACCAGGCGCTCGGGCAGCCCGAGCTCGGCACCGACCGCGCGGACCTCGTCCTTGAACAGGGCGCGCAGCGGCTCGACGAGCTCGAACTGGAGGTCGTCGGGCAGGCCGCCGACGTTGTGGTGCGACTTGATCGTCGACGCGCCGGTGCCGCCGCCGGACTCGATGACGTCCGAGTAGAGCGTGCCCTGCACGAGGTACCGGGCCCCCTCCTCGCCCTGGGCGAGCTTGGCGGCCTCCTCCTCGAACACGCGGATGAACTCGGTGCCGATGATCTTGCGCTTGGCCTCCGGCTCGGTCGTCCCGCGGAGCTTGGTGAGGAAGCGCTCCTCGGCGTCGACGGCGACGAGCGGGACCTTGAAGGTGTCGCGGAACGTCTGGACGACCTGGTCGCCCTCGTTCTTGCGCATCATCCCGTGGTCGACGAACACGCAGGTGAGCTGGTCGCCGACCGCGCGGTGGACGAGCAGCGCGGCGACCGAGGAGTCGACGCCCCCGGACAGGCCGCAGATGACCTTCTTGTCGCCGACCTGCTCGCGGATCCGCGCGAGCTGCTCCTCGACGATCGACGCCGCCGACCAGGTCAGGTCGCAGCCGCACACGTCGCGGAGGAAGTTCTTGAGGATGTCCTGGCCGAACGGCGTGTGGACGACCTCGGGGTGGAACTGGATGCCGTAGATGTCCCGCTCGGTCGACTCGAGCGCGGCGACCGGCGAGGCGGTCGACGCGGCGAGCGCGGTGAAGCCGGGCGGCGGCGCGAACACCGTGTCGCGGTGGCTCATCCAGCAGGGCTGCTCGGCCGGGGTGCCCGCGAGCACCCGGCCGTGCTCGCGCACGGTCAGGGTGCTGCGGCCGTACTCGCCGACCTCCGCGCTCTCGACGGTGCCGCCGAGCTCGAGCGCGACGAGCTGCATGCCGTAGCAGATGCCCAGCACGGGGATCCCGAGCTCGAGCAGGCCCGGATCGAGCTTCGGCGCGTTCGGCGCGTACACCGACGCGGGCCCGCCCGAGAGGATCAGGCCCTTGGGCTTGCGCTTGGCGACCTCCGCCGCACCGACGTGGTGCGGCAGGAGCTCGCTGAACACCCCGCACTCCCGCACGCGGCGGGCGATGAGCTGCGAGTACTGCCCGCCGTAGTCCAGGACGACGACCTCGTCGACCGACCGCGGCGCCTCGATCGGCGCCGACTCGTCGGCCAGCTCGGTCACCGCCGTCGCGGCGGTCGGGAGGTTGTCGGTGCTCAAGCCGGTCCCCGCCCGCGCCTACGCCTGCGCGAGGGTCGGGGTCTTGCCGCTGCCGTTGGAGCCGTCCTCGCCGGTGGAGTGCGCGCCGACGGCGGAGCCGCGGGAGCCCATCCCGACCTGCTGGGAGGTCTGCAGGAGCTTGCCCTCGGTCTGCAGCGCCGGGGCGACGAGGACCTCCGCGCGGTTGAACTCCGCGAGGTCCTGGTAGCCGCAGGTCGCCATCGAGGTGCGCAGCGCGCCCATGAGGTTGAACGTGCCGTCGTTCTCGTGCGCGGGACCGCTGATGATCTCCTCGAGCGTGCCGTTCTGCACCGTCTGCACGCGCGCGCCGCGCGGGAGCGTCGGGTGGAACGTCGCCATGCCCCAGTGGAAGCCGCGACCCGGCGCCTCGTGGGCGCGCGCGAACGGCGAGCCGACCATCACGGCGTCGGCGCCGCAGGCGATCGCCTTGGAGATGTCGCCGCCCGTGCGCATGCCGCCGTCGGCGATGACCTGCACGTACTCGCCGGTCTCGAGCATGTGCGTCGAGCGGGCGCCCGCGACGTCGGCGATCGCCGTCGCCTGCGGGACCCCGAGGCCGAGCACGCCGCGCGTGGTGCACGCCGCGCCGGGACCGACGCCGACGAGCACGCCGGCCGCGCCGGTGCGCATCAGGTGCAGGCCCGTGTGGTAGCTCGCACAGCCGCCGACGACGACCGGGACGCCGACCTCGCGGATGAACTCCTTGAGGTTCAGGGCCTCGGCCGTCTGCGAGACGTGCTCGGCGGAGACGACGGTGCCCTGGATGACGAGGATGTCGAGACCGGCCTCGAGCGCGAGCTCGTAGTACTCGGTGACGCGCTGCGGGGTCAGGGACGCGGCGGTGACGACGCCCTGGTCCTTGATCTCCTTGACGCGCTGCGCGATCAGGTGCGGCTTGATCGGCTCCTGGTAGATCGCCTGCATCTCCCGCGTGGCGAGGTCCTTCGGCAGCTTGGCGATGCGCTCGAGCTGGTCCTCGGCGTCCTCGTAGCGGGTGAAGATGCCCTCGAGGTTGAGGACGCCCAGGCCGCCGAGCTTGCCGATGATCCCCGCGGTGCGCGGCGAGACCACGCCGTCCATCGCGGAGGCGAGCAGCGGCAGGTCGAAGCGGTAGGGACCGAGCTTCCAGCTGATGTCGACGTCGTCGGGGTCCCGGGTCCGGCGCGACGGCACGATCGCGATGTCGTCGAATCCGTAAGCCCGGCGGGCCTTCTTCCCGCGTCCGATCTCGATGTCCATAGAGCGCCCGATCCTAGGTCTGAGGGGTGACGAAAAGACCCCGCGCAGGCGGGGTCACGATGGGGTTGAAGCAGGCTGTGAGGCGGCAACTCACTGCCAGCGGCACGATAGCACCGGGGCCGGACGGTTCGGGGGCGAAGGAAGACCCCCGCCCCGGACCGGTCGGTCAGCCGACCTCCGCCGGGGCGACGATCCGCTGCACGTCGACCTCCGCGGTCAGCTTCTCGACCTCGCGCGGGTCGATCAGGCCTGCCCCGAGACGCTTCGTCGACTCCGCGCCGCAGGCGACGCCGAACCGCAGGCAGTCCTCGACCGAGCCGCCGCCGTAGCGGGACGCCACGTAGCCGGCGAGGAACGCGTCGCCCGAGCCGACGGCGGCGACCGTCTCGCGCGGCTCGACCGTGACGCGCAGCAGCTGCCGCTCGCCGTCGACGTGCATCGCGGCGACGCAGCCGTCGGGGGCGGTCATGATCGCCTCGCGCGCGCCGAGCTGGACCATCTCGCGCACGGCGATCGCGCGGTCCTCGTCGTCGTTGAACTCGTGGCCGACGAGCTCCTCGGCCTCCAGCACGTTGGGCGAGATGAGGTCGGGCTCGGCGCGCACGGCGTGGCGCAGCGGCTCCCCGTCGGTGTCGACGATCACCAGGACGTCCATGCGGCGCAGCTCGCGCACCAGCCCGGCGTAGACGTCGACCTCGACCCCACGGGGCAGCGAGCCCGCCAGCACGACGATGTCGGCGCCGCGCGCGAGGTACAGGAGCTTGTCGCGGAACAGCTCCACCTCCTTGGCGGTGATCGCCGGGCCGCGCTCGTTGATCTCCGTCATCTGCCCGTTGGTCGGGTCGTAGACGGCGGTGTTCGTCCGCGACTCCTCGCGGATCCGCACGAAGTCGTTGAGGATCGAGTCCTCGGTGAGCTGCTCGACGATCCGCGTGCCCGTCGGCCCGCCTTGGAAGCCGGTGGCGATCACGGGCTGCCCGAGCGTCTTGAGCGTGCGCGCGACGTTGACGCCCTTGCCGCCCGCCATCGTCGTCTGCTCGACCGTCCGGTGACGGCGGCCGAGCCGGAAGCTCGGCACGTTCAGCGACTTGTCGATCGCCGCGTTGAGGGTGACGGTGATGATCATGCGATCTCGGTCCCGCTCGTCTGCCGGCCGGTCCGGGCGCCCATGCGACGCCGCAGCAGGACCAGCAGGAGGCTACACCCGACGAGGGCCCCGAGCAGGATCTTCGTGCCCGGCCGTCCCGCGAAGTCCTTCAGCCGGTCGGTCGCCGTCGCCTCCACCACCTCGGTGGCGGTGACCAGCGGGACCCGGTCGACGACCCGGCCCCGGAAGCGGACCTCGACCGTGCCGACGCGCGAGCGGGCGGGCAGCGGGCCGTCGAGCACCTTCGGCGCGCCGAGCACGCGGGTGGTCAGCCGCTCGTCGCGGCGCGTGACGCGCGAGGAGGAGCGGGCGGCCACCAGCTCGACGCGCTGGTCGTCGCGGTACTCGAGCGTGGCGCTGCCCAGCGGCTGCCCGGTGCGCAGCGCCCGCGTGACGCGGTAGCGGCGCAGGCCGTAGCGCAGCAGCGCGGCGGAGTCCCGCACGCGGGCCTCCTCGCTGGGCTCCCCGAGCACGACGCTCACCACGGAGACGCCGTCGCGCGAGCCGCTGCCGACGAGCACGAAGCCCGCCTGGGTCGTGCGGCCGGTCTTGACGCCGTTGACGAAGCCGAAGCGCCGGACGAGCAGGTTGCGGTTCTGGACCACGCGGCGGCGGGCGCCCGAGCGCAGCGTCGCCTGCTCGAGGTTCATCGTCTCGCGCGCGAACGCGTTGCGGCGCAGGACGAGCGCGAGCTTCGCGAGGTCCGTGGCCGTCGAGTAGTTGTCCGGGTCGTCGAGGCCGATCGGGTTGGCGAAGCGCGTGTTCGTGAGGCCGATCTCGCGCGCCTTCTGGTTCATGAGCCGCACGAACCGCTCGCGCGAGCCGCCGATCCGCACCGCCAGCGTGACGGCCGCGTCGTTGCCGGACGCCAGCAGCAGGCCGCGCAGCAGGTCGCGGACCGTCAGCCGCTCGCCCGGCTGCAGCCCGATCTGCGACTCGACCGGGGCCGGACGGTAGTCGGTGGTCGTGAGGACGTCGTCCAGCGACGCCCGCTCGAGCGTCACCAGCGCGGTCATCATCTTCGTCGTCGACGCGATCGCCCGGCGGGTGTCGGCGCGCTTCTCCACGACGATGTCGCCGGTGGCGGGCTCGACGAGGATCGCCGAGGAGGCCGACCGCAGCGACGGCTCGCCGTCCTGCGCGCGCGCGGGACCGGCGGCCACGAGGGCGCCGAGCAGCACCACGAGCGCGGCGAGGACCGCCGCGCCCGGCCGGGACGTCCGCGACGTCATCGCCGCAGCTTGATCTTCTGCCCGGCGCGCAGCGCCTGCGGATCGAGGTCCGGGTTGAGCTCGATGATCCGCTCGAGCGGGACCCCGGTGCTCTCGGCGATTGCCGAGAGGACGTCCCCGGACTTCACCGTGTAGCTCTTGCGCGTCGTCCCGCCGCTGCCCGAGCCGGACGTGGTCCGCGTCGTCGAGGTCGTCGTGGCGGGCTCGTCGGACTGCTCCTCGGAGCTCGGCTTGACCACGAGGTAGACCGACAGGAACGCCGCGACGAGCGCGAGCGGTGCGAGGAAGCGGGCAGGACTGCGGTACGGCACGGTCCAGGGATTCTAGAGCGGCGGGCGCCGCGACCGACGTCACGCAAGCGACCATGCGGCGTCCCGCAGACGCTCGGCCTCCGCGCGGGCCGCGGCCGCCGGGGTCCCGACGCCGCCACGCTCGGCCGCCTGCACGATCGAGCGCGAGGCCGTCGCGAGGCCGCCGGCGGGACCGGGCGCCCAGGCGGGCGCGAGGTCCTCGACGCGGCCACCCTGGGCGCCGACGCCGGGGAGCAGGAACACGGCGCGCGGCATCAGCTCGCGCATGCGGGCGACGTGCTCGGGCCGCGTCGCGCCGACGACCGCGCCGACGTCGTGCAGGGCCGCCCCGTCGCCCTCGCCGAGCCGGTCGACGATGCGCGCCACGTGCTCCCACAGCGGGCCGCCGCCGGCGAGCTCGAGGTCCTCGACGTCGGCCGCCCCGGGGTTCGAGGTCCGCACGAGCACGAACACGCCCGCGCCCGCGGGCCGCGTGACGGCCAGCAGCGAGTCGATCGTGTCGACCCCCATGTAGGGCGCCGCGGTCAGGGCGTCGGCCCCGAGCCCCGGGACGTCCCCGTACGGCGTCGGCGTCGTCCCGACCAGGGACTGGGCGTACGCGGTGGCCGACACGTCGATGTCGCCGCGCTTGCCGTCGGCGACGACGAGCAGGCCGTGCTCGTGCGCGGCCTCCACCGCGGCGCCGAGCGCGGCGCGGCCGGGCGCGCCGAGCCGCTCGAAGCAGGCCAGCTGGGGCTTGACCGCCACGACCGCCGGGGCGACGGCGGCGATCACCGCGCGGCAGTGGGCGGCGACCGCGGCCGCCGCACGGGCGGCCGGTGGGCCGTCGGCGGGCACGCCGTCGCCGCTCCCGGGCCACAGCCGGGAGGGGTCGGGGTCGAGGCCCAGGACGATCTGGGACTCGCGCGCGGCGACGTGGTCCGTGACCCGGTCGCCGAAGCGGCGACCGGTCGCGGCGACTGCCGACGGACCCGTCAGGACTTGACGGCCTTCTTGAGCGCGGTGCCCGCGGTGAACTTCGGGGCCTTCGACGCGGCGATCTGGATCCGCTCGCCGGTCTGCGGGTTGACGCCCTGGCGGGCGCCGCGCTCGGTCACGTGGAACTTCCCGAAGCCGGAGAACGTGACCTCACCACCGTCGGCGAGCGTCCCCTCGATCGTCTTCAGCACGGCGTCGACCGCGGCCGCGGCGTCCTTCTTGTCGAGTCCTGCCGTCGTGGCGACGGCGTCAACGAACTCCGACTTGGTCACTGGGTGCCTCCCTCGGGAATTGGTCGGGCAGGGCGACGCTAGCAGCGGGAACGGACGAAAACCCCAGGAAACATCGGGCCGCGCCGCCGGGATTCCCGCACGTTGCGGAAATCCGGGGATCCGGGACGTCTGGCACGATGCGCGCATGTCCCTGGACCGCATCGCGTGGAGCGCCACGGTCGGCGTCTGCGCCCTCACCGTCGTCCTGCTGCTGCTCGCCGGCTACCAGGGCTACGCGGCCGTCGCGGGCGCCGTGGGCCTCGCGGCCGCGGTCAACCTGCGCTGAGCGGCGTCAGCCCGCGGCGCGGCCGTCGAGCCACGCCAGCAGCAGCCGCGCCGCGTGGCCGCGGTGGCTGATCGACGCCTTCTCCTGCGGGGACAGCTGGGCCATGGTGCGGGGGCGGCCGTCCGCGCCGGCCGGGTCGCGCGCCAGCGGGTCGTCGGGCACGAACGCGGGGTCGTAGCCGAAGCCACCGGTGCCGCGCGGGTCGTGGTCCAGCGTGCCGGTGCAGCGCCCCTCGAAGACCCGCTCGGTGCCGTCGTGCGGGTCGACGAACGCGATCGCGCAGACGTACGCGACGGCGCTGCCCGCCGGGGCCTCGCGCAGCAGCTTGGAGAGGTTCTCCGCGTCGGTCGCGTCCGGGCCGGCGAAGCGGGCGGAGCGCACCCCGGGTCGACCGTCGAGCGCCGCCGCCTCGATGCCCGAGTCGTCGGCGATCGCGGGCACGCCCAGCGCGGCGGCGGCCGCCCGCGCCTTGCCCAGCGCGTTCTCGGCGAACGTGTCGCCGTCCTCGGGCGGCAGCACGACCGCGTCGGGCAGCGGCGCGACGGCGTGCGGCGCGAGCAGGTCGCCGAACTCGCGGGCCTTGTGGTCGTTGCGGGTTGAGAGGACGAGCTGCAGCGGGGTCATGCGGGGCTCCCTGCGGTGATCGCGGTCCGCTGCGCGGCGCGCAGCGCGGTGATGCCGGTCTCGGCGAGCGTCAGCAGCTCGTCGAGGTGGGCGCGGCTGAGCGGCGTGCGCTCGGCGGTGGCCTGGACCTCGACCAGCCCGCCGTCGCCGGTCATGACGACGTTCGCGTCGACCTGGGCGCGCGCGTCCTCGCGGTGGTCGAGGTCCAGCAGCGGCCGGCCGCCGACCACCCCGCACGAGACGGCCGCCACGGAGCCCGTGAGGGGCGAGGCGTCCAGGCGCCCGTCGGCGCGCAGCACCTCGACCGCGAGCGCGAGCGCCACGTACGCGCCGGTGATCGACGCGCAGCGGGTGCCGCCGTCGGCCTGCAGGACGTCGCAGTCGAGGTGCACGGTCCGCTCGCCGAGGCGGTCGAGGGCGACGACGCCGCGCAGCGAGCGGCCGATCAGCCGCTGGATCTCCACGGAGCGGCCGTCGGGCCGGACGCCGTCGCGCCGCTTGCGCTGCCGCGTGGACCCGGGGAGCATCCCGTACTCGGCGGTGACCCAGCCGCTGCCGCGGCCGCGCATCCAGACCGGCACCTGCTCCTCGACGGTCGCGGTGCAGATGACGCGCGTCTCCCCCGCGCTCAGCAGCGCGGAGCCGGTGGCGGTGCGCACGAACCCCGGCTCGATCGTCACGGGACGGAGCTCGTCGGCGGCCCGGCCGCCCGTCCGCTGGGCGCTCACGGCAGCAGCAGCGCGCCGTCGGCGGTCGGCAGGACCTGCTCGACCGGCCCGAGCGGGAGCTGCAGGAAGCGGGTCCCCAGCGCGCGGAACGCCTCCGGATCACCGGTCGAGAGGAACGAGTAGGTCCCCTCCCCCGTGCGCCGCGTGTCGAGCCCGCGGGACGTGAGCGCGTGCTCGGCCTGCCGCGCGAGCGCCGCGCCGGAGCTGACGATCGCCACGCCGCGCCCGAGCGCGCGCTGCAGCAGCGGCCGGATCAGCGGGTAGTGCGTGCAGCCGAGGATGACCGTGTCCACCTCCGCGTCGCGCAGCGGCGCGCACGAGGCACGGACGACGTCGACGAGGTGCTCGTCGAACAGGTCGCCGCCGGCGCCGCCCGCCTGGATGATCGGCGCGAGGTCGGGGCACGGGACCGAGGTCAGCGTGACGTGCGGGTCCGCGCTCTGCACCGCCCGGTCGTAGGCCCCGGAGTCGACCGTCGCCGGGGTGGCGAGCAGCCCGATCCGACCGCTGCGGGTCGTCGCGACGGCCTGCAGCGCCTCGGGGCGCACGACGCCGATGACGTCGACGCCCAGCGTCGTCTGCAGCATCCGCGACTGGAGCGCCGGCAGGGCCGCGGCGGTCGCGCTGTTGCAGGCGACGACGAGGAGCTTCACCCGCCGGCGCAGCAGCTCCTCGGCGATCTGCATCGCGAATCCCTCGAGCTCCTGCGGCGTGCGCTCGCCGTACGGGAAGCGGGCCGTGTCCCCGAGGTAGACGAAGTCCTCCTCCGGCAGCGACACGAGCAGCTCGTGGAGCACGGTGAGCCCGCCGACGCCGGAGTCGAAGACCCCGATGGGGCGGTCGCGGGGGTGCGGGGACGCGGGGGCCGGCACGGGGCCAGTGTAGGCCCCGCGCCGGTGGCGCCTACTTCTTGCCCGGGGCCTCGCCGACGCCGTCGACGGAGTCCTTGAGCTTGCCCATGATCGTCTCGCCGAGGTCGAACTCCTTGCCGACGCCGGCCGTCACGACGGCCGCCAGGACGCCGGCGACGAGCAGGATCAGCGCGACGTACTCGACGGTGCCCTGCCCCGTCTCGGCGGCGAGGCGACGGCGCAGGTCGGTGGTGCAGTGGTGCAGGGCGGCGTGGGCGCGGCCCATCATGCGGTGTCCCATGGGGGTCCTCCAGGGGTCGGTGGCTGGTCTGCACCGCAGTCAAGGCGAGGGCGCGTGACGGCGAAAGACGCACCTGTGGAGAATCTGCGACGGGATGCGAACGATCGTCGTCACGAACATGGCCGCGGCGCCCGAGGCGCCCGGACGCGGCATCTTCGTGCGCGACCAGGTGGCCGCCCTGCGGCGGCTGGGCGCCGACGTGACGCTCACCGAGTTCGCGCCCGGCGACTACGCACAGGCGGTCCGGCGGCTGCGCGGGCTCGCCCGCCGCGAGGGGCCGTTCGACCTCGTGCACGCGCACTTCGGCCTCACCGCGTTCCCCGCGCTCGCGATCCCGGCCCGGGCCCGGGTCCTCACCGTCCACGGGACCGACGTGCGGCACCCGCGGACCGGCCGCCTGACGCGGCTCGTCGCGCGGCGCATGGACCTCGTCGCCGCGGTCTCGCACGACCTCGGCGTCGACCTCGCGGGTCCCGCCCCGCGCGGGACGCCGCTGCCGTCGCTGGGGCGTCGCGGGCTGCCCACCGCGGTGCTGCCGTGCGGCGTCGCGGTCGACCGCTTCCGCCCGATCCCCCGCGCCGAGGCCCGCGCACGCCTCGGCCTCCCGCCCGACGAGCCGTGCGTGCTGTTCCCCGCCGATCCCGGCCGCACCGGCAAGCGGTTCGACCTCGCGCAGGAGGCCGTGGACGGCGCGCGCCTGCACACGCTCGGGACCGTCGACCCCGCGGACGTCCCCCTCTGGATGAACGCCGCGAGCGTCGTCGTCCTCCCCAGCGACGCCGAGGGCTTCGGGCTCGCGGTGCTCGAGGCGCTCGCCTGCGACGTCCCGGTGATCACGACCCCGGTGGGCATCCACCCGCAGGCGCTGCAGGGCGTCGCCGGCGCCCTCTGCGCGCCCTACGAGCGCGACCGCTGGCGGCGGGCGATCGCGGCGGCGCTGGCGCAGCCCGACCCGCGCGTGGACGGGCGCTCGGTCGTCGCGCCGTGGTCGGCCGACCGGATGGCCGAGCGGGTCCACGACGCCTGGCGGGCGCTGCTGCCCGATGCCGGGTGACCGCGGGCCCGCCGCATCGATCGGGCGCGTCGCGGGTATAGTGGCCGCAGGCGCCGACATCGGCGCCGTCTGCGTATGAGAGGCCTCCTGAACCGTCTTCGCCGGCCCCGCACTGCGGACCCGGCCCCCGTCGTCCCGCCCCCGGGCGGTCCCGCCGGGCTGGCCCCGCAGGACCCCGCGGCGCCCCCCGAGCCGAGCTTCCGCGACCGCGGTCGGCTGCGCCGCCGCCTGCGGCACCTGCGGCGCGTCCGCGAGCTCGGGTTCCGTGACCTCGGCGGCCTCGTCTTCGACCTGCACCGCTTCGGCCGCCGCGGCGACGAGCTCGTCGCGCAGAAGCTCAACGCGCTCGCCGCCGTCGACCTCGAGCTCCGCGCGCTGGAGCGCGCGCTCCAGGACCAGCGGCCGTTCCACGAGCTCCGCGAGCCCGGGCTGGCGGCCTGCCCGCGGTGCGCGGCGATCCACGGCAGCGACGCGCGGTTCTGCCCCTCCTGCGGCATCGGGCTGCGCGGGCCGCTCGCGGTCGGCGAGGTCGGCGACGCGACCGCGCCCGCCCCGGCCGGCACGCCCGCCGCCCCGCAGGTCGTCGTCAGCGCGGCCGCCGGCGGCGCCACCGCACCCGCGCCGCCGCCGACGCCCGCTCCCGGCCCGACCGCCCCCGAGGCGCCGGTGATGCCCGCCGTCAGCGCCGCCGAGACGGGCGCCACGCCGGTGTCGGCGACGCTCGCCGCCGAGGCGCAGGCCACCCAGGCGATCCCGACCACCCCCGCCCCGTCCGCGCCCGCCGCCGACGCGCCCGCGACCGCCGCGGCGGAGCCGGCCGACCAGCCGACGACCGAGGCCCCGGCGGACGACCTGACCGTCGTGCGGCGCCCGGACGACCAGGCCTCGTGAGCACCCCGCCGCTCCCGCCCGGGACGGTCCGCTGCCCCCGCTGCGCCGCACCGGTCGGCCCGGAGCAGGACTGGTGCCTGAACTGCGGCGCGGCGGCGCGCACCCGCCTCGCGCCGACCCCGAACTGGCGGCTGCCGATCGCCGGGCTCGCCGCGGTCGTCGTCGTCGCGGTCCTCGCCCTCGTCGTCGCGTTCGCGGCGCTCACCGACACCGACGACGGCACCGTGCCGGGCGTCACCCCGACGGAGACGGCCGCGTCGACCCCGCCCCCGGGCGCGGCGGGCGGGGCGCCGACGACGACCCCGGCGGTCACCGCCGTCACGGGTGCCACCGGCGTGACCGGGACGCCGGGCGCCCCGGGCGTGACCGGGCCGACCGGCTCCTCGGGCCTGCCGCCGGTCGCCACCGCGACGCCGCAGGCCGACGACGGATCGGGCGCGGACTCCGGGACGACCACGACGGACGGCGACGCCGACAGCGGCGGCGCGTCGGGCCCGTAGCGCTCAGGCCAGCGCGGGCCAGTGCGGGGCGAGGCGCGTGCGTGCCGCCTGCGCGAGCGGGTGCTCGTCGATCGCGGGCGCGGCCGGGGCCTGGGCCGCGCCGAGCACCTCCAGCGAGCCGACCACGCAGCGCGCGAGCGCCGCGACGTCGTAGCCGCCCTCCAGCACGAGCCCGAGCGGGACGGCGAGCTCGTCGGCGAGGCGGCGCACCGAGCCGGTCATCGTCGCGAAGCCGTCGTCGCTGACGCGACAGCCGGCGAGCGGGTCGTCGGCGTGCGCGTCGTAGCCGGCCGAGACGAGCAGCAGCTGCGGCCGGTACGCGCGCGCCAGCGGCAGTGCGACGTGCTCGACGAGCGACGTGAACGCCGCGTCGCCCGAGCCCCCCGGCACCGGCAGGTTCACGGTGTAGCCCTCCCCCGGTCCGCGTCCGATCTCCGACGCCGGCCCGGTCCCCGGGTACAGCGGCGACTCGTGGATCGAGACGAACAGGACCTCGGCGCTGTCGCGGAACACGTCCTCGGTCCCGTTGCCGTGGTGGACGTCCCAGTCGAGGACCATGACCCGCTCGAGGCCGTGCGCGTCCCGCGCGTGGCGGGCGGCCACCGCGACGGTGCTGAACAGGCAGAAGCCCATCGCGCGGTCGATCTCGGCGTGATGGCCGGGCGGACGGTGCAGCGCCGCCCCGGCGGGGCGCCCCTCGCCCAGCAGCGCGTCGACGAGCGCGCAGGCGCCCCCGGCGGCGTGGGCCGCGGCGGCGAACGACTGCGGGCCGCAGTACGTGTCCCCGTCGATCCAGCCGCCGCCGCGCGCGCTGAGGGCACGGATGCCCGCGACGTGCGCGGGCGGGTGCACGGCCGTCAGCTGGGCGTCCGTCGCCGCCGGGGAGTCCCGCGCCTCCCAGCCCAGGTCCGGGCGGGCCGCGACGGCCCGGTCGATCGCGCGGACGCGCTCGGCGCGCTCGGGGTGGTCGCCCGTGTCGTGCTCCAGCGAGGAGGGGTGGCGCAGGAGCACCGGGGCGGGCGTGCGGACGGTCATCGCCGGAACCGTACCCGGCACCCACCGCGCCCACCCGGCCCGCCGGTCGTGGCGCGCGCGACGGGCCGCCGGTGGGGACGGGGCGCGGTCCAGCGCCCGGCGGCGGATACGCTGCGGCGGTGCCCGATCCGCACCTGCACGAGACCGAGATCGCCGTCGTCGGCGCCGGCGGCGCCGGCCTGTACGCGGCGCTGACCGCCGCCCGCGCCGGAGCCCGCGTGACGCTCGTCTCCGCGACGCCGCTGGCGTTCACAGCGAGCTACTGGGCCCAGGGCGGGATCGCGGCCGCGCTGGCCGCCGACGACTCCCCGGACCTGCACCGCCAGGACACCGAGGTCGCCGGCCGGGGCCTCGTGCGCCGCAGCGCCGCGAACGTCCTCGTGCGCGAGGCGCCCGGGGTCGTCGACGACCTGCAGCGGCTCGGCGTGCGCTTCGACGCCGACCGCCACGGCCGCCTCTCGCTGGGCCTGGAGGGCGGGCACTCCGTGCGGCGCGTCGTCCACGCGGGCGGCTCGGCGACCGGCCGCCGGGTCGTGCGCCAGCTGTCCGCGGTCGTCGCGGAGGATCCGCGGATCACGGTCTTCGAGGGCACGCGCGTCTCCGCGCTGTGGACCGACGGGGGCCGCGTGGTCGGTCTCGCCTGCGAGGACGGGCGAGCCGTGCGCGCCCGGGCGACGATCCTCGCGACCGGCGGCGCGGCGGCGCTGTGGTCGCGCACGACGAACCCGCCCGGCTCGCTGGGCATCGGGCTGATGCTCGCCCACGCGGCGGGCGCCGCGCTCGCGGACCTCGAGTTCGCGCAGTTCCACCCGACCGCGGTGACCGGGATCCCGGGCCGCGAGGGGTTCCTCGTCACCGAGGCGATCCGCGGCGAGGGCGCCCGGCTGCTGGACCGCGACGGCGAGCGGTTCGTCGAGGAGCTCTCGCCCCGCGACGAGGTCTCGCGCGCCGTCTGGGCGACGATGCGCGCGCAGGGCACCGACCACGTCGACCTGGACATGCGGATGGTCGACGCCGGGAAGTTCCCGAACGTCGTCGGCGCGCTGCGGGAGTCCGGGCTCGACCCGGCGACGACGCTCGTGCCGGTCGCGCCGGCCGCCCACTACGTGATGGGCGGGATCGTCGCCGACCTCGACGGGGCCACCACCGTCCCGGGCCTGTACGCGGTCGGCGAGTCCGCCTGCACCGGGCTGCACGGCGCCAACCGCCTCGCCTCCAACTCGCTGACCGAGTGCTTCGTGCTCGGCGGCCGTGCCGCCCAGGCCGCGCTCGGGGAGCCCGCGCCGCGCGCGGCCACGGCGCTGCCCGCCCCGCCCCGGGAGGCGACGATCGTGCTGCCCGAGCGGGCGACCCAGGAGGCCCTGTGGACGCACGCGGGCATCGAGCGCACCGCGGAGGGCCTGCGCACGCTGCTGGACGATCCCCACCCGCTGGCGCGGTTCGTCGCGCGCTGCGCGCTGCTGCGCGAGGAGTCGCGCGGCGCCCACCGCCGCACCGACTTCCCGGAGCTCGATCCGGCGCTCGACGGGCACCACGCGGTCGTGCGCGGCGAGGACGAGCCGCGCCTGGAGCACTGGGCCTGAGCGCAGCTGCGACGTGGCGCGCAGGAGTGCGCAACGTCGCCGGACCTCGCGTGTTCGGGGGGACAGGTCGGTGAACGGCCGGTCAGCCGCTTAACGCGAAGTCAACAGAAGGCCGGTTTCAGCGTTCATACACCCTCGGCACGATCCGTGTCGCACCAGGGTTGGACGGGAGCCAGCCGGACGAGGAGAGCAAGGGTCCGCTCATGTACCAGTTCAGTCGAGCCATCTACCGCGAGCTCGCGCCGCTCGTGCACGACCACGCCGGCGACGCCCGCGTCGCCCACGCGTCGGTCCTGCGCTCGTGCGAGAGCGCGATGAACCGCCTCGCGACCGACCGCCACTACTTCGCGCGGCCGGCACGCACGCTGTTCAACGACATCCGCATCCACTTCCCGATGGCCGCCCAGGCGCGCGTCTGGCTCGTCGTGCAGCGCTACGTCGCCTGCGCCGAGGAGTTCGTCGCCCGGCAGCCCCGCCACGGGGTCGACGCCAACGGCGACCCGCTGCGCTGCCGCGCCACGACGCGCCGAGGCACCGCGTGCCAGCGGGAGCCGCTCGCGCACAACGGCTACTGCCCGTCGCACCAGCACCTCGCCGAGACCGAAGAGGTCGAGGCCGCCCCGCTCGCGGCCTGAGCCCCGCCTCCGGGCGCCCCGGTCTACGCTGCCGGGGTGCTCCTCGGGGTCGACGTCGGCGGGACCTTCACGGACGCCGTCCTCGTGGACGGCGACCGCGTCCTGACCGCGAAGTCCCCGACGACGCCGCAGGACCAGTCGCTCGGCGTCCTCGCCGCCGTCGAGGCGGTGCTCGCGCTCGCCGCGGCCGCGCCCGGCGCGGTCACCGGCTTCGCGCACGGCATGACGGTGGCGACGAACGCGCTCCTGGAGGGCCGCGGCGCGCGGACGGCGCTCGTGGCGACCGAGGGCTTCTGCGACCTCGTCGAGCTCGGACGGCAGGACCGCGCCGACCTCTACCGGCTCGACGCCGCGCACCCCGCCCCGCTCGTCCCGCCGCAGCGACGCGTCCCCGCGCCGGAGCGTCACGCGGCCGACGGCACGGTCCTGCGCCCGCTGGACGAGGCCGCCGCCGAGCGGGTCGCGCAGGCGGTCGCCGCGCTCGATCCCGAGGCCGTCGCCGTCTGCCTGCTGCACGCCGACCGCCATACCGCGCACGAGCAGCGCCTCGGCGCGGCGCTGCGGCGCCGCCTGCCCGGCGTGCACGTGTCGCTCAGCCACGAGGTCGTCGGGACGTTCCGCGAGGCCGAGCGCGCCGCCACGACCGAGGTCGACGCGGCGCTCTCGCCGCTGCTGCGCGACTACCTGCGGCGGCTGCTGGACCGCGCGGGCGCCGCCGGGCTGCCCGAGCCCTCGATCATGCAGAGCAGCGGCGGGCTGACGACCGCCGCCCACGCGGCCGGGCACGCCGCGCTCACCGTGCTCAGCGGTCCGGCGGGCGGCGCGGCGGCCGCGGCGCTCGTGGCGCGCGCGACCGGGGTGCCCGATCTCCTGTGCTTCGACATGGGCGGCACCTCCTGCGACGTCTGCGTCGTGCAGGACGGCCGGGTGCGCGAGACCGCGGGGCGCGAGGTCGGCGGCCGTGAGATCGCGTTGCCGATGGTCGACATCCACACCGTCGGAGCGGGCGGCGGCTCGATCGCCTGGTGCGACGCCGGCGGCGCGCTGCGCGTGGGTCCCCGCTCGGCCGGCGCCCGGCCCGGGCCGGCCGCGTACGGGCACGGCGGCACCGAGCCGACCGTGACCGACGCCCACGTCGTGCTCGGGCACCTCCCCGGGGGGACGCCGCTCCCGGGCGGCCTCACGATCGACGCGGAGGCCGCCCACGCCGCGGTCGCCGCGCTCGGGGACCGGATCGGGCTCGACGCGCGCGCGACCGCCGCCGGGATGGTGCGCGTCGCGGACGCGGAGATGGTCCGCGCGCTCCGGGTGATGACGGTCGAGCGCGGCGTCGACCCGCGCGACTTCGCGCTGCTGGCCTTCGGCGGCGCCGGCCCGCTGCACGCGGTCGGGATCGCCGAGCAGCTCGGGATCCGCCGCGTGGTCGTGCCCCGGGCCGGCGGCGTCCTCAGCGCGCTCGGGCTCGCGGCGGCCGACCGGCGGACCGACGAGGTCCGCACGGTCCTGCTGCGCGGCCCCGAGGTGACCGCCGCCGCGCTGCGCGACGCGGCCGGCGACGCCCGGGAGGTCGCGTGGGATGCGCGCTACGCCGGCCAGTCCTTCGAGCTGACGCTCACCGACGTCCCGCCGGATCCCGCGGCGCTGCGCCACGCCTTCGACACCGAGCACCACGCCCGCTACGGCTACGCCGACGCGGAGGCGGTGCTCGAGGTCGTCGCGGTGCGGCGCACGCGGCGCGCGCCGGGCCCGGCGATCGACCTCGCCGCCGGGGACCCCGACCCCACCGCGGTCCGCGGGCCCGCGGTCGTCGGGCTCCCGGGCGCGACGCTCGTCGTCCCGGCGGGCTGGAGCGGCGCGCCGGACGCGACCGGGACGCTGCTGCTGGAGCGGGCGGCATGAGCCTCGACCCCGTCGCCCTCCAGGTCACCGGCGGCGCGCTGCGCGCCGCGTGCGAGGAGATGGGCGCGGTCCTGATCCGCGCGGCGCACTCCTCGAACATCAAGGAGCGTCGCGACTGCTCCACCGCGCTGTTCGACGCCGCCGGCGCGATGGTCGCCCAGGCCGAGCACATCCCGGTGCATCTCGGGGCGATGCCCGCAGCGGTCGCCGCGGTGCTCTCTGAGGACCACGCCCCCGGGCGCTCCTGGGTGCTCAACGACCCCTACCGGGGCGGCACGCACCTGCCGGACATCACGGTGATCACGCCGGTGTTCGAGCGGCCGGACGGCGGGCCGCTGCTGGGCTTCGCGGCGAGCCGCGCCCACCACGCCGACGTCGGGGCGCGCGTGCCCGGCTCGATGCCCGCGGACTCCCGCACCCTGGACGAGGAGGGCGTGGTGATCGCCCCGCGGGTGCTCGACGACGCCGCGATCGACGAGCTCGTCGCGCGGATGCGCGGGCCGCGCCAGCGCCGGGCGGACCTCCGCGCGCAGCTCGCCGCGGGCGCCGTCGGCGTGCGACGGCTGCAGGAGCTCGCGCAGCGGCTCGGCGTCGACGGCCTCGCCGCCGCGACCGCGGCCAGCCTCGACTACGCCGAGCGCCGGGCCCGGGCGTCGCTCGCCGCGCTCCCGGACGGCACCCGGCACGCCACCGACGTGCTCGAGGCCGCCGACGGGGATCTCGAGCTGCGGCTCGCCGCGACGGTCGCCGGCGACCGGATCGTCCTGGACTTCACGGGCAGCGCCGCGCAGCACGACGGCAACCTCAACTGCCCGCTCGCCGTGACCCGGTCGGCGTGCGTGTTCGCGGTGAAGGTCCTGACCGACCCGGACCTCCCGGCCAGCGCCGGGGCGCACCGGCCGATCGAGGTCGTGGTCCCCGAGGGCTCGCTGCTGCACGCGCGGTCGCCCGCCGCGGTCGCCGCCGGGAACGTCGAGACGTCCTCGCGGGTGGCCGACCTCGTGCTCGCCGCGTTCGGTCGCGCGCTCGGCCAGGGGACGATGAACAACCTGACCCTCGGCAACGACACGTTCGCGTACTACGAGACCGTCGGCGGCGGCCAGGGCGCGAGCCCGGACGCCGACGGCCCCAGCGGCGTGCACGTGGCGATGAGCAACACCCGCAACACGCCGGTGGAGGCGCTGGAGCTCGAGTTCCCGCTGCGCTGCACGACGTACGCGGTCCGGCGCGGCAGCGGCGGCGCCGGGCGCCACCGGGGCGGCGACGGCGTGGTGCGCGAGTTCGAGGCGCTGGAGCCGATGACCGCGTCGCTCATCACCGAGCGTCGCCGTCACGCACCACCCGGCGCCGCCGGCGGCGGCGCCGGCGCGGTCGGCCGCACGCTGCTCAACGGCCGCGAGCTGCCCGCCAAGTGGACCGGGAAGCTCGCCCCGGGCGACCGGCTGCGGCTGGAGACCCCGGGCGGCGGCGGCCACGGGACGGCGGACCAGGAGGCGTAGGATCGGCCGATGGAGATCGGCTTTCTCGGACTGGGGATCATGGGCTCGCGGATGGCGGCGAACGTCGCCCGCGCCGGCCACCAGGTCACCGTCTACAACCGCACGACCGCGACCGCGCATGCCTGGGTCGCCGAGCACGGCGGCACCGTCGCGCAGACCCCGGCGCAGGCCGCCGCGGCGGCGGACGTGGTGATCTCGATGGTCGTCGACGGCGCGCAGGTCGAGCAGGTGCTGCTCGGGCCCGACGGCGCCGCCGACGGCGCGCGACCCGGCGCGCTGTTCGTGGACATGTCGACGATCTCCCCGGACGACACGCGGCGCATCGGCGCCGGGCTCGCCGAGCGGGGCGTGGCGTTCGTCGACGCGCCGGTGACCGGCTCGAGCCCGAAGGCGCAGGACGGCACGCTGACGATCATGGCCGGCGGCGCGGAGGAGGACGTGCGGCGGGCGTGGCCGCTGTTCGAGGCGATGGGCTCGCTCGTGCTGCACGTCGGCGGGCTCGGCCAGGGCGAGATGGTGAAGCTCATCAACAACGCCACGGCGGCGGCGAACACGCTCGCGGTCGCCCAGGCGCTGGTCGTGGGACGCGCCACGGGCGTCGATCTCGGCGCGCTCGTGCAGGTGATGTCGGCGGGGTCGGGCGGCAGCGCGATGCTCGACCTCAAGGCGCCGGTGATGCAGGAGCACGACTACACCACGCTGTTCAAGCTCGAGCACATGCTCAAGGACGTGCGCCTGTGCCTGGAGCAGGCGCGGGCCGCCGGGGTCGGCTTCGACGCCGCGGCGGCCGCGGGCGGTGCGCTGGAGCACGGTCTCGAGCAGGGCCTGGGCGAGGCGGACTTCGCGGCCCTCCTGGAGGCGGTCGAGGCGGCGTCCGGGGTGCGCCTGTAGCGCCTGCCATCCGGTCGGGGTGCGGTTGTCCACACGGTCGAGCGGCAGAGCTTTTATGCGCCAGTTCAAGCGTCTACGCGCCAGCTGAGAAGGGCAAAAAACCGCTGCTTTGCAGGGACATTTGAACTTCGCACGATCGTTTGCGAACATCCTTCACATCCCGCGCCGTCGTCCTGCTGGTTCGGACGCGCTCTCGCGGGATCTTCTTTGTCCTCCCCTCCCCCTCGGAAACCCTTATGCCTATCGCGTTCAAGGAATGGGCTGTCACCGTCCGCGCCCTCGCAGAGGGTGAGCAGCTGCTCACCCTGCGGAAGGGCGGGATCCGCGAGCCGGAGAAGCACTTCGCGCTCGACCACGACCGCTTCTTCCTCTACCCCACGTTCGACCACCAGAAGAACGACCTGGTGCGCGACTCCCACCTGCCCGAGCTGCGCCGCGCGCTCGAGGAGGGTGTCTGGGCGGACGGCGAGCCGCCCGTGCACGCGCTGACGCGCGACGGTGGCATCGCCCAGCCCGAGCGCGTCCGGATCCGCGCGTGGGCCGAGGTCGCCGGCCACTTCACGATCGACGACCCCCGCACGGTCAACGATCTGTCGCCGTTCTACGTGTGGACGACCGACTACGCCGAGAAGCGCCTCGCGTGGAAGCGTCACCACCCGCTGCACGTGCTGCTCCTGCGCACGTACCGCATCCCGCGCCCGGTCACCGTCAAGGTCCGTGACGACTTCGGGGGCTGCCGCTCCTGGCTGGAGATCAACCGCGACCTCCCGTTCGAGGGCACCCCGGTGCTGTCCGACGAGGAGTTCGAGCGCGCGACCGAGACGATCGCCGAGATCTGCGCCGGCCGCGTCCCCGCGCTGGTCTAGCCGCATCCGCCTGACCGCAGCAGCCGTGCCCGTCGATCCCCGCCCGTCCCGGTGACGAGCGGGGATCGCGCGTTTCCGGCCCCGACCTGGGCCGCCGACCGCGTGCGCTCGGCCGACCGCCTGCTCGTCGTCGGCATCGGCGGGGGCGGTGACGTCGTCGGCGCCCTGGCGGTCGCCGAGGCCGCCCGGGCGCTCGGGACCGCCGCGGTCGTCGGCGGCCTCACCTGGGAACGACGCCCCGTCGACCCCCTCCCCGGCCCGCGGCGCATCGACGAGCTCGTCGACGCCCGGACCGTCCTGCACCCCACCGTCGCGCTCGCCGGGCCCGAGACCACCGGACCGGGCGGCTTCGCGTTCGCCGAGAGCCGCATGGCCGCGTTCCTGCAGGCCGACACCGTCCTCGTCGACCCGGGCCCCGGCCCCGCCGCCGTCGGCGACGGGCTCGTCGCCGCGACGCAGGCGCTCGGCTGCGACCTCGTCGTGCTGCTCGACGTCGGCGGCGACGTCCTCGCCCACGGGGACGAGGCCGGGCTCGCGAGCCCGCTGGCCGACGCCGTCCTGCTCGCCGCCGCGCCCGTCCTCGCCGCGGTCGGCATCCCGGCGATCCTCACCGTCTTCGGCGCCGGCTGCGACGGCGAGCTGCGACCCGACGAGGTCGCCGCCCGCCATGACGAGGTGACCGCTGCCGGCGGCGACCTCGGCGACCTCGAGCTCACCGCCCCGATGCTCGACCGCCTCGAGTCCGCGATGGGCACCGTGGTGACCGAGGCGAGCGCGATGGCCGTGCGCTGCGCGCGCGGCGAGACCGGCACGGCGACGATCCGCGACGGGCGCCGGACCGTCGAGCTGACCGCCGACGGCGGGCGCCTGCGCTGCGTCGACCCCGTGACCGCGATGCGCAGCGCCGCCCGGCTGGCCGCCGCCCTCGATCCGCACGAGGACCTCACCGCCGCCCACGAGCGGCTGACCGCGATGGGCGTGCGCACCGAGCTCGCCCACGAGCTCGACGCGGCCGCCGACGACGCCTGACCCTCGCCCCCGGTGCCCCGAGAGGACCGCCGCCGCGCGCGGCGAAGTCCGCAGGGATGCCCTGGGTCGAGACGAGCAGCCCGAACTTCGCGGCCCGCCACGAGCTGCGCGACGAGGACGACGTCGCGAGCGTCCTGGAGCTGCTCGAGGACACCCGCGAGCGGCTCGTGCAGACGTTCCCGGAGCCCGAGCACGAGATCACCGTCGTCGTGCACGGCTCGACCGGCTCGCTCGCGCTCGCCCAGCCGTACCTGCCGCTGCTGCAGCGGCTGACCGCCCCCGCGTCCCGCCGCTACCTCGCGGGCTGGCCGGGCGCGCGCGAGCTGCACCTGCTCGCCCCCCGCCGGCTCGAGGCGCGCGCGTCCTCGGTCCCCGGGTCGCGCGAGATGGCGCTGCTGGCCCCCGCGGGCCTCTACGCGCAGATGCTCGTCGGGCTCGCGAACCCGCGCCTCGCGCCACCCTGGCGGCCCGGGCCGACCCGCCGGACGCTGCAGTGGGCGTGGCTCGCGCTCGGCGCCGGCCAGTACTTCGGCGGCCAGACGGCGTTCGCGCGCCCGGCGGTCGGGCGGCGCCTGCGCGAGGGCGACGAGCCGTCCTTCCCCCCGGGCCTGCGCGACGCGGCCCTGCTCGGGGGCACCGTCCTGGACCTGCTGGCCCGTGAGCGCGGCGAGCACGCCGTGGTCGAGCTCGTCCTGGGCCTCCACGAGGACGGCCCGCGGGCCGCGCTGCAGCGCGCCTTCGGGCGCGAGCTCGTCCACACCAGCGGCGTCTGGCGCGCCCACCTCGCCACCATGGGCGGGCAGGCCTGAGCGTCAGCCGCTCGCGAGGTCGAGCACCCAGACGATCACGCCGACGACGCCCAGGACGGCGAGCAGCCCGCCCATGAGGCGGGCGGGCGTCGGGCCGACGGGCCCCGGCTCGGCCAGCAGCTCGGCCTCGAGCAGCACCTCGCGGGCGGCGTCGACGCCGGAGGCCGGGACCAGGACGTCGCGCGGACCGGCCGCGAGCATGTCGGGCACGTCGAAGCCGCGCGAGCGGCGGACGAGGCTGGGGATCCCCTCCTCCAGCAGCAGGCCGCAGAGGAACTCCGCCTCCGCCTGGTGGCGGCCGCCGGCGACGCGGACGAGCTCGCCCTCCGCGTACTGGGGCTTGATCTTGCGGGCGCGGGCGTGCCGGTCGGTGACCTGTGGGTCGTCCGGCGCCCCGGCCCACGTGAGCGGCATCGCGCACGCGGTGCAGAAGCGGGCGGGCGGCGCGTGGAGGGCGCCGCACCGCGGGCAGACGAGCGGGGGCGCGCCGCCGCCGTCCACCGGCTACTCCGACGTGAGGGCGACCTCGCGGTAGTCCCCGTCCTCGATCAGCCAGGACCGGACCTCGGGCTCGGCGTCCTTGAGGCCGACGATGATCCACTCGACGCCGGGCCACAGCGCGCCGAAGTTCAGGTCGGTCTGGGACGGCTCGGGCGCCGACATGACGTGCGAGTGGTAGATCGCGCCGAGCTCCTCGCCGCGGTCCTCGAGCTCGTCGACGAGCCGCAGCAGGACGAGGCCGTCGATCTCGAAGCGGCGCTTGTCGTGCGCGGTGTTCTCGAGCTCGTGCACGGCGACCGCGACGCCGTCGCGCGTGGCGACGACGCCGCAGCACTCCTCGGACACGTCGCGGCGCGCGTGCTCGACGATCTGCTCGAGCAGGGCGGGAGCGATCTGCATCCGTCGGGGCGCTCAGTCCGCCTTGAGGGCGCGGCGGTCGTCCTCGTCGTCGCGGCGCTCGCCCGAGATCGACTCCTTGAACTCACGCAGGCCGTTGCCGACCGAGCGGCCGACCTCCGGGAGCTTCTTGGGGCCGAGGACGATGAGGGCGATCGCGAGGACGATCACGAGCTCCATGGGACCGATGTTGGGCATCACTGGCTCAGTTCTCCGTGGGTGAGGGGGGTGCGCGGACGGACTTCCCGGGTTCCTACGTGGATTACCACCAGACGGTTGAGTCGAGGTTCTCGACCTCGTCGACCGGCAGCGTGTAGATCCCGCTGCTCAGGTACTTCCAACCGTCGTCGCAGATGATGAAGACGACGTTGCCCTCGTCCATCTCGTTGGCGATCCGCACCGCCACGCGCGCGATCGCCCCCGAGGAGACGCCCGCGAACAGGCCCTCCTCGTCGAGCAGCTTGCGCGTCCAGATGATCGCGTCGCGGTTCGTGACGAAGATCTTCCGGTCCAGGAGGGTCAGGTCGATGATCTCGGGGATGAACCCGTCGTCGAGCGAGCGCAGCCCCTGCACGGGCTCGCCCTGCATCGGCTCGGCGGCGACGATCTTCACGCGGTCCCCGAGCTCCTCCTTGAAGCGGCGGGCGTTGCCCATCAGCGTGCCGCCGGTGCCGAGACCCGCGACGAACGCGTCGACGTTGCCGTCGAGCTCGGTGAGGATCTCCCGCGCGGTGCCGTTGTAGTGCGCCAGCGGGTTCGCGGGGTTCCCGTACTGGTAGGGCATGTAGTACGAGGCGTCGGCGTTCGCCATCTCGACGGCCATCGCGACCGCGCCGTTGGAGCCCTGGTTGCCCGGCGAGTAGACGATCTCGGCGCCGTACATCTGCAGCAGCTGCGTGCGCTCGGGCGTGACGTTGTCGGGCATCACGACCTTGAGCTTGTAGCCCTTGCGCCGACAGATCATCGCCAGTGCGATGCCGGTGTTCCCGGAGGTCGGCTCGAGGATCGTCTGGCCGGGGCTGATCGCGCCCTTGGCCTCCGCGTCCTCGATCAGCGACTTCGCGACGCGATCCTTGATCGACCCGGTCGGGTTCGCCGACTCGAGCTTGGCCCAGATGCGGACGCCCGGCTTGGGCGAGAGCCGCTTGAGCTCCACGAGGGGGGTGTTCCCGATCGCCTCGACGATGTCGCCGTAGCGACCGCCGCAGGGTCGGGTCTCCAGGGGCGGGAGAGCCATGACTTCACGAAGTGTAGCGGGGCCCCGGAGGCGGCCCCGGAGACGGCGGCGCGCCACCTCCGGGGCCCGCGACCTAGCGACGCCTGACGCGCACCCAGCGGCCCGCGTTGCCCGCGCGGTCGACGACCCGCACGTACGGCCGGCGGCCGAGCTTGCGCGACACCTTCACGGCCTTGCCGTAGCGCGCGGTCAGGCGCCGCGAGCGCGCCGTCGTGCCGGTCGCGACCTGGACGAAGCCGACGCCGGAGACCGCGTCGCGGGCGCTGACCCGCAGCGTCGTCCCGCGCAGCGAGACGGTCCGCACCGCCGGCGCCGTGGTGTCGAGGACGATGTCGTCGGTGTAGGTCTGCGTCGGGTTCGCCGAGCCTGGGAAGCGGACGTACACGGTGCGTGGCAGGCGCTCCGCCAGCCCGCTGACGGGCAGCCGCCAGGCGTAGCGCTGGTCGGCGGCGATCGGCCGCTGCTCGGCGAAGTCGAAGCCACCATCGTTGGAGATCAGCACCGAGGTCGCACCCGCGGGCGGGCTGATGCGCAGCTCCACGTCGCGGCTGTTGACGTACGCGGCGTGGAACTCGATCGTGACGCCGACGGGGCGGCCCGCACCCGTGCCCGGGTCGGGCGTGGGGGTCGGGGTCGGCGTGGGCGTCGGGTCGGGCGTCGGCGTGGGCGTCGGCCCCGGCGTCGAGGTCGTGTCCAGCGGCGTCGCGTAGAACGTGTAGCCGCCCGAGCTCCACCGCTGCACGCGCGCGTTGGAGTACTCGCCGACGAACACGTTGCCCGCGAGGTCGCCGCCGTACTGGCCGAAGACGTCGATCGCGAGCGCGTTGTCGAGCTTGCCGGGCGCGGACCCGAAGCCGCCGAGGGTGCGGAACTCAACGCCGTCGCAGCCGATCAGCCGGACCGTGTGGCTGTCGATGTCCGACGCGAAGACGACGCCGAAGTCGTCGAGGTAGACGTCCGGGACGCGACCGCCGATGACGCGGCTGCCGACGCGGTCGAGGTCGGTGTCGTAGAGCGTGACCTCCTTGCTGCCGTGGCCGGCGACCGCGACGCGGTAGCCGCAGGAGGCGTACTGGTTGTAGGAGATGCCGTCGGGGTTGTCCAGCGTGACGGAGCGGCGACCGGCGAGCGTGGCCTTGTCGAGGCGCACGACCTCGTCCGAGCAGACGCTCGTCGCGAACACGTACGCGCTCGAGACGTCGAGTCCGCCTCGGCTCCAGGTCTCGGCGGGCTCGGTGCACGGGGACAGCGTGAAGCCGCGCTGGTAGACGCCGTCGCGCGTGAACTCCTGCACGCGGTTGGCGCCGTCGAGCGTCCAGACGCGGTTCTGCGGGTCGACGCTGATCGCGGCGATGCCGCCGCTGATCTGGCCGGGCGCGTCGCCGCTGCTGCCCCACTGGCGCAGCAGCGCGCCCGAGGGGCTGAGGACCTTCACGACGCCGTCGAGCCCGGCGTAGGCGTTGCCCTCGGTGTCGACGCCGAGCGCCTGCGGGGGATACGGGGCGGCGTGCGCACTGCCGGCGACGCCGAGCGCGAGCGCGGCGGCGGTGAGCGCCGCGCCCGTCAGCTTCCTGCGATGACCCTTCACGGGGGTGCCTCCACGAGTCGAAACGGGAACGTTCGACCCTGCCCGCGGCGCAGTCTACGGGTCCAGCTGCGACAGGTGCGGCCTTTCGGTGGGCCGCCCGCGACGGCGGACGGCCCGCGAGCGGCGGATCAGGCGGCGCCGCCGGCCATCGCCGGCAGGATGACGAGGCTGTCGGACGCGCCGACGGCCGTCTGCAGCCCGTCGAGGACGCGGACGTCCTCGTCGTTGAGGTAGACGTTGACGTACCGGTTGAGGTCGCCGTCGGCGCCGAAGATCTGCGCCTTCGTCTCGGGGTGCTGCTCGGTCAGCGCGGTGAGTACCGCGCCGACGTCGGCACCCTCTGCGACGACCTCGCGCTCGCCGCCGACGGCGGGACGGAGGACCGGGGGGATGCGAATCGTGGCCATAGGTTCAGGAGATGATTCCGGAGTCGGGGGTCGGAGTGCCGGCCGGGGCCGACGGAGGGCGCCGGGCGGTCAGCCCGCCGCGGCGCAGAACGCCTCGTAGTCGGGGAAGACACCGAGCTCGTCGTCGGAGATCTCCTCCGGGTCGCGCGAGCAGATCGGGCACTCCGGGTCACGGCGCACCTTCAGCTCGGTCGTCGACGCGTCGAGGGCGTCGTACATGAGCAGACGGCCGATCAGCGGGTCGCCGGCGCCGAGGATGAGCTTGATGACCTCGGTGGCCTGGAGCAGGCCCATCGTGCCCGGCAGGACGCCGAGGACGCCGTTGGCCCCGCACGACGGCGCGAGCTCGGCCGGCGGCGGCTGCCGGAAGAGGCAGCGGTAGCACGGGCCCTCGTAGGGCTTGAAGACGCTGAGCTGGCCCTCGAAGCCGAGGATCGCGGCGCTGACGACCGGGATCTTCAGCCGCACCGTCGCGTCGTTGAGCAGGTACCGCGTCGGGAAGTTGTCGACGCCGTCGACGATGATGTCGTAGTCCTTGATGATGTCGACGATGTTCGAGGCGTCCAGGCGCGTCTCGTACTTCACGACCTTCACGTCGGGGTTCAGCGCGTTGATCGCCTGCTCGGCCGAGTCGACCTTCGCGACGCCGACGGTGTCGGTGCGGTGGATGATCTGGCGCTGCAGGTTCGAGACGTCGACGGTGTCGTCGTCGACGATGCCGAGCGTGCCGACGCCCGCGGCGGCGAGGTAGAACGCCGTCGGCGAGCCGAGCCCGCCGGCGCCGAGCAGCAGGACCTTCGACTCGAGCAGCTTCTGCTGGCCGTCCTCCCCGACCTCCGGGAGCAGGAAGTGCCGGGAGTAGCGCTGGCGCTGGTCGCCGCTCCACTGGAACGGGACCTCGACGTCGTAGCCGCGGTCCTTCCAGAGGGTGTAGCCGCCGGTCATCGACTCGACGTGCTCGTAGCCGAGGTCGTCGATGAGCGTCTTGGCGGCGAGCGCCGAGCGGTTGCCGGAGGCGCAGTAGAGGATCACGCGCTGCGAGCGGTCGGGGGCGACCGACTCGATGCGCGACTCGAGGAAGCCGCGGGCCACGTGGGCGGCGCCCGGCAGCTTGCCGGCGCTGACCTCGTCGGTCTCGCGGACGTCGACGATCGCGACGTCCTCTCCGAGGAGCTGGGCGACCTCGGAGGGGTCGACCTCCGTGATCTCGCTCTTGACCTGCTTGATGAACTCGCTGCCCGAGGGGGTCATCCCGTTAATCACCTGAATCGCGGTCGGGTATTCGACTTCAGAAAGTATAGCGACACCGTTGCGCCAACGACACGAGCCCGGAGCGCCGGTCCTTCCGGCGCTCCGGGCTCGTCGTGTCCACAGGCCCACGCGCGTCTCCGTCGGCCGCAATCCGGCGGGCGCCTCCCGGTCCGCTGCGGGCAGGTCTCGGGTGGTGGGGGGCGCGATCTCCGTGGCGCGCCCACCAGGGGTATCGGACCGCGGCGGCGGCGCCGATATGGGGTGCAGACCCCATCCCATGCTCCGCCGCTCCCCCACCCGCCGCCGCCCCTCCCTGGCGGCCCAGGTCCTCGCCGTCAACGCGCTGCTCGTCTGCGCGGCCATCCTCGCCTCCGCGGTCGGCGACGACGTCCGCATCCAGGACCTCGCCTCCACCCAGAGCCAGCTGCTGCTCACCGCCGCGATCCTCGCGTCGATCCTCGTCAACGGCCTCGTCCTGCGCCGCCGCTTCGCCCCGCTGGAGGAGCTCATCGCCACGATGGAGCGCGTCGACCTCGCCCACCCGGGCGTCCGCGCGACGGTCGGGCACGCGGACACCGAGGAGGTCGCCCGGCTGCAGCAGGCGTTCAACCGGATGCTCGCGCGCGTCGAGGAGGAGCGCGCCACGACCTCGCGCGCCGTCCTGCGCGGCCAGGAGGCCGAGCGCGCCCGCATCGCCCGCGACCTGCACGACGAGGCCAACCAGTCGCTCACCGGCCTGCTGCTGCGGCTCCAGGCCGCCGCGCACGACGCGCCGCCGGCGCTGGCGGCCGAGCTCGCCGAGACGCGCGAGCTGGCCTCCCGGGCGATGCACGAGCTGCTGCGGCTCGCCCGCGAGCTGCGGCCCGCCGCGCTCGACGACCACGGACTGCACGAGGCGCTCCACGGCCAGGTCGACCGCTTCCGCACGCCGGGCGGGGCCCGCGCCCGGCTCGACCTCGCCCCCACCGTCGACCTCGACGCGCTCGACCCCGACGAGCAGCTCGTCGTCTACCGGGTCGTCCAGGAGAGCCTCTCCAACGTCTTCCGCCACGCCCGCGCGCGCCACGTGACCGTCGAGGTCACCCCGGGCGCCGCCGGTCCCGTCGTGCGCGTCTGCGACGACGGGTGCGGCTTCGCGCCCCGGCACGCCGACGGCACCGGCCTCGAGGGCATGCGCGAGCGCGCGCGGCTCGTCGGCGGGCGCCTGTCGGTCCGCTCGCGCCCCGGTGCGGGGACCACCGTCGAGCTGGCCCTCGCCGTCCGCGCCCCCACCCCCATCCCGATCGGAGCCCCGTGAAGCTGCTCGTCGCCGACGACCACGGCGTCGTCCGCGGAGGCCTGCGCCTCCTCCTGGACCGCCAGCCCGACATGGAGGTCGTCGCCGAGGCGGCCGACGGCGCCGAGGCGGTCGCACAGGCGCTGCGCCACCGGCCCGACCTGTGCGTGCTCGACGTGTCGATGCCGAAGCTCACCGGGCTGCAGGCCACGCGCGAGATCAAGGCGCAGGCGCCCGCGGTCCACGTGCTCGTGCTGTCGATGCACGACGACGAGCGCTACCTCTTCGAGGCGCTGAAGGCCGGCGCCGGCGGCTACGTCCTGAAGACCGAGGCCGACCACGACCTCGTCGACGCCGTGCGCGCCGTCTCGCGCGGCGAGCCGTTCCTCACCAGCGCCGGGCAGCGGCGGCTCGTGCGCGAGTGGCTCGCCGACCCCGGGTCCGGGCCGAGCGAGCCGCTCTCCCCGCGCGAGCAGGAGGTCCTGAAGCTCATCGCCGAGGCGCACACCAACCGCGAGATCGGGGCGATCCTCCACCTGTCGGAGAAGACCGTGGAGTCCCACCGCGGGAACCTGCTGCGCAAGCTCGGCATGCGCGACCGCGTCGAGCTCGTGCGCTACGCGATCCGGCGCGGGCTCGTCGAGCCCTGAGCGGCCGTCCTCAGGACGGCTCGGCCTCGAGCTTGGCGATGTCGTGGGCCAGCGCCTCGGGGGTCAGCTGGTCGATCGGGAACGCGATGCGCTGGCGGCCGCTGCGGTCGATCAGCAGGACGCGCGCGGTGTGGTCGAACTCGTCGCCCTGCGGGGCCACGCCGTAGAACTTCCAGATCGGCGCGAGGGTCTGCCGGTCGCCGAGCAGGAACCGCATGCGGCCGTTCGTCAGGCGCCGCTTGAGCAGGAACTTCCGGGCCTGGTCGGCGTCGTCGTTGGCCGGGTCGACGGACACCGCCAGCGCCGGGACGTCGTGGCCGAGACGATCGAACGCCGCGCGGATCTGGTCGGCGGCGATCGGGCAGGTGTCCTCGCAGGTCGTGTAGAGGAACGTGAGGGCCACGACCTTCCCCCGGTACTCCTTCAGCGACGCGACGCGGCCGTCCTGGTCGCGCAGGCGGAAGTCCTTCGGCGGCACCCCCGCGGGCGCGAGCGCGCCGCGGAAGCCCGGGGCCTGCGTGGGCTCGTCGTCCTGCCCGGCGGTGGCGAGGAGCGCGCCGCACAGGGCGGCGAACGTGCACGCCAGCAGCGTGGCGAGCGCGAGGTGGAGGCGCGTGACCCGCATGCCCACAGGGTACGCAGGCAGGACCGCGGGCGCGCGCCGCGAAGCTGCGACACAACTTCTGAACCGTCCCGGGGTTCGATCCGTTCTAGAGGAAGAACGATGCGCCGATCGACCATCCACGAGCTGCTGGACGAGCTGCACGACACGTGCGAGATCGTCGTGCGCCACTGGCGCCCCGGCTGCGAGCTGCACGACGCCTGGCGCGCCGCGCAGGACGAGGCGCTCGACGCGTACGCCGCCTGGGCCGCGTCCCCCGGCCGCACCGCCTACGCGGTCTACGTCGCGGCCGCCGACCGGGCCGACGCCGCCGCCGACGCGTACGCGGCGGCCGTACGGCCGCTCAGCGCGGCGCCCGCGGGCTGAGGTCGTCGTCGAAGGCCCCGTCCGCGAAGACGGGGTCGTCGTCGTCCTCGAAGCCCTCGTCGCGGGCGCGCGCGACCATCAGCGCACCGACGAGGATCACGACGGGCGCGAGGTAGAGCAGCGAGACGAGCCAGTGGCCCGCGTGGGCGATCGGGAGGGTCATGAGGCCTGCGCGGAGAGGAGCCAGAGCCCCAGGCTGGTGAATCCGACCATCACCGCGAGCATCCAGTATTGACTGCGGGTGGCATCGCGTGCGCGCCGATAGAGCACGAGCGCCCGCTCGTGCGCCAGCACGAGCCCGGCGACATGCCCGAGGACGAGCGCCCCGACCTGCACGTACCAGATCGCGTTGGCGGTCAGGATGCCGTAGTCGATCGTCGCGGTCGCGGTGCCGAAGAGGTCGGAGCCGTCGCCCAGCGGGTCGGAGGCGAGGTAGGCGATCGACTGCCCGTTGTAGGCCAGCAGCGAGAAGTAGTGGGCGATGACGTACGCGAGCGCGATCGGCACGAGCGTGTGGGCGAAGCGGCGCGAGAGCATCTCGGCGTCCATGCCGCCGCCGATCGAGCGCATACCGACGACCCCGAGGCGGTACAGCCCGGCGACCAGCAGCACGACCGCGGCCATCCCGATCGAGAACGCCACCTCGAGCGCCGCCCCGCTGGACAGGCCGAGGTCGATGAACGCCTGCTGCAGGTCGGGCGCGAGGTCGGTCCAGACCTCGCCGCCGCTGAGCCCGTCGAAGCTCGTCGTGCCGATCATGACGGCGAGCAGCGCGACCGTCCCGGGCACCGCGACGATCCGCGTCGCGCCGACGAGCGGCCGGCGGCGACGCAGCGTGCGGCCCTCCCAGTGCAGCGGCGAGAGCGTCGCGAAGAGCGAGAAGTAGACGGAGAAGCCGTCCGCGTTGCGGGTCCACGGCTCGATGCCGTAGAGGCTCATCCCGACGAGCTGGAGCGCCGCGTAGGCGAGCGCGAGCAGCGCCAGCGTCGACGGGTCGCCGCCGTTGCCGTACACGAGCTCCACCCACGTGAACGCGAGGATCACGACCGCGGCGGGCCACTGGCCGAGCCGCGCCGGGTAGGCGGTCGGCTCGGGCAGCTCGCCGCTCCCGGCCACCCGGCCCGCCACCCAGGACGCCGCACGGGCGATCGCGCGCCAGGGGTTCAGCGCCCGGAACACGTCGCCGAAGACGAGCGACAGCACCGGGATCCCGACCCAGAAGTAGACGTAGACGAGCGTCGGGGCGAGGTTCGCGGACTCCGTCTGCGTGCCCGCCAGGCCCGCGTAGACCGCCAGCACGAACAGCAGCACGCCGACCGCCCCCGCGAGCACCTCGAGGACGACGGGCACCGACAGGACCCGTGTGCCGTCCGCGTCCTGGCGCTCGAGCCGTGGCCTGGGCCACAGGACCGCGAGCGCGACGAAGCTCACGACGAGCACCACCGCGGCCGCCCAGGTGAACAGCCAGCGCGGGATCGGCAGGTCCTGCTTGCCGACGAGGCCGTGCGCGGCAGCGACCTCCGGTCCGAGGACGGAGAGGAGCAGCAGCCCCGCGAGGAGGACGAGCGTCGTCGGGAGCCGGCGCATCCACCTGATTCTAGGAAGCGCGAGGGGGCGGGGTCGCGCCGACCCCGCCCCCTCGGTGCGTCAGGCCCTCGGGGCCCGGCGCGCGGTCGCTACTTCTTGCAGGCCACCGAGTCCGTCGCGGAGGCCTTCGTGCCGTCGCTGAAGACGAAGTCGCCCTTGAACGCGAGCTTGCCGCCCGAGCAGCCCTTCAGCCCGACGTACGGCTTGCCCTTGGAGGTCTTCTTGTCGATCGTGGTGACGAACGAGGTCAGCGTCGCGAACACGCCCGGCAGCGGCTGCTGCAGGTTCGCCGGGATCGTGACGGTGAGCTTCGTGCCGTACTTGCCCGACGCCTTGCCGAGCTTGCCGACGATGACCGAGTCGATCGCCAGCGGCGCCGAGCCCGTCACGTGCAGGTTCAGCGTGTTCTTCGGGCCGTTGAAGGCCGAGACCTTGAGGTTGGCGACCTGGCCGAGGGCCTCGCCGACCGCGGTGCCGCTGCCGACCTTCGAGCCCTTCGCGCAGCCGGCCTCGTTGGCCTGGACGGTCGCCTGGGTGCAGGTCGCGAACGACGACGGGTTGAACACGAGGTTCTTGTCGAACGAGATGACCGCAGAACGGGTCGCGAACGTCTCCGACGCGACCTTCTTCTTCGTCTTGATGTCGACCTTGAGCTTCACGGCGGCCGGCTTCTTCGCCGTGCCGGCCTTCGACGGGCTGACCGTCACGTCGATGGACTGGTCGACGGTCGCCGCGTAGGCGACACCGGCGACGGGGACGGCGACGACCGAGAGGGCCGTCGCGAGCAGCGCGGACTTGCGCATTCTTCCTCCTGCTACTGGGGACTGATGGGGATGGGGTGGGTGACCAGCTCTACCAGGGTGGGAGACCCCGGTGGGAAATCCCGCCGGCCGGCCCGCTGCTTCCGTATCGGACATGCGTCCAAGAACCTTGAGCGCGGATCCAGAGCACGGCGCCCACGGGCGAGATGCTGCATCCTGAACGCCCCGACCGCGTCCGTGTTGCGGGCCCCGGCCCGCGCGGACGGATGTACTACGGTCCCGGCCCTCCCATGCGTGCCCCCGTCGACACCATCGCCGCCCCGCCGTTCCCGGCCCGCCTGCCGTGGGTCAACGTCGCGCCGCTGCGGATGGACAAGCAGATCGGCCGTCCCGTGCTCATCGAGTTCTGGGACTTCTGCCGGCCCAACTCGCTGCACACGCTCCCGTACGTGCAGGCCTGGCACGAGCGCTACGAGGCCGCGGGCCTGCGCGTCATCTCGGTGCACGCCGCGGGCTTCCCGCCCGGGCACGACGAGGACGCGGTGCGCGCGGCGGTCGCGCGCCTGGGGATCGAGCACCCGGTCGTGCTCGACCCGCAGCTGGAGATCTGGACGTGGTTCGCCAACCGTGGCTGGCCGTCGCGCTACCTGTTCGATCAGCAGGGCAAGCTGTTCGAGTACCACCACGGCGAGGGCGACTACCACGGCACCGAGCGGGCGATCCAGGAGCTGCTCGGCGTCGAGCGCGAGCCGGTCCCCTACGTCCGCCCGCAGGACGACCCGGCGGCGATGGTCGTCGTTCCCACGGCGGACGTGGAGGGCGCCTACAGCGGCCCCTACGAGGCGGGCGAGGTCTGGGCGGTCGTGTCGGGCGCCGGCGCCCTGCACGTCGACGGACGCACGGTGACGGTCGAGCACCCGGGCGCGGTCCTGCTGGTCGAGCACGACCGCCACACCGAGGGCGTCCTGGCCCTCGAGCCCGGCGACGGCGTGACCGTGCACGCCACCTGCTTCGGCGCCGGCCTCGCCGCCTGAGCGCCGGGTCGCCGGGCCGGGCGGTCAGTCGAGCGCGGCGACGAGCCGCTCCAGGCGCGGCGGCGCGTCGTCGTCCAGGACGACGGCGCGGCCCGCGAAGTACGGGCCGTCGGGGTCGCCGCCGGAGAAGACCGGCTCGTCGACCCAGCTGCCCCCGTTCCACAGCCGCGCGCCGGTGCCGGGGACGAGCCACTCGTGCCGGTGGTCGCCGGGCAGTGGGCCCGCACGGTGGGTGTGACCGAAGATCACGTGCTCGGCCGTGATGCCGAGCCGCCAGACGACCTCGCCGATCGCGCCCAGGCCGGCACGGCGCAGCTCCGGCGCGGAGATGTCGGCGCTCAGCGGGCCGATCCTCGCCCGGTTGAGCGCTCCGACCGCGAGCGGGAACGCGCGGGTGAGCAGCAGCTCGCGCGGGCTGCGGCGGCGGTCGCCGAGGTCGCCGGCGAGGACCTTCCAGGTCGAGGCCGAGGTCTTCTGGGTGCCTGCCGACCAGGTGCCCGCCGGGCTCTGCGCGAGGGCGTGCATCCACGCGTAGAGGGGCTGCAGGCCCGCCTCGAAGTCCTCGGCGGTCGCCGCGCCGCGCCCCTCGGGCACCTCGCCGACGACGCGCGCCATCGCCCCGAGCGCCAGCCGCTCGAAGCTCGGCAGCGTCGTGACGCGGTCGAGGTAGTGGCCGTGCAGGGCGTACACGTCGTCGCGCAGCGCGACACCGGGGAACGCGACGACCAGGCGGGCTGGCCGGACCGCGTCGCGGATCGCCCGCAGCGCCGGGACCCGCTCGAGCTCGCGCACGGTCAGGCGTCGCTCGAGCCCGAGCGGCGGCGGCGGGTCGGGGACCGCGCGCGCCTCCAGCCACGGGGCGATCAGGTGGTGGTCGTGGTTGCCGGTGACGAGGACGATCTCGCCGTTCGGGCCGAGCGTCTCGCCGAGTGCGGCGAGGACGGGGAGCGCCGCGGCGAGCGCGTCGCGCAGCGGGCCCTGCCGCAGCTCGACGACGTCGCCGAGCAGGACGAGCCGGTCGGTCCCGGCGAGCGCGGCGCGCAGGCCCGCGAGCGGGCCGGGCCGGCGCAGCACGTCGACCGCGCGATGGGCGCCGAGGTGCAGGTCGCTGATGACGGTCGTGCGCACGCGGCGAGGGAGGCTACCCGGCGGCGCCCGGCCGCCCGTAGAGGACCGCGGCGACGGACGTGGCGAGGTTGAGGCTGCTGACCCCGGCCCGCATCGGGATCGCGACCGTCCGGTCGGCCCGGGCGCGGACCGCCGCGCCGAGTCCGTGGCGCTCGGTGCCGAAGGCGAGGACCGGGGCGGGTGGGCCGGCGGGCTCGTCCGCGAGCCGCCGGTCGCCGTCGGCGTCGAGCGCCACGAGCGGCCGTCCGGCGAGGTCGTCGGGGAGCGCGTCGAGCCGCAGCACCGGCTGGGCGAACTGGAGCCCGGCACCGCCGCGCAGGCACACCGGGTGCCAGGGGTCGAGCCGCCCGACCACGAGCACGGCGGCGGCCCCGGCGGCCGCGGCGACGCGCACCGCGGCACCGACGTTCCCGGGGTCGCGCGGGTCGTCGAGCAGGACGACCGGCCCCGGGGCGCGCAGCGCGTCCTCGAGCGTCGGCCGCGGGTGCCGGGCGCGGGCCAGCACCCCGGTCGGGACGGGCCGCGCGGTGGCGGCGGCGATGCCCGCCTCCCCCACCTCGTCCGCGGCCTGGAGCAGCGGCACGAGGTCCGGGGCGAGCGTCGCGGCCAGCTCCAGCGCCGCGGGGCGCGCCGCGACGCGCACGTCGGTGACGGCCGCGCCGAAGCGCCGCGCGTGCTTCAGGGCGTGCAGGCCCTCCAGGAGGACGTCGTCCACGCGCGCATCATCGCGCGCGCGGTCAGCGTGCGGCGACCGGCTCGCGCCGGTGGGCCTTCTCGCGGCGCAGCGCGTCGTCGGAGCGCGCGAGCAGCTCCTCGACGGTGGTGCCGTCCTGGGGGTAGACCGCGATGCCGATCGATGCGCGGACCTCCTCGCGGTCCTCGACGCGGATCTCCTGCAGGGCGCGCTCGATCCGGGCCGCGAGCAGCTGCGCGCCGTGCTCGTCGGTCTCGGGGGCCAGCACGGCGAACTCGTCGCCGCCCTGGCGGGCGACGACGTCCTTGCCGCGGACGTTGTCGACCAGCGCGCGACCGACCTCCCGCAGCAGCCGGTCGCCCTCGAGGTGGCCGTAGCGGTCGTTGACCGCCTTGAAGTGGTCGACGTCCATCGTCAGCAGGGCGAAGCGGCGCGGGTCGCGGGCGACGGTCTCCGCGAGGCGCTCGTGCAGCCGGCGATAGTTGCCCACGCCGGTGAGCGGGTCGCGCCGGGCGAGCGCCCGGTAGGCGAGCTCGCGGCGGATGGCGTGCTCGTGCAGGACGGCGATGAGCACGCCGACCGCGGCGACCGCGGGCGCGAGGCCCAGGGCGGTCGGCAGCGCGTCGGGCGCGCGCTCGGGGGCGAGGCCGGCGATCAGGACGGGGGCCGTCGCGGCGACGGCCACGTGGAGGCCCGCGAGGACCGGCGGGCGCAGGACCGCGCCCGCGAACGCGGCGGCGAGGACGAAGCCGCCGACGGTGGCCGCCCCGGAGCCGTCGAGGGCCAGCGCCGCGGCCGCGGCGTGCAGCGTGACGGTGCCCGCGAGCACCTGGCGGGCGGCGCGACCGTGACGGACGGTGCGGGCCCGGCACAGCAGCGCGCCGACGAGGGTGCCGGTGGAGGCGACGACGAGCGCGAGGTCCGCGGCCGGGGCGGGATCGCCGCCCAGCAGGGCGCCGCAGAGCGCCAGGAGCCAGACGAGCGCGACGAGGCGCCCGGCGACGGCGCCGAGCCGGGCGACCTGCTCGTGCTCGGTCTCGACGTACGGGAGGTCCAGGGACGGGCGGCGCTCGGTGGGCTCGGTCACGCCCCGGTCGTCGGCGCGGACGGACCGCGGTGCGATCCCCCTGGACGGATGACCGATGCGGCGGGCGCGCGGTGCGGCGACCGCGCGCGGGCCGTCAGCCCTTCGCCGCCGCCATCGCCTGGCGGATCGGCTTGGGGAGCATGAAGCGGACGTCCTCCTGCATGACCTCGAACTCGCTGACGTCCTGCACCCCGTGGGAGCGGAAGAACGCGACGAGCCGCTGCACGAGCTCCTCGGGCGCGCTGGCGCCGGAGCTGATGCCGACCGTGCGCGGCCCGTCGAGCCACGCCTCGTCGACCTCGGACTCGTTGTCGATGAGGTACGAGGCCGCGCCGTGCTCCTGCGCGACCTGCACGAGCCGGTTGGAGTTCGACGAGTTCCGCGAGCCGATGACGAGCACGAGGTCGCAGTGCTGCGCCATCTGCTTGACGGCCGCCTGCCGGTTGGTCGTGGCGTAGCAGATGTCGTCGGTGCGGGGCCCGGTGATGTTCGGGAACCGCTCGCGCAGCCGGTTGATGATCTGGCGGGTCTCGTCGACGGACAGCGTCGTCTGCGAGATGTAGGCGAGCCGGTCGGGGTCGGCGACCTCGAGCGCGTCGACGTCGGCCTCGGTCTCGACGAGGACGATCGCCTCGGGCGCCTCGCCCATCGTGCCCTCGACCTCCTCGTGGCCGTCGTGGCCGATGAGCACGATCGTGTAGCCCTCGGAGGCGAACTTCACGGCCTCGCGGTGGACCTTCGTGACGAGCGGGCAGGTCGCGTCGATCGTGCGGAGCTTGCGGCGCTCGGCGTCCGCGTGGACCATCGGCGAGACGCCGTGGGCGCTGAAGACGGTGATCGCGCCCTCGGGGATGGAGTCGTCGAGCTCGTCGACGAAGATCGCGCCGCGCTCGCGCAGCTGCTCGACGACGTGCTTGTTGTGGACGATCTCCTTGCGCACGTAGACCGGCGCGCCGTGCAGCTCGAGCGCGCGCTCGACGGTCTGGACCGCCCGGTCGACGCCGGCGCAGTAGCCGCGCGGGGCGGCGAGCAGGAGCTTCTCGACGGTGCTCGTGGCCATGTGCCCAGTGTACGGACGGGTCGGGGTGGCACGACCACCGCGGCATTTCTGCGCTCAGTGCAGGTCTGCAGCCGCTGCACAATGCTACGGTGACGGTGATGAGCGACGCCGGCGGACTGCGGGAGCGCAAGAAGCGCCAGACGCGCGAGACGATCGCGCGCGAGGCCCTCCAGCTGTTCCGCGAGCGCGGGTTCGACGGTGTCACGGTCGCCGACATCGCGGCCGCCTCGAACATCGCCCCGCGCACGTTCTTCGCCTACTTCCCCACCAAGGAGGACGTGGTCTTCGCCGACCACGAGCAGGCCCTCGACGGGTTCTCCGCGCTCCTGCGCGAGCGCGAGGACGCGGAGTCGACGATCGACGCGCTGCGCCGCTGGATCGCCGACCTGCTGGCCGACCACGACCCCGACGACCCCGCGGAGACGTGCCGCAAGGAGCTGATCCGCGGCACGCCGTCGCTGGCGGCCCAGCGGCTGTCGAAGATGAGCGAGTTCGAGCACGTGCTGCGCGAGGGCATCGCCCGCGACCTCGGGGACGACCCGGACGGCATGCGCCCCCGGCTCGTCGCCGCCGCGGCGGTCGCCGCGCTGATGTCGCTGGACGAGCTGGACGCCGACCACTGGGAGCTGCTCGGCAGCGAGGACCCGCTCGAGGTCCTCGACGTCGCCCTGGCGTTCCTGCGCGGCGGCCTCGACGCGCTGCAGTCCGGCGACCGCCGCCCGCACTCGCGGTAATTCTGCACTCAGTGCAGTCTTGCACTGAGTGTGGTACTGTCCGCGTCGCCGTCCACCCCTCCCCCCTCAGGAGCCCACATGTCGTCCCTCCTCGCGCGGATCGCCCGTGCGATCTCCCACCGCTGGAAGCGCTCGCTCGCGTTTGCGCTCGCCACGCTGGTCGTCCTCGGCGTCCTCGCCGGCACGGCCAACCCGCCGGCCGACAGCTTCGACGTCCCCGGCGCCGACTCGCAGCAGGCCTACGACCTCTTCCGCGACCACACGCCGGCCTTCGCCGGCGGCGACGCGACGCTCGTCTACACCGTCGAGCAGGGGCGCATCACCGACGCCCGCCCGAAGGCCGCGGTCCAGGCCGCGCTGGCGAAGGTCAAGCAGCTCGACGGCGTCATCTCCGTCGCCGACCCGTTCGCCCAGGGCGGCGCGCTCTCGCGCGACGGTCGGCTCGCGTCGGTCGACGTGCGGTACTCCACGGAGGCCGCCGACATCAAGAAGAAGGACGGCGAGGACCTCGAGAAGGCCGCCGAGGTCCCCGAGGCATCCGGCGTGCAGATGTCCCAGCGCGGCATCGTCGTCGACACCGCCCAGCAGCAGGCCCAGGCGCCCGTCGGCGAGCTCGTCGGCGTCGGCATCGCGATCATCCTGCTGACGCTCCTGTTCCGCTCCAAGGCCGCCATGGGCGCGACCCTCTTCGGCGCGATCATCGGCGTCGCCGTCGGGCAGATGCTCCTCGCCGCGCTCGCCGAGCCGCTCGGGCTGCCGAGCTTCGCGACCACGATCGCGATCATGCTCGGCCTCGGCGCCGGCATCGACTACTCGCTGCTCATCATCGGACGGTTCCGCGAG
This sequence comes from Paraconexibacter algicola, assembly GCF_003044185.1. Lineage (GTDB taxonomy): Bacteria > Actinomycetota > Thermoleophilia > Solirubrobacterales > Solirubrobacteraceae > Paraconexibacter > Paraconexibacter algicola. The sequence goes on from NZ_PYYB01000002.1 coordinate 368,931, forward strand.
CAGCTCGCCGCCGGCGACTCGACACGCGACGCGGCGGCGAAGGCCGCCGCCACCGCCGGCACCGCCGTCGTCGCCGCGGGCCTCATCGTCATGGTCGCCATCGCCGGCCTGCTCGTCGTCGGCATCCCGGCGATCGGCAAGATGGGCCTCGGCGCCGCGATCGGCGTGTTCGCCGTCGTCCTCTCCGCGCTGCTGATCCTCCCGATCATGATGGGCGCGATCGCCAAGCGCCTGCGCCCGAAGGAGGCCGCGCACGTCGACCCCTCCCCCGGCTTCGCCCGCTGGGGCTCGATCATCACGGCGCGCCCGTGGCTGGCGATCGCCGCCGGCACGCTCGCGCTGCTCGTGTTCGCGTTCCCCGCGCTGGACCTGCGCCTCGGCCAGCCCGACGACGGCAACCAGCCGACCTCCAAGACCCAGCGCGTCGCCTACGACGCCCTGAGCGAGGCCTTCGGGCCCGGCTCCAACGGCCCGCTGCTGCTTGCCGTCGACACCCCGGACCGCGACGCGCAGACCGACGCACAGGTGCAGCGGATCTCCGCGGCCGTCGCCGCCCAGCCCGGCATCGCCAGCGTCCAGCCGCCGATCACCAGCGAGGACGGCGAGATGGCGACGATCTTCGCGGTCCCCACGACCTCCCCGCAGGACGCGCGCACCAGCGACCTGATCGAGCGCCTCCGCGACGACGTGCTGCCCGCGGCCACCCGCGGCACCGGGCTCGACGTGTACGTCGGCGGCACCACCGCCACGTTCGAGGACTTCTCGGCCAAGGTCGCGTCGCGGCTGCCGCTGTTCATCGGCGTCGTCGTCGGCCTCTCCGTGCTGCTGCTGGTGATGGCGTTCCGCTCGCTGCTGATCCCGCTCCTGTCCGCCGTGCTGAACCTGCTGTCGATCGTCGCCGCCTACGGCGCCGTGACCGCGGTCTTCCAGGACGGCTTCGGCGCGAGCCTCATCGGCGTCGACAGCGGCATCCCGATCGTGTCGTTCGTGCCGGTGCTCATGTTCGCGATCCTGTTCGGGCTGAGCATGGACTACAACGTCTTCCTGCTCTCGCGGATGCACGAGGCCTACAACAACGGCGACGGCCCGCGCGACAGCGTCGTGCACGGCATGGCCCGCATCGGCAAGGTCGTGCTCTTCGCCGGCCTGATCATGGCCGCCGTGTTCCTCGCCTTCGTGACCACCGACGACGTGATCTCGAAGATGTTCGGCGTCGGGCTCGGCCTCGCGATCCTCATCGACGTGCTCATCGTCCGGCTCGTCATCACCCCGGCCGTCGTGCTGCTGCTCGGCGACCGCGCCTGGTGGCTGCCCGGCTGGCTCGACCGGCTGCTGCCGAACGTCTCGCTCGAGGGCCACGCGGTCGAGAGCGTCGACCCGCAGGCACCCGCGGCGCCGCGCGAGAAGGTCCTCGCCTGAGCCGTCAGTAGCCCGAGGCGTCCAGGCCGCGCAGGAGCTCGACGACCGTCTCGCCGACGGCGTCGAGCGCCTGCTCGGAGGTCTTGTCGGGCGTGTCCTGCACCGTGTCGCGGTGCTCGTAGGTGAAGTCGATCAGGTCGATCGCCGGGATGCCCTCGTTGAGGAACGGCGTGTGGTCGTCGAACAGCGTGGCGCCCGTGCCCTTCGGGAAGACGTCGAGGACCCCGGCGCGGCGTGCCGCGACCCGCAGCCGCCGCCACAGGCCCTCGTCGCTGGATCCCTCGCGCGGGATGCGCTGCCCGATCCCGGCGACGTAGTCCAGGAGGATCATCGCGCGCGTCGAGCGCGCGTTGGCGCGCGCGTAGGCCTTCGAGCCGCGCAGCGCGACCTCGTAGAAGTCCGCGTCGGACTGCCCCAGCGGCTCCTCCTCCCCGTCGAACAGCACGAACCGCAGCTCGCGCGCGTCCTTCGGCCGCGACAGCTTGCGCATCGCCCGTGCCACCTCGATGACCCCGGCGGTCCCGGCGGCGCCGTCGTTGGCGCCGACGAACCCCGGTGGCTGCGCCTCGGTGTCGTAGTGCGCGCCGATGACGATCGCGGGCCGGCGGCCCGGGATGCGACCGACGACGTTCTGCAGTCCCGGATGGCCGGGCACCGGGACGAGCCGCCCGCGGGGCAGCCGCCGGGCGAGCTGCGGCGCGAGCTTCCGCAGGGCCGTCGAGCCGGCGGGCCGCTGCCCGAACGAGACCTGGTAGCGCAGCAGCGACATCGCCCGCGCGCCGTCGAACCGCGTGAGCGTCGCCGTCGGGACCGCCGGGTCGGGGTCCGCGGCGGACCGGGCGGCGGTCGCGGTCGCCGTCGGGGCCGTCGCCCGCGCCTCCCCGTCGGAGGAGTCGCCGCAGGCGGCGAGCGCGACGGTCGCCGCCGTCGCGGCCAGGACGGCGAGCACGGTCGAGATCACGGGGCGGGGCACGGGCGGATCATCGCGCACGGGTCCATCCCATCTCCCAGAAGGCGAGCTCCAGCCGGGAGCACCCGGCGAACGCCGCGTGCATCCGGGCGCGGTGGGCCTCGGGCAGGCCGTCGGCCGCCCGGTCGACGAGCGCGCGGCTCCACGCGGCGAGCCGCTGGAACTCCGGGTCGGCGTACGTGGCGATCCAGGCCGTGTACGCGGCCGGCCGGTCGGCGGGCGCGGGCTCCCGGGCGAGGCGCTCCCCGATCTCCGCGTAGCCCCACATGCACGGCAGCAGCGCCGCGGCGAGCTCGGCGAAGTCCCCGAGCGTCGCGGTGCGCAGCAGGAAGTCCGTGTAGGCCCGCGTCGCGGCCGCCGGCGCCTCGCGCTCCAGCGCGGCGGCGTCGATCCCGAGATCGCGGGCGACCCCCCGGTGCAGCTCCATCTCCTCCCCCAGGATCGCCTGCGCGAGGTCGGCGAAGCGGCGCATCGTCTCCAGGTCGGGCGCCCGGGCCGCGCCGAGGGCCAGCAGCCGCGCGTACTCGATGAGGAACACGTAGTCCTGGCGGACGTAGTGCTCGAAGCACCGCGGGTCGAGCGTGCCGTCGGCGATCCCGCGGACGAACGGGTGCGCGTGCTGGGCCTCCCAGAGATCGGCGCTCCGCGCGCGGAGCTCGTCGCTGAAGCTCACCGGCGCGGCTCCCGTGCGGGCACGCGCACGCGGGTGTCCGGGCGCGGCGGTGGCGCCTCGCGGTTGCCCGCCCGGTCGACCGCCACGGTGTAGAAGGCGTAGCGACTGCCGCGCGCGACCCGCACGCGCGCGCTGCCCGTGCGCGAGCTCGCGATGCGCCGCGCCGGACGCCCGTTGGCCGAGCGCCAGAGCTCCACCCGGGCGACGCCGCTGGCGGTCAGGCGGGCCGGTGCGCGATCGGCGCTCGTCCAGCGCAGGGTCAGGCGGCCGTCACGCGGCCGACCGGGGCGGCGCAGCCGCGAGGTCGGCGCGGCACGGTCCAGGGCGCGTGCCGCGGTGACGGCGGCTCCCGCGTCGACGATGCCCCAGCCGAGCTCCGCGGTCCAGCCGGTCCCGGCCGGCCGGCGCGCGGTCTCCTTCAGCAGCCGCACGACCTCCGCGACCGACAGGTCCGGGTTGAGGTCGCGCACGAGCGCGGCGACCGCGGCCACGATCGGGGTCGCCATCGAGGTGCCCTGCAGGTAGGCGTAGCGGTCGTCCCCGTTCAGGGTCGCGCGGCAGCTGCAGCCGGCGTCGAACAGGCCGCCCCGCTCGAGCTCGGTGGTCTGTCCGGGGAACGCGCCGAAGAGGCCGCGCGGCCCGCCGCTGACGTTGAACGCCCCGTAGGCCGCGAGGGAGATCTGGGAGCCGAAGCCGGCGAAGCTCGCCCGCTCGTCGACGAAGTTCGCGGCGGTCACCGACAGGCCTAGGCCCTGGGTGATGTCGGGCCCGGTCCCGGTGGGCTGCAGGACGTTGCTCGGGTCGCCCTGCTCCTGCACCGGCTCGTCGGCGGCCGCGGCCACCGGCACCGCGCCCTGGTCGACCGCGTACCGCAGGGCCTCGACGAGGACGCGTGCGGCGGGCTGCCGGCCGTCGGTGCCGAAGCTCATCGTGATCGCGTGCGCCCCCGCGTCGGCGGCCGCGACGATCGCCCGGGCGATGCTCGAGTCCGACAGGTCGGACTTGTAGACGAGCATCCGGCAGCCGAGCCCCGCGCCGGTGATGCCGATCCCGTCGTCACCGGCCGCGCACGCCATCGAGGCGACGTGGGTGCCGTGCCCCGTCTCGTCGGTGCGCGCGTCCCCACCGCCACGGTCGTCGAGGTCGACGGCGTCGATGATCCGGCCGGCGAAGTCCGGGTGCGCGGCGTCCACGCCGGTGTCGATCACCGCGACGCGCGCGCCCTCGCCGCGGGTGACGTCCCAGGCCGCGAACAGCCCGGTCCGCGCGACCCACCACTGCAGCGGCGTGTCCGGTGACGCCCGCGGCTCGGGCGTCACGAGGGCCGGGTCGTCGGGCACGAACCGCGGGGTGTGCCGCTGCTCGGCCTCCGCGTGGGCCACGCCCGGCAGGGCGCGCAGCCGGGACGCGAACGCCGCGGGGCCGACCCCGGCCGGCGGGCGCACGACGACGGTGTCCAGGTGCGGCACCGCGATCCCGGTCGCGCGGGCACCGGCGCGCGCCGTGAGCGCCCGGACCGCCGCGGCGGTCGCGCGCGGGCCCTCGGCCGACCCGGCGGGCCGGTCGAGCGTCACGAGGACCCGGCCGGTCGCGGTGCTCGCGGTGGCCGTCGGCGCCGGGCCGAGGACCATGGCGAACAGAGCGAGGACCGTGAGCGTTCCTCCGCGCTGTCGGGTCGGGCCGGGCATCTGCAGGAGCACGATAACTCCGCGGCCGGGTGTCCCGCAGCGGTTGCGGGCGGCGCGCCCGCGACCGCTCAGCTCAGTAGCCGAGCGCGAACTTGGCGTCCTCGCTCATCCGCTCCGCCGTCCACGGCGGCGTGAACGTCATCTCCGACTCGACGGACTCGACGCCCTCGAGCTCGCTGACGAACTCGTCGATCTGCTCGATGACCTGCGGGCCGATCGGGCAGCCGGGCGAGGTCAGCGTGAACGTCACGTGGACGTGCCCGCCGTCCACCGAGATGCCGTAGATCAGCCCGAGCTCCGGGAAGCTCAGCCCGAGCTCCGGGTCGATCACGTTCTCGAGCGCGGCCTCGACGTCGTCAACGGTCACCATGCGCCCAGTCTAGCTTGAGCGGTCGGCGGGCTCCGGGATAGGGTCGCGCCATCGTCGACTTCCACGATGAGCCCCCGTTCCTGCGCTGCTCCGGCGACGAGGACCGCACGACGCAGAGCCGCCGTCGCCGGGCCCTCTCGCGGGCGCTGCGCGCCCGTGGCGAGCTCGTCGTCGACCTCAGCGAGCTCGCGTGGGCCGACGCGTCGCTGATGCTCGACCTGATGATGGTCGCCCGCCGCCTGCGCCAGGTCGGGCACGGCATGGTGCTGCGCGGCGCGCAGCCGCAGATCGCACGGCTGATCGAGCTCGTCGGCCTGCACCGGCTGCCGGGCGTCCGCGTCGAGCCCGCACCCGCCTGAGCGCGGCGCCACGCCGCGGGGTGGTCGCGCGCCCCGCTGCCGTAGCCTTGACGGTGCGCATGCCGCTCCTCCTGGTCCTCCTGTTCCTGCTCGTCCCGATCGTCGAGCTCTACGTGATCATCCAGGTCGGCCAGGCGATCGGCGTCCTCAACACGATCGGGATCCTGATCCTCGACTCGGTGCTCGGCACCGTGCTGCTGCGCTCGCAGGGTCGCGCGGTCTGGCGGCGCTTCAACGAGGCGCTCGCCGCGGGCCGGCCGCCGGCCCGCGAGGTCCTCGACGGGGCGCTCGTCATCTTCGGCGGCGCGCTGCTGCTGACGCCCGGCTTTCTCTCCGACGTGCTGGGCATCGTGCTGCTGCTGCCGCCCACGCGCGCGGTCGTGCGGCGCATCCTGCTGCGCGGCGCGCTGAGCCGGATCGCGTTCACGGTCGGCGGCCCGTTCGGCGCGGCCGGCGCGAACGCGGCGATGCGCGGCCGTCCGGGACCGCGCCGTCCCGCCGAGGACGACGTCGTCGAGGGCACCGCGCACGAGATCCACGACCCCCGCAAGGAGCTCCCGTGACCGTCACCGCCGAGCACGAGACCCCCCGGCCCGGACAGGGCGCCGCGTTCAGCGACGCCGTGACGTTCGCGTTCGGCGACCCCGCCGCGGACGTCTACGGCCTGGCCCGCATCGGCCGCTCCCCCGGCGAGGACGGCGCCCCGCAGGGCAGCGGCCTCGCGGTCCTGTTCTCCGGGCGCGAGCCGGTCGCGGTGCGTGCCGCGGGCGGCCTGCCGGTCGCCGGGGACGGCTGGGAGGGCGTCGACGCCGCCGGGGTCCGCACGACCGTCGAGGAGCCGCTCGCCGCCTGGACCGTGTCGTTCGAGAGCGAGGACGGCAGCTCGGGCTTCGAGCTGCGCTTCGAGGCCGCCAGCCAGCCGGGCGAGCTCGATCCCGAGAGCGACGCCGCACGGCTGGGCGGCATGACCGGCTACGACCAGCTCTGCCGCGTGACGGGGTCGGCACGGGTGCGCGGCGGACTGCGCCGCGTCGACTGCCTCGGGCAGCGCGGCCACTCGTGGGGCGCCCCCGACTGGGACGACGTGGCGCTGGCCCGGACGGTGAGCGCGTGGATCACGCCGACCGACGGCGCGACGCTGACCGCGATCCGTCCCAGCGACGGGCGCCGCGGCACCCGCACGCACGCCGACGAGGCCCTCGCCGCGACGCTGTTCGCCCCGGACGGGGACGGCCCCGCCGTGGCCCTCGCGGTCGAGGAGCCCCGGCTGTCGACGACGATGGACGGCGAGCTGCGCCAGCGACGCGCCGGCCTGGAGCTGTGGGTCGATCCCGAGGGCTACCCGGCGCGGATCGCGGGCGAGGTGCTCTGCGGGACGTCCCTGGACCTGGGGCGGCTGCGGCTGGACTGCGCGTTCTTCGCCTGGTCGATGGACGGCCGCCACGGCGTGGGCCGCTACGACGTCGTGCGCCGGGTGGCCGCATGAGCCGCGGGGTCGTCTGCGACTTCGGCGGCGTGCTCACCTCGCCGCTGCAGGAGGCCTTCACGGCGTGGGAGCGGCTGTCGGGCGTGCCGCTGAGCGCGCTCGGCACGGCGATGACCACCCTGACGGAGCGCACGGGCCGCCATCCGCTGTACGAGCTCGAGTGCGGCCGCGTGACCGAGGCGGCCTTCCAGGCCGACCTCGCCGCGCAGATGACCGTCGACCTGGGGCGCGAGGTGACGATGGACGGCTTCACCGAGACGTACTTCGCGAACCTGCACCCCAACGCCGAGCTGCTCGACTACCTGACGGTCCTGCGCGGCGAGGGCGTGCCACTGGCGCTGCTGACGAACAACGTCCGCGAGTGGGGCCCGTACTGGCGGGCGATGTTCCCGGTCGACGACCTGTTCGAGATCGTCGTCGACTCCGCGCACGTCGGGATCCGCAAGCCGGACGAGGAGATCTACCGCATGACGTGCGAGCGGTTCGGCCGTCCGCCCGAGGCGTGCGCGTTCATCGACGACTTCGCGCACAACTGCGAGGCCGCCGCCGCGGTCGGCCTGCATCCCGTCTGGTACCAGGGCGACGTGCCCGCCACGATCGCGGCGGTCGACGCGTTCCTGGGACGCTAGTTGTCGGAGCCCAGCCGGTCCCAGAGGTAGAGCTCGAGGCACTCGCTCGCGAGCTCGGTCGCGCGCTCGCGCGACAGGCGCGGCAGCACGGTCTCCAGCGCCTGCTCCTCCGCGACGCCGGCGTCGAACGCCTCCTCCCCGCGGAAGCCCGCGGCGATCTTCAGCGCCTCGCGCCGGTTCTCCCCGAGCTTCGGGAAGACGCCGGTCAGGAACTCGCGGTTGGCGATCGGATGCCCGACCTCAAGCGACGCGTGCCACGCGGCGAGCATCGACAGGTCGTGCTCGTCGAGGTCGGCGACCGCCTTGGCGTAGTGGGCCTCGAGGTCCTGCTCGGGGATCTCGTCGACCCACGCGCGGACGAGCTCGCCGAGCAGCTGCCGGCGGGCCTCGCGGCCGACGGATTCGGCGATGACGCGGATCGCGTCCTGGGGTTCGATGAAGCAGAGGGCCATTGCAGCTTCCTCAAGCGCTCGAGGGACGGTGCGGACGTGCTGCACCGTAGGCCGCGGACCGGACGGCAGATCGGTACGGACCCGTACGGTCGCGGCGGGATTCCCGCACGTTGCGACAACGCCGCCGGCCGGGGCCGCGACGGCGTTTCCCGCAGGATGCGGGGTGATCGTCGCGCGCGGTCTGTGGACCGTCACGGCAGGAGGTCCCCGGAGTCGCCGCCCGACGGCGCGCGGCGCGTGGGTGCGCGCGCGGCGGACGGGGCCGGCGCGGCCGCCGCGCCGGACGCCGGCGGGGCCGGTTGCGCGGCCCGGGCCGACGCGACGGCGGCGCGCGGCACGACGGCCGGCGCCGGGCGCTCGGCCGGCCCCGGGTCCTCCAGCGTGCCGGGGCCGAACTCGCCGCCGCCACCGCTCGAGGCGGCGGTCGCGGTCCGCCGGGCGCTCCGACGGGTGCGCCCCCGATCAGGGTCCACGGTCGGTGCGACCGGGCGGGACACCGCCGTCCGCGCCGCCGTCGCCACGGTCGCGGCCGGCACCGTGACCGGCCGCGCGCGGGCCGCTCGCGCCGGCGGCTCGGTGGGCGGGCCCGGGCGCGCGGCGCGCTCCTGCTGCGCCCCGCGCGGCGGGACCACGACGCGCTCGACCGCGACCGCCCCACCACCCGCGATCGCGGCGGCCGACGCGGCGACCGCGGCGGCCTTGCCGCCGGTGAGCGCCTCGACCGCCGCCTGGGCCCGCGCGGCGGAGCCGACCGCGCGCTCCTGCAGCGCCACCCAGAGCCCGACCGCCAGCGGGGCGAGCGCCAGCGGCCCGCGGGAGCGGTGCGCCGTGCGCAGCTCCGCGCGGCAGGCCGGACAGTTGCGCACGTGACGCCGGGCGGCGACGAGGTCCTCCGGTGCCGCGCGTCCGGACCGCAGCGCCCCGAGCAGCGGTCGCCAGCGGTCGCACTCCTCCCCGGACTCGATCCCCGCGATCCGGGCGCGCAGTCGCGCGCGGCCCTCGGCGAGCGAGCGGTTGACCTTCGTTCGCGTCCAGCCCAGATCGCGGGCGATCTCCTCGTAGCTCGCACCCGCGGCCTTCAGCCAGAGCGCCTGCAGCTCCGCCGGCTTGAGGTGCCCGAGCGCCTCGGTCGTGCGGTCCAGGCGCTCGCGCTCGAGCAGGCGCTCGTCCGGCGGCGGGACGTGCCGGGTGTCGCTGCGGTCGACCTCGTCGGCGCTGCCCCCGGGCAGCAGCCGCTGGCGCTCGGCGCGGACCGCCCACGCCTCCCGCTTGGTGACGGTGAAGAGCCAGCGGTGCGCGTCGGCAGGCTCCAGCCGGGCGGCGTGGCGCAGGAACAGCTCCAGCGCGCGCTGCAGCGCGTCGGCGGCGTCGTCCTCGCAGAGGCTGTGCCGGCGCGCGGTGCGCCGCAGCTCGTCGTGGTGTGCGGCGAGCGTCCGCGCGATCAGCGCCTGCGCCGCGTCCTGCCGGTCCTCCGTCGTCGCCACGTCCTGCCGTCCTCCGGGTCCCGGGACCGCCCCCACGACGGTCCCTGCACCCCCTCCGAGTCGACGGCCGGCACGGCTGCCGGAAACCTCGCGGCGGGGAACGCCGCGTCAGGATGCAGCGTCGGAGGGCTCCTCCGGGGCCGGGGCGGCGCCGAGCACCCGGGCGACGCGGGCGCGGACCTCGTCGTCGACGCCGACCGTGGCCGCGGCCCGCAGCCGCGGGGCCGTCGCCGGCTGTCCGAAGTTGCGCAGCGCGAGGTCCAGTGCCGCGGCGGGCACGCCGGCCTCCGCGCAGAGCTCCGAGGACCGGCGCGAGAGGTTGATCGCGTCCCCGATCCCGAACACGCGCTTGGCGGCGACCACGACCGGATCGGTCGCGTCGGTGCCGTACATCAGCGTCCAGGGCTCGAGCTCGACGAGCCCGAGGCGGCTGACGAGCACGAGCAGCTCGAACCGCGGCGAGCGACCGAAGCCCGGCAGCCCGAGCCGCTCGAACGCCCGGTCGAAGCGCCGCTGCGGCGTCCACGCCGCGTCACCGGCGAACGCCGCCTCCTGCGAGCCGGCACGCTGCGCCCAGGCCCGGTACGCCGCGAACGTGGCCGCGGCGCCCCGACGGCGGTCGATGCCGGCCCGCGGACCGAGCGGCAGCTCCCCCGGCTCGGGATCCGCCCCGTCCGCCCAGGTGGTCCGGACGGCGTCGATCGTCGCCCACGGCTCGTCGGTCTCCAGCGGACCGAGCGCCGCGATCTGGAACGCGAGCCAGAACGCCTCCTCGCGGTCCTCGTCCGCGAGGCGCGCGACCTCGCCGTAGCGGCCGGGCGCGGCGAGCTGCAGCTCCTCGACCCGGGCCACGGCGAACCCGAGCTCCTCCGCCAGCCGTGCGGCGTCCGCGGTCGCGCGCAGGCCGGGCACGAGCTCGTTGGCGTAGCCGTCCTCGGCCGCGCGGGCCTCCTTGCGGACCACGACACCGGGACGCGTGCGGGTCGCGCCGCCGGACGCGGTGCGCGGCGGGCGGCGCGGGGCGCTGCTCGTGCGCCGCGGCGCGGCCTCGCCGCTCGCCTTCTTCGCCTTCGCGACGCAGACGGGACAGCGCTCCTCGAGACGGCCGTGGCGGCAGAAGGTCGGCATGCCCCGCAGTCTAGGAGTCCGGCCCGCCCGGCCCTCCCCGGGCGGTGCTCAGCGGTCGTCGTCGGCCCCGGTCCGCACGCCCCAGCTCGCGGCCAGGAGCGTCGGATCCTCCGCATACGGCGGGGCGACCTGCGCGCGCGTCCTGCGGGTCGGCCGCTCCCCGGCCCGCCAGCGCCGGCGCAGCTCCGGCGCGGTGCGGGTCGAGAAGGAGCCGAGCAGCTGGGCGCCGAGCACGGGCGCCAGCAGCAGGATCACCGACGGCAGCACGGACTTCTGCAGGTAGCAGTAGCCGTAGCCCTCGCCGGACGGCGGGCAACGCCCCTCGACGCCCTGCAGGGGCAGCGCCCAGCGAACCCCGAGCAGGACGCCGAGGGCCAGCAGCCCCCAGCGCACGACGGACGCGACGGTCGCCGCACGCGGACGCGGCAGCCGCCGGACGAGCCCGACGACGGCCCGCAGGACCGTCGCGGGCCGTGGGAGCGCGGGGCGCCGGCGCCGCGCCACGCGGGCCCGGACCGCCCCCGCGGGAGGCGACGGCGGGTGGCCGACCGGGGCCAGCGCGGCGTGCCGCGCGTGGCGCCGGGCGAGGTCCGCCGTCTCCCAGCAGGCCGCCAGCAGCGTGGCGTCCTGGCCGCGGCGACGGGCGCCGCAGCGGCGCACCACGCCCCGGGCCGCATGCGGGCCGGTGGGTGCGCGCCCGATCCCGACCGGCGCGCCGGACGCGCACCGCCCGCGGGGCGGGTCGTCCCAGGGACCCAGTTCCGCGAGCGTCGACGCCCGCTCGCCGAGCACGTCGGCGAGCCGGTCGAGGGGGACGCTCCGGGCCGCCAGCTCGGGCGCCACCGGAGCGGGTCCCGCGTCACGCACGTCGCCCCACGAGGCGGCGTTGAGCAGGACACGGGGTGCCACGGAGCGACGGTCGGCGCCGGTGCGCCCGTTCTCGGGCGGACCGATGCGGACCCGCGGCTCCGCCGCGACGTGACCTCGGTCCTCTCCGGTCCTCCCCGTCATCCGTGACATGCGAAGCGGATCGGCGACCGTCCGCGCTCACGCAAGGGGCCGGGCGAAAACTGGACCCGGACGCACGAGCGCCCTCCCCAGAACTGGGGAGGGCGCGGTGTGACGGATGTCGAGGCGGCTACTTGCCGCGCTTCACGGCGACGGTGTACGCCGGGCGCGGGTTGCCGGAGGCGTCGACGAGGCCGGAGTCGAAGCGCCCGCCCTCGTTGGCGGTCCAGTTGTAGAGGTAGAGCCGCTTGATCTGCTTGACCTGGCCCGCGATCTTGAACGCCTGCTTGACCGAGCGGGCCTGGCGCTGCAGGTCGAACGGGAAGCTGCCGCCGAACTGGGCGATGCCGCCGGTCTCGGTGACCCAGACCTTGGCGTTCTTCGGCAGGCCGTTCTTGACGATGAACTTCGTGCGCGTGGCGCTGCTGCGGTTCGTGTCGGAGTAGTTGTGCAGGCCGAAGACGGTCGGCTTGCTGCTCTTCGCGAACTTCACGAAGTTCTTCGCGTAGGCGGCCGTGCCGCGGTACGCCTTGGCGTTGTTGCCGTCGAGCAGGTCGACCGCGACGATCGTCTTGCCCTTCGCGCGCTTCTTCAGCTCCTTGAAGAGCGCGGCGGCGCGCTTGGCGCCGGTCGCGCCCTTGCAGAGCGCGGCGGGCTGCGAGCCGCAGTGGTTGATCTCGTTCCAGGTCTGGTACGCCTCGACCTGCGACTTGAAGGCGGCGTGGAACTTCGCGACGGCCTTGCCGTAGGCGGCGGGCGAGGGCGCGGCGGACTTCTTGCCGAAGCGCGAGTGGTTGAACGCGACGAGGACCTTCGCGTTGCGGGACTTGGCGGCGGCCATGAAGGTCGCGACCTCACGGACCTCCTGGGGGTGGTTCATCGCGTCCCAGGACACGATGTAGCGGACGTGCGTGACCTTCAGCGCCGGGAAGAACGGGCTGGAGAACATGCTGGGCTGCTGATCACCGATGCCGGTGGTGAACGCGGCCTGGCCGGTGGCCGGGACGGCGAGCAGGCCGGTGGCGGCGAGGCTCGCGAGGAGGGCGATGCGGCGCATACGGGTGGGGTACCTCTTCTGGGGTCGGGTCGGTCGGTCCGTCGAACGAGGCCAACAGCCTAGCGGCGGCGGAGTTGCGGCGTGCCGCGTCCGATGGACGGACGGGCCGTCCGTCGACGGACCGTCAGGTGGTGCGCCGGGAGAGTTCCCGCAGCCCGCCGACGAAGATCGCGGAGACGAAGGCGACGGCCGCCTCGACGTCCGGCGCGTCGTCGTCGAGCATCCGCACGCCGATCTCGAAGCCCGCCCCGACCATCGCTCCGGCGAGCACCTCGGGGTCCACGTCGGGCAGGTAGCCGGCGGCGATCCCGCGGCGGATGTCGTCGGCGAGGTCCTCGGTCGCGGAGCCCAGCGCGGGCTCGTCGATCATCGAGCGGATCGTCCCGGCGTTGCGGCGCAGCACGGCCAGCAGCCGCCGGTCCTCGACGAGGAACGCGTAGTAGGCGCGGTAGCCGTTGGAGATGAACTCCTCGACGCTCGTGCCCTCGAGACGGGCCTGCCGCACGCGCGCGCGGGCCGCGGGCGCCGCGTCCTCCAGGAGCGCGCGCAGGACGCTCTCCTTGTCGGGGAAGTAGTTGTAGAAGGTGCCGGTGGCGAGCTCGGTCCGGCGCACGATGTCGCGCACGGTCGCCGCGCCGTAGCCGAGGTCGCCGAAGACCTCGAGCGCGGCGTCGAGGATCGCCCGGCGGTTGGCGGCCTTCGTCCGCTCGCGCTTGCCGGCGGGGGGTCCTTCGGCGGTCGTCACGATCGCCACCCTAGCGATCGTGACGCCTGCGTCAACTTCGTCGCGGGTCAGCCGGCGACCGGGATCCGCGGCTCGGGCGGCCCCGGCGCCACGACGCCGCTGCCGCCGTCGCCCCCGTGCCCGTCCTCCGGCGGCTTGCGCAGCGACACGACCACCGACACGACGAGCGTCAGCACGATCACGCCGAGCGAGAGGCCGATCGGGATGTGCCAGAGGTCCTCGATGAGCATCTTGACGCCGATGAACACGAGCAGGAACGCCAGGCCGTACTTGAGGTAGTGGAACTGCTCCTGCGCGCCGTCGAGCAGGCGGTACAGCGCGCGCAGTCCGAGCAGCGCGAACGCGTTCGCGGCGAACACGATGAACGTGTCGGTGGTGATGCCGAAGATCGCCGGGATCGAGTCGACCGCGAAGATGACGTCCGCGGTCGCGACCGCGACGACGACGACGAGCAGCGGGGTCGCCATGCGGTGCCCGCCCTCGCGCACGAACAGCTTGTCGCCACGGTAGCCCTCGGTCACCGGGGTGAAGCGGCGCACGAGGTTGACGCCCGGCAGCTTCTCCGGATCCGGCTCGGAGTCGTCGGTGATCGCCATCCGGATGCCGGTGAACAGCAGGATCGCCCCGAAGACGTACAGGACCCAGTGGAAGGACTCCACGAGCGCGGCGCCCGCCACGATGAAGATCGTGCGCAGGATCAGCGCGCCGATGATGCCCCACAGCAGGACCGTGGAGCGCACGACGGTCGGCACCGCCATCGCGCCGAAGATGATCGCGAAGACGAAGACGTTGTCGAGCGACAGCGACCGCTCGAGCACGTAGCCGGTCAGGAACTCGGTGCCCGCGTCCGACTCCCCGGCGACGATCAGGCCGAGCCCGAAGAGGATCGCCGCGGCGATCCAGACGATGCTGAAGACCACCGACCGCCGCATCGTCGCGACCTCGTCGCGCTTCTCGAACAGCAGCATGTCGACGGCCAGGCTGATCAGCACGAAGGCGATGAGCCCGGCCCAGAGGGCGAATCCGGCGTCCATAGGTGTCCTTCAGTATGCCCGGCGGACGCCGGGTCAGGCTTTCACGAAGTCGCGGTACGGCACCGCCGGGCGACTGGGCGCACCGGAGCGCGCCGCGCCGACCAGTCGGCCCGCCACCAGATCGGCCGCCTCGTCACGGCGGCGGCGCCCGACCGCCAGCAGGGCACGCGAGACGAGCGTCGCGCCGAGGGCCCCGGGAGCACCCGCCACCGTCCGGACCTCGGCGTGGCCGAGCGCGACCTCCGCCACGGCCCGGGCCAGCGGCGCCGCCCGGTCCGCCGGGGCCTGGGCGAGCAGCGCCTCCGACAGCACGAGCGTCGATGCCCGGCGCGTCCGCGCGACCGGCGTCACGTCCGCGACGCCCTCGCCCCCGATCAGGAGCTCGGGCTCCGGCACGTCGGCCGCCGCGCACAGCGCCCCGACCTGCACGGACACCGACCGCAGCTGCGCGCGCTCGGCCGGCAGGCCGACCCGGGCGCGGAGCTCGCGCAGCATCACGTGCTCGGCGCGTCCGACGAGCACCGCCCCGGCGAGGGCGGCGAGCAGGACCGCGACGACGGGTGGCGTGCCCACGACCACGAGCATCGCCGCCACGAGGGCGAGCAGGCCCCCGAGCAGCAGGACCGGGACCGGCGCGGAGCGCTCGAGGTCGGCCGCAGGTGGTTCGGAGTGCGCGGGCACGGAGCGGTCTGTCCTTCCGTGGTTCGGGCGGGAGAGGGCGGGCCGCCCGTCTCTGATCTCGAGCACAACCCCGCCCCGGCGCCGGAGCGCCGGGGCGATGGTCGGGTCAGCGCACGGGAGAAGTGTCCCGCCGCACCGCCCGCACCGCCACGGGCCGGGCGGAGGGAGCCGCGACCCGATCGCGCCCCGTCGATCGGTTCCCCACCGATCGTCGGGCGGCGAACCGCAGGCCCCCGCACGCCGTACGCTCTGGCGATGAGCCCCGTCGGCGACCGCATCCGGATCCTCGTCGCCGAGGACCATCCGCTGTTCCGCGAGGCGCTCGTGGCCACGATCCGCAGCCGCCCGGACTTCGAGCTGGTCGGCGAGGCCGCGGACGGGCGCGCCGCGCTCGAGCGCGCCCGGGAGACCCGGCCCGACGTCATCGTCCTGGACCTGAAGCTGCCCGAGCTCGACGGTCTGCAGGTGCTCGCCGCGCTGCGCCGCGAGAGCAGCCCGGTGAAGGTCGTGCTCCTCAGCGCCTTCCTCGACGGGGCGATCGCCTACGAGGCCGTCGCGGCCGGAGCCGAGGCGTACCTCTCCAAGGACGCCGACCGCGACCGCGTCTGCGACACCATCGCGGCCGTCGCGCGCGGCGAGACGGTGCTCGCCCCCGAGATCCAGGCGGGCATCGCGCAGGAGATCCGCAGCCGCGGCACGACCTCGCGACCGGCGCTGTCCCCCCGCGAGCAGGAGGTCCTCGCCCTGGTCGCCGAAGGCCACAGCGCGCCCGACATCGGCAAGCAGCTCTACCTCTCCCCCGCCACCGTCAAGGGCCACCTGCAGAGCCTCTACGAGAAGCTCGGCGTCTCCGACCGGGCCGCGGCGGTCGCCGAGGCGATGCGGCGCGGCCTGCTCGAATGAGGTCCGCGGCGCTCCTGGACCACCCGGCGCGCGTCGTCGCGCTCGTGCGCCTCGCCGCCGTCCCGGTCTTCTTCTTCGGCGAGCGGCTGATCGACCACCCCGAGGCGCACAGCGGCGCGTTCCGCTTCGTTCTCGCGTTCGGCGTCGTCTACGCGGCGGTCCTCGCCGGCCTCGCGTTCTCCCCCGGCCGGCGCCCGCTGCCGCTGCGCGTCACCGCCACGATCGACCTCGCGCTCCTCGGCGGCCTGACGTACACCTCGGGCGGCCCGTTCTCGCAGTTGCGCTACGGGTTCTTCGTCGTGCCGGTCGCCGCCGCGCTCCTGCGCGGCCCGCGCGAGACCGCGATCGCCTCCGCCGCCGCCCTCACCTGCTACCTCGTCGCGACGATCGCCTACCCCGACTCGCGCCAGGACGCGGTCGCCTTCGAGGCGACCCAGTCGCTGTACTTCGTCTGGCTCGTCATGGCCTCGACGCTCCTCAGCGCCGTGCTCGCGCGCCGCCAGCGGCAGATCGTCAGCCTCTCCGACGAGCGCGGCCGGCTCGTCGCGCGCGCGATCGAGGCCGAGGAGCGCGAGCGCCGCCGCCTCGCCGAGGCGCTGCACGACGACGCGATCCAGAACCTGCTCGCCGCCCGGCAGGCGCTCGGCAGCGGCGACGACGACCGCCCGGCGGACCTCGGGCTCGTGCGCACCGGGCTGGACCGGACCGTGTCGCAGCTGCGCGACGCGATCTTCGACCTGCACCCGCACCTGCTGCGCCACGCCGGACTCGCCGCCGCGCTGCAGGCCGTCGCCGACCGCTTCGCCGAACGCCTGCCCGACCGGTCGGTCGCCTGGGAGATCACGGTCGCCGACGACGCCACGGGTCCCACCGACGAGGTCGTGTTCGCGATCGCCCGCGAGCTCATGACCAACGCCGTCCGGCACGCCGACGCGCGCAGCGTCGCCGTCGAGGTCCGCCGGCGGCAGGGCGGGATCGCGCTGACCGTCAGCGACGACGGGCGCGGCATCGACCGCAGGCGTGCGCGTGACGCGCCGCTGCACGGCCACATCGGACTGGCCTCGTGCGCCGAGCGCGCGGAGGCGCTCGGCGGTCGGCTGCAGCTCGCGAGCGCCCCCGGTGAGGGCGCCCGCGTCGAGGTCTGGCTGCCGGCCGACCCGCAGGCCTGACCGGCGGCGGCGTCAGAGGCCGGGCTCGGCCTGCTCGGGCGGCTCGGCGCCCGCGTGCGGCAGGGCGTCGCCCGCCGCCTGATCCCGGTCGCCCGGGCCGGGCTGGTCGGAGCCCTCGACCGGGCCGAGGCCGTGCAGGTAGCGGTCCGCCATGCGCGCCGCCTGGCGGCCCTCGTTGATCGCCCACACGATCAGCGACTGGCCGCGACGCGCGTCACCCGCGGCGAACACGCCCTCCTCGGAGGTCGCGTACGTCGGGGCCTTGATGTTGCCGCGCTGGTCCTTCGCGAGGCCGAGGCCGTCCACGAGCTCCGGCTCGGGGTGCAGGAAGCCCATCGCGAGGAACACGACGTCGGCCTTGATCTCGCGGGTCGTCCCCTCGACGGGGCCGAACGGCGGGGCGGGCTGGGCGTCGGCGACCTCGATCGCCGTGACCTTGCCGTCCTCCCCGACGAAGCGGGTCGTGACGACCGAGAAGTCCTGCTCGGCCTTGTCGACCGCCAGGCCCTCCTCCATCGCGTAGGAGAGCCGGAACTTCTGCGGCCACAGCGGCCACGGGGTGCGGTCGTCCGGGCGCTTGGCGGGCGGCTCGGGCAGCAGCTCCAGCTGCGTGACCGACAGGGCGCCCTCGCGCAGCGAGTTGCCGACGCAGTCGGCGCCGGTGTCGCCGCCGCCGATCACCACGACGTGCTTGCCGGCGGCGCTGATCGCGTCGGGCTCCGGCGCCTGCGAGCGCGGCGACGGCTGGTCGGGCTGCGTGGCCGCGACCCAGCGGTTGCGGACGTACAGGTACTCCATCGCGGAGTGGATGCCGTCGAGCTCGCGACCCTCGACCGGCAGGTCGCGCGGGACGCGCGAGCCGATCGACAGGACGACCGCGTCGTGCTCGGCGCGCAGCTGCTCGAGCGTGACGTCGGTGCCGACCTCGACGCCGCAGCGCAACTGCACGCCCTCGGCGACGAGCTGCTCGACGCGCCGCTCGATGACGCCCTTCTCGATCTTGAAGTCCGGGACGCCGAAGCGCATCAGGCCGCCGGGCGACTCGTCGCGCTCGTAGAGCGTGACGGTGTGGCCCGCGCGCCGCAGCTGCTGGGCGGCCGCGAGACCCGCCGGGCCGGCGCCGACGACCGCGACGGTCCGCCCGGTCTCCTTCTCGGGCGGCTCGGGCACGACCCAGCCGTTCTCCCAGGCGGTGTCGATGATCGTGTTCTCGATCTGCTTGATCGTGATCGCCTCACCCTCCCGGATCTCCATGACGCAGGCCGCCTCGCAGGGGGCGGGACACAGGCGCCCGGTGAACTCCGGGAAGTTGTTCGTGCTGTGCAGCTGCTTGATCGCGTCCTTCATGCGACCCCGGTAGACGAGGTCGTTCCAGTCCGGGATCAGGTTGCCCAGCGGGCAGCCGTTGTGGCAGAACGGGACGCCGCACTCCATGCAGCGCGCACCCTGCTCGGCGACCTCCTGGACCGGCCGCGGGGTGATGAACTCCTTGTAGTGCTCGAGCCGCTCGCTCGGGTCGTCGTAGCTGACGCCCGACCGCTCGATCTTCAGGAACGCTCCCAGCTCGCCCATCAGGCCGTCACCTCCGAGCCCGCGTTCGCGGCCTCTTCCTTCGCGAGCTCGGCGAGCACGCGCTTGTAGTCGGTCGGGAACACCTTCACGAACTTCGCGCTCAGCGTGTCCCAGTCGTCGAGGATCCGCCGCGCGACGGCCGAGCCGGTGCGCGCGAGGTGCTCCTCGACGAGCTCGCGGACCTCGATGCGGTCCGCCTCGTCCAGCGGCTCGATCTGGTCGACCATCGTCGGGTTGATCCGGTGCTTGAAGCCGCCGAACTCGTCGAACACGAAGGCGAGGCCGCCGCTCATGCCCGCCGCGAAGTTGCGGCCGGTCGGGCCGAGCACGACGGCGCGGCCGCCGGTCATGTACTCGCAGCCGTGGTCGCCGACGCCCTCGACGACCGCAGAGGCACCCGAGTTGCGCACGCAGAACCGCTCGCCCGCGAGGCCGCGGAAGAACGCCTTGCCCTTCGTGGCGCCGAACAGCACGGTGTTGCCGACGATCACGTTCTCCTCGGCGGCGAACGTCACGCCCTCGGGCGGCCGGACGGCGAGCGTGCCGCCGGACAGGCCCTTGCCGGTGTAGTCGTTGGCGTCGCCCGAGAGCGTGAACACCACGCCCGGGGCGAGCCAGCCGCCGAAGCTCTGGCCGGCGGAGCCCGTGAAGCGGACCTGCACGGTGTCCGCGGGCAGGCCCTCGACGCCGTGCTTCTCGGCGATCCGCGACGACAGCATGCCGCCGACGGTGCGATTGACGTTGCGGACCGCGATGTCGAGCTCGCACGCCTCGCCCGCGTCGACCCGGTCGCCGATCGCCGCGAGGATCTCGTGGTCGAGATGGTCCCCGAGGGCGTACGGCGGCGCCTCGATGCGGTGCAGCGCGGTGCCCGCCGGCAGCTCCGGCCGGTGCAGGATGTGCGTGAGGTCGATGCCGCGCGCCTTCCAGTGGTCGATCGCCGCGTCGGCCATCAGCAGGTCGCTGCGGCCGATCAGCTCGTCGAACGTCCGCACGCCGAGCGAGGCCATGATCTCCCGGACCTCCTCCGCGACGAAGAAGAAGAAGTTCACGACGTGCTCCGGCTGGCCGCGGAACCGCTTGCGCAGCTCCGGGTCCTGCGTCGCGATGCCGACCGGACAGGTGTTCAGGTGGCAGGCGCGCATCATGATGCAGCCCGTCGCGATCAGCGGGGCGGTCGAGAAGCCCATCTCGTCGGCGCCCAGCAGCGCCGCGATCGCGACGTCGCGACCGGTCTTCAGCTGGCCGTCGGTCTGGACGGTGATCCGCGAGCGCAGGTCGTTGAGCAGCAGCGTCTGCTGCGTCTCGGCGAGCCCGAGCTCCCACGGCGTGCCCGCGGACACGATCGAGCTCAGCGGCGACGCGCCGGTGCCGCCGTCGTGGCCGGCGATGACGACGTGGTCGGCGTTGGCCTTCGCGACGCCCGCGGCGACCGTGCCGACCCCGACCTCGGAGACGAGCTTCACCGACACGCTCGCCTTCGGGTTCGCGCAGCGCAGGTCGTAGATGAGCTGCTTGAGGTCCTCGATCGAGTAGATGTCGTGGTGCGGCGGCGGCGAGATCAGGCCGACGCCGGGCGTGGTGTGCCGGACGCTGCCGATGTACTTGTCGACCTTGTGTCCGGGCAGCTGGCCGCCCTCGCCGGGCTTGGCGCCCTGCGCCATCTTGATCTGGATCTGGTCCGCGTTGACGAGGTAGTGCGCGGTGACGCCGAAGCGGCCGGACGCCACCTGCTTGATCGCCGAGCGGCGCAGGTCGCCGTTCTCGTCACGGGTGAAGCGGCGCGGGTCCTCCCCGCCCTCCCCGGTGTTCGACTTGCCGCCGATCCGGTTCATGGCGATCGCGAGCGTCTCGTGCGACTCGGTGGAGATCGACCCCAGCGACATCGCGCCGGTCGCGAACCGCTTCACGATCTCGGAGACCGGCTCGACCTCCTCGAGCGGGATCGCCTCGACGTCGGTGCGGAAGGTGAGCAGGCCGCGGAGCGTCGCCTTGCGGGCGGCGTCCTCGTTGATCGCCTTCGCGTACTCGCGGTACTTCTCGCGCGCGTCGAGCTCGTCGTCGGTGCGGACCGCGTGCTGCAGCAGCGAGATCGTCTGCGGGTTCCACTGGTGGTGCTCGCCATCGCGCCGCCACGCGTAGACGCCGCCGACGGGCAGCAGCTCCTCGTCGTCCTCGGTGCCCGCCCAGCCGTAGCCGCGGGCGTGACGGTCGAGCGCCTCCTGGGCGAGGACCTCGAGGCCGACACCGCCGATGCGCGACGCGGTCCCGGTGAAGTGGCGCTCGACGAGCTGCTTCTCGAGACCGACGGCCTCGAAGATCTGGGCGCCGCAGTAGGACTGCGTCGTCGAGATCCCCATCTTGGAGATGGTCTTCAGCAGGCCCTTGCCGATCGCCTTGACGACGTGCCGCTCGGACTCCTCGAGCGTGTCGGTCGCGAGCTGGCCCTCGTCCTGCAGCTCGGTCAGCGACTCGAACATCAGGTACGGGTTGATCGCGCTGCAGCCGAAGCCGATGAGCGTCGCGAAGTGGTGCACCTCGCGCGGCTCCCCGGACTCGAGGACGAGCCCCGCCTGCAGGCGGGTGCCCTCGCGCACGAGATGGTGGTGGATCGCGGCGACCGCCAGCAGCGCCGGGATCGCGGCCCGGTCGGCGCCGAGGTTGCGGTCGCTGAGGATGATGATGTTGAAGCCGGCCTCGATGAGGTCGTGGGCCTCGTCGCAGGCGTTGGTGAGCCGCGCCTGCATGCCCTCGGGACCCTCGGCGACCGGCCAGGTGATGTCGATCGTCCCCGAGCGGAACGCCGGGTGCTCGATCTGCTTGAGCGTCTCGAGCTCGTGGTTGCGCAGGATCGGCTGCTCCATCGCGATCTGGCGGGCGTGCGCCGGCGTCTCGGTGAGGAGGTTGCCCTCCGCGCCGATGCCGGTGCCCAGCGACATGACGATGGCCTCGCGGATCGGGTCGATCGGCGGGTTGGTGACCTGCGCGAACAGCTGCTTGAAGTACGAGTACAGCGGCGGGCGCTGGTCGGAGAGGACCGCGAGCGCGTTGTCGTTGCCCATCGAGCCGATCGGCTCCTCGCCCTTGTTGGCCATCGGGGCGAGCAGGACCCGCAGGTCCTCCTGGCTGAACCCGAAGGCGAGCTGGCGGGCGCGCAGCGGCTCGGTGCGCTCGACGCGCGGCTCCTTCACCGGCAGGTCGTCGAAGTGGACGACGTTCTCCTGGAACCAGTCCGCGTACGGGCGCTGGGTCGCGACCTCCTTCTTGACCTCCTCGTCGGCGATGATGCGGCCGCGCTCGAGGTCGACGAGGAAGAGCTTGCCCGGCTGCAGACGGCCGAGGCGCTTCACCTCGCCCGGGGCGACCGGCAGCATGCCCGTCTCCGAGCCGAGGATCACGTGGCCGTCGGTGGTCTCGACCCAGCGGCCGGGACGCAGGCCGTTGCGGTCGAGCGTCGCGCCGACGACCTTGCCGTCGGTGAAGCAGACCGCGGCGGGGCCGTCCCACGGCTCCATGAAGCACGAGTGGAAGGCGTAGAAGCCCTTGAGGTCGTCCGGGAGGTCGTCGCGGTCGGCGTAGGCCTCCGGGATCATCATCATGATCGCGTGCGGCAGCGAGCGGCCGGCGAGCATCAGGAGCTCGAGGACGTTGTCGAACGTCGCCGAGTCCGACCCGCCGACGCGCACGACCGGCAGCACCTTCTGCAGGTCGCCGCCGAACAGCTCGCTGGCGAGCTGCGACTCGCGGGCGCGCATCCAGTTGATGTTGCCCATCAGCGTGTTGATCTCGCCGTTGTGGGCGATCACGCGGAACGGGTGCGCGAGCTCCCAGGACGGGAACGTGTTCGTCGAGAAGCGCGAGTGGACAAGCGCCAGGGCGCTCTTGAACCGCTCGTCCTGCAGGTCCGGGAAGAACGTGCGGACCTGGTCGGAGATCAGCATGCCCTTGTACACGCACGTGCGCGAGGAGAACGAGGGCGCGTAGAAGTCGGGGCCGGCGGCGATCTCGACGATCCGGCGGATGACGTACAGCTTGCGCTCGAACGCCATCTGGTCGTGCGTGAAGCCCGGGCCGGCCGCGATGAACAGCTGCGCGATGTGCGGGCGCGACTGGTTGGCGGTGACGCCGACGTGGTCCTCGTCGATCGGGACCTCGCGCCAGCCCAGGACGATCTGGCCCTCGACGCGGACGTTGAGCTCCAGCAGGCCCTCGACCTTGGCGCGCAGCGCCGCGTCGCGGGGCAGGTAGCAGGTGGCGACGCCGTACTGGCCGAGGTCGGGCAGCTCGAAGTCGCAGACGCCGCGGAAGAACTCGTCCGGCATCTGGACGAGGATCCCGGCGCCGTCCCCGGTCTTGGCGTCCGCCCCGGCCGCTCCGCGGTGCTCGAGGTTCTCGAGCGCCGTCAGGGCGCGGTCGACGACCTCGTGCGTGGGCGTGTTGTCCAGGCGTGCGACCATCGCGACGCCACAGGCGTCGTGCTCGTTCGCGGGGTCGTACAGGCCTTGGGCCGGTGGGCGCTGGTGATGCAGAGTCATAGAAGGCTCCCGGTAGACGCGGGGGTGCCCGGAGGCGGAGCGAGCGCCGAAGGGTAGCAACGAGGGGGCCGACGATCACCGTTGCGGCGCGTCGGCGACGGCTGCGGACGCGCCCGCGCAGGGACCCGCCCGCGGGCTCGAACCCCCTGCTCAGGTGCTCTCGGCGGCCGTCTTCTTCTTCGCGGCGGGCTTGGCGGCGGCCTTGCCGCCGCGGCCCTTCGGCTTCGCCGCTGCCTCGGTGCCGCGCACCGCGTCCAGGGACGCCTTGAGCGCGGCCATGAGGTCCGGGACCTCCTCGGGCGCCTCCTCGGGCGTCTCGACGACCGCGATCTCCTCGCCGGAGGCCTTCGCCTCGATGAGCTTGAGGACCTCCTCGCGGTAGCTGTCCTCGTAGCGGTCGGGCTCCCAGTCGGCGGCGAGGGACTCGACCAGCTGCTTGGCGATGTCGAGCTCGCGCTTGGTCGTCTTCACCTCGCCGGCGGCCTCGAGCTCCTCGAGCGTGTCGGCGGGGACGACCTCGTCGGCGAAGACCATCGTCGAGCAGCCGATCACCGAGCCGGCCGCCATCGGGCGGATCGCGACGAGCGCCTCCTTCGTGCGCAGCACGACCCGGGCGATCGCGACCTTGCCGGTCTCGTTCATCGCGTCGAGCAGGAGCTTGTAGGGCTTGGCGCCCCCGACCGCGGGCGCGAGGTAGTACGGCGTGTCGAAGTGGACCGGGTCGATGTCGGCCAGGTCGACGAAGTCCTCGATCTCGATCGTCTTCGTCTTCTCGGGCTGGATCGCCTCGAGCTCCTTCGGCTCGATGACCACGTAGCGGTCCGGGGACAGCTCGTAGCCCTTGACGAGGCGGTCGTACGGGACCTCCTCGCCGGTGGCGGCGTTGATCCGCTGCTGCTTGATGCGGGAGTTGTCCGCGCCGTCGAGCTGGTTGAAGCGGACCGTCTTGGCACGGACGGCCGGGTACATCTTCACGGGCACCGTGACCAGCCCGAAGCTGATCGCGCCACTCCACATCGCGCGGGGCATGGAGGGAGTCTTCCCGGCGCAGCGCCCGATGCCTACACGTGCACGCGGCTATGCGCCGTAGTGCCGGCGCGTGTCCTTGAACAGGCTGCCGAAGATCGCGCCGTTCAGCGGCCCGCCGGGCCGGCCGGCCGCGGTCGGCTCGACGGCGATCGTCCAGTCGAAGCGGCAGCTCGAGTCGCCGGTCGGGGTCACGACGTAGTCCTCGGCGATCCGCTTGATCAGCGGCAGGTTGCTGCGGTCGCCGACGAAGGCCTTGCGCGTGCCCTCGTCCCAGGCGATGTAGCGCTCGTCGAGGCTGATGAGGCCGAGGACCTTGACGGTCTTCGTCGCGCCGACGCCGTGCGGGCGCGGCGAGGTCCAGCGCACCGTCGTGAGCGCCTTGCACCAGTGCAGCGCGCTGTCGGAGGTCAGGTCGGCCCAGACCGCGGCGGCGGGCAGCGGGATCGCGAAGCTGTCCCGGTAGATCTTCGGGGCGGAGGTGAGGAACGACTCGTCGGTCGGCGCGCAGGAGAAGGCCATGGCGCGCACCCTAGTGGGTACGCGCCACGGCGTTCAGTCCTTGAACGGGTCGACCGTGTCCGCCGCCGCCATCGCGACCCCGATGGGGGTCAGGCGATGGAGGATCTCGACCGTGTCGGCGTGGGCCTGCAGCACCACGTCGAGGCGCTTGTAGGCGTCCGGAGCCTCGTCGGCGGCGCCGCCGCGGAGCTCGATCCCCTTCGTGGCGAGGTCCGCCTGGACCGCGGCGAAGTCGATCAGCCCGTCGCGGATCCGGCCGCGGCGCTTGCTCATCCGCCCGTCCGGGTGGTCGGGGCAGAGCGTGAACCGGTCGTTCGTGGCCCCGGCCCTGTCGCGCTCGTGGCGGAACTGGCCCCAGGTGACCCAGAACGAGCAGTCCCGCGCGTTGCACTCCGCCCGGGTCCCGACCTTGCCCGCCGCCTGCGTCCGCGACATCACGCGACCCGCACCGTGGACGGTCGAGTGCAGGAGCCCGGCACCGGCCGCGGCGTCGGTGCCCCGCAGGATCACCGCGTCCTCGCCCATGCTCGCGCCCACGAAGCCCTCCTGCCCCGGGAACGCCGGCGTGCAGCCCTTGCGGACGACCCAGCAGTCCACGCCGTGGTGCTCCTCGCGCCAGGCGTAGTTGTGGTGGTTGTGGACCTCGTGCAGCGAGCGCGCACCGAGGATCTCGAGCACCTTGTCGACGACGACGTCGCGGCCCGCGTACGCGTACGCGCCCGCCAGCTCCATCGCCGCGATGTACGACTGCCCGATCTCGGAGTCGACGTGGAAGAGCACCGGCGGGGAGTCCATCTCGCCGTCGCTGCCCCGCTCGTCGAAGCGGCCGCCCTGCGCCATCGACAGGAACCCGCTCGCCGTCTTGTGCCCGAACCCGCGGGAGCCGAAGTGGACGCCGACCCACACGTGGCCGTCGTCGCCGGCGAAGAGGTCGACGTAGTGGTTGCCGGCGCCGACCGTGCCCAGCTGGTTGCGGGCGCTGTGCACCAGCTTCCGCTGCGGGCGGAAGTCGGCGTGGAGGATCTGGTCGAGGACCGGGTGGTCGACGGGCTCGTCGTTCTTGCGGCCCATGCCGAAGCTGACGCGGGCTGCGACCTCGTCCATCAGGCGCGGCACGTCTGCGCGGACGTCCTCGGTCAGGAGGTCCGTGCGGACGGCCTTGTTGCCGCAGCCGATGTCGTAGCCGACGCCCGAGGGGCTGATGTGGTCCGGGTAGGCGATCGCGCCGCCGATCGGCTGCGAGTAGCCGACGTGGCCGTCGGCGCACAGCACGCCGGCGACGGCGTCACCGGCCTGCGCGCAGCGGCGCAGCTGCTCGATCGCGCGGGCGTCCACGTCCCCGCGGACCTCGATCCTCATCTCACTGCTCATGCGTCGATCCTCGCGGTCGGCGCCGTGCGCTGCGCCACGGCCTCAGCGGCGCCGCGGACCCGAACCGCGGAGGTTCCACTCCTCTTCGAGCGTCCCGCCCCGCCGCGTGGCCGCCCACCGCGCCGCACCGTCCTGCAGCCGCCGGCCGGCCCGCTCGAGCCGGTCGGCGTCGAGGCCGGGCGGCGGGCCGAGGTCGCCGAGCAGGTGCACGAACGTCGAGACGTCCCGCAGCCGGCGCTCCAGCGCCGCGTCGCTCACAGCGCGGACGAGCAGCTCGGCGTGGGCCAGTCCGGTGCCGGCGGCGCGGATGATCTCGCGGGCGCGCCGGTCCGCGTGCGGCTTGCGGCGACCCTCGAGCACCACGCAGTGGTCGAACATCCCGCCGCGCTCGAGGACCGCCCACAGGCCCTGGTCGAGTCCGAGCTCGCGTTCGACGAGCAGGTGCGCGAGGTCGTGCGGCACGGAGCCCTCGGGCGCGCCGACCTTGTTGTAGCCCCCGCCGTCGAGCTCGACGAGCAGGCCGTCGACCGACCGGTAGGTCGCCCGGTAGCGGGTGCCGGAGTCGGGCTTGTGGAACGTGACGAGCATGTGAGGATTCGAACCCGAAACGGCGTCGGGCGACGCGAAAGAGAGGTTGCGGGACCGGCGTCCCTCCCCTACCGTGATCGGACCATGTTCACCACCTGGCACACCCCCATGCGCCCGAAAAGCGCCGCGGTCCGCGGTCGGCTCTTCGTGTCCGTGTGCCCGACCGTGGACACGGACATCGTCGCGTCGCCGAACCAGCTCCAGCTGAGCTAGCCGGGAGGTCCACATGACTCCCGCGAGCTTCGCGGGAGTGCAGTCGCCGAAGGCCCGGGTGGGCCGGAAGGCGCTGTGGGACCGCGACACCATCATCCAGGCCATCCAGGAGTGGGTGGCCCTCTATGGCGAGCCGCCCCGTGCGGCCGACTGGAACCCGTCCTCGGCGAGGTGGTCCGGCCAGGAGTGGCGCGTGCAGCGCTACCGGGCCGGCCGTGCCGACGGCACGCCGTGGCCGGCGCTCAACGCGGCCAAGCGGCCGTTCGGCGGGTCCCTGGTGGCTGCCGTGCGGGCCGCGGGCTTCGAGCCGGCCAAGCCGGGACCGAAGCGGCGTACCGACGTCGACCTCGCGCAGGCCGACCGAGCTGTGATCAGCCCGGAGGGCCGCGCGATGCTCGAGGCGGCGCTCGCGGAGGCCCGCGAGGCCGGACGGAGCGTGGCTGCCCTGGAGGCGAAGCTCGAGCGTGCGCAGGCGCGCGCCCGGGACCTCGCCGACCAGCGGGATGCCGCGCGCCGCGAGGCCCGTCGCACGCCGAAGGTCGTGCGCGAGCGCGTCGTCGACGACGCGGAGCTGCGCCGTGCCCGGACCGCGGCCGAGAAGGCCGGGGCCCGGGTGGCGACGCTCCGCGACGAACTGGCGAGCGCCCGCATGGACGCGGCGGAGGCCCGGACGGCCGCCGGACGCCTCGCGTCCCGCCTCGAGCGGGCGGAGGCGACCGTGGCCGACCTGCGGACCCAGCGGCGCGACCTGCGCGCGCAGCTCGACGACGCCCTGCACGAGAGTGCGGGCCTCGACCAGCTGCTCACGGAGGCGCGGGCCGCCGGCGCCGCAGCCGCGGCCGAGACCGTCGTCGTGCAGGCGCAGGCCCCGGAGGCCGCGGTCGTGCGCGAGGCGCTCGCCGACGCAGCGGCCGCCCGCCGCGCCGCCGAGCAGGCGGACGCGCGGGCGGCCCGGGCCGATCGCGAGCTGCGCGAGACGGTCGCCGCCGTGCGCGGCGAGCCGCGTCGCCTGGCTCCCGAGGAGCTCGCCGAGCTCCGGGCCGACGGCCCGGCCGGCCCCGCCGTCCTCGCGACGGCCCTGCAGGACCTCGCCGCCGCGCGCAGGCACGGCGGCGAGCAGCGGCTCGCGGCCGCGCTGCGGCGCGTCGCGGAGGCCGCCGTCACGTGGCAGGAGCGGATCTGAGGGATCCCGGGCGACCGGGGTCCCTCGGCTCCGGCCGCCCGACCCGGACCCCCGATCCCGATGACCCGCGACGCCCTCCTCACCACCTACCTGCGCGACGACGCCGGCACCCCGCTCGGCCCCGGCATGCCGGGCGGTCGGCCGCTGCGCCGGGACGGCGAGCGCCACTACGACGCCTGGCTCGCGCTCGTGCGGCTCGACCCGTGCGCGTACTGCGGCGTCGTCCCGGCGGGCACCGTCGACCACGTCGAGCCGCGCTCGCGCAGCACGCGGGGCCTCGGTGGCGCGCACGGCTGGACGAACGTCGTCGGCGCCTGCGAGCGGTGCAACGGCCGCAAGGCCGACCGGCCGCTCCTGGCGTTCCTGCGCGCCCGGCGTGTGCGCTGACGCACGCCGACGTTCCGCGCGGCGGCAGGCGGGTATCACGGGGGGAGCACCCCACGAATCCGGAGGGACCACCCCACCATGACACCCGCCACCCGCACCGCCGGCCACGGCATCCTGTCCGACGACAAGGCCGAGGCCCGTGAGCAGCTCGTCGAGATGCTGAAGAAGGCCTACTGGATGGAGATCGAGACGGTGATGAGCTACATCACCAACTCCACCAACCCCGACGGCATCCGCGCGCAGGAGGTCATCGAGAGCCTCCGCGGCGACATCCAGGAGGAGCTCGGCCACGCCCAGGAGTTCGCCAAGCGCATCAAGGAGCTCTACGGCGTCGTCCCCGGCTCGCTGGAGTTCTCGGCCGAGCAGAGCTTCCTGCAGCCGCCGGAGCAGCAGACCGACATCGTCCACGTCATCAAGGGCGTGATCGAGGCCGAGTCCGGCGCCATCGAGTACTACAACCAGATCATCGAGTTCGCGGGCGAGCACGACCCGGTCACCGAGGACATGGTCATCGCGATTCTCCGCGACGAGGAGGGCCACCGCCGCCTGTTCGAGGGCTTCCTGCGCGAGTACGAGGCCGAGGGCCTGGCCTAGTCGTCCCCCGCTGCGCGGCCCCGAGCGAGGCCGAGCACGAACCAGAGCAGCACGAAGACGCCCGTGGTCGTCCCGGCGAGGACCGCGGGCGTCCGTCCGTCGAGGATGAAGCTCGTGACCACGAACACCGCGCTGTTCATCGCCACGAGCAGCATCGCGAGACCGGCGATGACCATCCGGTTGCCGAGCGCGACGAGGAACGCCTTATCCCGCCGCCGGAAGCGCAGGCGGTGGAACGCCGACGGCGTCACGAACAGGGCGGTCGCAGCCGCCGCGCTCAGGAGCGCCACGACGTACGCGTCGCGCTCGAGTTCGGAGAGGTCCGTGAAGCGCTGCTGGAACGGCACCGCCAGCAGGAACGCGAACAGCACCTGCACGCCGGGCATGGCGACCCGCGTCTCCTCGAGCAGCTCGCGCAGCCGGCGCGAGTCCCGTTCGTGCGGGGTCTCCCCCGGCGGTCCCTCCCGGTCGTCCATGGACGCACGCATGCCCGGAACCGGGCTCGGTACCCGGGCATCGCGCCGCGAGCGCCGATGGTGCGACGCGGGCCTCGCCGGGTACGGTCACGGACGTGAGCACGATCGCCGACCGCGACAGCGAGCGCCCCGCGCGCGAGCCCGGCACGCACGACGACGCCGACGGGGCCCTGCGCCCCTGGCCCGTGCTCGTCCGGACGGTCCGCAGCTACCTCGACCACAACATGACCGACCACGCGGCGTCGCTGACGTACTTCGCGATGATGTCGCTGTTCCCGTCGCTGCTCGCGGGCATCGCGGTGCTGTCGCTCGTCGGCGAGGTCGGCCTCGCCCAGGACGCCGCCGACTACCTCATCGACCGGGGCGCCGACGCGTCCACCGCGGAGGTCGTCCGCTCGACGCTCGCACGGATGATCGAGACCAGCGGCGGGGCCGCAGGCTTCGCGCTGCTGCTCTCCTTCGGCCTGGCCCTCAACGGCGCGTCGGGCGCGTTCGGCTCCGCCGGACGCGCGCTGAACGTCGTGTGGGCGGCCAACGAGGACCGTGGGTTCGTGCGCCGCAAGGCCCAGGACATCGCGATGGCGCTCGTCGTCATCCTGCTGTTCGCGATCGTCGTGATCGCGATGTTCCTCGGCGGCGGGATCGCCGACGACCTGCTCGGCACGATCGGGCTCGGCGAGACGGGGGCGGCGATCTGGAGCATCGCGCGGTTCCCGCTGGCGATCGCCGCCGCCATGGTCGGCTACTCGATCATCTACGCGTACGCGCCCGCCGTCGAGCAGCGCCGCTGGCGCTGGATCACCGTCGGCTCCGCGGCCGGCGTCACGATCTGGATCGTCGCCTCCGCCGCGTTCGCCGTCTACATCCGCAACTTCTCGAGCTACGGCGCCGCGTACGGGGCGTTCGGAGCGGCGATCGTCCTGCTGCTGTGGCTCTACGTGTCCGCCAACGCGTTCCTGCTCGGCGCCGAGCTCAACGCGACGATCGAGCGGTCCCGCGCCGCCGGTCGCGGCGGCCCCCCGCCTCCGATGGTCGGGGCGCCCGAGCCGCCCGCCGGCCCGGACCGCGACTAGAACAGCGTGTCCTGCCCCGGTGGGGGCGTCGCGCCGCGCGCACGGCGCGGGCGGGGCGCCGCCGTGTCCACGACAGGCCCCGGGGCCGTCCCGGAGTCCTCCGGCGCGGGCGCCGGCGCCACCGCGAGGGTCCGCTCCAACGGGACGGGGCACAGCCCGCCCCGCCCGGGACAGCCGCCGCACACCGACGGTCCCGGCGTGTCGGTCGGGCGGAAGTCCCGGCGCAGGATGCCCGCGGCCCGCCCGCGCAGGTCCTCGCGCAGCCCCGGCGCGTCCGCGGCGGCGAAGCTCGCCAGCACGGGCTCGTCGGGCCGGTCGAGGTACAGGTGCGCGACGTCCACGCGCGCGGCCCCGGCCTCGAGCGCCGCCAGCGCGTAGACGGTGCGCTGCAGCCCGTAGCCGTCCGCGACCAGCGCGTCGAGGTCCGCGTCGGAGGCCACCCGGTCGGTCTTGTAGTCGACGACGAGCGCGGTGCCCGCGGCCTCCTGCGCGACGACGTCGACGACGCCGTGCAGCACCGGGACCGCCGGGTCGCCCGCCACCAGCGGGATCGTGAAGCTCGTCTCGCGGCGCACGCGCACCGCGTCACGCAGCCGGCCCAGGAGCGGGGTCGCCAGGGCACGACCCACCAGGCCGGCGAGCGCGTGCGCCTCGGCGTCGCGCAGCTCCACCTCGTGCTCGGCCGCCGCGGCGTGCACGGCCTGCGGTCCGGGCGGCGGGCCGTCGAGCTCGTGCAGCTCGAGGACCCGATGGACGATCGAGCCGCGCGCCCGCCCGTCGAGGCCGCCCGCCGCCGTCCGCCCGCGGAAGGGGCGCTCGCGCTCGCGCAGGCCGGCGATCCGCTCGAGGTCGAACCGCAAGCCGCAGCGCGCGTACTGCCGCAGCGACGAGTAGGACAGGTGCGCCACCGGCGCCGGACCCGCCCCGGGCTCCGCGCCGGTCACGGTCGCGAGCACCGGGCCGAGCGCCGCGAGCGGGTCCGGGGCGCCCTGCGCGGCGGAGCCGGCGGTCAGCGGCGCCGCGTCCGCCGGCGGCAGGACCGCGCGGGCGGCGCGGGCGTCGATCCAGCGCACGTCGACCCGCACGGGGTCGTCGACCCCGGGGCCGACGAGCAGCCGCCCCTCGGCCAGCAGCTCGGCGGGCGGCACGCGGCTGCCCAGCACCCCCTCGGCGATCCAGCCCGAGGGCTTGCGGGCCTCGATGTCCCCGTCGCGGCGGCGCTTGGCCACGGCGCTCATCACCAGCCGCCGCTCCGCGCGCGTGAGGCCGACGTGGAGGATGCGCCGCTCCTCGGACTCCGCCGCCGCGGCGCGCTCGGCGTCGAGTTCGGTGAACGCGAACGCGCGGCCCGACTCGCCGCCGTGTCGCGGGACCCGCAGCCCGAGCCGGTCCCCGTCGACGAGCACGTCCGGCCCGACCGCGGGCGCGGTGCGAGCCAGGTCGCAGGCGACGACGACGGGGAACTCGAGGCCCTTCGCGGCGTGCACGGTCATCAGCCGCACCGCCGGGATCCCCGGCAGCTCGACCGGGGCCTCGGGCTCGCGCGCGCGGGCCTGGGCCTCCTCCTGGGCGCGGTCGATGAACGAGCGCAGGTCGCGGCCGGCGAGCGCCTCGTGCTCGGCCGCCAGGCGCATGAGCTTGTGGACGTTCGCCAGCCGGCGCGGCCCGCCGGGGAGCGCGAGCACGTGCGCGTCGTAGCCGGTCTCCTGCACGACCCGCTCGATCAGCTCGTCGAGGCCCAGCCACGGCAGCCGCTCGCGCGCCGCCCGGAACCGTGCGGTGAACGCGGCGAGCGCCACGTCGGTGGGTCCGTCGACGCGGCGGCGCAGGTCCGCCGCCACCGGGGACGGCGTGCCCGGCACGGCAGGCGGGTCGGGGTAGGTCTCGTCCAGCAGCCGCCAGACGTCCCCGGCGGTGCCGCGTCGCGCGACCGAGGAGCAGATCGCCAGGCCGTCCGGGTCGATCCCCCCGAGCGGGGAGGCGAGCGCGCTGAGGACCGCGTGCCCGTCCTGCGGGTTCGCCAGCGCCGCGAGCCAGGCGGTCAGGTCCTGGACCTGCTGGCGCAGCCAGAACCCGCGGCCGCCCGAGGCGAGCGTCGAGAGGCCCTCGAGCTCCAGCGCCCGCTCGTAGACGGGCATGTCGGTCGCGGCGCGCAGCAGCAGCACGACGTCCTGCGGCTCGTGCTCGCCCGCGTCGACCCCCGCCCGGACCCAGCGGGCCACCGCGCGGGCCTCGAGCGCGGTCGGCACCGAGGTGCCCGCGGGCAGCCCGGCGACGACCGCGGCGAGCGCCTCCTCGTCCTGCGGCGAGGGGTCCTCCGCGACCGCGGCGTCGACGAGCAGCAGCGAGGTGGCGGGACGACCGGCCTGCGCCGCGTCGGCCCGGCCGGCGACGAAGCCGGTGTAGTCGTCGTGCCCGTGGCCGAGCGCGTGGTCGAGCGTGCGGAGGATCTCGGGCGCCGTGCGCCAGTTCGTGCGCAGCTGGGCCTCCGTGCCCGCGATGCGGTGCCGGGCGCGGGCCTCCTGGAACACGCGGACGTCCGCGTGGCGGAAGCCGTAGATCGACTGCAGCGCGTCCCCGACGACGAACAGGTCCTCGTGGCCCAGCAGCTCGAGCAGCTCGAGCTGGCGCGGGTTCGTGTCCTGGAACTCGTCGACCATCACGCGGCCGAAGCGCTGCGCGAGATGACGGGCGATCGCGGGCTGGTCGCGCAGCAGGTCGCGCGCGACGAGCTCGAGGTCGTCGTAGTCGAGGCCGGCGCGCGCGGTCTTCGCCGCCTCGTAGCGCGCGGAGAAGTCGCGCAGGAGCGCGTCGAGGAGCGCGTGGTGACGGACGCCCTCCTCGTCGTCGTGGACCTCCAGCAGCGCGGCGAGGGCGTCGCGGTAGGCGTCGGCCGCCGGGGTCTGCAGCGCCCTGCCGCGGCGGGGCGCGCCGAGCTCCCGCACCGTCACGTCCCCGAGGTCGCCGCCGCGCTCGAGGACCTCCGCGCAGCGGCCGAGCGCGTCACGGACCTGCAGGACGGTCGCGTTCTCCGGGGCGGCGGCGAGCTCGGCGGCCAGCGCGTCCCGGGCGGCGGCCAGCGCGCCGCAGGCCGCGGCGCGGGTCCGTCGCGGGACGGCGGCCGGCAGCCGCGGGTGGCGCTGCCCGCGGCTGCGCAGCGCGTCGTGGACCTCGAGGACCGCGTCGGTCAGGCGGTCCGCCCCCCACGTCGCGACCGTGGCGAGCATCATCGGGTCGGCGGTGTCGAGGACCGCGGCGAGGGCCGCGTCGAACGCGTCGGCGCGCAGCCGCCGGGCGACGCTCTCGTCGAGGACCTCGAACGCCGGGTCCACGCCGGCCGCGGCCGCGTGCGCGCGCAGCACCCGCGTGCAGAACCCGTGGATCGTCGAGATCCACGCCTGGTCGGCGGCACGCGCCGCCTCCTGCGCCCCCAGCTCGGCGAGCCGCAGACGGATCCGGTGGCGCAGCTCGCCGGCCGCCTTGTCGGTGAAGGTGATCGCCAGCAGCGAGCCGGGGTCCAGGCCGTCCTCCACGACCGCGCGGGCGAACCGCTCCGCCAGGACCGCGGTCTTCCCCGAGCCGGCGTTGGCGGCGAGCAGCATCGGCCCCTCGCGACGCAGCACGGCGACCGCCTGCTCGGCGGTGAACGCGAGGCCACCGCGGCCCAGCGGCCGGCCCTCGGGGTCGTGCAGGGGGACGGCGGTCATGCCTCGCAGCGGCAGATCGACGGGTACTGGCAGCCGTCCCCGCGGAAGCCGCAGGTCGCGGGGCGTGGCTCGAGCCGGCCGGCGCGGATCTCCTGCAGCGCGCGGCCGGCGAGCGTCGCCGCCTCGCCGATGAGCGCCGCGTACTCGTCGGCCCCGAGCAGGTCCGCGTCGCGCAGCGCCCCGGTCCCGGCGTCGTCGCGCTCGGCGCCGCGCGCGCGGGCGTCCCGGGGGCGCGCGGTCGGCTGGTAGACGCCCGCGACGGTCTCGACGTCGAGCAGCTGCTCGACGACGCGCGCGTAGAGCGCGACCTGGATGCGCCCGTCGGGCAGCCACTCCTTCGCCGGGTAGGCGGTGGCGCCCTTGTAGTCGACGACCATCGCGCGCGTGCCCGTGGCGTCGACGTCGACGCGGTCGATCCGGCCGCTGAGCCGCAGGCCGGGCGCGACCTCCACCGCGGGCCACGGGTCCTCCCGGCCGCCGAAGCCGAGCTCGAAGTGCGCGGGCCGGTAGCGCCAGCCCGCGTCGGCGAGGTGGTCGACGAGCGCGAGCAGGTCCGCCTCGACGCGGCGCCGGGCGATGCGGTCGCGCTGCGGGTCCACGCTCAGCCGGTGGCGGGCGCCCTCGACCTCGAGCGCCTCGTGCACGAGCCGGCGCGCCTCCTCCCGACGCGCGGGCGTCAGCGGGCCGGGACGCGCGTCGCGCAGCGCGGTGAACACGTGCTCGAGCACCGCGTGCGCGAGCCGTCCGCGGCCGAGCGGCTCGGGCTCGGGCAGGAGGTCCGCGGGCTGCAGGAGGCGGTCGACGAACCAGCGCACCGGGCAGGCGAGCCAGGTCTCCAGCGACGACGCCGACCAGACCTCCCGGCCCGCCAGCTCCGCGAGCACCCCGGGGTCGCGCAGCGGCGGGATCGGCGCGGGCGTCTCCCCCACCCGCCGGCCGGCCGCCGCCAGCGCGCGCTCGCGGTCGGTCGTGGCCAGCGCGCCGTCGAAGCCCGCCGCGCCGAGCGCCCGCGTCACGATCCGGGTCGGCGCGTCGGCGGGCAGCAGGTCCAGGACGTCGTCGAGGAACGGGGACGGGACCACGGGGTTGCCGCGGTCGTCCGCCGCGTGCCAGGAGAGCGCGAGCAGCGCCTCGGGCCGCGACACCGCCGCGTAGAACAGGTGGCGCTCGCGCCCGGCGGCGTCCTGCGGCCCGGTGAGCCGCAGGCCCAGGCCGCTGGCGGCGTTGAGCGCGCGGCGCTCCGCGTCGCCGAGCAGCGCGTCGGGACGCGCCGCCGCCGGGAACGAGCCCTCCTGCAGGTCGCAGAGGAACAGCGCGCGCACGCGCCGGGCGCGCAGCTGCAGCGGGTCGGCGACGACGACCCGGCCGTCCCCCGGCGGATCGCCGACGCGGACGCCCACCGCGGCGAGCAGCGCGGCCAGCCCATCGGCGTCGGGGACGAGCTCGGGGTCCTCGGCGGCGAGCGTCGCGAGGTCCTCGAGCGCGGCAGCGAGCTGCGCGGTGACCCGCGCGTCGAGCGTCTCGGTCGCGGTCGGGGGCGCCCAGGGCGCACCGGCCTGGCGCGGCGGCCCGGCGGCGCGCTGGCGGTCGAGGGTCCGGACGAGGCGCCGGCAGAGCGCCTCGCCCCCCTCCTGCGCGGCGGCGGCGACCGCGTCGAGCTCGGTCAGCGGGAAGGTCGGCGTCAGCGCCTCCCAGCGCGCCCGTGCCGCCGCGACCTCGCGCAGCCCGTCGCGCCGGATCTCCGCCTCCAGGCGGTCGACGAGCGCGACCGAGGTCACGAACCCGGGCGTGCGCAGCCAGGCGACGAGGTCCTCGCTGCTCGCACCCGCCCCACCGGTCGCGGCGCGCAGCAGGCCGAGCAGCCCACGCCCGGGGGCGGTATGGCCGGCCGGGACCTCGCGCTGCAGCGAGACGGGGACCCCGGCCGCGGCGAACACACGCTCCACGAGCGCCGCGACCGCCTCGGGGCGGCGCACGGCCACCGCGACCTCGTCGGCGGGCACCCCGCGCGCGAGCAGCAGCCGCACGTGCGCGGCGACGAGCTCGAGCTCCTCGCGCGCGCCACCGCCGCGCAGCAGCAGCACGCCGCTGTCGGTCCCGGCGCGCGCGGCGTCGGGCTCGAAGAGGCCGCGCTCGAGCCGGTGCAGGACGGTACGTGCCCCGTCGGCGTAGTAGCCGGCGTTGGCGGGGAGCGCGAGCGTCGCGCCCGCGGCGATCTCCGCCAGGCGCGCGGCGGTCGCGTGGCGCCCGTCGAACGCGGCGCGCGCGGCGCCGGCCTCGTAGGGCAGCGAGACGACGAGCTCGGCGCCGCAGCGCACCGCGAGCGCGTCGACGGCGTCGAGCTGCAGTGCCGTGAGGTCGTCGAAGCCGTAGAGGGCGACCGGTGTCGCGCCCCAGCGGTGCGGGTCGGTCCGCAGCGCGTCGAGCGTCGCGGCGGCCTGCAGGGCAGGGTCGCGGCGCCCGAGCCGCTCCAGCAGCCGTCGGTAGGACCCGTACGCGGTGGCCAGCGCGCCGGCGTAGGCGGCGCGTCCCGGCTCCTCGCGCGCCCAGGCGTCGAACGCCACGTGCACCCGCTGCGGGGTCAGGCCCCGTTCGCCGAGCTCGTCGCACAGCCCCAGGAAGGCGCGCACGAAGCCGGGGGCGGCGGCCAGCGGCGCGAGCTCCCCGAGGTCGGCGCGTCGCAGCGCGAGGGCGGCGACCCGCTCGCGCGCGAGCCCGCGGACGGGCTCCCCGCGCACGCCTGCGCGCTGCGCGGCGAGGCCGAGCAGGCCGTCGAACCGCAGGACGGTCGCGTCGTAGACGAGCCCGCGCTCGGCGAGCTCGCGCCGGTAGCGCGCGACGTCCGCCACGGTCGGGACGACGAGCAGCGGCGCGCGCCCCGCCTGCGCCCAGGCGGCGAACGCGTCGAGGACGACGGCGGCCTTGCCCGCGTTCGCGGGACCGGTGACGAGCTGCAGTGGCACGACCACCCAGGGTCGCAGCCGGACCTGACGACCTGACGGCGGCCGGGCCGGGCGCGGCCCGGATCAGGCGGCGGCGTCGTCCGCCGGGCGCGCCGCGGCGGCGGCGGCGTTCGCTGCGGCCTCGGCGTTGGCCTGGACCTCGGCCTCGTCGGTCTCCGGGGGCTTGGCGCCCTCCTTGGCCCACGGCTCGTCGAACTCGACGCGCCAGCGGCCCTCCTCGTTCTGCATCAGCGCGAGCTTCGCGCGGAACGAGCGGCCGGAGCGGCCCTTGAAGCCGGTGACCGGGCGGGCGGTGCGGCCCGTGGCGATGAGCTCGCGCGCGACCGCGGCGGGCAGCTGCTTGCCGGCCTTGCCCTTCCAGATCACGAAGCCGCAGCCCGGGTCCTCGCGCGACCAGCACGAGAAGCCCTTGCGGTTCTCGATGATGTGCTGCCCGCAGACCGGGCAGGGTCCGAGGTCCGCCCGCGGGATCTTGACGTCCTTGAGCTTCGTGTCGAGCTCGCCGACGGTGGCGCCCGCGAACTTCGCGATGTCCGCCATGAACGCCTTGCGGGTCTCCTCGCCGGACTCGATCCGCTCGAGCCGGTGCTCCCAGTCGCCGGTCAGCGACGGGGAGGTCAGCTGGTGGTCGCCGAGCAGCCGGATGACGTTCAGGCCCTTCTCGGTGGCGACGAGCGACCGGGCGTCACGCTCGACGTAGCCGACATCGATGAGGCGCTCGATGATCGCGGCGCGGGTCGCCGGCGTGCCGATGCCGGACTCCTTCATCGCCTCACGGGCCTCCTCGTCGTCGACGAGCTTGCCCGCGGTCTCCATCGCACCGAGCAGCGAGGCGTCGGTGTAGCGCCGCGGCGGCTTGGTCTCCTTCTCCAGCGACTCGACGTGCGTGACGCCCGCCTCCTCGCCCTTGACGAGCTTCGGCAGCGTCTGGTCGCGGCCCTCGTCCTCCTGCTCGGCGGAGCGCTCGCCCTCGGGCATCTCGCCGTAGACGCCGCGCCAGCCCGGGACGATGAGGACCTTGCCGCGCGTGCGGAAGACCCGCTCGGCGACGGTTGTCTCGATCCGCGTGTTCTCGAACTCGGCCTCCGGGTGGAAGGCGGCGAGGTAGCGGCGGACGACCATGTCGTAGATCTTCAGGTCGTCGCCGTCGAGCTTCGCGACGTTGTGCGGGCTGTTCGTCGGGATGATCGCGTGGTGGTCGCCGACCTTCTCGTCGTTGACGATCCGGCCGAGCGGCAGCACGTCGAGGCCCATGACGTAGCGGGCGGCGGTCGCGTACTCGGCGCCGCTGCCGACCTTCTCGGCGATCTCCTTCAGCTCGCCGATCATGTCGCTCGTCAGGTACCGCGACGAGGTTCGCGGATAGGTGAGGACCTTGTGCTCCTCGTAGCAGCGCTGCGCGGCGCCCAGCGTACGGCGGGCGCTGAACCCGAAGCGGGTGTTCGCGTCGCGCTGCAGCGACGTGAGGTCGTAGAGCAGCGGCGCCTTCTCGGTGCGCTTGGTCTTCTCGAGCTTCGTGATCGTGCCGCGGCCGTCGCGGACGGCGTCGACGATCGCCTTCGCGGTGTCGGCGTCCGGGATCCGGGGCTTGGCGCCCTCGTGGAAGCGGCCCTCGTAGCGGCGCCCGTCGTCGGTGGCGAACTTCGCGTCGACGAGCCAGTACTTCTCGGGGACGAAGGCGCGGATCTCCTCCTCGCGCCGGGCGATGATCGCCAGCGTCGGGGTCTGCACGCGACCGAGCGACACCGCGCCGTCGAACGAGGACCGCAGCCGGATCGTCGCGGCGCGCGTCGCGTTCATGCCGACGATCCAGTCCGCCTCCGAGCGCGACCGGGCGGCGTCGGCGAGCTGCTCCATCTCCTCGCCGTCGCGGAGGTTGGCGAGCGCGTCCTTCATCGCCTGGTTCGTCATCGACGAGAGCCACAGCCGCTTGGTGGGCTTCTTCGCCTTCGCGTGCTCGTAGAGGTAGCGGAAGATGAGCTCGCCCTCACGGCCGGCGTCGCACGCGTTGACGACGAGGTCGACCTCGGCGGAGTTCAGGAGCTTCTTGACGACGCTCATCTGCTTCTGGCTGCGCTCGTCGCGCACGATGAGCTTGAACTTCGCGGGCACGATCGGCAGATCGGCCATCCGCCACTTCTTGAACTTGTCGTCGTACTCGTCGGGCTCGGCGAGCTGGACGAGGTGGCCGACGGCCCACGTGATGATGTGCTCGGGACCCTCGAGCCAGCGGGCCGTGCGCTCACCGCTGCTGCCGGTGTGCTTCTGGAACGGCCCGGGGAGCACGCGGGCGAGGTCCTGCCCGACCGACGGCTTCTCCGCGATGACGAGGGTCTTGCCCATGGACGGCGCACAGTAGCGCGTCGCGGCCCGGACCCCTCCGGCGGCGCCGACCGGGCGCTACGGCGCGCAGGGACCGGTGCCGACCGGTCCGTCGGCCCCGCGCAGCAGGTCGCGCACGATGTCGTTGGGGACGGCGAAGCCGCCGCGCGGGGACGATCCGCGGGTCGAGGCGAAGACCGTGGCGGCGACGCGACCGCGCGCGTCGACCAGCGGCCCGCCCGAGTTGCCGGGCCGCACGGTGCCGCGGAACGACGTGATCGTCCGGCGGATCGGCCCGCGGCCGTAGGCGTCCGGCGAGAGGACCCGCTCGGTCTCCCCCAGCCGCGCGGCGCGCACGTCGTAGGGGCCGTTCTCCGGGAAGCCGAGGACCGCGCCGGCGCGCCCGCGCGGCGCCTCGTCGGCGATCGGGAGCGCCGGTGCCCCGAGGCCGGGGACGCGCAGGATCGCGATGTCGTCGCGGGCGCTGAAGCCGATCACCTCGGCGTCGAGCTTCTCGCCCTCGCCGCGCCGCTGCACGGCCGTGTCCTCCTGACCGGCGACGACGTGCGCGTTGGTGACGACGATCCCGTCGGAGGCCACCCAGCCGGAGCCCGTGACCCCGAGGCCGCACGCGGTCCCGACGACGCGCACGACGCTGGCGGCGGCCGCGCGGACCTCCGGGTCGCGGGCGATCGCGGCGCGGGGCGCGGGGACCTGCGGTGCGGGCCCGTCGAGCTGCGGGAACGGGTCGAACCGCGCGAGCGCGTTGAGCAGCGGCCCCGAGGGCGGCAGGACGGCGTTGAGCTCCTTGAGGATCGCCGAGCGCTGGATGTCGGCGCGCAGCTCGCGGGCGCCCGGGGTCTGCAGCGCGACGGCGCCCGCCACCCAGCTGATGCCGAGCGCCACGCACGCCGCGAGCGCCGCGCCGAGCAGGCCGTCGACGGCCGCCAGGCCCGGCAGTCGCAGGCCCTGGCGCAGCCGCCATCCGAGGCCCTCGAGGCCGGTCGAGAGGATCGCGCCACCGAGCAGCGCGCCGCCCATGCCGAAGATCGGCGCGTAGGGAGAGCTGCTGCCCTCGCTCAGGAGCTGCGGTCCGAGGCGCGTCCCGATGATCGCCCCGACGACGAAGCCCGCCAGCGACAGCGCGCCGACGACGAACCCCTGCCGCCAGCCGAAGGCGGCCATCAGGACCGTGAGCCCGAGGATGATCACGTCGATCGTCGTCATGCGCGCGCCAAGCGTACGGCCCGCGCGGAGCGACCGGCGTCGTGCGGGCCGCTCCGTCGCCTATTCTCCCGCGCGCAATGAACGATCGGCAGGGAAGGTCCGGTCAGTCCCGCGGCCGTGCGCCCGCTCGGCAGGCCCCCGTGCGCCGCGCGGGCTCCGCCGCCCAGCGCCGCCGTCGCACCGTCGCGGTGGTCGTGTTCGTCGCGGGGGCGGCCTCGTTCGGCGGCGGCCTCGTCGTCGGCGCCGCGCACGTGCCGCAGGAGCGCACGCTCGTCGAGCGGTTCGCGGCCGCCTGGTCGCGCGGGGACTACGCCGCGATGTACCGGGACCTCAGCGCCGCGTCGCGCGACCGCTTCACCCGCGAGCAGTTCTCCGCCGCTTACCGGACGGCGCGGGAGACGGCCACCGCGCTGACGCTGCGCACCGGCGAGGTCCGCGAGCAGGACGGGTCCTATGTCGTGCCGGTCGTCGTGCGCACCCGCATCTTCGGCACGATCACCCGCCCGATGACCCTGCCGGTCGAGGGCGAGGGCGAGGACGCGCGCATCGCCTGGGGCCGCGAGCACGCCTTCCCGGGACTCACCCCGGGCGCGAAGCTGCGCCGTGAGACGCGCATGCCGCCGCGCGCCGACATCCTGGCGCGCGACAACACGCCGCTGGCCACCGGCCCGGACCGCACCTCCGACGTGCCCGACGTGGCGATCAACGTCGTCGGACGGGTCGGGGAGGCGCCCGCGGAGCGCCGCGACGAACTGCGTGAGCGCGGCTGGCCGAGCGACGCGACGGTCGGGCTGAACGGCCTCGAGCGGGCGCTCGACATCCAGCTGGCCGGCACGCCGGGCGGCACGCTGCGCGCCGGCGACACGGTCCTCGCACGGACCGAGCCGCGCGCGGCGGCCCCTGTGCGCACGAGCATCTCGATCCCCGTCGAGCGCGCGGCGGTCACCGCGCTGGCCGACCGGCTCGGCGGCGTCGTGGCGATCGCCCCGCGTACCGGCGAGGTGCTCGCCTTCGCCGGGATCGCGTTCAGCGGCCTGCAGCCGCCCGGGTCGACGATGAAGATCATCACGGTCACGGGCGGCCTCGAGCAGGGCATCGCCGACCTGTCGTCGAGCTACCCGGTCGAGACCTTCACGACGCTCGAGGGCGTCGAGCTCGAGAACGCCAACGGCGAGGCGTGCGGCGGCACGCTCACCCAGGTGTTCGCGGAGTCGTGCAACTCGGTGTTCGCCCCGATGGGCGCCCAGCTCGGGGCCGAGAAGCTCGTCGACATCGCGGAGCGCTTCGGCTTCAACCGCCAGCCCGACATCCCGGGCGCCGCGATCCCCACGATCCCCGCCGCCGGTGAGATCGGGGACGCCCTGGCCGTCGGCTCCTCCGCGATCGGGCAGGGGCGCGTGCAGGCGACCGCGCTGACGATGGGCACGGTCGCCGCGACGATCGGGCTGCGCGGCCGCCGGCCGCGGCTGTCGCTGCTCTACGACGAGCGTCAGCGCGCCGCGCCGACGACGCGGGTGACGCGCACCGAGGTCGCGCGGACGGTCGAGAAGCTGATGCTCGCGGTCGTCCGCGAGGGCACCGGGACGCTCGCCGCGATCCCCGGCGTCAAGGTCGCCGGCAAGACCGGGACGGCCGAGCTCGAGACGACGAAGCGCTGCGAGCCGACCGAGGAGAACAACCCCGAGTCCTGCAGCGACGAGGCGGACCCCACGGACACCGACGCGTGGTTCTCCGCCTACGCGCCCGCCGGCGAGCCCGAGGTCGCCGTCGGCGTCATGCTCGTGCGCGCCGGAGCCGGCGGGGACACCGCCGCGCCCGTGGCGCGGCAGGTCATCCAGGCGGCGCTGGACCGCTGAGGTCCGGCCGGGTACGCCGCCGGGAGGGCGGCGCGGGCGGGACCGCGACGTGCGCGGTCCGCGCGACGATCAGATGTCGAGGTCGACCTCGGCGTGCTTGGCCGGATCCTCGGGATCCTCGATCACGAAGGCGAGCGGCCGGTTCTCCAGCGCCGCGCGGGTGATCTGGAAGAGCAGCATCGAGCCGTTCGTGTTGAACGACGAGGCGACCGAGTCCGGGGGCGGCAGGATGCCGTCGGCGGGCACGAGCTCGGGCTTGTAGGCGATCGGGTTGTCGACCTCGATCGGCTCGAACTCCTCACCGAGGGTGTCCTCGATGACGAACTTCTCGGCCGAGGCGTGCGGCTCGTCCCGGTTGTTGCGGGCCTGGACGAAGACCGCGAACCACTCGGCGCCCTCCGGGAGCGTCTGCTTCGCGATCGGCACGCCCTGGAGCAGGCCCTTGTCCTCGACCTCGGACGGGTTGAGCACGCGGGACATCTGCACCTGGTACTGCAGGTCACCGACGGTGACCTGGATGCCCTCGGTCTCGCCCTCGGACGTCTCGCCCTTCTTGTCGCTGCCGCAGGCGGCGAAGGAGAGGCTCAGGGTGGCGGCGGCCGCCAGTGCGGAAAGTCGACGAGTCACGGCGCGTGAGTCTAATGAAGGTCCGCGCGGATCGGCGCCCGGTGGCCCGTCGCGCCTAGAGGCGGAAGTTCGAGGCGGGCTTGCGCGCCCCGCCGCTGATCGTCGTGCGCTGACCGCGGTCGCGGCCGTCCTCGAGGATCGACTGCAGCCGCCGCAGCGCCTTGGCGTTCTTGCGCTTCACCATGCCACGCACGCCGAGCGACTCCAGGAACTTGTCCGTCAGCAGCTTCGGCTCGGTCTCCGACGTGAACGTGACCCGGGTGGAGCCGCCCGGACCGGGCGTCAGCTCGTACACCCCGACCGTGCGGATGCGGTTGAACTTGCCCGTGCGCCCGACCTCGACGATCCGGTGCGGCCGGACCGCCTCGGCGATCGTGACGTCCATCCACGGGAACCGGTTGCCGCGCATCTTGATCTTGAAGCGCGCGCCCGCCCCGACGCCGTAGGAGTCCTCGCGCGTCAGGTGCCAGTCCACGAGGTAGTGGTCGGTGAACTCCTGGTGGTTGGCGATGTCCAGGAGGTACTCGTAGACCTCCTCGATCGGCCGCGAGACGACGGTGCTGGTGCTGACGGGATCCACGCCGGGCAGTCTAGTGCGCCCGTCCCCCGGCCCGCCGCGCGACGGGACCCGGACGCCCCGGCGCTACAGCGCGCGAGCGCGCAGCCGCACGGCCTGACCGCGCTCGCTGTGGTGCACGACGACCGTGCTCTCCGGCTCGGCGCGGCGGTGCGGCCGGCACAGCTGGCACACGGTGCGGCTTCCGTAGAGGTGGACGTGCTCGCCGACGAGCGGCGTGCGGCCGCAGTCCGCGCAGGCGTGGCGGTCG
Source organism: Paraconexibacter algicola (assembly GCF_003044185.1). Taxonomy (GTDB): domain Bacteria; phylum Actinomycetota; class Thermoleophilia; order Solirubrobacterales; family Solirubrobacteraceae; genus Paraconexibacter; species Paraconexibacter algicola. The sequence continues at coordinate 413,255 of NZ_PYYB01000002.1, forward strand.
GCCCGCAGCCGCCCCACGCTGTTGCGCAGCAGCTGCCGCTCGAGATCCCGTTCGGAGAGGCCCAGCAGCGGTCGGAACATGCCGTGGGGTTCGCCGCCGGGACGGTCGTCCCCTTCCCCTGCACAGATCCGCCCGCACGCCGCGGATGGTTCGACGGGCGCCGCCCCGGGAAGGACGAGGGGGCCGGCCGACCGGAGCATCCTCACACGCGGATGCACCGCAAAGCAGGCGGCTTTAGGGCCCCAGAAGGTTGGGCGCCTACGCTCGCAACACCGCACTCGGTGGAGCGGTCTCCGAAGAAGCGCCCCGTCCCCAGTCCCGTCCGAGGAGTCGCAATGGAGTCATTCACGACAGGCACGATCGCCGGTGACGGCACGTTCCGGTGCGAGAAGTGCGGCGCGGTGGGCCCGCTGGCCCGTTCCGCCGACGTCCCCGCCTGCCCCGAGTGCGGGAGCACCCAGGTGTCGCGGACGTCGCTCTTCGGCGAACGGCTGCGGCAGGACGCCGGCGGCGACGACCAGCGCGAGCGCGAGCTGCTCGTCGCGGCGGCCGTCGAGCACGCCCCCACCCCCGGGACCTACCTGGCGTTCCGCGACGGCGACGACGTGCGCGTGGTGACCCTCGACGCCGAGCACGTGAAGATCGGGCGCAGCCTGACCGCTGACGTGCGCTTCGACGACCCGACCGTCTCGCGGCGGCACGCGCTGCTGGTCCGCCAGGACGAGGGCGTGCGGGTCGTCGACGACCGCAGCATGAACGGCGTGTTCGTCAATGGCGAGCGGGTCGAGTGGCGCGTCCTGCGCCACGGCGACGAGCTCGTCGTCGGCCGCCACCGGCTGATGTTCGTCGACACCGCCGTGCACGCGGCGTCCGGCGCGGCTGCGGCGCGCGCCGGCAGCGCCTGACCGGCTCGGGCGCCCGCCGATCTCCCGGGCGGGTCCTAGACTCGCCCGGTGACCGAGATCCTGCGCTACGCCGCGTTCACGGCCACGCCCACGGGAGGCAACCCGGCCGGCGTGGTCCTCGACGCGCGGGGCCTCGACGAGGCCACGATGCGCACGATCGCCACCGACCTCGGCCACCCCGAGACCGCGTTCGTGGTGCCCGGCGAGGACGGCGCCCTGCGCGTGCGGTACTTCTCGGGCGGCTCGGTGTCGATCGAGGTGCCGTTCTGCGGGCACGCGACGATCGCGACCGCGGTCGCCCACGCCGAGCGCCACGGGCCGGGACGCCTCGACCTCGACACCGTCGCGGGCCGGGTGGTCGTGCGCACGACGCCGGGCGCCGCAGGCGCGCCGCCGAGCGCGACGCTGACGAGCGTGCCCCCGCGCGTGGACCTCGTCTCCCGCTCGCACCTGCAGGAGGCGCTGGCGGCGCTGCGGTGGGACCCGACGGACCTCGACCCGCGCCTGCCGCCGCGCATCGCCGACGCCGGCGCCCGCCACCTCGTGCTCGCGGCGCTCACGCGGGCGCGCCTGGCGGCGCTGGACTACGACGTGCCGCGGCTGCGCGCGTTCCTGGAGGAGCTCGGGCTCGTGACCGTCGCGCTCGTGCACCGCCGCCGCCCGGACGGGCTCGTGTTCGACGTGCGCAACCCGTTCCCGACCGGCGGCATCCACGAGGACCCCGCCACGGGGGCGGCGGCCGCGGCGCTCGGCGGCTACCTGCGGGAGGAGGAGCTCGTGGCGGTCCCGGCGCGGCTCACGCTGCACCAGGGCGTCGACCTCGGCCGTCCGAGCCTGCTGGTCGTGGACGTCCCCGCCGAACGGGGGTCGGGCATCGACGTCACCGGGACCGCGGTGCCGATCGGCTGACCGGGCGCGATAGGGTCCGCCCGTGGCCCAGAAGATCGCGATCCTCTCCCAGAAGGGCGGTACCGGGAAGACGACGGCGGTCCGCACCATCGCCGACGTGCTCCGGCGCACCGGCCTGCGGGTCCTGGCGGTCGATCTCGACCCGCAGGGCAACCTCTCCGACTACCTCGACGTGCCGCCGGACGCGACGCCGACGATCGGCGACGTGCTCGCCGGTCGCGCGAAGGCGCCCGCCGCCGTGCACCCGGCACCCGACCACGGGGAGCCCGCCGACCCGCCGGTCCCGCCGATCCACGTCATCCCCGCGAACCTGTCGCTGGCCGAGAGCGAGCTGCTGCTCGCGGGCAAGATGGGCCGTGAGCTGACGCTCCGCAAGGCGCTCAAGACGGTCGACGAGGACCACGACGTCGTGCTGATCGACTGCCCGCCCGCGCTGGGCCTGCTGACCGTGAACGCCCTCGTCGCGGCCGACTACGCGCTGCTGAGCTCGGAGGCGCAGTACTTCGCCCTGCAGGGCGTCGAGCAGGCGCTCGAGGTGATCGAGCTCGCGCGCGACGGCCTGAACCCGGATCTCGAGTGGCTCGGCGTGTTCTTCAACATCGCCGACATGCGGACCGTGCACTCGCGCGAGGCGTTCGACTCGCTCAAGGAGCACGTCGGCGACAAGCTCTTCGACACGACGATCCGGTCGTCGATCGCCTACGCGAACTCCGCGGAGCGCGCGACCTCGATCCTCGACCACCGCCCCGACCTCGGCGCCGACTACCTGCACCTGACCGACGAGCTGCTCGCCCGGCTCGGCCGTCCGGCGCAGCGCCGCCGGCTCAAGGCGCTGCTGCCCGACCCGGCCTGAGGGTCACGGGCAGAGCGCGGCGGTCCGCACCCAGCCGGTCAGCCGGAACTCGGTCTCGATCTGCGTCCAGGCGCCGCTGGCACTGCGGCGCAGCACCACGACGCGGTCGCCCGCGACGACGTTGCCGATGAACTCGCGGCCGGGGCTGCGCAGCACCGTCTGGCGCTCGCAGAGCCGACCGGCCTTCTCGCCCGGACCGGCGCGACGCGGGTCGGCGATCGTCGAGCCCAGCGCGTCGGGCTGCTTGCAGACGACGCCGATGCGGGTCCGCAGCGCCTCGTCCAGGACGGAGTCGGCGAAGGTCACCGTGACGCCGCGGCTGCGGCCGTCGATCGCGGGGGCGAAGCGATAGCGGACCGGCAGCTCGCGGTCGGGCACGGCGAGGCCGACGGCGCGCATGCGTCCCGGGCAGCCGAGCCGCACGACGCGCTCGCCCGGGCGCTCGACCGGTCCGGCGGGCAGCTGCACCTTCGCGTAGGTCACGGCGACCCCGGCCGGGAGCCGCTCGCCGAGGGAGATCCGCTGGCCGGTCGCCGCGCCGGCCCCGAGGAGGCGCAGCGGCGTGGCCTCGCCCTCGCGGACGACGTCGCGGTCGAGGACCACGATCCCGGCGCCCGCGACGACGAGCGTCGCGGCGGCGGCGCCGGCCGCGACCTTGCCGCCGCCCCCGCCGCCGAGCTTCGCGGCGAGGGCGGCGGGGAGGATCCACAGCGGCGGGGTGAGCGCACGCAGGCGCCGGTCGACGCGCCGCAGGTCGCGGCGGTACCCGGTGCAGCCCGGGCAGCCGCGCGTGTGACGCAGCGCGTGCTCGGCGGGTCGGGTGCCGCGCTCGTGGGCGAGCATCAGCTGCTCGCGCACGTCGTGGCAGTCGGCGTCCCGCGCCTCGCGCGCGCGGACGAGCGCCCCGCGGGCCCGGGCGACGAGCATCTGCGCCGCCGCGGGGCTGACGCCGAGCTCCTCGCCGACGGCGGCCGCGTCACGGCCGTCGAGCTCGCGCAGCAGCAGCGCGGTGCGCTGCTGGTCGGGCAGCGCGGCGATGTCCTCCACCAGCCGCCGGACGGTCTCCTTGCGGGTGAGGATCATCGCGGGATCACCGCCGCCGCGGTCGGTGGTCTCGGCCGGGAGCTCGGCTTCGCCGTACCGGGCCCGCCGCGTCTCGTCGATCGCGCCGTTGCGGACCAGGGTGTAGAGCCACGGCTTGATCTCGCGGACCGCCGGGCGTGACGGGTCGGCCAGGACCGCGTGCGCCTTGACGAGCGCGTCCTGGACGACGTCCTCGGCGTCGTGCTCGGAGCGCAGCAGCCGCCGGGCGTACGCGACGAGCGCCCGGCGGTGGCGGCGGTCGAGCTCGGCGAACGCGGAGCCGTCGCCGGTCTGCAGCCGGCGGACGAGCTCCGTGTCACCGCGTCGGGACATGCGTCGTCAGCCGCTCCTACCGGCTGCACAGCGCGTACATGGTGCCGCGCGTGTTCCGGCCGGCCTTGCCGTCGGCGCGGAGCTTCACCACGCGCGTGCCGACGTAGTCGCTGCGCTTCTGGGCGAGGTTGAAGATCGGGCCGCCCTCGCTCGGGGCGAGCCCGCGGTGGACGGAGCCCGACCCGCAGCTCAGCGTGAAGCGGGCGGTGTCCCCCGGCTGGACCTCGACGGTGCGGAAGACGATCTTCTGGTTCTTCTTCAGGGTCGTGCCCTTCTTGACGGACGTCCCGGGGATGTCGATCGGGGAGGCCTTGCCGGCCGCGATCGTCTGCTGCTTGCCGACCTCGGGCGCCTGGGCGGCACCGGCCTGGGCGGCGGCCGCGACGCCCGGGGCGACGGCGGCGGCGAGCGCGATGGTGGTGAGGGTGGAGCGGATCTTGGTGGTGGTCATGCCCCTGGGACGGGCCGTCGCCACGGGGGCAACGGCACACCTCACGGTTGGCGCGTCAAAGCTCGCTGACGCGGGCGCCCTGCACCTCGAACGGCACCCGCAGCACCTCGGCCCAGCCCGCCGTCTCGACGCGCAGCGTCTCGAACAGACGCCCGGTCTGCTCATAGTGGCTCCAGAACAGCACGGTCGGTCCGGCCCCGGAGATCGTCGCCCCGAGCGCGCCCAGCTCACGGGCGCGACCGAGCAGCTCGGCCGAGCGCGGGAACAGCGGGGCGCGGCGGTCCTGGTGCAGCCGGTCGGCCAGCCCCCGGGCGACGAGGTCCCAGTCGCCGCGGGCGAGGCCGAGCGTGAGCAGCGCGCCGTGGGCGACGTTGAAAACGGCCTCCCCCATCGGCACCTCGGCCGGCAGCGCGGCGCGCGCCTCCTTCGTGCGGACCGCCGTCTCGGGGACGACGAGCACCGCCTCGAGCCCGGTCGGCGGGTCGAACCGGGTCGCCTCGTCGTCGGCGCAGATGACGAAGCCGCCCAGCAGCGCGGCGGCGACGTTGTCGGGATGGCCCTCCAGCTCGGTCGCCAGGGCGAGCAGGTCGGCGTCCAGCTCGAACAGATGGTCCGCGGCCATCAGGCCCGCCAGGTACGCGGCGGCGCTCGAGCCCAGGCCGCCGGAGAGCGGGATCTCCGACCGGATCCGGAAGGTGAAGGCGTCCGGCGGGGCGAGCCGCTCGAAGCCGCGCACGACGAGGTTGCGCCGGTCGCGGGCGATCTGCAGGTCCGTCTCGACCGCGAAGCGGCCGGTCTCCAGGACCTCCACCTCGACATGGAGCGCGAGCGCGGCCGCGAAGGTGTCGAACCCCGGACCGAGGTTGGCGCTGCTGGCGGGGACGCGGACGACGCGGCGACGCTGCATGGCGCGCCACGCTACGCGATCCGCCGGGTTCCCGTCCTCCGTACCCTCGATCGATGAAGGCCACCTGGAACGGCGCCGTGATCGCCGAGAGCGACGACACCGTCGTCGTCGAGAACAACCACTACTTCCCGCGGGCCGCGCTCGCGGACGGGCTGTTCACCGAGTCCGACACCACGAGCGTCTGCCCGTGGAAGGGCACGGCGAGCTACCTGAACGTCGTCGTCGACGGGAAGACCAACGCGGACGCCGCCTGGTACTACCCGACGCCGAAGGACGCGGCCAAGGAGATCGAGGGCCGCGTCGCGTTCTGGAAGGGCGTGGAGGTGAGCGCCTGAGCGCCTGAGCGCTACCCCAGGACGGCGGACTCGACCGCCGCGAGCTCGGGCTCGCAGGGCACGACCCCCCCGGCCTGCTCCAGCGCGGTCTGCGGGTCCTTCAGGCCGTGCCCGGTGAGCACGCAGGCGACCCGGCCGGCGTCTCCGGCCCCGTGGACCATCAGGCCCGCGACGGAGGCGGCGCTGGCCGGCTCGCAGAAGACGCCCTCGTTGGCGGCGAGGAAGCGGTACGCGTCGAGGATCTGCTCGTCGGTCACCGCGGCGATGCGCCCGTTGGAGGTCGTCATCGCGGTCATCGCCTCCTCCCAGCGGGCGGGGTTGCCGATGCGGATCGCGCTGGCGACGGTCTCGGGCTTCTCCACCGGTGCGCCGTTGACCAGCGGCGCCGCCCCGGCCGCCTGGAAGCCGAACATCATCGGGCTGTGCCCGGCCTCCTGGAAGCCCTTCCAGTAGGCGGTGATGTTGCCCGCGTTGCCGACCGGGATGCACAGCGCGTCGAGCGAGCCGAGCTCCTCGACGAGCTCGAAGGCCGCGGTCTTCTGCCCCTCGATCCGGTACGGGTTGACCGAGTTGACGAGCGCGATGGGGTGCTCGGCGACGAGCTCGCGCACGAGCTGCAGTGCGACGTCGAAGTTGCCGCGCAGCGCGATCACGCGCGCGCCGTGCATGAGCGCCTGGGCGAGCTTGCCGGTCGCGATCTTCCCCTCGGGCACGATCACGGCGGGCTTGAGGCCCGCGCGCGACGCGTAGGCCGCGGCGCTCGCGGCCGTGTTGCCGGTGGAGGCGCAGATGACGGCCTTCGCGCCCTCCTTCTTGGCCTGCGTGACCGCGCAGCACATGCCACGGTCCTTGAACGAGCCGGTGGGGTTCGCGCCCTCGATCTTCAGGTAGACCTCGGCGCCGACGATCTCGCTGACGCGCTCGGCGAGCACGAGCGGCGTGGAGCCCTCCTGGAGCGTGACGATCGGGTCGTCGGCCTCGAACGGGAGCCGGTCGAGGAAGCGGTGGATGAGGCCGGGGTGGCCGTGGCCGCCGCGCTGGGCGCAGGGCGGACCGGACGGGTACGTGGTGCTCACGCGGCGAACTCCTCGTCGAGGACGCGGATCGCCCGGGGCGTTCCGCGCAGGAAGTCGAGCCGCGAGATGAGGTCCACCGCGGCGAAGAACTTGGACTCGAGCATCGGGTGCACGACCATCACGAGCCGTGCGCCGGAGCCGGTGCCCTGCTGCACGACGCTCTTGATCGACGCGCCCTGCAGGCCGAGCAGCTGCGCGATCTGCGCGAGCACGCCGGGCCGGTCCTCGACCTCGAGGTGCAGGTAGAACGCGGACTCCGCGTCGGCGACGACCGGCAGCTGCTGGGTCGTCTCCGGCGTCGAGGCGGGCGGGATCATCGCGCTGATGACGTCGCCGAGCACCGCGCTGGCGGTCTGCGGCCCACCGGCGCCCGGCCCGGACATCGTGATCTCGGTGATCGCGGGCGACTCGACGGTGACGGCGTTGAACGAGCCGTTGATCGAGGCGAGCGGATGGCCCGCGTACAGGAACGCGGGATGGACGCGCACCGAGATGCCCTCCCCCACGCGCTCGGCGGTCCCGATGAGCTTCAGCGACAGCCCGAGGTCGCGCGCGTAGGCGATGTCCTCCTGCGTGATCTGCTCGATGCCCTCGTAGCGGACGTCGTCGAGGTGCACGGGGGTGTCGAACGCCAGCCGCGCGATGATCGCCATCTTCGCCGCCGCGTCCTTGCCGTTGACGTCGTCGGACGGGTCGGCCTCCGCGTAGCCCAGGCGCTGCGCCTCGGCGAGCGCGTCGGCGTACGAGGCGCCGGTGCTCGCCATCTGCGTGAGGATGAAGTTCGTGGTGCCGTTGACGATGCCGTGCACGCGGTCGACGTGGGCGGCGGCCAGCGACTCCTGCAGCACCCGGATGACCGGCACGACACCGGCGACCGCGGCCTCGAACCGCAGCTGCACCCCGTGCTCGCGCGCGGCGGCCCACAGCTCCTCGCCGTGGTGGGCGAGCAGCTGCTTGTTGGCCGTCACGACGTGCTTGCCCGCCGCCATCGCCGCGAGCACGTAGCCGCGCGCGGGCTCGAGGCCGCCGATCAGCTCGACGACGAGGTCGCTGGCGGCGAGGATCTCCTCGAAGGTCCCGCGCGAGGTCGTGAGCACCCCGGTGATCTCGGGGCGCAGGCCGGTGGTCGCGGCGATCTGGTCGGCGCGCTCGGGCAGCAGCTCGGCGAACGCGGCACCGACGGTGCCGTGGCCGAGCAGGCCGATCTTGAAGGGCTCAGCAGTCACGGGCGTAGAGGTCCTCGTAGGTCTCGCGGCGGACGACGACGGTGGCCTCGCCACGCTCGACGAACACGATCGGCGGGCGCAGCGCGCCGTTGTAGTTGTTGGCCATGGCGTGCCCGTAGGCCCCGGTCACCGGGGTGGCGACGACGTCCCCCACGTGCGGGGTGGGCAGCGCCGCGCCGTCGACGATGACGTCGCTGCTCTCGCAGTGCTTGCCGGTGAGCTTCACGGTGGCCTGCGGCTCGGCGGCGGCGCGGTCGGCGAGGACCGCCTCGTAGCGGGCGCCGTAGAGCATCGGCCGCAGGTTGTCGGACATGCCGCCGTCGACGCCGACCCAGGTGGAGACGTTCTGCTTGATCGTCTCGACGGTGTAGAGCGTCACGCCGGCGTTGGCGACGAGCGCGCGGCCGGGCTCGTCGACGATCCGCCGGCCGGGACCGAGCAGCTCGCGGACCGCGGAGACCTTCGCCTCGACGTAGTCCTCGATCGACGGGGGCCGCTGGTCGGCGGTGTACGCGACGCCGAGGCCGCCGCCGAGGTTGTAGGTGCGGAAGTCGCCGAGGCCGGCGATCGCGCGGACCGCCTCCCGGAACGGCGCGAGCTCGAGCAGCTGCGAGCCGATGTGCAGGTGCAGCCCGTCGAGCTGCAGGTGCGGGCTGGCCTGCGCGCGGGCGATCGCGTCGGCGGCCGCGGCGAGGCCGAGCCCGAACTTCGAGTCGGCCTGGCCGGTCGAGATGCCGGCGTGCGTCTCGCCGCGCACGTCGGGGGTGACGCGCACGAGGACGGTCTGCGGGCCGCGGCCGTCGGCGGCGACGACGCGCTCGAGCCGCTCGAGGTCGTGCAGGGAGTCCAGGACGACGGTGCCGACGCCCGCCTCGCGGGCGAACCGCAGCTCGTCCTCGCTCTTGGCGTTGCCGTGGAGCGTGATCCGCGCGGGCTCGAACCCGCCGCGCAGCGCGAGCGCGAGCTCGCCGCCCCCGGCGACGTCGCAGCCGATGCCCTCGCCGGCGAGCAGCCGGTAGACGGCGGTGCACGGGAACGCCTTGGACGCGAACGTCACCTCGAAGTCGTCGCAGCGCGCGGCGAACGCCTGGACGAACGCGCGCGCCCGCGCCCGGACGTCGTCGACGACGACGACGTAGGCAGGGGTGCCGTGCTCGCGGGCCAGCTCCACGGCGTCGCAGCCACCGAGGATCAGGTGACCGCGCTCGTCGACCGTGGTGCCGAGGGGCCAGACGTGCGAGAGCTGCTGTGCCGCGGCCATGGGCGGCGGATCATGCCAGCCTGCGACGCTTCCCGGATGCCACGCCCCGGGACACGCATCGTGACGGTCGACGAGCCGCAGGAACGCGGGCGGCACCGCGGGCTCGCCTACACGCTGTTCCTGCCCGCGGAGCCGCGGGTCCCGGCGGGCGCGGTGCTCGTGCTCCACGGGGCGGGATCGACGAAGGAGTCCCACCAGGACTTCGCGCGCGCGTGCCGCGAGGTCGGCCTCGCGGCGCTGTGCGTGGACCTGCGCGGGCACGGCGAGAGCGACGGGCCCATGGACGGCCGCGCGGTCGAGGACGTGGTCGCGCTGGCGCAGCACCTCCGCGCCCGTGTGGCCGAGCGGTGTCCGGCCGCGCCCGCCCCGCTGCCGCTGGCGCTGCGCGGGTCGAGCATGGGCGGCTGGTTCGCGCTGACCGCGGCGGCGGGGGCGCGGGCCGACGCGGTGGTCGCGATCTGCCCGGCGTCGTCGGACGGGCTGCGCCGCGGGCTGCAGGAGGGACGGTTCGCCTTCGCCGCCGACGAGGAGCCGCTGCTGCAGCTGCTCGCGGAGCACGACCCGTACGTCGCGGCCGGCGATCTCGGGGAGCGGCTGCTGCTGCTGCATGCCGAGGGCGACGAGACCGTGCCCGTGGAGCACTCCCGGGAGCTGCACGCGCGGGCGCCGGGGAGCCGCCTGATCGCCGTCCCGGGCGGGCACCACCGGTCGATCCAGCACGACGCGGAGCTGCAGGGCGTCGCACTGCGGTTCGTGGCGCGGCGGTTCCGGGCCGTCGCCGACGGCGCTCAGGGCAGCCGCTGAAGCGCCTGGGCGACCGCGTCGGCCGCCCGCTCGACCGTGCGCGCGGCACGGTCGGAGGTCTCGGTCGTCGCGTCGCCGGGCCGGCCGCCGAGCGCGGTGCCGAGCGCGGCGCCGGCCGCGCGGGTCGTGTCGGCGAGGACGCCGCCCGCCTGGACACCGGCGCCACCGAGGACCGGGCCGATCGCGGGGGTCGGCTCCGCCGCCGGGGTCGCGGGCGGGCGCTCCGGGCCGGCCCCCGCGCCGGGCGGTCGGGGGGTCGGCCGCGGTCCGGCGGTCACGGGTGCGGCGGCGGGCGCGGACGGGGCGGCGCTCGCGTCCCGGCGGTCCGGCGTCGCCGCCCGGTCGGACGTCGTCCGGGGCCGCGTGCGGACGGGGGCGCGGTCGGGCACGCTCGGGGTCGGGCCGGCCGCCGCGGTCGTCGCCGTCGGGGTCGTGGGCCCGGGGGCCAGCGGCAGCGCCGCGCGGTCGCGCTCGCCGTCGGCCGCGGGCCAGGAGTCGAACGCGACCATGGCGGTCCCGAACAGGCCGACGGCGGCGACGGCGGCGATCAGGGCGACCGTCGACCCGGCTCCGGCCACGAGCACCCGCCCGCGCCACCACCGTGGTGACCGCCGCCCGCCGGTCATCAGGTCGTCGCCGGCCTCGGTCGGGCTCCGGCGGCCGCCCCGCCGCCCGCGGCGCGCAGGCCGCCGCCGCGCAGCAGCACGACGATCCAGACGAGCCCCGCGACCATCATCACGAAGCTCTCGACCTGCGCGGTCGTCAGGCCCAGCAGCACGCTGTCGTTGCGCCGGATGAACTCGACGAGGAACCGCTCGAGACCGCCGACGAGGAGGTAGAGCGCGAAGATCACGCCGGGCCGCACACGATCGCGCAGCGTCCACAGGGCCCAGGCCAGCAGGCCCATCGTGACGGTCTCGTAGATCGGCGTCGGGTGCACGTCGTCGGTCGTCGGCACGGTGCCGTCCGGGTAGGGCATCCCCCAGGGCAGGTCGGTCGGCTGCCCGTAGTCCCCGTCCCCGGAGATCTGGCAGCCGATCCGGCCGATGGCGTAGCCGAGCGCGAGCGCCGGGGCGCAGAGGTCGAGCAGCGACAGGTTCAGGACGCCGCGCCGCCACGCCCACGCGCAGACGAACAGCGCGCCGCCGATCGCGCCGCCGTACCAGACGAGGCCGGAGCCGCCGAAGAGCGCGTCGACGAGGTCGTCGGAGGCCTCGTCCCAGTTCTGGAACACCCATGCCAGCCGCGACCCGATCAGGCCGCCCGCGAGCGCCACGAAGATCAGCTCGTAGGCCCAGTCGACCGGCTGACCCGTCTCCTTGAGGCGGCGGGACAGGACGGCGCCGGCCGCCAGGAACCCGAGGGCGAACATCAGCCCGAAGGTCTTCAGCGGGAGGCCGAGGAGATCGATCTCGGGCTGCATCGGCCCCGAAGACTACGCGGACCGGCGGCGAGGGCTAGAGGTAGCCCATCGGGTTGACCGGGGACCCGTTGATCCGGACCTCGAAGTGGAGGTGCGGGCCGGTCGAGTTGCCGGTGTTGCCGACGAGGCCGATGACCTGCCCGCGCCGCACGTTGGCGCCGACCGAGGTCTTGAACGCGGACTGGTGCGCGTAGCACGTCGACATCGACGCGGTGTGCTGCACGCAGGTGTAGTTGCCGTAGCCGCCGGTCGGGCCCATGAGCACGACCTTGCCGCTGTCGGCGGCGTAGATCGGGGTGCCGACGGGGGCGGCGATGTCGATGCCGGCGTGCAGGCGGCCCCAGCGCATGCCGAACGGGCTGGTGAAGGTGCCGTTGGTCGGCATCGACAGCGGGCCGCCGCTGCCCTTGAAGCCGCCCGCGGGGGGCGTCGTGGCGGCCGGGCCGCGCAGCGCGCGCTCGATCTTCGCCTGCTCCTTCTCGAGGCCCTCGAGGTGCCCCTCGAGGTCCTTGCGCTCGACGCGGACCTTGGTCAGCGCGGCCTGCTTGCCGGCGCGGGTGCGCTCCTTGCCGACGCGCGTGTCGATGATCGCCTGCTTGATCTGGGCGATCTCGTCGCGGCGCTGCTGGATGCGGCTGGTGACCTTCGCCTGCCGGCCCTCGAGCCGGTCCAGGCGCGCGGCGGTGCTGGTGGCGTCCTTCTTGGCGTTCTTGACGAGCGTGACGATCGTGCGGTCCTGCTCGTGGATGCGCTCGAGGAAGTCGCCGCGCTCGACGAGGTCGGCGAAGCCGTCGGCGTTCAGCACGACGGTGACGAGGTCGGGCGTGTCGGCCTTGTAGAGCTCGGCGAGCCGGTTGGAGAGCACGACGCGCGCCTCGGCCAGGCGCGCCTTGAGGCGCACGAGGCGGCGGCGCTCGGAACGCAGGTCGGCCTGGATGCGGGTGAGCGCGGCGCGCTGGGTGTCGAGGTCGCTCTGGACGACCGCCTGCCGGCGGTTGTAGCGGTCGATGCGGTCCTGCAGGCTCTCGATCCGCTGCGTGTACTGCGTGATGTCGCGCGAGAGGACCCGCTCGGTGCCCTTGCGCTTGCCGATCTTGCCGCGGGTGACCTCGATCTTCTTCTGGATCGCCTGGGCGCTGCGCGCGGTCGGCTCCTCGCCGCTGGAGAGCACGGGCAGGGCCGCCCACAGCAGGAGCGGCAGGAGGACGGAGACGAGCAGCAGGCGCAGACGCACGGCGGTTCACGCTAGCAACGGTCCGGCGGAGCCCGAGCCACTGCAAGCAGTCCTGCGCAGCGGCCTGCGGGCGCGTCGGTGCGCCCGCGTCGGTCCCCTTTACCGATCGTGAAGCCGGGCCTGTCACCATCCACCCATGAGACCGACCTCCTTCGGCAAGGACACGGGCCTGCAGGCCCGGATGCTCCTGACGATGTTCCTGCTGGGCGCCGTCTACGTGGTGTTCATGGGCGTCCTCTTCGCCGCCGGTGCGTCCGGCGTCATCATCGCCGTCGTCGCCGGCGGCCTGGTGTTCCTGCAGCTGTTCGCCTCCGAGGCGATCGGCCTGCGCGCGATGGGTGCGCGCGAGGTCTCGCCGCAGGAGGCGCCGGAGCTGCACGCGATGATCGAGCGGCTCTGCCTGCAGGCGGACCTGCCCAAGCCGAAGGTCGCCGTGGCGTACACGGACATGCCCAACGCGTTCGCGATGGGCCGCTCCAAGAAGCACGCGACCGTCTGCGCGACCACCGGCATCATGGACCTCCTGACGCCGGCCGAGCTCGAGGGCGTCATGGCGCACGAGCTCGCGCACATCGCCAACCGCGACGTGATGATCATGACCCTGGCGAGCTTCTTCGCCTCGGTCGCCTCGATGATCCTGCAGTTCGGCTTCATGTTCGGCGGCGGGCACAGCGACGACGACGACGGCCCGGGCTTCCTCGCGGTCATCATGGTGTCGCTGGCCGTGTACGTGATCTCGTTCTTCCTCATGCAGGCCCTCTCGCGCTACCGCGAGTTCGCGGCCGACCGCGGCGCCGCGGTGCTGACCGGCCGCCCGAGCGCGCTGGCGTCGGCGCTGATGAAGATCAGCGGCGGCATGGACCGGATCCCGCAGAAGGACCTGCGGGCGAGCAGCGAGATGGCCGCGTTCTACATCTTCCCTCCGGGGACGAAGTCGGCGATCGGCAGCCTGTTCTCCACGCACCCGCCGATGGACAAGCGGATCGACGCGCTGATGCGCCTCGAGGGGCAGCTCCAGGGCACCCGCTGACATGGGCTTCTTCGACGCCCTGCTCGGCAAGCGGAAGGTCGCGCCGCCGGCCGCCAAGGACCGGCTGTTCGCGATGTCCACCGCGCACATCGCGATGGACGTCGACGGCCTGCGGGCGCGCGGCCGGGCGGGAATCGTCTTCCAGTCCCTGGGAACCGCGGACTTCTCGCGGGTCGTCCAGGAGATGGAGGAGGTCCTGCACGGGACCGGCGAGGAGACCGGCACGACCGTCTCCTCGCAGGACGACTCGTTCGGCTACCGCTGGATGATCCTCGAGGACCCCGACGTCGAGGACCTCGTCGTCGGCGTGCACGCGGTCAACGATGCGCTGGCGATCGCCGGCTACGGCGACCGCACGCTGGCCGCGGTGTTCGCCTACGAGGACGGCAGCCAGCCCCTGTACTGGATCTACAACATCAAGCGGGGCTCCTGGTACCCGTTCGTGCCGGCGGGCGGCGAGCAGGCCCGGTCCAACGAGCGCGAGCTGCAGCTGAAGGCCCGCTACGGCGGCGACCTGCCGATCGAGCCGGAGCTCGAGCGCTGGTTCCCCCTGTGGGGCGTGCCGCTCTAGGAGCGCTCAGCGGTCGCGGTAGGCGCGGACCTTCGCGCGGTTGCCGCAGACCTCCATCGAGCACCAGCGGCGCGAGCGGTTGCGCGAGACGTCGTAGAAGGCCCAGCCGCAGTCGTCGGCCGGGCAGATCTTCAGCCGGGTCCAGGTGCCGTCCGCCTGCGCGGCGGCGACGATGGCCAGCAGCCGCCCGAACGCGCCGCGCACGCCCGGGACACCGCAGGCGACGACCGACCGGCCCTCCGGGGCGAAGCGCACGCCCAGGTCGGCGTCCGCCGCGGTGGCGTTGAGGACGCGGACCGCGGACGGGTCGGGCGTGCCGCCGTCGTGGTTGCAGGCGAGCAGCGCCCGCAGCGCGTCGCGCAGGGCGCGGGCCGCCTGCACGTCGGCCGCCGTGGGGACGGCCTCGGCGGCCAGGCCCACGGTGCCCCGCAGCGCCTCGACGAGCCCGTCGGGATCGGTCAGCCCGTCGGTGCCCGCGTCGAGGTCGAGCGTGTTGACGAACACGCGCACGGGCTCCAGCGCCGCCGGGGCGCAGAAGCCGTCGTGATGGCCGCCATCAGGAAATGTCACCGCCATGGGCAATTGACAGGTTACACCTCGCCACCTAGGTTGGTCACCACTGTCATCGCAAGACCGGTTACGACCTACCGGTCGGTCGGGAGGCCACCATGCTCCACCCCTCGTCGCTCACCCACGACCTCGCCGCGGCGCGGCGCGCCGACGTCGCCCGGCGCGCCCGGCGCGTACGCCTCGTCCGCCCGCGGCCCGACCGCCGCACCCCGTGAGCGCCGCGATGCGCGTCCTGCACCTCGACGAGACGCCGCCCGTCGACACGCCGTGGGACGGCGTGCCCGCCTGGACGCCCGTCCGGCGCCTCCTCGACGTCGGCGCGTTCGGCGTCAACGTCCAGACCGCGGCCGCCGTCGGCGACCCGCTGATCGAACCGCACGATGAGACCGCGAGCGGCCACGAGGAGCTGTACGTCGTGCTGCGCGGCAGCGCGACGGTGACGGCCGGGGACCGGACGGTCGACGTCCGGGCCGGCAGCCTCGTCTTCCTGCCCGATCCGACCGTGCATCGGTCGGCGACCGCGACGGCGCCGGACACGGCCGTCCTGGCCGTCGGCGCCGCCCGCGGGACCGCGTACGCCCCACCCGCCTGGGAGGAGCGCTGGGCGCGCGAGCTCGGCCTCCCCTGAGCGGGAGGCCCACCCGCGCGCCCGCGCGATCAGTCCGGGATCAGGCCGTCACCGGTGAACTCGGCGGCGGCCTCGGTGAGCGTGAGGTCCGCGGGCGGCACGATCACGTCCGAGGACTCGATCTCGTCGTCGCCGACCGCGACCCCGTTGGTGCGGATGAACTGGAGCAGCTCCTCGAAGGACTCGTGGAAGCGGTCCTCGTCGTCGGCCTCCACGGCCGCGACGACCGCGTTGTCGAGCTCGTTGAGCGGGCCCTGGTGCTCGTCGGGGATGCGGTACTGCCCCTCGTTGGAGACGCGGACGATCACGGCTTCTCCTCCTGCGCGGGCTCGGCCGCCGGCACGTCACCGGTCGGGGTCGCGGCACCGCCGGCGCCGGCCTCGAGCTGACCGGGAGCGGCGCCCCCGCCGACCCCGAGCTCGGCCCGCATCTTCGCGAGCTCGTCGTCCACCATGCTGCCGCTCGTCAGCTCGGCGAGCTGACGGTCGATGTCATCGGTCCCACCCTCCCCCAGCTGGGTGAGGTCCTCGAAGGTGCCGGCCGCCTCGAGCTCGGCGACCGCGTCCGCGCGTGCCTTCATGTTCTCGGTCTTGTCGACGGCGCGCTGCATCGCGAGCCCGACGTCGGCCATCTCCTCGCCGACCCCGGTCGCAGCCTCGGAGATCCGGACCTGGGCCTCCGCGGCGGAGTACTGGGCCTTGATGACCTCCTTCTTCGTCCGGAAGGCCTCGATCTTCGCGCGGAGCTTCTTCTCCGAGTCGATCAGCTTCTGCTGCTGGGCCTCGAGCTCGGCGACCTGCTGGTCGAGCGACTGCAGCTCGGTCTGCGCGAGCTGCTTGCGCTCCAGCGCGGTGCGGGCGAGCTCCTCGTTGCCGGCGGAGAGCGCCTGACGGGCCTGCGTGTCGAGCTTCACGACGGACTGCTCGAGCTTCTGCGACTGCATCTGCAGGCGCTTCTTCGAGGTGACGACGTCGGCGATGCCCTTCTTGACGTTCTGGAGGGCCTCCAGCTGCTTCTGGTAGCTGTAGTCCAGCGTCTCGGCGGGGTCCTCCGCCTTGTCCAGCATCTTCGAGATCTTCGCCTTGATGACGGTGGACATGCGTCCGGTCATTCCGGCCATACGGTCTCCTCGGGCTCAGGTGGAACGTGCCCCCTGAGCGTACTGGACGCGCCCGGTGTGCCGGGCGCCTACAGGCCGACCGGCCGGCGCGCCTTGAAGCCCCGGTTGGACTTCCGCAGCGGGCGCCAGCGCGGGCCCTTCAGACCGCCGCGGTCGTCCGCGGCGCTGGTGTCGAGGCGGATGCCCGCGACCGTCATGTACGCGTGGTCGGACGCCGTGTAGACCGTGACCCACTTGCCGCGGCCCGCCTTGCCCCAGGTGAAGAACGAGCGCGAGTCGCGCGGGCGCCGCAGCAGGTCGGCGCCGGCGAGCGCGAAGGAGACCGTGCCGGAGCAGTCGTAGGCGGTGTCCTCGAAGTCGCCGTGGCCGCCGCCGAACCGGTACGGCAGGCCGACGATCTCGTTCGCGGCCCAGATGATCCGCTTGACCGCATCGGGCGCGTTCTCGGGTGCGGCCGCGATGCCGTCCTCGTCGATCACCGCGACGTCCCCCGGGACGGTCGGGAAGCTCGTCGGGTCGACCGTGCCGAACTCCGCGCCACCGGCCTTCGCCGACTCGTCGGACTGGACCGCCGGGACCTGCTCCTCCTGCGCGGCCTTGCCCTTCTTCGCGGCGGACGCCCCGGACGGGACGACGAGCGCGAGGCCGGCGAGCACGGCTATGAGAAGGAACGCCCGGAGTCGGAGCACAGACGGACTGCTTTCTTTCGACGGCCTCCGGGGTTAGCTGACGGGCTCGCGCAGAAAGAACCAGCGCGTCCGATCACGATCGGATTCGCCCCAACGACGTGGGTCCCCCGTCCCTGGTGTTCCGTCCAGGGTTCGGCAATTCGCGGCAGCGTAGCGAACTGCACGACGGATTGCAGCCTTTCGTGCTGCCAGCGTCCGTGCAGCGCCGACAGGCGCGTGCCACGGGCGTCGTGGATATGGTCGCGCCAGCATGCTCCGTCCCGCCCTGCCCGCCGCCCTCCTCGTCCTCGCGCTCGCCGCCGCCGGTTGCGGCAAGGGCGACGGTCCTGCCACGGGATCGACGACCGCGGCCCCCGCCGTCGGCGCGAAGAGCGACGAGAAGGACGCGGCCACCGACCTCGGCTTCCCGACGTTCGCGACGAAGAACACGACGCGGGTCGGCGGCGGGGACGCCCCGACGATCGCCGCCGCGGTCGCCCGGGCCGTGTACCCCGGCGGCGAGCGCGGCCAGCGGCCCGCCGCCGTCGCGCTCGCGCCCGCGAAGGACTGGCGCGTCGCGCTCGCCTCCGCCTCGCTGATGGCCCCCCCGGTGCGCGCCCCGCTGCTGCTCTCCGACGGCGACGGGCCCGACGTGACGGTCGAGGCGCTGCAGGCGCTCGCCCCCACGGGCTCGGCGCAGGCCGGCGGCGCGCAGGTCGTCCGGGTCGGCGACGTGTTCCGTCCGGCCCGCCTGAAGACCACCGACGTCGGCGGCCGCAACCCCGCCGCGATCGCGCGGGCGCTCGACGCGTTCGGGCGGGCGGTGCGCGGGTCGGACACCGGCCGCGTGCTCGTCGTCAGCAGCGACGCGCCCGAGTACGCGATGCCGGCCGCCGCCTGGGCCGCGAAGTCCGGCGACCCGATCCTGTTCGTCACGCGCACGGCGGTTCCCGCGGAGACGCTCGCCGCGCTGAAGACCCACAGCAAGCCGAAGATCTACGTGCTCGGGCCCTCCAAGGTCATCGGACCGGCGGTGACCAAGGCGCTGCGCGCGACCGGCACGGTGACGCGGATCGGCGATCAGGACCCGGTCACCAACGCGATCGCCTTCGCGCGCTATCGCGACGGCGAGTTCGGCTGGGGCATCACCGATCCCGGCCACGGACTCGTGTTCGCGGGCACCCGGCGCCCCGCCGACGCCGGTGCCGCCGCCGCGCTCTCGGCCAGCGGCACCTACGGCCCGTTGCTGCTGCTGGCGCGCGGCGACGCGCTGCCCAAGCCGCTCGAGCAGTTCCTGCTCGACATCCAGCCCGGCTACGACCGGGACCCCGTGCGCGGGGTCTACAATCACGGCTGGATCGTGGGCGACGACCAGGCCGTCGAGACCGGGGTCCAGGCGACCGTCGACGGTCTCCTGGAGATCGCGCCGGTGAACGCCGCCGCACCGGAGCCCACGGCCACCACGACGCAGCCGACGGCGACCACCAAGGCGCCGCCGACCCGCACCACTCCCACCACCACCACGACGACCCCCCGGAGCGCCCCGTGAGCGAAGCAGAGTCCCCCGAGCGCAGCGACCGTCGCGGCTCCGTCCCGGACGTCACGATCGACGACGTGCGCGAGCTCATGGGGGCCTCCACCCCGCACTTCGCGCTGCAGATCCGCAACCGGATCGCCAAGCTCGTCCGCGACCTGCCGGCCGAGCACCCCGCCCGCATCCTCGGCGAGCAGGAGATCGCCCGGCTGACCAAGCTCGGCTTCTCCGGCGAGACGCGCGGCACGCAGCGCGAGGAGGGCATCGCCCCGCTCGCCTCCGTGTCCGAGGACCTGCGCTGAGGCGCTAGCGGCGCAGGCTGCTGCGCCGGCAGCGCGGCGTGAAGACGCCCGCGTGGCGCAGGCAGATCTCGACCTCCGCCGCCTTGCCCTGGACCGAGAACGAGCCGTCCTTCACGCCCCCGCGGCCGGAGGCCGGCCACTCGTTCCAGCTGATCCCGCGGAACCAGCCGCCGTCGTACGCGATCGGCGTCCAGACGTCGAACGCCGCCCGCACCGGGCGGGCCTGCGCGGACTCGCGCACGACGCCCCCGGCCTGCTGCTGGTCGAAGTCCGACTTCTCCGGGAACGCCGCCGTGCCGGTGCGGGACAGGTACCCGAGGCTCAGGCCGACCGGCTTGTCGTACTCGGCCTGGATGTTGCGCACGAGCTGCGCGGGCCCGGCGGGCAGGCCCGTCGTCGACGACGCCCACGCGGCGGTGAGCGCGCCGATCGTCGGGTCGGGCGGCTCGGCGAGCAGCGGGAACTCGGCGGAGATCGACACGAGGTCGAGGGCGTCCCAGAAGAACAGGTGCTGCTCGGGGTCCTTGGCGTCCTCGACGATCGAGTCCCACGCCGCCGTGTAGGTCAGCTCCCCCCGGTAGCCGCGCCCGTCGCCCATCAGCGCCCCGGAGCGCAGCTCGGCGATGATCGCCCGCCACTCGGCCCGGTCGTCCTCGCTGTCGGTCATGCCCGACAGCCCCGTGCCGATCACCAGGCCCTCGGCGCCCGTGTCGCGCGCGATCCGCGCGTAGGTGCTGAGGAACCGCTTGTAGCTGTCGAACCACGCGCGCTTCTCCCCCGGTCCCTTCTGCACGAGGTCGCGCTCGGTCGCGGTGCGCGCGTTGCGGCCGACCTCCAGCTGCGGGCGCAGCACCACGCGCAGCCCGAGCGACCGGGCGCGGCGGACCGCCGCGGCGACCGCCGCGTCGCTGGGCGTCTTGCAGCGCGTGAAGCTGCTGCCGATCCGCCGGCAGGTGCGGGCGTCCCCGGGCGAGCGATGGATCTCGGTCGCGTTGAGGTGGTCGCTGCGGTTGCGGTCGGAGAAGTACTGGAACCACGGGATCACGAACGTGACCTCGCGCGCGCGGGCGCTCGACCGGGCGCGCCCCAGCCAGGTGCGAAAGCGCGGCCCGGAGAGGTCCTGCCACCAGAACGCGGTGACGTTCAGCCCCTCCCGCCAGGTCGGCGGGAGCGGCGTGATCGACCGCGCGGCGCCCGCCGGGGCGGGCACGGCGAGCGCGAGGACGAGCAGGAGCGGCGGCAGCAGGCGGGGACGGACCGGGCGCATCGCGGCGACCGTACCCGCCCGGACGGGCGGGTACGCCGGTCCGTCGCGCTCAGACCGCGACCGCGACGCGCCCGCGGATCAGGTCCGCCGCGCGCTCGGCGACCGCCTGCACGGTGCCGTGCGTGTGGCCGCGGGGCAACGACGGGAACACGGACGCGTCGACGACCCGCAGGCCGTCGACGCCCTGCACGCGCAGCTCGGTGTCGACGACGCCCTGACCGCCGCCCCCGATCCGGCAGGTGCCGACCGGGTGGTAGAGCGTGTGGGCGATCGTGCGGATGCCGGCCGCCAGCTCCTCGTCGGTCTGCAGGTGCGCGCCAGGCAGCCGCTCGCTGCCGCGGTGCTCGGCGAAGGCCGGTCGGTCGAGGATCGCGCGGGCGCGGCGCAGGCCGGCGACCATGACGGCCATGTCGTGCCCGTCCGGGTCGCCGAAGTAGTTCGGGTCCACGACGGGCGCGACGCGGGGGTCGCGGGAGGCGAGGCGGACGCGGCCGCGGCTCTCCGGGCGCAGCAGGACGACGCCGACGCTGACCCCGTGCTCCTCCGCGTCGACGAGGCCCTCCCCCTCGAACAGGACGGGCGCGAAGATCAGCTCGTAGTCCGGGGCGGGCAGGGACGGGTCGCTGCGCACGAACGCCGCGATCTCGCCGACGTTCGAGGTCAGCATCCCGGTCCGGCGGGTGAGGAACTTCACGAGCTCGGCGGGCTTCTCGGCCGCGAACAGCGACGTCGGGGTCGACGTCCGGGCGGTCGTCAGCGCGACGAGGTGGTCCTGGAGGTGCTCGCCGACGTGCGGGCTGTCGAGGACGACGTCGATGCCGTGCTCGGCGAGGTGGTCGGCGGGCCCGACGCCGGAGCGCAGCAGGATCTGCGGCGTGTTCAGGGCCCCGGCGCAGAGGACGACCTCGCGGGCCGCGTGGACGGTCTGCGGCGCGCCGGTCGCGTCGAGGTAGGTCACGCCGGTCGCCCGGCGGTCGCCGTCGAAGAGGACCCGGTCGACGAGCACGTCGGCGCGGATCTCGAGGTTGGGGCGCCCCTTGGCCGGCGTGAGGTACGCGTCGGCGGCGGTGCGGCGCATGCCGCGGCTCTGCGCCAGCGGCGTCACCGCGACGCCGTCGGGCTCGTCCCCGGTGAGCGGCTTGGACAGCGGCAGGCCGTCCTGCTGCGCGGCCTCCAGGAACGCCGCGGAGAGCGGGTTCAGCGAGCGCGGCGCGCGCGGCTGCTGGGCGCGGTTGTGCCGCTCGCGGTAGGGCGCGAGCTCTCGCGGGCCCCAGCCCTCGGCGCCCTCCTGGACCCAGTCCTCCTGGTCCTGGTGGTGGCCCGGGATCTGCATCATCGCGTTCATCGCCGAGCAGCCGCCGAGCATCTTTCCGCGCGGCGTGAACACGCGGCGGCCGTCGAGGCCGGGCTGCGGCTCGGTCTCGTAGTTCCAGTCGCGGTCGGTCTTGAAGAGCTTCGGGAAGGCGGCCGGGATCCGGACCTCCTTGCTCGGCTTGGGCGGCCCCGCCTCGAGCAGCAGCACCCGGGTGCCCGGGTCCTCGCTCAGCCTCGCCGCGACCACGCAGCCGGCGGATCCACCGCCGACGACCACCACATCGAACTCGCTCATGCCTCCCAGCGTACGACACTCGACAACGTGTCAAGTCAGGGGCGCTGCAGCAGCACGACGGCCCCCGGACCGAGGGCTCCGAGGGCGCCCGGGTCCACCGCCGCGCCCGCCGGGTCGGCGGGCGCGTACGCGGCCGCCGACCACGTGCTCGCGCGGCGCACCGTCGGCGGGGCGAAGCCGGGGACCTGCCCGGGCGGGGCGGGCGCGTCGGTCCGGCCGCCCGCCGAGGTGCCCGCCACGCCGAGCACGACGAGGCCGTCGACGACCTCCGGCCGGCGCAGCAGCCGGGCCCCGGGGAGGTAGTGCTCGACCGCGACGCGCCCGCTGCCCGGCAGCACGACGATCGCGCGACCGCGCCCCGTCGCCTCGTGACCGAACGCCGCGGTCGCGTCGCGCCAGTTCTCCCGCTGCGACCCGTCGTCGACCTGGACGGCGATCGCGGTCGCCGCCCCGACCGTCGCCAGCGCCACCGCCACCACCGTCCCCGCCCGCGGCGGCAGGCCCGCGGTCCCGACCGCCAGCAGGACGAGCAGCGGCACCGCGACGGCGAGCAGGTTGCGGGTCACGAGGTAGTCGTCCCCGGCCACGACGAGGAGCAGCGGGACCAGCACCGAGGCGGCCGCGACCGCCGCGAGGGCGCGGACCGGCCCCCCGGCTCGGCGCAGACCCGCGAGCGCCGCGAGCGCGAGCAGGCCCGCGAGGACCGCGGCGACCACCTCCCCCGGCGCGTCGTAGCCGACGAGGAGCTGCTTGGGCACCTGCGCCAGCCGGGTGCCCAGCGGCTCCTCGCCGATGAACGACGCCCGGCCGGCGGAGCGCTGGTCGAGCGCCAGCGGCAGCAGGGCCAGCCCGAGCACCGCGGGCGGGGCGAGCGCCATCGCCAGCAGCCGGCGGTCGGCGCGCAGCGCGACCGCCAGCCACACGACCTCCCCGGCGACGAGGAACAGCGCGAAGAAGTGCGTGGCGAGCGCCGCGCCCGCGCAGGCGCCCCACGCGAGCAGCCGCCCGCGCGACGGGAGCTCCAGCACGCGCAGCAGCAGCAGCACCGAGGCCCCCGCCATCAGCACGAGCAGGGCGTAGGCGCGCGCCTCCTGCGAGAACCAGACCAGCAGCGGGCTGGTCGCGACGAGCGCCGCGGCGGCCAGCGCCGCGCGTGCCCCGCCGAGCCGCGCGCCGATCGCCGCGGCGACCGGGACCGTCGCCAGCCCGAAGACCGCCGAGAGCGCGCGCAGCGCGGCCTCCGAGTCCCCCAGCGGCTGCGTCCAGACCCAGGCGAGCAGGTAGTAGAGCGGCGGCGTGGACTCCTGGTCGCGCACCGCGCCCAGCAGCTCGCCGAGCGGGTGGCGCAGCACGTCGACCGTGGCCGCCTCGTCGGCCCAGTAGGACTGCGCGCCGAGCGTCGGGAACCGCAGCGCCGCGGCCAGCAGCAGCAGGCCGAGCAGCGTGGTGCGGGTCCGGCGGTCCACGTCCGCAACCTACGCCACCCGCCGGGTCGGGCGGCGCGCCGCGGGCCCGGCCGGGGCTATGCTCGCAGCAGTGCCCCGGGTCCTCCGTCTCGTCGCGGCCTGCGCCCTGACGGTCGCGGCCGTCCTCCCCTCCAGCGCCGCCGCGAAGGTGCCCCAGGGCTTCTTCGGCGTGATGGTCGACGGCCCCGCCACCGAGACGCCGGGGATCCTCGAGCGCGAGGCGCCGCGGATCCGCGCCGCGGGCGCGCAGACCGTCCGGTTCGCGATCGACTGGGCGTCCGCGCAGCCGTACGCGACCGCCGCCGAGGTCCCGGAGGCCGAGCGGGCGCGCTTCACCGACGTCGACGGCGTCCCGACCGACCTCTCCCGCAGCGACCGGATCGTGCGGCTGCTCGCCGCGCAGGGCCTGCGCCCGCTCCCCGTGATCCTGCACGCCCCGGACTGGGCGGCGAAGTTCCCGGGGTCGCTGCTCACCGACCCGCGGCGCTACGCGTCCCCGCCGAGCGGCCCGGAGCCCTACGCGCGGTTCGTGGCGGCGCTGGCGCGCCGCTACGGCCCGACCGGATCGCTGTGGAGCACCGTGCCGCCGCAGCGACGCCGGCCGATCCGGACCTGGCAGGTCTGGAACGAGATGAACCTCAACGTGTTCTGGAACGAGCCCGACTTCCAGGAGGGATACGTGCCGCTGCTGCGGGCGACCCGCGCCGCGGTGCGGGCGGTCGACCCGCGCGCGCTGATCGCGACCGGCGGGCTGACGAACGGCTCGGTGCCCGCCTGGACGGCGCTGCGCAGGATCTACGAGGCCGGCGGGCGAGGCAGCTTCGACGTCGTCGCGATCCACCCGTACACCCGCAGCGCCGCCGGCGTGCTCGCGACCGTGCGCGCGACCCGGCGCGTCACCGCGGCGCGCGGGCAGCGCACGATCCCGATCGTGCTCACCGAGGTCGCGTTCTCCTCCTCGGGCGGGGACTCCCCCGACGCGCGACGGTTCGCCACCTGGGACACCACCGAGCGCGGCCAGGCGGACCGCCTGCGCAGCACGTTCCGGCTGCTCGCCCGCCAGCGCCGCGCGCTCGGGATCGGCGGGGTGTCCTGGTACACCTGGCTCTCGCCGCAGGCCCGCCGGGCGAACTGGTCCTCCTACGCGGGCCTCAGCCGCCTGTCCGGGGACCGCATCGTCCGCAAGCCTGCGCTGTTGACGTATCGGACCACCGTGCGCGAGCTGTCGCGCTGACCTCCCCCATGCCCACGCCTCGTCTCCTCCTCCTGCCCGTCCTGCTCCTCCTCGCGCTCGCCGCGGCCGCCCCCGCGGGCGCGTCGACGACGCAGGAGTCGATGTTCCAGGACGATCCGCTGCTCGTCTACGGCACCGAGACGACCGGGGCGCTCCCGACGGGCCAGAGCTTCAGCGCCGCGCAGGAGACCGTCCAGAAGCGCACGCTCGACAAGCTGAAGCGGCTCGGCGTCGACCGCATCCGCGTGTCGGTGTTCTGGGCGCTCGTGGCGCCGGCCAACGCGTCGCGGACGAAGCCCGCCTTCAACGCCGCCGATCCCGGCCAGTACGACCCGGAGGCGTGGACGCGCTACGACAAGCTGCTCGTCAACGCGGCGAACCGCGGCATCGCGGTGAACATGAACATCACCTCGCCGGTGCCGCGCTGGGCGGCGGGCAACCCCGAGCGCGAGGACCTCGTCGGCACCTACGAGCCCGACCCGGTGGAGTTCGCCCGCTTCGTCACCGCGGTCGGCACCCGCTACAGCGGCACCTACCGCCCGGTCGCGGGCGGGCCGGCGCTCCCGCGGGCGGACTACTGGTCGATCTGGAACGAGCCGAACCAGCCCGGCTGGCTGACCCCGCAGTGGGTGCCCGACCGCTCCGCGCCCGGTGGCTTCGCCGAGGCCGCGCCGCGGATCTACCGGGCGCTCGCCGACGCGATGTGGTCCGGCCTGCAGGTCAGCGGGCACGGCGGCGACACGATCCTCGTCGGCGAGATGGCCCCGAAGGGCCAGGTCACCGCCCGCGGCATCAGCCGGGCGATGAAGCCGCGACGGTTCATCCTGCGCGTCTACTGCCTGGACGACAACGCGGTGCCGCTGCGCGGTGCCGACGCGACCCGCAACGGGTGCCCCACCGACGGCCCGGTCGAGGCGTTCCGCGACGCGCACCCGGGCCTGTTCAAGGTCACGGGCCTGGCCCACCACCCCTACGAGGTCTCGCAGCGTCCCGATGCGCCACCACTGGACCCGGAGTTCTTCACGACCGCGAACCTGCGGGCGCTCGGCTCGCTGATGGGCCGGATCTTCGCCCGTTACGGCGCCCCGGTCCCGGGGAAGCTCCCGGGGAGCTTCCCGCTCTACCTGACCGAGTACGGGTACCAGACCTCGCCGCCGGACCCGCTCGGCGTGACGCTCGCCCAGCAGGCCGCCTACCTCAACCAGGCCGAGTACCTCACCGCCCGCAACCGGGCCGTCAAGACGCTGTCGCAGTTCCTGCTGATCGACGACCGGCCGGTCGCCGGGAAGACGGCGGCGGCGCGGTTCGGCGCGACCTTCCAGAGCGGGCTGCAGACGCTCCAGGGTCGGCGCAAGCCCGCCTACGCCGCCTACCGGTTCCCGCTGCACGTCGTGCGCTCCGGGCGCGACGCCAAGGTCTGGGGACTGCTGCGCGTCGGGCGGCCGAACACGCGCGAGACCGTCCGCATCGAGGGCCTGGCCCGCGGCGCGAAGCGCTACCGGACCCTGCGGACCGTGCGCACGGAGCCGCGCCGCGGCTACCTCGAGGCGGCCGTGCGGCTGACGCGCACGACGCGCGTGCGGCTGGCGTGGACCGATCCGGCGACGAAGGCCGTGGTGCGCTCCCGCAGCGCGGTCATCGGCGTCCGCTGACCGGCGCTCTACGCTGACTGGGTGGACGCCCACCCCGCACCGACCTCCGGCGTCCCGGGCTCCGCGCTCCCCGGCCCCTACCCCGTGGGCCGCTACGCACTGCGGCTGCGCGAGCGGCTGCGGGAGTTCGCCCGCGTCCAGCTGACCGGGGAGGTCACCGGCCTGCGCGTGCGCGCGCGGACCGTGTACTTCGAGCTGCGCGACGGGGACGGCGCCCTGCCGTGCGCGATGTGGCGCGACGACCACGACCGGCTCGGCCTGCCGCCCGGGGCGCTGGTCGACGGCGCGCACGTCGTCATCGCCGGCGGCGTGGACTACTACCCGGGCTCACGGACCTCGTCGGGCGCGTTCAGCTTCCGCGTGCAGACCCTGCGCGTGGCGGGCGACGGCGACCTGCTCGCCCAGATCGCGCTGCTGCGCGAGCAGCTGCGCGCCGAGGGCCTGCTCGAGCCCCAGAAGACGCTGCCGCGCCCGGCGCTGCCGCGCACGGTCGGCGTCGTCACGGCGGAGACCGGCGAGGCGCGCCACGACGTCCTCGCCGGGCTGCGGCGACGCGGGTACACCGGCCGGGTGGTGTGGGCGTTCGCGCCCGTGCAGGACCGTCACGCCGCGCCACGGATCGCCCGCGCGCTCCAGGACCTGGCGGCGACGGGGGCGGTCGACGTCATCGTCGTCGCGCGCGGCGGCGGCTCGGTCACCGACCTGCTGGCGTTCAGCGACGAGACGCTGTGCCGCACGGTCGCGCTGCTGCGCACGCCGGTCGTGGCGGCGGTCGGGCACCACGGCGACCGCACCCTGCTGGACGACGTCGCCGCGGTCTCGTGCTCGACCCCGACCCACGCGGCGGAGGCGGCGGTGCCGCTGGACGCCGCGGCCGAGCGCGGCCGGGCGCTCGCCGCCGCCCGGCGCCTGGAGCACCACGGCCGCCACGCGGTGCTCGGCCGTGCCCGGATCCTGCAGCGCCTGGCGCGCGCGCCCGCGGAGCACGTGCTGCGCCACCGCGTGCGCCTGCACCAGCTGCTGCGCGAGCTGCGGGCCAGCGGGCGCCGGCAGCTCGACGGCGCCGCCCGCGAGCTGCGCGCGTCGGCCGACCGGCTGGAGGGTCGCGGCACCAGCGCCGCCGGCGCGCAGCAGGCGGCGCGCCGCGCCCGCCTGGACTCGCTGGCGCTCGCCCTCGCCGCGCACGATCCCGAGCGGGTCGTCGGCCGCGGCTACGCGATCGTCCGCGACGCCGACGGCGCGATCGTCACCACCGCGGCCGCCGCCCGCGCCGCCGGGCGCCTGCAGCTGCGCTTCGCCGACGCCGCGGTGGACACGCGCGTCGAGGAGCCCACGTCCCCCGAGGAGGAGCCCACCGCATGACCGAGCCGGACCCGACGACGAGCTACGAGGACGCCGCGGCGCGCCTGGAGGCGATCATCCGGCGCCTCGACGGCGGTGAGGCGGGCCTGCGCGAGACGCTCGAGCTGTGCCGCGAGGGCAAGCTGCTCGTCGAGCGCTGCGCGGCGGAGCTCGAGGCGGTCGGCGAGAGCCTGCAGGAGCTGCGGCTGGACGAGCTCGTCGCGCGGCTGGAGCGGGGGCCCTCCCAGCCGGGCGCCGCGACCCCGTAGGCTCGCCCCATGGCCACCTGGGACCGCATCAAGGACCTGCCGCTCACGATCGAGGAGTACGCGCTGGAGCGCCTGCAGCGCGACGTCTCGACCGGGTTCCTGCGGGTCACGACCGTGATCCGCCTGCAGGGCGGCGGGCACGACGGCGTCGGCGAGGACGTCAGCTACGAGGCGGAGGACCAGGACGCGCTGCAGGCCGCCGGGCCGGTGCTCCCGCTCGCCGGGACGTGGACGCTCGAGTCCTTCTGCGACCACCTCGCGACGCTCGACCTGTGGCCCGAGCCGCCGCGGCACGAGGCCTCGCGCCTGTACCGCGTCTGGGCCTACGAGTCGGCCGCGCTGGACCTCGCGCTGCGCCAGGCCGGCCGCGCGCTGCACGAGGTCCTGGGCCGCGAGCCGCGCCCGCTGACGTTCGTGATGTCGCTGCGGCTCGGGCAGCCGTCGACGATCGCGCCGCTGCGCGCCCGCCTCGACCCGTACCCGACGCTGCGGTTCAAGCTCGATCCGACCGCCGACTGGGACGACGCCCTGATCGCGGAGCTCGTGGCGACCGGCGCGGTCGACTCGGTCGACCTGAAGGGCCTCTACGAGGGGTCGGTGGTGGACAACGCGGCCGATCCCGACCTCTACCGGCGCGTCGCCGAGGCGTTCCCCGACGCGTGGATCGAGGACCCGAAGCTCACGCCCGAGACCGATCCGGTCCTCGCCCCGTACCGCGACCGGATCACCTGGGACGCCCCGATCCACTCGGTCGCGGACATCGACGCACTGCCGTTCCCGCCGCGGATGGTGAACGTCAAGCCGTCGCGCCTGGGGGGCCTGCGGCCGCTGCTGCACTGCTACGACACCTGCGACGAACGCGGGATCGGCATGTACGGCGGCGGTCAGTTCGAGCTCGGTCCGGGCCGCGGCCAGATCCAGTACCTGGCGTCGCTGTTCCACCCCGACACGCCCAACGACGTGGCGCCCGGCGCCTACGACGAGGACCCGCCCCCGGCGGGCCTCCCCACGAGCCCGATCCCCCCGGCGCCGTCCGCCGTGGGCTTCCGCTGGGACGGCTGAGGACCGGCAGGCGCGCGGCGCCCGGTCGGGCGGCGCGCCGGTCCGGCGGGCGGTCCCGTACAGTTCCGCACCGCAGTTGACTGACTCGTCGATCAAGGGATCTGAATCTCGTGAGTGAACGTCTGGGAATCGCCGGCAGCGGCGCCATCGCAACCGGCCTGGCCGCCACCGCCTCGGTGCTCGGCGACGTCGTGCTGGTCGCGCGCAGCGACGCGTCGGCCGATCGGGCCCGCGCGACCATCGAGAAGCTGTGCGGCCGCGTCGAGGGCGCGGACGCCTCGCGCGTCACGGTCACCACCGACAGCTCGCTGCTGGCCGACCGCACCTTCGTGGTCGAGGCCATCGCGGAGGAGCTCGACGCCAAGAAGGAGCTCCTCGCCAAGCTGGCCGGGATCATCGCGCCCGACGCGGTGCTCGGGTCCACCACCTCGTCGCTGTCGGTCGCCACGCTCGCGCAGGCCGCGGGCGTCGCCGACCGCTTCGTCGGGCTGCACGTGTTCAACCCGGTCACGATGATGAAGCTCGTCGAGCTCGCGTACGCCGACGCGGCGACGTCCGAGACCCGCGGCCGCGCGTTCGCGCTGTGCGAGGCGCTCGGCAAGACGCCGGTCGACGTGCCGGACACGCCCGGCTTCGTCGTGAACCGCCTGCTGTTCCCGTACCTCTTCAGCGCCGCCGCGTTCCTCGAGGAGTCGGGCATGGAGCCCAAGGACGTGGACACCTGCATGAAGCTCGGGGCCGGGCACCCGATGGGCCCGCTCGCCCTCCTGGATTTCGTCGGCCTCGACGTGTCGATCGCGATCGGCGAGACGATCGGCGCCGACATCCCGGCGAACGTCCGCGCGCTCGCCGCCGAGGGGCACCTCGGCAAGAAGTCCGGCAAGGGCTTCTACGACTACGCGCGCTAGCCCGCGCACTACACCACCGCACGTCACGGAGCCGCGGGCCGCACGGGCCGCGGCTCCGTCGCGGTCACCCGGCCGGTGCGCGTGGGACCCTGCCGGCATGGACCTGCGCGTGCACCGCATCCCGTTCAGCACGAACGTCGAGCGCATCGCGCTCGCCGCGGGGATCAAGGGGCTCGCGGTCACCTGGGTCGACCACGACGCCGCCGACCGCGCCGCGCTGCGGGCGCTCTCCGGGCAGGAGCTCGTCCCGGTCGCGGAGCTGCCCGACGGGACCGTCGTGACCGACTCGCCCGAGATCCTGCGGCAGATCGAGCTGCTCGCCCCGGAGCCCCCGCTGTGGCCCGCCGATCCCGCGGAGCGCGCCCGGGCCGAGATCTTCGTGGCGTGGTTCAACCGCGTCTGGAAGCTCGCCCCCAACGCGCTGGAGGCGGAGCTCGCCCGCGCCGCACCCGACGCGGAGCGGGTGACGGCCCTCACCGCGGAGCTGCGCGGCACGCTGTCGTGGTTCGAGGACCTCCTGCGGGACCACGACCACCTGCTCGGCGACCGGGTCGGGATCGCCGACGTCGTCGCGTTCCCGTTCCTGCGCTACGCGCTGCTGCACGACCCCGCCGACGATGAGCCGTTCCACCGCGTGCTGATCGAGCGACTCGCGCTGCGCGACGGATTTCCCGCGCTCGCCGCCTGGATCCGGCGGATGGACCGGCTGCCGCGGGCCTGAGCGGGCCGGTCAGGCGGTGGCGCGCAGCGCCAGCTGGAGCGCGAAGCGGCCGTCCGGGTCGTCGAGCGCGTCCCCGAGCAGCTCCCGCAGCCGCGCGAGGCGGTAGCGGACGGTCTGCGGGTGGACGTCCAGCGCCCGCGCCACCGTCTCGATCCGCCCCTGGTGGTCCAGCCAGGCCCGCAGCGTCGCCGTCAGCCGCTGCGCGCTGGCCGGGGTCTCCTCCTGCAGCGGGGCGAGTGCGTGGGCGGCGAGGTCGGCGGCGAGCGCCGGGTCGCGGCGCAGCAGCAGCGCGGGCAGGTGCGCATCCGCGACGACGACGGGGCTGTCGGTGCGGCCGGTCTCCCCGAGCCGTCGTGCGGCACGGGCGCGGCCGGCGCTCGTGGCCGCCTCGGCCGGCGGGAGCGCGGAGCCGAGCCCGAGGACGTCCCCGGGACGGACCGCGGCCGCGAGCCGCTCCTCCAGGCCGGGGGCGCCCGGGTCGGCGACGACCGCGACGACCTCGTCGTCGAGCACGGCGAGCAGGTCCTCGGGCTGGAGCCGGGCGACGAGCGCACCCGCGGCGTCCGCGGGACCGACGACGACCGCCAGGCGCGCGGGCGGCGTCCAGTCGAGCTCCGCGGCGGTCGCGGCGACCTCCGCCTCGGACTGCGGGCGGGCCAGGAGCGCGCGGACGCAGGCGCGGGTGCGCCGCGACCGCTCGCCCGCCTCGCGCGACTGCTCCTGCGCGTAGCCGTCGGCGCTCTCGGCGCTGAGCTCGTCGATGTAGGCGAAGATCGCCTCGCCGAGCGCGTAGAGGTCCTGCGGGTCGAGCCCGCCCGCGACGCCCGCCTCGACCGCCCGGCGCCAGGCGATGCGCGCGCCGGTGCGGTAGGCGGAGAGCAGGGCGTCGAGCGAGCGGCCGGCGGCCCGCTCGCCGCGGCCGAGGCCGACGTAGATCTCGCGCCCGATGCGCTGCGAGCGCGCCGGGTCCTCGACGATGTCGGCGAACCGCTCGAGCGCCTGCGCGACGCCGAGGCGCACCGCGTCGCCGAAGGGCCCGCGCAGCGGCCGGTCGTACTCGGGGACCTCCTCGCGCAGCGCCGCCATGATCTCCGCGGAGATCGCGGGGAGCACCGGCCGCAGGACGGCGGCGGCCCGCGGGTTGGACTCGACCTGCATTGACAGAAATCTACAAGTTCCGCGCGCCTGCGGCGACCAATACCCACAAGCGCCCGTCGCGCTCTGTGACTTACGGTGGAACCATGTCGACCCCGACCACCTCCGCGGACCCGACCCCCGCCCAGGGCGCCGCCGCCCGGGCCGCCCGCCGGCCCGACCACGACCGCGACTACGAGATGCCGCGCTCGCAGCAGATCGCCAACCTGATGGCCGTCGTGCTGCCCTTCGTCGCGTTCCTCGTGGCGATCTACGCCGGCTGGAACGCCTGGGTCGACGGGATCGACCTCGCGATCTTCGCGTTCATGTACGTCATCACCGGCTTCGGCGTGACGATCGGCTTCCACCGCCTGCTCACGCACCGCGGGTTCACCGCCCCGAAGTGGGTCGAGTACTCGCTGGCGATCGCCGGGTCGATGAGCATCCAGGGCCCGGTGACGAGCTGGGTCGCCGACCACCGCAAGCACCACGCGTTCACCGACGCCGAGGGCGACCCGCACTCCCCGCACGTCGGGCACGGGTCCGGCCTCAAGGGCCTGATCCACGCGCACGTCGGCTGGATCATGACCGACCAGGGCTCCGCCCAGCGCTCCAAGTACGCGAAGGACCTCGTCGAGGACCGGGGCATGCGCCGCATCTCCAAGAACTTCGAGCTCATCGCGCTGGCGAGCCTCCTGATCCCCGCCGTCCTGGGCTTCGCGCTCCACGGGTTCACGCTCGAGGGGTTCCTGCGCGGCCTGCTGTGGGGCGGCTTCGTGCGGATCTTCCTGCTGCACCACATCACGTGGTCGATCAACTCGATCTGCCACTTCCACGGCAAGCGCCGCTTCGACATCGACGACCACTCCACGAACGTCGCGTGGCTCGCCGTCCCGTCGCTGGGCGAGGCGTGGCACCACAACCACCACGCGTTCCCGCGCGCCGCGGTGCACGGCATGGGCCGGCGCGAGATCGACATCACCGGCTGGGTGATCGCCGGGATGGAGAAGGTCGGCCTGGCACGCGACGTCGTGCGGATCAGCCCGGAGCGGCAGGCCGCGAAGGAGCTGCGCCCGTCCTGAGCGGCCGTCACGGAGGTTTTAGCCCGCGGTAAGGATGCGGGCCGATACTGCTCCTGCGAACGAATCCCTCGCAGATGTGCACCTCCTCCCAGAAGCACTGACGGCCCGCCTTTCGGCGGGCCGTCTGCGTTCTGCTGATGCTTGGTGGACCCACCCCGGCCCACCGCTGCTCTCATCTCCCCGACCACCGTCCCACGGGAGGCGGGGAGTGTCCTGCAGGGTGCCTCGCGTCGTCCCACGGACACGGTGCACCAGCAGCAACGAGACCGGGGCCGCGAAACTTGCGGCGGCGACCGGACACGGCGTCAACCTGGCGTACTGACGCTCGTCAGGTCGGGCTGGGTCCACTCGAGCACGAGCGCCGCGGTCTCCACCGGGACATCGAGCTGCGGGCAGTGACCGACCCCGTCGAGCTCGACCCAGTCGGCCCCGACGAGCTCGCGCTGCCAGCGCCGTGCCGCCGACGGCCACGGCAGCAGCCGGTCCTCCCGTCCCCACACCACCCGCACGGGGCACCGCACCGCGGCGGCCTGAAGCGGCCAGCCGTGCTCGCGCGCGGCGGCGATCAGCGCCGGACCGCCCGTGCACCCCGCCGGGGCCCGCACGAGCGCCGCGACGAGCCGCGCCGGCAGGTCCTCCCCGCGCTCGCAGACCAGGGCCGTCGCGCGGCGCCGCCCCTCGGGCGTGGCGGCGATCACGTCGGCGTGCGCCGCGCCCGCGCGCGCCAGCGCCAGCAGGCGCGCCTGACGGTCGAGGGTCGCCGCGGGGCCCGGCCCCTCCCCTGCGCCCCACCCGCCGGCCGGCGCCAGCGCGACGACGCTGCGCGCCCGCCCGCGCTGCGCCAGGCGCAGGGCCAGGTAGCCCCCGAGCGAGGACCCGACGACGTCGACCGTCCCGTGCCCGGCCGCGTCGAGCTGCGCCTCGACGGCGTCCACGAGCGCGTCGGCGGACGGCGGATCCGGCAGCGGCGGCCCGCCGAGGTGCCCGGCGAGGGCGGGCGCGAGCAGGGTGTGGTGCGCGGCCAGGCGCGGCGCGAGCAGGTCCCAGGTGCACGGGGCGTCGGCGAACCCGTGCAGGAGCAGCAGCGGCGGCCGGTCGGCGCGCACCGCGGGCGGCGTCAGTCGTCGTCGCGGCCCGGGGCCGCCGGTGCACGCCGCTGACGGATCCGGACCGCCTCGATGCGGTTCTCGCGCACCGACTCGACCCGGATCGAGAAGCCGTTGGCGGTGATCGTGTCGCCGCGCTTGGGCAGCCGTCCCAGCTCCGCGAACACGAACCCGCCGACCGAGTTGTAGGCGTCGGTGTCGACCGGGAGCTCGAGCCCGTGGTCGGTGAGGTCGGTGACCGCGACGTGCCCACGCACGAACCAGTCGCCGTTGGCGAGCTGGCGGATCTCGCCGCCCGCCGGGTCGGTCTCGTCGTCGATCTCCCCGACGACCTCCTCGACGATGTCCTCGACGCTGACGATGCCGGCGACGCGGCCGTACTCGTCGACGACGACCGCCAGCGACGAGCGGCTGCGCTGCAGGTCGGCCAGCAGGTCGTCCAGGGGCTTGGTCTCCGGCACGATCGGCGCGTCCTTGACGAGCCCCTCGATCGACGCCTGCGGCCCCTCCGCCATCAGCTGGCGGGCCAGCGAGTTGGAGTGCACGATGCCCTTGACCCGGTCCTGGTTGTCGTCCTCGGTCACGAGCAGCCGCGT
Source organism: Paraconexibacter algicola (assembly GCF_003044185.1). Taxonomy (GTDB): domain Bacteria; phylum Actinomycetota; class Thermoleophilia; order Solirubrobacterales; family Solirubrobacteraceae; genus Paraconexibacter; species Paraconexibacter algicola. The sequence goes on from NZ_PYYB01000002.1 coordinate 447,925, forward strand.
GTGGCCGGAGCTGATGCAGCGCCGCAGCGCGGTCTCGACGTCCTCGCTCGTGTCCACGGTGACGACCGCGGGGATCGGCGTCATGACCTGACGGGCCTCCTGCTCGTGGAGGTGGAAGACGCCCGAGAGCATCACCGCCTCCCCCGGGTCCAGGCGGCCGACGTCGCCCCACTTGTCGATCAGGACCCGCAGCTCCTCCGGGCTCGGACCGTCCTCGAGCTCGGCGTCCGGGTTGATCTTCACCGCGCGCAGCATCCCGTTGGAGGCCGAGTTCAGCGCCGCGATGAACGGGCGCATGCCGATGTTGAACCAGCGCAGCGGCCGCGCGATCCGCACCGCGATGTCCTCCGGACGGACGATCGCGTAGATCTTGGGCACCTGCTCGCCGACGGTGATGTGCGCGGAGGTGACGATGATGTACGCGATCGCGATCGACAGGCCGACCGCGACGCCGTGGGAGAGCGCGTCGCCGAACAGCGGCTCGACGAGCTCGGCGATCGCGGGCTCGCCGAGGAACCCGATGCCCAGCGACGCGAGCGTGATCCCGAACTGGCAGGCCGACAGGTACTCGTTGAGGTCCTCGTGGACCTTGAGCGCCAGCGCGGCGCCGCGGCGGCCGTCCTGCGCCATCTCCTCGAGCCGGTTCGGCCGCACGCGGACGAGCGCGAACTCGGCCGCGACGAAGAACCCGTTCACGAGGACGAGCAGGAGGACCGCGACGAGCAGCAGCGCGGTCATCGGGCGCTGGCGCGGGCCTGCGGATCAGGCGGTCCGGGGGGTCGGCCCGGACTTCGAGGGCGATCGTCGTTCATGGAGCGACGCGGCAACGGTACCGCAAAGCCCGGGTGGCCTCAGCGCACGCGCGACGGGGCCGCCCGGGTCAGGTAGATCTGCGACGGGCCGTCCCGCTCGTCCTCCCAGGCGACGATCACCCGGCGGCGGGTGACCGCGACCGCGGGGCGCCACTGGTTCGTCCCGGCGCGGCCGGTGTCGTCGACGCGCACGGGCCGCCGCGCGGTCCGTCCGGGCGTGAGCCGCGTGATCCGCACGTCACCCGGCCCGTCGGCGTGGTCCTGGAAGGCGACGAGCACGTCCCCGCCCGGGACGGCCGCGATCGCGGGCGCGAACGCGCTCGCGGGGGTGCGCCCGCGCCCGTCGACCTGCACCGGGAGACGGTCGCCGGCCGCGGCGACGACGTCGTGCTGGCGCGAGGCGACCGTCGCGCCGCGCAGCTCCTTCTCCCAGCGGGTGTGGGCGATCACGACGGGGCCGCCGCCCGCGGGGTACGCGGCCCGGGGCGTGTCGTCGAGCGCCTCCACCTCGGCCGCCGTCCGGGAGACCGGGCGCAGCGGCCCGAACGTCGCGCCGCCGTCGGCGGACTCGCGCGCCACGGTGCGCCAGTCGTAGGTGCGGAAGTCCAGCCAGGCGACCGTCACGCGGTCGCCCGCGGCCGCGACCGTCGGGGCCCAGGCGTGGTCCAGCGACGCGGCGAGCGGGACCGGTGCGGGCGCGTCGTCGAGCCGGCGGGCGTCGAGCACCGCGCCGCCCTGGAGCCGCGCGGTCCACAGCTGCGCCTGCGCGCGGTCCTCGGTCGCGAAGCGGCCACGCTCGTCGATCCAGGCGACGACCGCCCGTCCGGGGCCGGTCGCCGCGATCGCCGGACGCCACTGCGCCGCCCCCGCGGGCGCGTCGGCCCCGACCGCGACGGGGGGCCCGAAGCGCCGTCCGCCGTCGTCCGAGCGGCTGACGTAGACCCGCCAGGTGCCGCTGCTGTCGTCCTGCCAGGCCACCCAGACCGTGCCGTCCGGACCGGTGGCGACGGCGGGCCACCACTCGCGCACCGCCCCGGCCGGCCGACCGGTCGGCCGCACGCGCGCCGACCAGCTCGCCCCCTCGGTGGTGGAGCGCACCAGCGCGATCTGGTCGCGTCCGCCGCCCTGCTCCTCGAAGACCGCCCAGGCGGTACGGCCGCGGGCGGCCAGCGCGACGTTGCGCTGCGCCGTGGCGGCACGCGCCAGCGGACGGTCCGCGGTGAAGACGCGCCCGCGGGCGCGCGGGCGGCGCGGCACGGGACGCAGCCGCGGCGGGTCACCGACCTGGACGTCCGCGAACAGGACGCCCTCGACGTGCCCGTTCTCGCACGGGGCCGGGACGGTCCGGGAGGCGCAGCGCACGCCGCTGCCGGGCAGCAGCGCCTCGCCCGCCTGTCCGAGGCGCGCGCGCCGCTCCACGAGCGGCTCGCCGGGACGCGCCGGGTCCGGCACGACCCACGGCGACACGGCGACGAGTCCGGGCATCCGGTCCTGGCCGAGCAGCGCACCGCCGGGCTCGGTCCGCGACCGGGGCTTGCGCATGATCGCCTGCTGGTTGTCGGCGGAGAAGTCGAACAGGTTGCCGGTGAGCTCGGGCAGCACGAGCGTCTCGATCGACGGGTGGCGCAGCACGTCGCTGTAGCCGGAGGCACGGATCGTGTCGGGCGCCCAGGGACCGTCGCGCCGCACCGTGTCGCCGACGAAGAACTCAGGCTGGACGAGGACCTCGACGCGGTCCTGGTCGAGCTTCGCGGTGACGTCGGGCATCCACGCGTCCTTCGACGTCGCGACGCCGAGGCGGCCGACCGGCGTGGCGACGGCCCGCAGGCCGCTCACCGGACCGGGCGCGAGGTCGAGGGAGCCGGGCAGCTCGACCGGCGTCAGGTACGCCTTCACCTGCCGGGAGATCAGCCGGCCGTCCGGGTCGAAGACGAGCGCCATGTTCACGGGCTCGGGCGTCGTCGCCTCGTACGCGTAGGTGCGCGTGAGGTCCTCGGGGGCGCGCAGCAGCGCGACCGCTGCCGGGTCCTCCTGCGCGCACGGCTCGCCGCCGGGCGGCGGCACGTACGTGGCGCGGTCGACGCAGACGATCCGCCAGTCGCGGGCCATGTTCACGCCCGCGACGAGATAGGCGTCGCTGCGGTCGGCGAGCTCGGCGAACGTCTCGACCGCGACGTGCGCGAACGTGTCGGTGAGCGCGGTCGCGAGCAGGCGGGTCGGCGGGAACGGCCGGCCCGCCAGCGCCGGGAACCGCGACTGGTAGTAGGCGGCCTGCGGCGCGTAGGTGGCGAGCAGCCCGACGATCGAGGTGGTGATGTCGGTCGCCGAACGGGCGGTCACGCCGCGCACGCCGGTGAAGGCGGCGAGCAGCCCGAGGTCCTCCGGCAGCGTGACGAGGTCGCGCGCCGTCGCGACCGCGCGCGCCGGGTCCGCGGGACCGAGGAGGTGCGAGGCGACGTCGTCGGCCCCGTCCTGGATCGGGACCCCGGCGGCCGCGGCCGCCGGCCGCTCGCGCGCGTCGGTCAGGCCCAGGAGCTTCGCGCGGAACGTCGCGCGGTCCTGCAGCCACGACGGGTCGATCTTCGGGCCGACCGCGAAGACCCGGACGCGCTTGGCGTCCGCCGGGCCCGCCGCGAGGGCGCAGAGGACGGCCGCGGCGACCGCGGCCAGGACGACGCGCACGCTCACCCGAGCTCGTCGATCGCGGCGACGAGCGCGAGATCGGCGGCGGTGATCCCGCCCTCGGAGTGGGTGGAGACCCGCAGCCGCACGGTGTTCCAGCCGTGGACCTCGAGATCGGGATGGTGGTCGCGCGCCTCGGCGACCTCGGCGACGCGGTTCACGTACGCGATCGCGGCGGCGAAGTCCGCCACGGTGCGCTCGAGCACGAGCTCGGCGCCCGCCCGGCGCCAGTGGGGACGGTCCGCGAGGGCCCGGTCGATCTCGTCGTCGTGCAGCAGTGCCATATCGTGTGGAGGGTATGCGGATCGTCAGCCTCGTGCCCCACGCGACCGAGCTGCTCTTCGCGCTCGGGCTCGGCGACCAGGTGGTCGCCGTGACCCACGAGTGCGACCACCCGCCACAGGCGCAGGAGCTGCCCACCGTCACGCGCGACCGCCTGCCCGCCGGGCTCTCCCCCGGGGAGATCGACGCGGCGGTCCGCGCGAGCACCCAGGAGGGCGAGGCGATCTACACGCTCGACGAGGAGCTGCTGCGCGAGCTCGAGCCCGACCTGATCGTCACGCAGGAGCTCTGCCCCGTCTGCGCGGTGAGCTTCGACGAGGTCGAGGGCATCGCCAAGGAGCTGCCCAGCTGCCCGAAGGTCCTCGCGCTCGACCCCAAGACGTTCGGCGAGACGATGGGCGACATCCGGACCGTCGCGCAGGCGACCGACAGCAAGCGGGCCGCCCTGGACCTCGTCGAGCGCCAGCGACGCCGCGTCGACGCCGTGAAGATCGCGGTGAAGGACGCGCCGCGGCGCACCGTCGTGGCGATCGAGTGGTTCGACCCGGTGTACATCGCCGGGCACTGGACGCCGCAGCTGATCGAGCTCGCCGGGGGCGTCGACCTGCTCGGCTTCGCCGGGGAGCACAGCGAGGTCGTCACGTGGGAGCAGGTCACGGCGGCGCAGCCGGACGTGATCGTCTGCATGCCCTGCGGCTACGACGCCTACCAGTCGCTCGAGCAGGCGCAGCCGTTCCGCGAGCAGCTCGCCGCCACCGGGGCCGACACGATCGTCGCCGTCGACGCGGCCGCGTACTTCTCGCGCCCGGGTCCGCGGCTCGTCGACGGGCTGGAGCTGCTCGCCCACGTGCTGCACCCGACGTGCGTGCGCGAGGCACCGGGGGTCGCGCTGCCGGTGCTCGACGGCGCGCCCGCGTGACGCGGACCGCGCTCTACCTGCACTCCTCGGCGGGCCGCTACGGCGCCGACCGCCAGCTGCACGCGATCGCGACCGGCCTGGACCCCGACCGCTGGCGCGCGCTCGTGGTCCTGCCCGAGGAGGGCGAGCTCGCCGAGGACCTGCGCGGCGACGGCGTCGAGGTGCTCGTGCGGCCGCTCGCGGTCCTGCGCCGCTCGATCATGTCGCCCGCCGGCGTCGGACGGGTCGCCGCGGCGTGGGCGGCGGACGCGGGCGGCCTGGGCCGGCTCGCCCGCGCGCGCGACGTGGCGCTCGTGCACACGAACACGTCGGTCACCCTCGGCGGGGCGGCCGCGGCGCGCGTCGCGGGCGTCCCCCACGTCTGGCACGTGCGCGAGATCTACACGGGGTTCGAGCGCTGGTGGCCGGGCTACCGGCGGCTGCTGCTCACCGCCGACGCCCTGCCGTGCGTGTCCCGCGCGACCTGGGTGCAGTTCGAGGGCGCCCCGGAGGCCTCGATGCTGCCGGACGGCCTGGCGATCGACCCGCAGCGCGCCGAGCGGGCCGCGGCGCGCGCGGCGCTCGGCGTGCCGCAGGACGCGGTGGTCGTCGCCGTGCTCGGTCGCATCAGCGGCTGGAAGGGCCAGGACGTCCTCGTCCGGGCGCTCGGGCACGGGCCGCTCGCCGCCCGCGGGGACGTCGTCGCGCTCGTCGCCGGGGAGCCGTGGCGCGGCGAGGAGCGCCACCTGCGCGAGCTGCACGAGATCGCGGCCGGGCTCGGCGTGGGCGGGCGCGTCGTGCACTGCGGCTTCCGGCCGGACGTCGACACGGTCTACGGGGCGGCGGACGTCGTGGTCGTCCCCTCCAAGCAGCCCGACCCGTTCCCCAACGCGGCGCTCGAGGCGGCCGCGGCCGGCTGCTGCGTCGTCGCCAGCGCGCACGGCGGCCTGCCGGAGATGCTGCGCGACGGGGAGACCGGCGTGCTCGTGCCCCCGGGCGACCCGGCGGCGCTGGCGGCCGCGCTCGGGGACCTCGTCGACGATCCGGCGCGCCGCGACGCGCTCGGCGCGGCCGCCCGCGAGGACGTGCGCCGCCGGTTTTCGACGCGGCTGATGCTCGACCGCATCCAGGGGCTGTACGACCATCTCGCGCGCCGCTGAGCGCGGCGCCTCGCGGCCTCAGCCGCGCACGCCGGGCGGCAGGCCCGCGTCGGCGGCGACCACGCCGACGACGGCGAACACGACGCACAGCACGATCAGCCCCGCGATGCCGTACGGCCGACGCTGCTTGCTGGAGGTCTGCTGGATCAGCGTGATCGCGATCGCGCCGCCGATCAGGCCGCCGATGTGCCCGCCGATCGAGATGTTGAAGCCGGGCACGAAGGTGATCACGAGGTTCAGCAGGATCAGCGGTCCGATCCCGGACGCCATCGGGTCGAAGCCGCGCTGACGCAGCTCCAGGAACGCGGCGGCCATCAGCCCGAACACCGCGCCGGACGCGCCGACGGTCACCGCGTTGGGCTCCACGAGGAGCGCGCCGGCGGACCCCGCCAGCAGCGAGGTGAAGTACAGCAGCCCGAACCGCACCTGACCGAGCGCGGGCTCAAGCAGGTTGCCGAGCATCCACAGCAGGTACATGTTGAAGCCGAGGTGGATGAGGCCCGAGTGCAGGAAGCCGCCGGTGATCAGCCGCCAGTACTCGTGGTCCAGCGCGATCAGCGGGCCGAACAGCGCCCCGCGCTCGAACAGCTGGTTGCCGGCGCCACCGGCGCCGACGGAGCCGCTCGCCAGCCCGGCGATGACGCACACCGCGATCAGGACCGGGGTGAGCTGCACCGCCGCCTGCACGTTCTGGATCGTGCGGACCTGGGTGCGGTCGCGGCTGCACTCCGGGCAGCGCATCCCGACCGGCGTCGAGGTCATGCAGTCGGGGCAGATCGGCCGCCCGCAGTTCGAGCAGGAGACCCGGGTCTCGCGGCTCGGATGCCGGTAGCACGTCTGCGCGGACGTCGAGGTCGCCATGCGCGACTCAGCGTAGCCGTGGGGGCGTCACGCCGCCGTCACGCGAGCGTGGCGGCGACGATCGGCGCCGAGGTGGGCGCCATGCTGCCGCCGCTCGGCTCGGCCGTGACGAGCAGCTGGTCGACGCCGTCGACGCCCTCGTCGATCTTCACCGCCGCCCGGCCGTCCGGCCGCACCGTGAAGAGGGTGTGCGTCGGCAGCGGATCCTGGCCGGAGCGCTTGAGCCACACCTGGTAGACCCGGCCCGTGGGAGCCGCCGGGAGGCCGCGCACGTGCAGCGTGGCACGGCCGTCCTGCAGCGCGACGTTCGCGGTCGCGCCGGGTGCGGCGGCGACCTGGGCGGGCACGGTGCGGATCGGGCCCGGACCGTCGTCGCCGCCGAGCAGCAGGCCGCCCCCGACGCCCGCCAGCACGAGCACGGACGCCGCGGCCGCGGCGAAGCCGGGCGAGACGCCCCAGCTCGGCCACCAGATCCGGTCGCGCAGCCGCATCGTGTCGCGCGGCGGCGCCACGCGGTCGGCCTCGGGGCCGGCGGCGCGCAGGAGCTGCGCCTCGGACTCCACGACCGCCATCAGACGCGTGCGGATGTCGGTCGGGGGCACGAGCTGCGGGGCCGCCATCGGCAGCTGGTCCGCGACGATCTGCAGCTCCTCGACCTCGGCCCGGCACGACGCGCAGGACTCGAGGTGCCGGGCGAACCGGAGACGCTCCCCGTCGCTCAGCGCCCGCAGGACGTAGGCGCCGGCCTCGTCGCCGAACTCGCAGGTGCTGCCGAAGATGCCGAACGGCTCGCTCATGAGGGGATCTCCTGCAGGCCTCCGAGCTGCCCGCGCATCTTCTCGAGGCCGAGCCGCATGCGGCCCTTCACGGTCCCGATCGGGGTTTCGAGCATCGCGGCGATCTCGCTGTGGGTGAAGCCGCCGAAGTAGGCCAGCTCGATGACCTTGCACTGCTCGGGCGGCAGGGTCTTGAGCGCGCTGCGCACCTCCTGGGCCTCGCTGCGGCGCGCGACCTCGACGTCGGTGCGGTCCTTCGCCTCGAACCGCTCCTCGATGCCCTCGTCCGACGCGCGGCGCCGGTCGTGGACGACGCTGCGGCGCAGCGAGTCGATCGCGCGGTTGTGGACGATGCCGAGCACCCAGGTGCGGACGCTGCCGCGGCTGCGGTCGTAGCGCGCGTTGGAGCGCCACAGGCTCAGGAACGCCTCCTGGACGACGTCCTCCGCCTGGTTGCGCGCGCCGGTCATCCGGTACGCGAGCGAGAAGGCGGCCGTGGCGTGGCGCTGGTAGATGAGGTCGAACGCTCCGGGCTCGCCCTGGCGGACGAGCTGCATGAGGTCCTCGTCGGCGAGGTCGCTGAACGGGGCGCTCACCGGGGATTGGCTACGTCGGACGAGGGGCATCCTGCGAGTTCTTCGCGTCGGGCCGTCGCCCGGATCAGTGGCATGGTGCCAAGTATCGCGGGTTGCGCCTCAGGCGGGGTCGGGTTGGCGCACGATGCCCTCGAGCTGCTTGATCGCGCGGTGGATCAGGACCTTCGTGGCCCCGTCGGTGCGACCCATCGCCCGGGCGATCTCGCGGTTGTCCATGCCGAGCGCGAAGCGCATGATCAGCGCCTCCCGCCGGTCGTCCGGCAGCTCCTGGATCCCCTCCAGGATGCGGGCCAGCTCGTCCCGGCCCTCGACGAGGTCCTCGGTGGTGTGGACCGCGGAGATCACGGTCGTGTCGTCGATCGGCGTCTGCGGCTTGCGCGAGCGGTCCCGGTAGAGGTTGGCCGCGAGGTTGTGCGCGATGCGGATCAGCCACGGGCGCAGCGGGCGCCCGTCGGACTCGGCCAGGGCGCGCTCGAAGTGCCGGTAGGCCTGCAGGAACGTCTGCTCGGTGAGGTCCTCGGCGTCGTGGTGGTTGCCCACGCGGTAGTACGCGTACGAGTACACGTCCCGCAGGTGCGCGCGGTAGAGCTCGGAGAACTCGTGGTCGAGCTGCGCCTTGTCCACCGGCGCAGCCTATCCCGCGGGCCGGGACGCCGCTCAGCGGCGGTCGAGCAGGCGGCGCGCGTCGTCGGCGAGCGCGCGGGCGGTCTGCTCCACGAACTCGAGCGCGTTGTCGGAGCTCGCGAGCCGCGCCTTCTGGCGGTTGCGGACCCGCAGCACGACGAGCGCGGCACCCGCCGCACCACCGATCGCGGTCGCCGCGACGGGGCGCACCCAGTTGCGCGGGTCGCGCATCGCGCCGAGCTCCCACGCCTCGAGCTCCTCCCCGGCGAGGCCGGCGAGGTTGCTGAGCGTCTGCTCGAACCGCTCGGAGAGGTTCGGCGGCGGCTCGACCGGCGCGAGGGCGCGGGCGAGCAGGTGCTCGAAGTCGATGTCGCTGAACGCGGTCTCGCTCATGGGGGGATCTCCTGCGGGCACGCGTCTCGCTCCGGGACGGGGCTTACGCCGCGCGGCGCCTCGTGGTCTTCGTGGGGGTCGTGACGCCGCGCGCCCAGGCGTCGGCGTCGGCGCGACCGTCGACGACGGCCGCGAGCCCTGCGAGCGTCGGGGCCTCGAGGCCCTCGGCGGCGATCGCGGTGGCCAGCAGCGGCAGCGCGTCGAGCGACTCGACGGCCTGGCCGAGCCGCGGCGCGATGTCGTGACCGGGCACACCGGCGGCGAGCAGCTCGCCCGCGCGGCGGTTGCGGCTGCCGGCCGCGACCACGGTGGCGACGAGATCGCCGGCACCGGCGAGGCCCGCGAACGTCTCGGGCCGCGCGCCGCGGCGGCGCGCGTACGCGTCGACCTCGGCGAAGACCTTGCCGGCGGCGGCCCCGGCCGCGTTGGGCCCGGCCGACGCGGCCGCCGAGGCGGCCAGCACCGCGGCGTTCTTCGCCGCGCCGGCGAGCTCGGCGCCGGTGATGTCGGTGGTGGTGCTCACGTCGAGGTCGCAGCGCTGCAGCAGCTCGGCGAGCTGCCGGGCGAAGCCGCGGTCGGCGCTCGCCGCGACGAGCGAGGCCCCGGCGGCCAGCGCGTCGGCGGCGTGGCCGGGACCCGCGAGGCACGCCACGGCGCGGGCCGAGCAGCGCTGCGCGACGTAGTCGCTCGGGGAGACCGGGTGCTCGGGGTCGTGGCCGACGAGCCCCTTGGAGAGGACGAGGACGCCCGAGCGCGCGGTGATGTGCTCGCCGTGGGCCGCGATGGTCGCGGGCAGCGCGCGGGTCGGGACGGCGAGGACGACGAGGTCGTGCGCGGTCAGGTCGAGGTCGGCGGCACGACCGACGGTGATGCCGGCGTCGAGGGTCACGCCGGGCAGGTACGCGGCGTTCTCGCGCGCGCCCGCCAGCGCGGCGGCCTGGTCCGCGGTGCGGCAGCCGAGGTCGACGGCGACACCCGCGCGCTGGAGCGCGACCGCCATCGCCGTGCCCCAGGAGCCGGCGCCGATGACCGCGGCGCGACGGATCGGCGGCAGGCCGCCGAGCCACTCCCACTGCAGCGACACGCACGGCCAGATCCGCTCGGTCACCGCGGCGGCGAGCTCGGGCGACGGCGTCTGCACGGTCGGGAAGCGCAGCGGGCTGCCGGCGCGGACGCGGACCTTGTGCGGCCGGATCCGCCAGCCGCGGCGGATCGTCTCGGTGCCGATGATCGCGACCGGCACGACCGGGGCGCCGGTCTCGAGCGCGAGGCGGCCGACCCCGCGGCGCGGCGCGCCGAGCGTGCCCGGGCGGACCCGCGTGCCCTCGGGGAAGATCAGGACGCCGTCGCCGCGCTCGAGGATCGCGCGGGCCGTGGCCATCGCGTCCCCGTCGCCGTTGCCGCGGTCCACGGGGAAGGCCCCGAGGCTGTTGAGGAACCAGGCGGTGAGGCGCTTCTCGAACAGCTCCTTCTTCGCGACGAAGTAGATCGGCCGGCGCGCGAGCGTCGCGATGATGAACGGGTCGAGGAAGCTGCGGTGGTTGGCCGCGAAGATGACCGGCCCCTCCTGCGGCACGTGCTCCCGCCCGACCCGGCTGAGCCGGAAGTAGAGGTGGAAGAACGGCTGGAAGAGCGCACGGACGATCCAGTACACGAAGGGATTGACCCCCTTCGTCCGGGCGCGGTCCAGGAGGGCGGAGTGATCCATCGCTTGGACTACCCGCCGTGATCGCCCCCGGTTACAGGGGAGTATGCGGGGTATGCCGACCGATCCTGCCCGCATCGCCCGCGGCGCCGCCGCGGGCGCCGTCGCCGCCACCGTCTGGGCCCTGCAGCAACCCGCCGATCAGCGGGTGTTCGGGGTCGCCTACGACGACACGGAGCTGCTGGGCAAGCTCGTCACGCGCGGGCCCGCGTGGCGCCCGGTCGGGTTCGCGATGCACGTCGCCAACGGGGCGGCGTTCGGCGCCGGATACGCGGCGGTGCGCGACCGCCTGCCGCTGCCCGCGGCGGCGCGCGGCCCGTTCGTCGCGATGGTCGAGAACGTGGCCTCGTGGCCGGGCGTCGCGGCCGCCGACCGGCTGCACCCGGCCCGCGACGAGCTGCCGAAGCTCTGGCGCACGCCGGGGGCGTTCCCGCAGGCGACCTGGCGGCACCTGCTGTTCGGCGTCGTGCTGGGCGAGGTCGAGCGCCGGCTCAACCGGTAGCGCGCTGCGCGTCGTCGTCGTCGCGGACGGCGCGCGGCTCCATCCCGTCGGCGACGTTGCGCTCGATCAGCGCGGCGGCGTCCGGCTCGAGGTCCCCGAAGGAGAGCTTGCGCCCGGCGTGGGTGACGAGCCGGACGACCGCGCGGCGACGCAGCGGCCGACGGACGCGGTGGCCGACCTCGGCCACGTCGGCGAGCCGCAGCACGTGGACGCGCGGGCTGAACGTGTGCACCGGCGCCCAGAGCAGCCGGCCCGCGGTCACCGCGAGGACGACCTGCGGGCTCTGCCAGGTCGACGGCCGGGCGACGAGGCGCACGTCCTCGAACGGGTGCAGCGCGCCGAGCAGCTCGGGCGGCAGCGCCTCGCGCACGCGCTCCGACAGCCAGCTGCCCGGCGCGGGGCGCCGTCGCGGCGGCTCGGGTGCGGCGGGACGGTCGGGCTCCTCGCCGGCCGAGCGGATCGCGTCGTAGGCCGCGTTGATCTGCGCCATCCGGGCGTGGGACGCCGCGCCCCCGGCCCCCGGGAGGTCCGGGTGCCACTGCTTCGCGAGCTCCTTGTAGGCGCGGGCGACGTCCTCGTCGCTCGCGTCGGCGGTGAGGCCGAGGACGGCGTAGGGATCCAAGGAGCCGGAGGACGGGTTCGAACCGACGACCTATCGCTTACAAGGCGATTGCTCTACCAGCTGAGCTACTCCGGCGCGGCCGGTCCAGCGTACCGCCACCCTGCAGCCACCCCCACCCCCGCGACGGGTCGTCCCCCCTTCCCGTCGCGCGTCCGCGCGCCTAGCCTGCAGACGTGGTCAGCACGCGTCCCGGTCCCACCCCGCTGCCGTCCTCGGCGCCGCAGGACCCGCCGAAGCCCCGGCTGCGCGGGGTCTTCCACCAGTGGTCGTTCTTCGCGGCGGTCGTGTTCGGCGTCCTGCTCGTCGGCGCGGCCGACTCCACGCGCGCCACGGTCGGTGCGTCGATCTACGCGGCGGGCGTCTGCGGCCTGTTCGGCATCAGCGCCCTGTACCACCGCCGCACGTGGGCGCCCGCGCAGCGGCGCTGGATGCGCCGGGCCGACCACGCGATGATCTTCGTGTTCATCGCCGCGACGTACACGCCGATCGCGCTACTGGTCCTCAGCGAGCCGCTGCAGACGATCATCCTCGCGATCATCTGGGCGTGCGCGGCGGGCGGGGTCGCGCTGCAGCTCATCTGGGTCGACGCGCCGAAGACGGTGCAGGCCCCGATCTACATCGCGATGGGCTGGGTGTCGATCGCGACGATGCCGCAGATCCTCGACCGGCTCGGCGTGCTGAGCGTGGTCGGGCTCGCGGTCGGCGGCGTGCTCTACACCGCCGGCGCGATCGTCTACGCGCGCGGGCGCCCGGACCCGCGGCCGCTGGTCTTCGGCTACCACGAGATCTTCCACGTCGCCGTGGTGCTCGCGGCGCTCTGCCACTACGCGGTCATCGCGTTCGCCGTGCTGCCGCGCGGCTGAGGGGTCGCGGGCGCGGGGACGCGCCGCAGCAGCAGCGCGACGCCGGCCGCGAGGAGGACGGCGACGATCGCCACGAGGTAGCCGCGGTGGGCGGCGTCGAGCGCGTCGGCGGGCGCAGGCTCCCCGACGACGGCGACGAGCAGCGCGGTCCCGATGACGGCGCCGAACTGGCGGAAGGCGCCGTTGATGGCGCTCGCCGCACCGAAGCGGTCGGCGGGCACGTCGGCGACGGCGGCGGCCCCGAAGGTCGGGAAGACGAGCCCGATCGCGATGCCGTTGAGGACCATGCCCGGCAGCCAGTGGCCGACGTAGTCGGGCTCGGCCGGCGCGGAGCCGAGCACGAGCAGGGCGGCGACGTAGACGAGGCAGCCCGGGACGATGACGGCGCGGTGCCCGAAGCGGTCGGCAAGCCGGCCGGCGGGCCCGGAGACGACGACGGTGGCGAGCGGGCCGGGCACGGTGCCCAGTCCGGCGTCGAGGACGCTGTAGCCCCAGATCTGCGTGAGGAACAGGATGTTCCCGAGGATCACGCTGAAGAAGGCGGTGGCGACGAGCAGCGTCCCGATGCTGCCGAGCCGGAACGAGCGGATGCGCATCAGCGCGGGGTCGATCACGGGGACCGGGTGGGTCAGGCAGCGCCGCACGACGACGGCCAGCGCGACGGTGGCGATCGCGAACGACGCGGCGCTCTCGGCGCCGGTCCAGCCCCATTCGCGGCCCTCGACGAGCGCGAGGGCGAGGGCCCCGAGGCCGACGACCGCGATCGCGGCCCCGAGGAGATCGGGGCGGCCGCTGGCGTGCTCGTCGCGCGACTCGCGCAGCACGCGGGCACCGAGGACGACGAGCAGCGCGGTGACCGGGAGGTTGACGAGGAAGATCCAGCGCCAGTCGGCGACCTCGACGAGCAGGCCGCCCAGCGGGGGGCCGCAGGCGGCGGCGAGCGCGGCCGCGGCGCCCCAGATGCCCACGGCGGTGGCCCGCTCCTCGCGCGGGAACTCCGGCAGCACGAGCGCGAGCGAGACCGGGGCGATGATCGCGGCGGCGACCCCCTGCAGGACGCGGGCGGCGACGAGCGTCTCCCAGGTCGGGGCGATCGCGCAGAGGAGGCTCGTGACGCCGAACAGCACGACGCCGACGAGGAACGCGCGCTTGCGGCCGACGCGGTCGGCGAGGAGCCCGGCGGGCACGAGCAGGGCGGCGATGACGATGAAGTAGGCGTCGAGGATCCACGACAGCTCGGAGCGGCCGGCCTCCGGGAAGGAGGCGGCGATGTCGGGGAACGTCGTGTTGACGATCGTCGTGTCGAGGAACGCCAGGAAGCCGGCGCCGGAGGCGATCGCGAGGATCGCGGACCGGCTGCGGGCGGGTGTCGGTGCGTCGGTCGTCATGGTGCCTCCAGACCCGTCGTTGCAAAAAGCAACGGGCACGGTAGGGCACGTCGTTGCGTTTCGCAACTGCGCGGTCGGACGGCGCTACGATCGGTCCGTGCGACACGACGAGCTCTTCGAGACCAACTGCGCCATCTCGCGCACCGCGGGCATCCTCGGGGAGCGCTGGATGATCAGCATCCTGCGCGCCGCGTTCTTCCGCTGCCGCACGTTCGAGGAGTACCAGCGCGCCACCGGCGTCGCGCGGAACATCCTCACCGACCGCCTCAACCGGCTCGTCGACGTCGGCGTGCTCGAGCGCCGCGCCTACGAGGAGCACGCGCGCCGCACGCTGCACGAGTACCGGCTCACCGAGGCCGGCATGGACCTCTACCCCGCGATCGCGATGCTCATGGCCTGGGGGAACAAGCACGCCGGGTTCGTGCACGGCCCGCCCGTCGAGCTGGTGCACGACGGCTGCGGCCGGGTGACCGAGCCGGTGGTGACGTGCTCGTGCTGCGGCGAGCCGCTCGACCCGCGCGAGGTCACCCCCCGCCCCGGCCCCGGGGCGACGAAGCTCGCCCCGCCGCTCGGCACGGTGGGCGCCGACGCGGCCGGCTGACGCCCGCCCACCCCCCGACCGGGGGGTGTTACAGTTTGACGCGGGATGTCACAGCGTCACGCACAGCAGCTGGACCACACCCGGACCGACCCGGCCGACGACCCGTACCTCGACGCCGTCCGCGCCTGCGTCATGGCCGTCGGCGTGCGCCGCACGACCGCCACCGACGTCGCCCGCCGCGCCGGCGTCAGCCGGATGACGCTCTACCGCCGCTTCGAGGACGTCGCGGCGATGATCGCCGCACTCATGACCCGCGAGTTCACCGGCGTCGTCCGCGACGCCGCGCTCGCCGCCGCCCACCTCGAGCCCGCCCGCGCCCGCCTCGTGCGCGCCGCCGTGCAGGGCGCCGAGGACATCGCCTCCAACGACCTCTGGCGGCGCATCCTCGACATCGACCCCGAGCTCGTCCTCCCCTACGTCACCCAGCGCCTGGGCGGCGTGCAGGAGGCCGGCCTCGCGATGCTCGCCGTCCAGGTCCAGGCCGGCATCGACGACGGCTCGATCCGCGACGAGGACCCGGCGCGGCTGGCGGCGACGATCGAGCTGACCCTCCGCGGTCACGTCCTGGCCGCCCACGCGTACACGGCGCCCGAGCGCGCCCGCACCTGCCAGGAGCTCGAGCGGATGCTCGACGGCTACCTGCGCCCCGACCCGCCGACCACCACCGGAGGCCGCTGATGCACCGCCCCGAGCGCTCCCCCCACCTCGACGCCGACCGCCGCCGCCGCGACCTCGACGCGCTCGCCGACGGGCACGAGGTCGACGTCCTCGTCGTCGGCGGCGGCATCACCGGCGCCGGCGTCGCCCTCGACGCCGCCACCCGCGGGCTCAGCGTGGCGCTCGTCGAGCGCCACGACCTCGCGCACGGGACCTCGCGCTGGTCGACGAAGCTCGTGCACGGCGGCCTGCGCTACCTGGCCACCGGGGACGTCGGCGTGGCCTGGGAGTCCGCCACCGAGCGCGCGCGGATCGTCGAGACGATCGCCCCGCACCTCGTGCGGCCGCTGCCGTTCACCGTCCCGCTGACCCCCGACATCTCCCGGACCGAGGCGGCGCTCACCGCCACCGGGCTGCGGCTCGGCGACGCGATGCGCGCGGCCGCCGGCACCAGCGCCAAGCAGCTGCCGCGCACCCGCCGGATCACCGCCGCCGAGGCCCTGCGCTGGGCGCCGGCCCTCGATCCCGACGGGCTCCGCGGGGCGTACCTGCACTGGGACGCGCAGCTCGAGGACGACGCCCGGCTGGTCGTCGCGGTCGCCCGCACGGCGGCGGCGCACGGCGCGCGGATCGTCACCTACGCGGAGGTCGAGCAGGTCCGCTCCGGCGGCGCGACCGTGCGCGACACGCTCACCGGCGACCGGTTCGCGCTGCGCGCCCGGCACGTCGTCAACGCCACCGGCGTCTGGTCGGACACCCTGCACCCGGGCCTCGCCCTGCGCCCGAGCGCCGGCGCGCACCTGCTCGTCCCGGCCGCACGCCTGGGCGACCCGGCCGCGTCGGTGTCGGTGCCCGTGCCCGGGGCGTTCGGCCGCTTCGTCTTCCTGCACCCGCGGCCCGACGGGCTCGTGCTCGTCGGCCTCACCGACGAGGCGCACGCCGGCCCGATCCCGGACGAGCCGGCGGTCACCGCGCAGGACGAGGCCTTCCTGCTGCAGACCGTCTCGCGCGCGCTCGCCACCCCGCTGGGCCCGCAGGACGTCGTCGGGCGCTTCGCCGGGCTGCGCCCGCTGCTCGACCTCGGCGCAGCGGACGGCGCCACCGCCGACGTCTCGCGCCGCCACGCGGTCCTCGAGGACGCGACGACCGGCCTGGTGACCGTCGTCGGCGGCAAGCTCACCACCTACCGGCGCATGGCCCAGGACGCGGTCGACGTGATCGCGGCCCGGCCGGGCGTCGCCGCCGGGCCGTGCCGGACCGCGGCGCTGCCCCTCGTCGGCGCGCCCCCTGCCGGGTCGGCGGTCGCGCGCGGCGACCTGCCCGCGCGGCTGCCGCGTCGCTACGGCACCGAGGCCGCCGCGGTCGCCGCGCTCGCCGACGGGCGCCCGGAGCTGCTGCGGCCGCTCGTGCCCGAGGTGCCGGTCACCGGGGCGGAGTTGCTGTTCGCCGCCCGCAGCGAGGGCGCGATGACGCTCGCCGACGTGCTGGACCGGCGGACCCGCGCGGGCCTCGTCCCGGCCTGGCGCGACGCGCTGCACGACGCCGCCGCCCGGCTGCTGCCGCAGCTCGCCGCCACCGTCCCGGCGACCGCGCCGCGCGCGCGGGTCGGCGCATGAGCACCGACACCGCCGTCCCGGCGGTCACCGCGATCACCGAGCGATCGGTCACGCCGGTCGGGACCGGCCCGGCCGCCGATCCCACCGCGCCGCGGATGCGGTTCTGGGGCTGGGGCACCGACGGCCACGACGAGCCGCTGCCCGCGGGGGCGCTCGAGCTCCTGCGCCGCGAGCTCGGGGACGCCGCCGCCGACGCGACCCCACGGCCCCCCGTTGCGCTCGAGGACGTCCGGCTCCCGGCCGCGACGCTGACCGACCAGGCGCGAGCGGCGCTCGTCGCGGCGGTCGGCGAGGCGCACGTGCGCGACGACCACGCCACGCGGGTCCTGCACGCCGCGGGCAAGAGCTACCCGGACCTCGTGCGGCTGCGCGCGGGCACGGTGCCGTCCGCCCCGGACGCGGTCGTCTACCCGGGCGACCACGACGAGGTCGCGGCGGTCCTGGCGGCGTGCGCGGAGCACGGCGTCGCCGCGGTGCCGTTCGGCGGCGGCACGAGCGTGGTCGGCGGCGTCGAGGCGCTGCGCGGCCCCGACCACGCGGCCGTGGTCACGGTCGACCTCGCGCGGCTCTCGTTCGTGCGGGAGGTCGACGCGC
Source organism: Paraconexibacter algicola (assembly GCF_003044185.1). Lineage (GTDB taxonomy): Bacteria > Actinomycetota > Thermoleophilia > Solirubrobacterales > Solirubrobacteraceae > Paraconexibacter > Paraconexibacter algicola. The sequence continues at coordinate 465,557 of NZ_PYYB01000002.1, forward strand.
GCTCGCAGCTGGCGACGGTCGGCGCCGGGACGACGGGCCCGGAGGTCGAGCGGCTGCTCGCCGAGCACGGCCTGACGCTCGGCCACTACCCGCAGAGCTTCGAGTTCTCGACCCTCGGCGGCTGGGTCGCGACCCGTTCCGCCGGCCAGGCATCGACCGGGTACGGCCGCATCGACGACCTCGTCGCGGGCCTGCGCGTGGCGACCCCGTCGGGCACGATCGCCACCTCGGCCGTGCCCGGGACGGCCGCGGGCCCCGACCTGCGCGAGCTGCTGGTCGGCAGCGAGGGGACGCTCGGGGTCATCACCGAGGTCACCGTGCGCGTGCGGCCGCGCCCCACGACGGCGCGCTACGAGGTCTGGGCGCTCCCCGACCTCGCGGCCGGGATCGAGACGCTGCGCGAGCTGCGCCAGGCGGGGATCGCCCCGGCCGTGTCGCGGCTCTCCGACGAGGAGGAGACGCGCCTGCAGCTCGCGATGGCGGGCGACTCGTCGACGGCGAAGATCGGCCGGGCCTACCTCGCCGCGCGCGGACGCGCGCACGGCTGCACGCTGACGCTCGGCTTCGAGGGCGGCGCCGACGGCGTGGCCGACCAGCGCGCCCGGGTCCACCCGGTCGTCCGCCACCACGGCGGCGTGGCGCTCGGCTCGCGGGCCGGCGAGAAGTGGCGCGACGGCCGCTTCCACGGCCCGTACCTGCGCGACGAGCTGCTGACGCGCCGCGTCCTGGTCGACACGCTGGAGACGGCGACGACCTGGGGCGACCTCCTCGACCTGTACCGGGCGGTCGGCGCGGCGATCCGCCGCGCGCTGCGCGACCGTGGCACCCCGCCCCTGGTCATGTGCCACGTCTCCCACGTGTACGCGACCGGCGCGAGCCTGTACTTCACGTTCGTCGCCGCCCAGGAGGACGGGGCCGAGCTCGAGCAGTGGCACGCCGTGAAGGCGGCGGCGGGCGACGCGATCGCGGCGGCCGGCGGCACGATCACCCACCACCACGCGATCGGCCGCGACCACGCCCCGTGGCTGGGCGCCGAGGTCGGGCCGCTCGGGCTCGATCTTCTGCGGGCGGCGAAGGCCCGCCTGGACCCGACGGGGGTGCTGAACCCGGGCAAGCTCGTCGACGCCGGGCCGCTTCCGGGCGCGGGCTGAGCGGGCCGCGGTCCGTCGCGCCGTCAGGCGGCGGGGCGCTCGGCGGCGAGGTCGCGCACGAGCGCCTCGGCGAGCGCGGTCGCGTCGGCGACCGTGTCGTAGTCGACGTTCGCGGCGGTGTCGCTCATCAGGTGGTAGTTCGACAGCGCCTTGGTGTCGTCGACGCTGGCGATCGTGGCGGTCGGGTAGCCGCCGCGGCTGGTGATGACGCTGTCGGTGCTCGTGCGGGCGCGCAGGCCGCGGCGCAGCGGGACGCCGATGCGCTCGGCGACGGCGGCGACCCGGTCGCGCCACGCGGGGTCGGTGTAGTCCTCCATGACGAACGGGCCCTCCCCCTCGAGCATCACGAGGTGCGGCGAGCCGATCGTGTCGAGGTTCAGCACCGCGGTCCGGTCCGGGTCGAGTGTCGGGAAGCGGCGGGCGGCGAACGCCCGGATGCCGCCCTGGAGGCTCTCCTCCGCCCCGCAGCTGACGAGCATCACGCACAGCCCGTCGACGGGGCGCTCGCGCAGCGCGGCGGCGAGGGCGAGCAGCGCCGCGACCGCGGTGAGGTTGTCGTTGGCCCCCGGGACGGTCGGGCTGCGCTCGATGTCGACGAAGGTCAGGACCGACAGCGCGCCGAGGCCGACGCCCGCGCGGGCGAGACGCGGGCGGCCGCCGAGCGCGCCGGCGACGGCGAGCAGCGGCCCGGCGACGACCGGCCACCACAGCGGCAGCGAGGTGTCGATGCGCTCGACGACGCCGGGGAAGCGGGCGGCGAACGCACGGTGGCCGGACTGGTCGAAGACGAGACCGGTGGAGGCGGCGTCGTGGTGGGCGAGCACGACGAGCGTGCGGTCGGCCTCCGCGTCGCCGGTGACGGCGACGACGTTCTGCGTGGGCCGGCGGCGCATCGTCAGGCGGCGGAACAGCTGCGGTCCGTTGCTGACCTCCTCGACGATCCCGGCGGTCGCGACGACGCCGAGGGCGGCCCCGAGGGCCCGCGTCCGCGGGCGGGGCGTGGCCGCGAGCCCGGCGGCGAGCAGGCCGACGGCGCTCTGCCCGGCGAGCGAGCGGGCGTAGCCGCCGTAGGCGGTCTCCTCGTCGACCTCGACCGCGCAGCCCGCCTCGCGCAGCCGGTCGGCGATCCAGGTCGCGGCGCGGCGCTCGCCGTCGGAGGCCGACGGCCGCTCGATCGCGGCGAGCAGCTCCACCGTCCCGCGCAGGCCGTCCCGGTCGATCATGGTGCGCACCGCGCGACCGTAGAAGAACCTTGGACGTTTGTCCAGGTTGCTGCTAGGTTCGCCGCGTGGGGACGGAGGTCAAGACGCGGCGGGCCCGCGGGGAGCGCCGGCGTGAGGAGCTGCTGCGCGCGGCGCTGCGCGTGATCGGCGAGCGCGGCGTCGGCCAGACGACCCACCGCGCGGTCGCCGAGGAGGCCGGCGTCCCGCCCGCCACCACGACCTACTACTTCAGCTCGATCGACGAGCTGCTCGAGGAGGCGCTGCTGCTGTTCGTCCGCGAGGAGGTCCAGCGACTGCGCGCGCTGGCCGAGCGGCTGGACGGCGGGGTCGGGACGGTCGACGAGATCGCGGCGCTGTTCGCCGTCGAGCTGCTCGGCGACGACGACGCGGGCGACCCGATGTCGCGGACGCAGACGACCGCCCAGTTCGAGCTGTACCTCGAGGCGACGCGCCGCCCCGCGCTGCGCACGGTCGCCCGCGACTGCGTGCAGGGCTACGTCGACGTCGCCGTCGCGGCGCTGCGCGCCACCGGCATCGCGGACCCCGAGCGCGCCGGCCCCTCGTTCCTCGCCCTGATCGACGGGCACGCGCTGCAGGGCCTGGCCTCCCCCGACCACGCGATCGGGGCGGACGACCTGCGGGTCGCGCTCGGTGCGCTCTGGGCGGGCTGGGCCGCGCTCGACGCGGCCTGAGCCGGCGACGCCGCGCGGGTCAGCGGGCGACCCAGGCGCCGTCCCGGCGCCCGAGGGCGACCTGCGTCTCGGCGCCGCCGGACACGACGCGGAAGACCGCCTCGTCGGCGTCGGTCCCCGGGAGGTCGAGGACCTGGACGAGATGCAGCTCGTCGATCGGCCCACCGCCGGCGGCGGCGTGGACCTCGCGGGCCGCGGCCTCCATGGTCGCGCGGTCCCAGCCCTTGTCCTGCGCGTGGGCGAGCGCGAGCTCCTCGTTGGCGCGCTCGAGGCGGGCGCGCAGGGCGCCCTCGGTCGAACGGGCGCGACGGGCCGCCCCCACGAGGCCCCCGGCGAACAGCCCCAGGACCACGACGGCGACGACGATCAGCACGACGGCAAGGACGCTCACGCTCCGGATGGTAGGGCGTCCAGGGCTCCGGTCGGCGCGCGGCCCGGGGTCTCCCCGACCCGGGCACGGCCTGACATCACGTTCGGCGCACGCCGACCGGGGCGCGCTAGTTCATGACGTTGCGCGACACGAGGTGCGTGCCGACCTTGCGCTTCACGCGCTGGAGCGCGTTGTCGACGGTCTTGGCGTCGCAGCCGAGCCGCTCGCCGATCGCCTCGTAGCTGTTGCCGTCGAGGTAGAGCGAGAGCACGCGCGACTCGAGCTCGCTGAGGACCGAGGAGAGGCACGAGACGAGCGCCTGCAGCTCCTCGGAGCTGATGACCTGGTTGACCGGGTCGTTGACGGTCGGGCCCGGGATGACCTCCTCGAGCGTCGGCTCGCCCTCGGTGGCGCTGGCCGGCGACTGCGAGAACGAGACGTACTGGTTCAGCGGGCTGTGCTTGTTGCGCGTCGCGGTCTTCACCGCGGTGATGATCTGGCGGGTGATGCAGAGCTCGGCGAAGTTGCGGAAGCTCGACTCGCGGTCGGAGCGGTAGTCGCGCACGGCCTTGTAGAGGCCGACGAGGCCCTCCTGGATGAGGTCGTCGCTGTCGCCACCGGCGAGGAAGTACGACGAGGCCTTCATCCGCACGAAGCCGTGGTAGCGGCGCACGATGCGGTCGTAGGCGAGCGGGTCGCCCTGCTTGGCGAGGGCGATCAGGTAGTGGTCGTCGACCTGGACCTGACCCTGAGTTGCTGCGGAGAGACGTGCCACGAGTAGTCCTTTCGTGCCCGTCAGCAGGTGCTTCCGGGCAGGCGGAGTAACTCAGTGACGCACTCCTCCCCTGGCGCCATCTGAAACTGAATGTTCCCTGAAGCTCGCTATTGCTCGACCTCAGGTTGAACGTGATGTGGCGCGAACCTATGGCGGTTATGGGCCCTTGTCAAGGGCGGTGGACGGAATGCACGCGTCCTTGCAGACGCAGGACTACGCGGAGGTCGTGCGTCCCCGCACGATCTCGTAGAGCAGGGCCGCCGCGGCCGCGCTGACGTTCAGCGACGAGATCCGGCCGGCCAGCGGTAGCGCCACGAGCGCGTCGCAGGAGTCCGCGACCCGCGGGCGCAGGCCGGTCCCCTCCGCGCCCATCACGAGCACGATCCCGCCCGCGTAGTCCGGGGTCGTCCACGGCACGGCCTCCGCCGTGCCGGCCGCCCCGTAGATCCAGCAGCCCGCCGCCTTGGCGTCGGCGAGGAAGTCCGCGAGGTTCCGCACGCGCGCCACCGGCAGGTGCTCGACCGCGCCCGCGCTCGCCTTCGCCGCCGCCGGGGTCACCTCGGCGGAGCGCCGCTCGGGGATGACGAGCCCGGTCGCCCCGGCGCACTCCGCGGTGCGCGCGATCGCCCCGAGGTTCTGGACGTCCTGCACCTCGTCGAGCGCGACGATGAGCGGTGCCTCGGCGGCCAGGAAGCCGGCGGCGTCGGCGTAGGGGTAGCCGTCGGCCCGCGCGCAGACGCCCTGGTGGGCGTCGGTGCCCGCCAGGCGGGTCAGCTCGTCGGCGTCGACGACGTCGACCGTCCGCGACTGCAGCCAGCCCTCGGAGCGCAGCGTCGACTGCGTCGCCCAGATCTGGTGCACGGGCCGGCGCCGCGCCCGCAGCGCCTCGTGGACCGCGTTGCGGCCGTAGAGGATCGGCCGCCCGTCGGGAGCCGTGCGCTCCTCGCCCCAGGACCGGCCGCCCGGTCCCCGCGCCTCGCCGTCGGGACGTCCACCGCCGCGCCCGGCCGGACCGCCACGGCCCGGACCACCACCGGGACCGCCCGGCCGTCCGCCCGGCGCTCCCGCGCCACCGGGACGACCGCCGCCCCGGGGCCCCGCCGCGCCGCCACGACCCCCAGAGCCGCCGCCGCGCGCGCCGCCACCGCCGCCGGCACCGCCGCGGCCGCCCGGCGAGCCGCCGGAGCGTCCCGCGCCCGGGGCGCCGCCACGACCGCCTGCACCACCACCACGGCCTCCGGCACCGCCGGAGCGTCCGCCGCCCGACCCGCCGCCGCGGCCCGACCCGCCCCGTCCGCCGCCACCCCGGCCCGCGGCCGCCATCACGCGCCCCGCACGAGCTCGGCGCCGCCGGCCCCGTCGCGCACGACCCAGCCGCGCGCGGCGAGCTCGTCGCGCAGCCGGTCCGCCAGCGCCCAGTCCCGTGCCGCGCGCGCCTCCTCGCGCCGGGCCAGCAGCGCCGCGGCCTCCGCGTCCGGCCCGTCGCCGTCGCCCGCGGCGTCCAGGACGTTCGCGAGCCCGAGCACGTCGAGCATCGCCCGCAGGTCGTCCGCGCCGACCGCCTCGCCGGCGTCCAGGCGCCGGTTGGCCTCGCGCACCCAGGCGAACACGGCGGCGAGCGCCTCGGGCGTCGTGAAGTCGTCGGCGAGGGCGGCGAAGAACCGCTCCCGCTCGCCCGCGAGGTCGGCGGGCGACGCGCCGGGCGTCAGGCGGCGGCCGAGCTCGCGCAGGCGGCGGACCGTGGCCTGCGCCTGCTCCATCGCCTCGGGCGTGTACTTCAGCGGCTGGCGGTAGTGGGCGCTGCAGAAGAACGCGATGACCGCGTCGCGGCCGTAGCGCTCGAGCACGTCGGGCAGCAGGGCGATGTTGCCGGCGCTCTTGGACATCTTGTCGTCCTCGCCGCCCCCGGCCATCTGCAGCATCCCGTTGTGCATCCAGATCCGGGCGAGCTCCTCGCCGCGGCCCGCGCGGGTCTGCGCCGCCTCGTTCTCGTGGTGGGGGAACGTCAGGTCGTTGCCGCCGCCGTGGATCTCGAAGCCGAGGCCGAGGATCTCCTCCGCCATCGCCGAGCACTCGATGTGCCAGCCCGGACGGCCGCGGCCCCAGGGGGCGTCCCAGGCGGTGTCCTCCCCCGGCTTCTGCGCCTTCCACAGCGCGAAGTCCAGCGGGTCCTCCTTGAGGTGCAGGCCGTCCCCGCCCTCCCCCTGGTTCATGTCGTCGACCTGGCGGTGCGACAGCGACCCGTAGTCGCCGTCGGCGCGGACGCGGAAGTAGACGTCGCCCTCGGCGGCGTAGGCGGCCCCGCGCTCGATCAGCGCGGCGATCAGGTCGACGATCCCGTCGATCGTGTCGACGACCTTCGGCTCGTGGTCGGGCCGGCCGAGCCCGAGGCCGTCGGTGTCGGCCTCGTAGTGCGCGGTCATCTCGGCGGCGAGCTGCTCGCTGGGGACCCCGGCGGCCGTCGCGGCGGCGTAGATCTTGTCGTTGACGTCGGTGACGTTCGCGACGAACGTCACCGCGTAGCCCTCGTGCTGCAGGAACCGCTTGAGCAGGCTGAAGACGACGAACGGCCGCGCGTTGCCGAGGTGGATGCGCGCGTACACCGTGGGTCCGCAGGCGTAGATCCCGACCTTCCCGGGCTCCCGGGGCTCGAGCCGGGCCAGGCGCCCGGACTTCGTGTCGTGCAGGTGGATCTCGCGCGGCATGACCCCCGATGATGCCTAGATCTCCAGGCGGGTGTGCTCCAGGTCGAGGTCGTACATGATCCGCCGCATCACCTCGTCGTCGATCTCCCCGCGGTTGCGCAGGCGGATGATCTCGGCGTACTCCGCGTCGAGCACCTCGCGGCGCAGCCGCTGGTAGGCGAGCGAGCCGCGCTCGATGTCGCCGTCGTCCTCGTCGTCGAAGCGCGCCTCGAAGCGGCGGATGCGGAACTCGTACAGGCCGCGCATGCGCTGGTGGGTCGGCCGGCGCACCCAGTCCTCGGCCTCGAGCTGCTCCAGCCGCTCCAGCGCGGCGCGGGCGGCGGCGATCCGCGCCCGGGCCTCGTGCTCGGCGTGGCGTGAGCCGTCCTCCTCCACCCCGAGCCAGCGGATCACGTACGACAGCGACAGCCCCTGCACGAGCAGCGTCGCCATGATCACCGCGTAGGTGCAGAAGACGACGATCTCGCGGCCGGGGAGCGCCTCGCCCGCGTCGGTCTCCAGTGGGATGGCGAGCGCCGCGGCGAGCGAGACCGCGCCGCGCATGCCGGTCCAGCTGACGAGCAGCGGGTACTGCCACGGCGGCGTGCGCCGGGCCGGACGCCCGGAGCGGGGCCGCCAGAGCTTCTGCGGCAGGTAGGTCATCGGGAAGACCCAGACGAACCGCAGCACCACGACCGCGGCCGTGACCGCGAACGCGTACCAGGCGAGCTCGAGCGCCCCGTAGCCCTCGAGGCCCTCGACGACCGCGGGCAGCTGCAGGCCGAGCAGCACGAACAGCATCGCGTTGAGGACGAAGACGACGATCTCCCAGACCGCGAACGCCTGGATCCGCGTCTGCGGCGTGATCAGGTGCGGCGAGCGGAAGCCGAGGAAGATGCCCGAGACGACGGCGGCGAGCACCGCGGACACCCCGGCGGCCTCCGCGGGCAGGTACGCGAAGTACGGGGTGAGCAGCGAGATCGTGATCTCGGTCGGCGCGTCGTCCAGACGGGCGCGCAGCTGCGCGACGAGCCAGCCGACGGCGAGGCCGATCGCCACGCCGGCGACCGCCCCCCAGACGAAAGCGCCGGAGGCCTCCATCAGCGAGAAGCTGCCGCCCGCCGCCGCGGCGACCGCGAACTTGAAGCAGATCAGGGCGGTCGAGTCGTTCACGAGCGACTCGCCCTCGACGATCGACACGAACCGCCGCGGCGCCCCCACCCGGCCCGCGATCGCCGTCGCCGCCACCGGGTCCGTCGGGGAGAGCACCGCGCCGAGCACGAACGCCGCCTCCCACGACAGGCCGTCGATGATCGTGTGCGCGACGACGGCGACGCCGAGCACCGTGATGATCACGGCGCCGACCGCGAGCAGCGCGATCGGCTGCACGTTCTCGCGCAGGTCGCTGAGCGACGAGAAGAACGCCGCCGAGTACAGCAGCGGCGGCAGCGCGATCACGAGCACGAGCTCGGGGGCGAGCTCGACCTCGGGGATGCCGGGCACGAGCGCCAGCAGGGCTCCGCCGACGACGAGCAGGATCGGGTAGGGCAGCGCGGTCCGGTACGCGGCGAGCAGCAGGACCGCGACGGCGACGAGGATCCCGAGGAGCTGGAGGTCGAACGCGGCCCCGCCCTCGGTGGCGGCGAGCAGCCCGCTCATCGGCCTAGACGGGGACGCAGGTGACGACCGCCTGCGCGACGGCGCCCTCGCCGCGGCCGACGGGCCCCATGCCCTCGCCGCGGGTGGCCTTGACGTTCACGGCGTCCTCGCCGACCCCGAGGCCCGCCGCGAGGTTCGCGCGCATCGCGGGCTTGTACGGCAGCAGCTTCGGGCGCTCCAGCAGCACGGTGGCGTCGGCGTGGACCGGGCGCCAGCCCGCGGCCGCGCACCGCGCCACCGTCTCGCGCAGCAGCACCATCGAGTCCGCGCCGCGGAACGCCTCGTCGGTGTCGGGGAAGTGCTCGCCGATGTCGCCGAGCCCGGCGGCGCCGAGCAGCGCGTCGATCACCGCGTGGGTGAGCACGTCGGCGTCGGAGTGGCCGTCGAGGCCCAGCTCCGACGGGACGGTGACCCCGCCGAGGACCAGCGGCCGGCCGGCGACGAGCCGGTGCGTGTCCCAGCCAATGCCCGTGCGCGGGACGGCGGCGTCGGGCATCAGGTCGGCCCGATCTCCACGAGCGTCCGCTCGCGACCGGAGAACACGCACAGCTCGGTCACGCCGACGGAGGCCAGCAGCTCCTGCGCCTGGTCGTAGCCGTGGGCGACGTGCTCGGGAACGTGCGCGTCGGAGGACAGCGCGACCGGGACCCCGGCGTCCACGAGCATCTCCAGGAACGCCAGCGACGGGTAGATCTCGCCGACGGGCTTGCGCAGGCCGGCGGTCGACAGCTCGAACGCGGCGCCGCCCTCGACGATCCCCTCGAGCGCGATCTCGTAGTAGTAGCGCAGGTCCCTGTCGGGCCACGGACGCGTCTGCCCCCAGACCTTCACGAGGTCCGGGTGGGCCATGACGTCGAACATGCCGCTGGCGGCCGCCTGCCCGAGCACCTCGAAGTAGCGGCGCCAGACCTTGTCGGCGTTGTCGGCCCGGGTCCACACGTCGTACTTGTCGTAGTCGACGGCGTCGTCGCCGAGGAAGTGCACGGAGCCGATGACGTAGTCCCACGGCCGCCCGTCCAGGAGGTTGGCCATCCGGTCCTCGCGGCCGGGGATGAAGTCGGCCTCGATCCCGAGCTTCAGGTCGGTCTCCTCGCGCACGAAGGCGCAGTACGCGTCGAGGTCGTCGAACGCGCTGTCGCGCCAGTACTCGTGGTCCCACACGTCGAGGGCCTGCACGAAGCGGTACACGTGCTCGCTGACGCCGAGCTCGGCGACGCCGCGGTCGGAGGCCGCCTCGCGGAAGCGGTCGACGTTGGTCGTCGTGAAGTAGCGGGACGACGGCGTGTCGGGACCGTCGGGGCGCAGGTGGACGTGGTAGTCGGTGAGCATCAGGGGGTGGCGGCCTCGCGGGCGGTGAGGAGCAGCTCGGCGAGCTGCAGGTCCTCGGGGGTCGTGACCTTCAGGTTCGTGCGCGGTGATGGTACGAGGACGACGGTCCCGCCCGCCGCCTCGACGAGCGAGGCGTCGTCGGTCGCGGCCGCGAGCACCGCGTCGGGCTGGGCCAGGACGCGCTCGAGGACCGACCGGCGGAACACCTGCGGGGTCTGCACCGCCCACAGCCGCGAGCGGTCGAGCGTCCCGGCGACCCGGACCTGCCCGTCGACCCGGTCGGCCTCCTTGACCGTGTCGGTCACCGCCGCGGCGGCGATCGCCGCGTCGACGGACGGGTCCTCCATCGCCGCCAGGCAGTCCGCGACGATCGCCGCCGTGAGCAGCGGCCGTGCGGCGTCGTGCACGAGGACGAGCTCCGCCTGCGCGGGCGCGGCCGCGAGCGCGTTGCGGACCGAGTGCGAGCGCTCCGCCCCACCGGGGACGGTGCGGACCCCGTCGGCGGCGAACGGCGTGTCGGCCGGCAGCGCGACGACGACGTCGTCGACCGTCGCGCGGAGGACCTCGAGGCTCCATCGGAGCATCGGGCGGCCCCCCAGCACGACGAACGCCTTGGGCCCGTCGGACCCAAGGCGCTCACCCTTGCCGGCGGCCACGACGAGCGCGACCGTGGCGGTCATCCGGGGCGGCGGAGGCGGCCGTCGGGCCGCCGTGGCTGGGTCCCGGTCCTCACGGCCTCAGCCCTTGGCGCCGATCTTCTCGCCGGCGGACTCGGCGAGCAGCGCGTCGAGGTGCGCCTCCGCCTCGTCCTCGGTCTTGTCGAGCGCGTACATCAGCTCGGACGCGAGGATCTTCTTCGCGCGGGTGAACATCTGCTTCTCGCCCGTGGACAGGCCCTTCTCGTGCTCGCGCAGCGCGAGGTTGCGGACGACCTCGGCGAGCTCGTAGATGTCGCCGGTCTTGATCTTGTCGCGGTTGTGCTTGAACCGGCGGTTCCAGTTCTTGGGCATCTCGGACACGTCGTCCTGCAGCACGCCCAGCACCTTCTGCACGGTCTCCTCGTCGATCACGCGACGCAGGCCCGCGATCCCGGCGTTCTCGCACGGGACCATCACGGTCATGTCGTTGTGGAGGATCTTGATGGTGAGGTACTCACGCTCCTCACCGAACATCTTGCGCAGCTCCTTCTTGAGGACCTTGCCCGCGCCGTGGTGCGGGTAGACGACGTTGTCGCCACACTCGAACTCGATGTTCTCGATGACATCGGGCTCGAGGTCCTCGAGCAGCTCCGCCTCGTTCAGCTCCGTCTCGGAAATGGTGATCTCTCCTTGGAATGTCAGCCGGTCGCGGGGGTCCGCGGCCGGGTACGGCGTCACGTCTGCAGGTACCGGTCCACGAGGTTGATCTCCTGAAGCCGGCGAAGGCCCTCGCGGATCTCCTTCGCCCGCATCTCGCCCACACCCTCGACGGATTCCAGCTCCGCGTCGGTGGCGGCGAGCATCTCGTCGAGCCCGCCGAACTCCTGCACGATCTGCTGGACGACCAGCTTCGGCAGGCGTGGGATGCGCCCGAGGATCCGGTAGCCGCGGGGCGACACCGGATAGTCGAGCGTGTTGAGCTTGCGGTCGTACCCCATGACCTCGCCGAGCCGGCCGAAGTCGAGGAGGTCCTGGTGCGGCAGGCGACCGATCTGGTCCAGCGCTGCCGCGAAGGCGTCGTCGGTGTGCTCGGCGAGGTAGTCGTGCACGAGCGCGGACTTGTCCGCGGCGGTGCCGACCATCGTCTCCTCGAGCTGCATCTCGATGAGACGGCCCTCGGTGCCGAGCTCGACGATGTAGCGCTCGATCTCGACCGCCATGCGGGTGACGAGCTCGGAGCGCTGCAGGACCGTGAGGACGTCGTGGAGCGTCGCGCCGCCCTCGAACTCCAGGGCGGTGAGGCGCGTGGAGACCTGGTCCAGGCGGGTGCGGTACTTGTCGAGGGTCGCGAGCGCCTGGTTGGCCTTCGCGAGCACCACGGGGATGTCCTCGAGGATGTACTTCGCGCCGTCGACGTAGAGCGAGACGACCTCGCGGCGCTGCGAGATCGCGATCACCAGCGCGTCGGTCTGCTTGGAGACGCGTTCGGCGGTGCGGTGGCGGGTGCCGGTCTCCAGCGAGAGGATCGTCGGGTCCGGCATCAGCTGGACGTTCGCCATCGCGATCTTCGTCGCGTTCGCGTTCAGCGTGATGCCGCCGTCCATCTTCGCCACCTGGTAGAGCAGCGCGGGCGTGTAGTCGACGTCGAGCTTGATGCCGCCCGAGAACAGGAAGCTGAGCTCGTCCGTGTCGCCGATGACGATGAGGCCGCCGGTGCGCGCGTGGAGGATGTTGTCGAGGCCCTCGCGGAGCGCGGTGCCCGGCGCGACCATCTCCAGCGCCTTCACGAGGCGAGGTTCTTGACGACCCTCGAGCTCGTTCGGGTCATCGCTGGAACGCTGCGCCATCACGGCGATTCTACCAGGGAATCCGCATTTCCCTTAGCTCGTCTTGAGATTCGGCGCCGGGGCCCCGAGCGCCGCCTTCAGCGCCTGCCGCAGCGTCGGCGCCGACTCGGGCGAGATCACGGGGTCCAGGCCGAACTTGCGCGCCTCCTGGCGGCGCCGGTCGCCGTGGCCGACGCTGCGCAGCTCACCGGTGAGCCCGACCTCCCCGAAGCACGCGAGCGGCAGCGGCCGGTCCTCGCCCCCGGCGGTGACGCCGCGCGCCGCGCTGGCGACCGCGAGCGCGACCGCGAGGTCCGCCCCGGGCTCGTCGACGCGGACCCCGCCGACGACGTTGACGAAGACGTCGGCGGTGCCGGTCCCGACCCCCGCGTGGCGGCCCAGGACGGCGAGCACGAGCGCCAGCCGGTTGCGGTCGATGCCGTTGCAGACGCGTCGCGGCGGCACGATCTCGCTCGGCGACACGAGCGCCTGCACCTCCACGAGCAGCGGCCGCGTGCCCTCCATGGCGGCGAGCACGACGCTGCCGGGCTTGCGGGTCGCCTCCCCGACGAAGCGGGCGCTGGGGTCGAGCACCTCGACGAGGCCGCCCTGCGCCATCTCGAACACGCCGGTCTCGTTCGTCGACCCGAAGCGGTTCTTCAGGGCACGCAGGGTCCGGTAGGTCCGCTCGCGCTCCCCCTCGAACTGCAGGACGCAGTCGACGAGGTGCTCGAGCACCCGCGGGCCGGCGAGCGCGCCCTCCTTCGTGACGTGGCCGACGAGGAACACCGCGGTCCCCTGCCCCTTGGCGACGGCCATGATGCGGGATGCGACCTCGCGGACCTGGCCGACCGACCCCGGCGCGCCGCTGAGCTCGGCGGCGTGGAGGGTCTGGACCGAGTCGATGACGCAGACGTCGGGCTTCTCGGCCACGAGCGTGGCCAGCACGGTGTCGAGGTCGGTCTCGGCGAGGACCGGCACGTCCAGGGCGGCGCAGCCCTCCGTCTCCAGGCGCTCCGCGCGCAGCCGGATCTGGGCGGCGGACTCCTCACCCGACACGTAGAGCGTCCGGCGGCCGGCCGCCGCGAGATGCCCCATGACCATGTTCGTCAGCGTCGACTTGCCGATGCCCGGCGAGCCGCCCAGCAGCACGAGCGAGCCCGGGACGATGCCGCCGCCCAGGACCCGGTCGAGCTCGCCGATCCCGGCGGGCAGCCGTGCGACACGGACCTGCTCGACCTCGCGCAGCGGCCGGACCGCGACGGCACCGGCCGTGCCCGCGGCGCCGCGGGCCGCCGACCGGGAGCCGCCCGCGCGACCGGTCAGGGCGGCGACGGGCCGCTCCTCGACCAGCGTGTTCCACGCCCCGCAGCCGGGGCACTGCCCCATCCATCGGGGCTCGCTGTGCCCGCAGTCGCTGCAGACGTGGAGGGTGGCGGTGCGGGGCATGGCCCGCACACGGTAGGCCTCGGCCCCGACGGGACGGGCCCGTCAGGTCGCGATGAGGCCGATCAGAGGCCCGGGCCGCCGATGAGGGCGGCGAGGACGCCGAACACGCCGCAGACGGCGACGAGGACGGCGAGGGATGTTCCGCTCTGGGTGCGCATCTGAACTACCAACGGACGGGGTGCCCCGAAGTTCCGCTGCACAAACGCGGTCTCGCGAGCGTCAGCCCGCCAGGTCCAGGGCGGCGAGCACGTCGGCGACGACGTCGGCGGTGGCCTCGACGCCGACGCTCAGCCGGATCCAGCCCTCCGCGACCGCGTCCGTGCCCCACCGCGCGCGCCGCTCGGCGCTCGAGTGCACGCCGCCGAAGCTCGTCGCCTCCGCCACCAGCCGGCAGTGCCCGAGGAACGCGCGGGCCGTCGCCGCGTCGCGCAGCGTGAAGCACACCACCGGCCCGACCTGCGGCCAGCGGACGTCGGTGACGTCCTCGCGTCCGCGCAGCGCCGCGACGAGCGCTCGGGCCGTGTCCTCCTGGCGGGCGGTCCGCACCCCGAGCGTGGCGAGCGAGCGGTGCGCGAGCCACGCCTCGACCGCGCCCGGGATCGCGCCGACCGTCGTGCGCCACGCCCGCAGGGCCGCGAGCCGCACGGGATCGCGGACGGTCACGGTGCCGAGCACCAGGTCGGAGTGGCCCGTCAGCTGCTTGGAGGCGCTGAGCATGCTGACGTCGGCCCCGAGCTCCAGCGGCCGGACCCGCAACGGCCCGGCGAGCGTGTTGTCGACGAGCAGCACGGCACCGGCGGCGTGGACGTCGGCGGCCAGCGGCGCGAGGTCGAGGACGTCGAGGCCCGGGTTGCTCGGGCTCTCCACCCAGACCGCGGTGGCGCCCGGGAGCGCGGCGCGGATCGCCGCCTCGTCGGTGGGCACGAGCCGGCACTCCACGCCGATCGGCTCGAGGTGGTCGTGGCAGACCGCACGCACGCCCGGGTAGGCGTCCGACGGGGCGACCAGCACGTCGCCGGGCCGCAGCGCGCTCAGCAGCGCGGCCGACAGCGCCGCCATCCCCGACGGGAACAGGACCGTGCTGCCGCCCTCGAGCTCGCCGACCGCGGCCTCGAAGGCCTCCCAGGTCGGCGTGGTGAAGCGCGCGTAGCCCTCGCGCGTGGGCAGCTCGGGGTCGCCGCGCAGGTGGAAGGGCGCCGCGAGCACCGGTCCGGGCAGGAACGGCGCGCCGTCGACGGGCGCCGGCAGGCCGGCGTGCACGACACGGGTCTCGGGATCGTCCACCCGGCACACCGTAGCTCGGCCGACCCGCGGCCGCCCGGCTAGGCTCCGGCCATGCCGCCCAGCGAGCCCGCCCGCGTCGGCCGCCGCGCCCTCGCGCACCTCCTCGACGTCCTCCTGCTGTCGGCCGTGCAGCTCGCGGTGTTCTTCGCGATCGCCGACCGGGGACCCGCCGACGGCGGCTCGGCCACCGGCGGCACGGGCGGTGTCGAGGCGAGCGCCACCGCGGAGATCACGCTCGGGGACGACCGCTGGTTCCTGGAGGGCGGAGCGGCGGCGCTGTACCTGCTCGGCGTCCTGGCCCTCTGGTCGCTGGTCTACGTGCTGCTCCAGGGCCGCACCGGGCAGACGCCCGGCAAGCGGCTGCTGGGTCTGCGCGTCGTGGACGAGGCGGGCACGCCGCCCGGTCCGGGCCGGTCCGCGATCCGCTCGCTGCTGTGGGTCGTCGACGCGTTCCCGTTCTTCGTGCCGTGGCTGACCGGCTTCCTCGTCGCCCGGGGCGACCGCGAGCGCCGGCAGCGGATCGGCGACCGCGTGGCGCGCACGTTCGTCGTGCGCGCCTGACGCGGCGCCGTCGCGCTAGGCGTGGTCCTTGCGCTCGGAGATGAGCGCCTTGAGCTTCTCGGCCACCGACGGGGCGGCCTTCGCGAGCTTCTTCGCGTCCCAGCGGTCGAGCGTGACGAGCAGCATCGACGAGGTCGCGGTGACCGTCGCGCTGCGCTGGCTGCGCTCCAGGACCCCCATCTCGCCGATGATGTCGCCCGGCCCGAGCTCGGCGATGACGGTGCCGCCGCGCTCGACCTTGGCGGTCCCCTCCTCGATCGCCAGGAGCTCGTAGCTGTAGTCCCCCTCGCGCACGAGCTCCTTGCCCGCCGGAACCGAGACCTCCGCGGCGAGCCCGGCGACCGCCTCGAGCTCCGCCTCGCTGAGGTCCGCCAGGACCGGGATCCCCTTCAACCGTGCTGCGTCCACTGCGTCTCCCTCGATGTCGAACCTGAACGACCGAATCCTCGCTCATCGGGCGGTCGGTTGTGAAGTCGGGCCCGTCGGCGCACCCACGGCCCGGCGCACCGGCTCTAGACTCGCGGCCAGGTGGGGACCCGCAGGGACGAGATCAGCACGCCGGTCGGCGGCCACGCGCGCGCGACCGCGTCGGCGGGACGGGTGCTGGTCGTCTCCTCGCTCGGGGCGACGCTCGCGTTCGTCGACGCCACCGTCGTGAACGTCGCCTTCCCGGACATCGCGCGCGACCTCGGCGGCCGCGACCTCGCGACCGTGTCCTGGGTCCTCAACGCGTACAACATCGTCTTCGCCGCGTTCCTCGTCACCGCGGGGCGCGTGGCCGACCTGCTCGGGCGCCGGCGGCTGTTCAGCGCCGGGATCGTGCTGTTCACGGGGGCGTCGGTGCTCTGCGCGCTCGCGCCCGGGCTCGGGTGGCTGATCGCCGCGCGGGTCCTGCAGGCGCTCGGCGCCGCGATCGTCGTGCCCGCCTCGCTGGCGCTCGTCGTCCACGCCTACCCGGCCGAGGAGCGCGCCCACGGCGTGGCGCTGTGGAGCGCGATCGCGGCGCTCGCCGCCGGGCTCGGCCCGACGATCGGCGGCCTGCTGGTCGAGCTCTCCGGCTGGCGTCTGGTGTTCCTCGTGAACCTCCCGATCGGCGCCCTGGCGCTCGTGCTCGCCCGGCGCACCCTGGTGGAGAACCGCGCCCCCGGCCGCCGCAGCCTCCCCGACCTCGCGGGGGCGTGCTGGCTGGCGGCGGCGATCGCGCTCGTGACGCTCGGGCTCGTCCGCGGCGAGGGCTGGGGCTGGACCGACCCGCGCACGCTCGCGAGCTTCGCGCTCGCCGCGGGGCTGCTGGCCGTCGTGCTGCGGCGCTGCCGCTGGCACCCGTCGCCGATGCTCGACCTCGACCTGCTGCGCGACCGCACGACCGCGATCGCGAACCTGCTGACGCTCGTCGGGGCGGCGGGCTTCTACGCGTACGTGCTCTGCAACGTCCTGTTCCTGACCGCGGCGTGGGACTACACCGTGCTCGAGGCGGGCCTCGCGCTCACGCCCGGCCCGTTCGTCGCCGCCGCGGTGGCACGCCCGGCCAGCCGCGTCGCGGAGCGGCTCGGGCCCGGACCGGTGCTCGCGGTCGGTGCCGCGACCTGGGCGGCCGGGGTGCTGCTGCTCGTGGAGGCCGTCGGGCCCGATCCGGCGTTCGTGCGCGCCTGGCTGCCCGCGATCCTCGTCCTGGGGGTCGGGGCGGGGATCACGTTCCCGGTGGTCGGGGCGACGGCGGTCGCGGGCGCCCCCGGGGACCGCTTCGGCAGCGCGACGGGGCTGAACGCGGTCGCCCGGCAGCTCGGCGCCGTGCTCGGCGTCGCGCTCGTCGTGGCCGTCCTGGGGGTGCCCGAGGGTGCCGCCCCGGACGTGACGCCCGCGTTCGACGACGGCTGGCGCCTGGCCGGACTGTGCTTCGTCGCGACCGCGCTCGGCGCCGTCCTGCTCGGGCGGGCCGTGCCGCTCGCGCCCGCCGCGGCACCGGCCGCGGCCCCGGTCACGCCCGCCGTCGCGCCGCGCGCCCGCGCGCCCCGCCCGGCCGCCCCCGCCCCGGTCGCCGCCGCCCCGGACGCCGACGACGACGCGCTCGCCGGCGTGGGCCTGCTCGCCGACCTCCCGGCGGACGTGCGCGAGCAGCTGCGCCCGCTGCTGCGTCGCCGGCTCGTCCGCGCCGGGGAGACGGTCCTGAGCCAGGGCGCACCGGCCGACGCCCTGCTGCTCGTGGCCTCCGGGCGGCTGGACGTCGTCAAGGACGGGCAGCCCGCCGGCGCCGTCGGACGCGGCGCGGTCCTGGGCGAGCTCGGCCTCCTGACGGGCGCGCCCCGCAGCGCCACCGTCGTCGCCCGACGCGACAGCGAGCTGCTCGAGCTGCCGCGCGCGGCGTTCCTCGCGCTGCTGGACCGCGAGCGGAGCGTCGAGCGGGCGCTGCTGCGCACGCTGGCCGCCCAGGTCGCCGCGCTCCCCGCCGCCCCGGCTCCCGCCTCCCCCGCGCGCTCCGGGACACTCGCGGTCGTCGAGCGGCACCCCACCGGCCTGCACGACGCGCTGCTCGACGCGGTCGCGCACGAGCTGACCGGGCACGGGCCCGTCGCGCGCCTGGGGCCCCGGGACGGGGGCACCGACCCGCGCGCCCGCCTGGACGCGCTCGAGCGCACCCACGGCACCGTCGTGCTGGCCGTGCCCCACGACGCGCCCGAGGCGTGGCGGACCTTCGTCACCCGGCACGCCGACCGCACCGTGCTGCTGGTCGACGCGGACCGGGACCCCGACCCGGCCGACGCGCGCACCGCGGGCGCCGGCCACCTCGTGCTCGTCGACGCCGCCCCGGGAGGCGCGGCGACGCGCTGGCGGGCCGCGCACCCCGGCTGGGCCCACCACCACGTCCGGCGCGCGGACCGCTCCGGCACGCTCGGGCGCGCCGCCCGCCGCATCGCGGGCACCTCGGTCGGCCTCGTGCTGTCCGGTGGCGGCGCCCGGGCCCTCGCCCACATCGGCGTGCTGGAGACGCTCGCGGCGCACGGCGTCGTGGTCGACCGCGTCGGCGGCTGCTCGTTCGGGGCGTTCGTCGGGGCACTGCTCGCCGACGGCCGCGGCCCCGCGGAGATCGACGCCGTCTGCTTCGAGGAGTTCGTCCGACGCCGCCCCGCCTCCGACTACACGCTCCCCCGCGTGGCGCTGGCGCGCGGACGGCGGCTGCGCGCGCTCGGCGACCGGCTGCTCCCCGGGCTCGTCGAGGACCTCCCGCTGAGCTTCTTCTGCAACTCCGCCGACCTGCAGAGCGGCGAGCTGCGCATCCACCGCGACGGCCCGGTCGCCGACGCGCTGCTGGCCAGCTCCGCCGTCCCCGGGCTGCTGCCGCCCGTCGCCAGCCACGGGCGGCTGCTCGTCGACGGCGGCGTCCTCAGCAACCTGCCCGTCCTGGAGATGCGCCGGTCGGGCGAGGGGCCGGTCATCGCCGTCGACGTGTCCTCGCGCTTCGATCCGAGCACCGCGCGCCCGCGCACGACCCGCCCGCGACGCGGTCGCGCACCCGAGGACGCCGACACGCTCCCGGCGATCGGCGACACGCTCACCAGCGGCCTGCTGCTGGGCAGCGTGGCGGAGCTCGAGGCCAACCGGCGCGCCGCCGACCTGCTCATCGAGCCGCGCCCCGACGGCGTCGGGCTGCTCGAGTTCCACCAGCTCGACCGGGCGATCGCCGCGGGCCGCGAGGCCGCCGAGCGCGCGCTCGCGGCCGCCCCGCCACCGGGGCGCTGAGCCCCACGACGACCGAGGGCGGCCCGTGCGGGCCGCCCTCGTGACGGAATCCTGCGGGAGCGGCGGGGCCGCTACTCGTCGCCGGCGGGCTCCTCGTCGGCCGTCGCGTCCGCCTCCGGGGCGTCCGCGACCGGGGCGTCCTCGCCCTCGGCGCCGACCGCCGCCGGCACCTTCTTCGGGTGCTTGGGCGCGATGACCGAGAGCTTCACCGGCTCCTCGTCCTCGCCGTCGCCGCCGCGGTCCACCATGACGGTGCCGCCCGGCTCCAGCTCGGCGCGGAGCACGAAGTCCGCGAGCGGATCCTCGATGTAGCGCTGGATCGCGCGGCGCAGCGGTCGGGCGCCCATCGACGGGTCCCAGCCCTTCTCGACCAGGTACTCCTTGGCCTCGTCGGACAGCTCCAGCTGCAGCTCCCGCTCCGCGAGGCTCTCGCGGATGCGGCGCAGGAGGAGCTCGACGATCGTCTTGATCTCGTCCTTCTGCAGCTTGTGGAAGACGATGACGTCGTCGATGCGGTTGATGAACTCGGGGCGGAAGACCTTCTTCAGCTCGCCCATCACCCGCGCCTTCATGTCGTCGTACGTCATGCCGTGGTCCTCGTCGCCGACGGAGAACCCGAGCGGGGTGTTCCGGGCGATCTCGGACGCACCGATGTTCGACGTCATGATCACGATGGCGTGACGGAAGTCGACCGTGCGGCCCTGGGAGTCGGTCAGGCGACCGTCCTCCAGGATCTGCAGGAGGATGTTGAAGACGTCCGGGTGCGCCTTCTCGATCTCGTCGAGCAGGAGCACGCAGTACGGCTTGCGCCGGACCGCCTCGGTGAGCTGGCCGCCCTCGTCGTAGCCGATGTAGCCGGGGGGCGAGCCGACGAGCCGCGAGACCGCGTGCTTCTCCATGTACTCGGACATGTCGATGCGGATCATCGAGTCCTCGTCGCCGAACAGGAACTCGGCGAGCGTGCGGGCCAGCTCGGTCTTGCCGACGCCGGACGGGCCGAGGAACACGAACGAGCCCGTCGGGCGCTTCGGGTCCTTCAGGCCGGCGCGGGACCGACGGATCGCCTTCGAGATGACCTCGACGGCGGCGTGCTGCCCGATGACCCGCTTGTGGAGCTCGTCCTCCATGCGCATGAGCTTCTGGGTCTCGGCCTCGGTGAGCTTGAAGACCGGGATGCCCGTCCACATCGAGACGATGTCGGCGATCTCCTCCTCGCCGATCGCGGGACGCTCCTGGCCCTCGGCCTCGCCGGCCTCCCACTGCTCCTCGAGCTCGCGCTTCTTGTTCGTCAGGCGCCGCTCGGCGTCGCGCAGCGACGCGGCCTTCTCGAACTCCTGCGCCTCGATCGACGCCTCCTTCTGGCGGCGCGTCGTCTCGATCTCCTCCTCGAGCTCCCGGTACACGGGCGGGGAGGTCATCGACTTGATGCGCATCCGCGAGGCGGCCTCGTCGATCAGGTCGATCGCCTTGTCCGGCAGCTGCCGGTCGGCGATGTACCGGTCGGCGAGCTCCGACGCGGCCTCGAGGGCCTCGTCGGTGATGTCGACCTTGTGGTGCTCCTCGTAGCGGTCGCGCAGGCCCTTGAGGATCTGCACGGTCTCGTCGATCGAGGGCTGCTCGACGCGGATCTGCTGGAAGCGACGCTCCAGCGCGGAGTCGCGCTCGAGGTACTTGCGGTACTCGTCGAGCGTCGTGGCGCCGACGGTCTGCAGCTCGCCGCGGGCGAGCGCCGGCTTGAGGATCGAGGCCGCGTCGATCGCGCCCTCGGCCGCGCCGGCACCGACGAGGTTGTGGATCTCGTCGATGAACAGGATGATGTCGCCGCGCTGGGTGATCTCCTTCATCACCTTCTTGAGGCGCTCCTCGAACTCGCCGCGGTACTTCGACCCGGCGACGAGCGCCGCGAGGTCGAGCGTGTAGATCTGCTTGCCCTTCAGCAGCTCCGGCACGTCGGCGTTCGTGATGCGCTGGGCGAGGCCCTCGACGACGGCGGTCTTGCCGACGCCCGGCTCGCCGATCAGCACCGGGTTGTTCTTCGTGCGGCGCGAGAGGATCTGCATGATCCGCTCGATCTCCTTCTCACGGCCGACCACGGGGTCGAGCTTGCCGTCGGAGGCGAGCTTCGTGAGGTTGCGCCCGAACTGGTCGAGCAGCTTGGAGCTCTTCTTGCCCTCGCCCTGGGCGGTGCCGGAGCCGGAGCCCGACCCGGAGCCCGAGCCGGAGGCCTGGCCCGCGCCGGAGCCCGAGCGGCGACCGCCGGGACCGGACAGCATGCGGATGACCTCGTTGCGGATCTTCTCGCTGTCGGCGTCGAAGTCGAGGAGGATCCGCGCGGCGACGCCCTCGTTCTCCCGGACGAGCCCGAGCAGGATGTGCTCGGTGCCGATGTAGTTGTGGCCGAGGCTGAGGGCCTCGCGGAGGGCGAGCTCGAGCACCTTCTTGGCGCGCGGGGTGAAGGGGATCTGCCCGGAGGTGACCTCCTCGCCCGAGCCGACGATCCGCACGACCTGTGCGCGGACGCGCTCGACGGTGATGTCGAGGCTCTCCAGGACGCGGGCCGCGAGACCCTCCTCCTCGCGCAGCAGGCCGAGCAGGATGTGCTCGGTCCCGATGTAGTTGTGCTTGAGCGTCCGCGCCTCTTCCTGCGCGAGAACGACGACCTGGCGGGCCCGTTCGGTGAATCGCTCGAACATCAGTGCTGATCCTTCCTGCTGGCGGCGTGCGGGTCGTCAGCGTGGCTTCGTGCGTGGTCCGGAACGTCGGGGGTGATCATGGGGACGCCGAGGCGCCCGTCACTCATGTATTCGGCCGCGAGGGCGCAAAGGATGAGTTCCGGGACCGGATCGACGCGCATGGGTCATCCTACCAACCGGCCTGCACCGGTCCGACATCTACCGCGGGGAGAGAACCCGCAACGTGCGGGTGGCCCGATCGGAGGGCGGCCGGCGCGCCAGCCCGGCCGCGCCACCCGCTCAGCGCGCGGCCGCCTCCTCGTCGGCGGGCCGGTGCCACACGGTCTGCTGCGGGAACGGGATCTCGATGCCCGCCGCGTCGAAGCCGGTCTTGATCTGCTCGCGCAGCATGCGGCTCACCCGGTACTGCTCCGACGGTCGCGTCTTGACGACGACCCGCAGCGTGATCCCGGAGGCGCCGAGCGCCTCGACGCCCCACACCGACGGCTGCTCCAGGATCGCCCGGTCGGCCTTCCAGGCCCGGTCGGCGACCTCCTGCAGCACCTCCTTGGCCTGCTCGAGGTCGGTGTCGTAGGCGACCTCGACGTCCAGCAGGGCCCGCGACCAGTGCTGGCTCTGGTTGCCCGCCCGGCGGATCTCGCCGTTGGGGACGTGCCAGACGGTCCCGTCGACGCTGCGCAGCCGCGTCGTGCGCAGCGACACCGCCTCGACCGTGCCGCTGGTCTCGTTGTCGA
Organism: Paraconexibacter algicola; assembly: GCF_003044185.1. Lineage (GTDB taxonomy): Bacteria > Actinomycetota > Thermoleophilia > Solirubrobacterales > Solirubrobacteraceae > Paraconexibacter > Paraconexibacter algicola. Next base: position 488,363 of record NZ_PYYB01000002.1, read on the forward strand.
GGCTGACGATGTCGCCGACCCCGTACTGGTCCTCGATGAGGATGAAGATCCCCGAGAGGAAGTCCTTGACGAGGGTCTGCGAGCCGAAGCCGAGCGCGACGCCGACGATCCCGGCGCTGGCCAGCAGCGGCGCGAGGTCCACGCCCATCCGCCCGAGCGCGACGAACCCGGCGACGAGGAACACGACGAACGAGGCCACGCTCTGCAGCACGCCGCTGAGCGCGTCGATCCGCTGCTCGGCCCGCAGCGACGTCTCGCGCGTCTCGAGCAGCGCGTCCGGGGTCATCCGGCGCATCCGCCCGCCGACGCGCTCGGCGACCCCACCGGCGTGCAGGCGGCGCAGGAAGCCCTTGATCGAGCGGCGGATGATGCGGTTGGCGACCAGCGCGACGAGGAAGATGCCCAGGAGCGCCAGCGGGGTCCCGACGAACGTGTCGGCGAGCCCCGCCAGGGTGCGGTCCTCGGTGGCGTTCATCACCTCCCGGCACCAGAAGGAGGGGTCCTCGCCACAGGCACCACGCAGGCGGCCGGCGGACACCTCGGCGAGCGGGACGGACAGCGTCGAGAGCATCCCGGGAGGCGTTCCCGGAGTGCCCGTGCGCCCAAACGTCGGGCGCCGGGCGGCCCGCGACCTCAGTCGCGCATGGCCGGGAAGAGCACGACCTCGCGGATCGAGCGCTGCCCGGTCATGAGCATCACGAGCCGGTCGATGCCCAGGCCCAGGCCACCGGTGGGCGGCATGCCGTGCTCCATCGCCTGGACGAAGACCTCGTCGTAGGGCTGGGCCTCCTCGTCGCCCTCGCCGGCGAGGCGGACCTGCGCCTCGAACCGCTCGCGCTGGACGTCGGGGTCGTTGAGCTCGGTGAACGCGTTGGCGATCTCCATGCCGCCGCAGAAGGCCTCGAACCGCTCGGTGAGCCCCGGCTCGGAGCGGTGCGCCTTCGCGAACGGGGAGATCTCGACCGGGTAGTCCATGACGAGCGTCGGCTGCTGGAGCGTCGGCTCGACGTACTTGGACAGCAGGTCGTCGACGAGCTGCGGCCACGTGAGGTCGGCGGTGGGCAGGTCGACCCGCTCGGACCGCTCGACGGCGGTGCGCAGGGCGGCCGCGTCGCGGTGCTCGAGGATGTCGATGCCGGTCTCGTCGCGGATCGCGCCGACGAACGTGACGCGCCGCCACGGGGCGCCGAACTCGAGCTCGCCCGTGTAGCCGACCGCCTCGGCGACCGCGCCGACGATCGCCTCGAGGCGGCGTGCGGCGTCCTGGTAGTCGGCGTAGGCCTCGTACCACTCGATCATCGTGAACTCGGGGTTGTGCTTGAAGCTCACGCCCTCGTTGCGGAAGTCCTTGCCGAGCTCGTAGACGCGCTCGAGGCCTCCGACGATGCACCGCTTGAGGTACAGCTCGGTGGCGATCCGCAGGTAGAAGTCGCGGTCGAGCTGGTTGTGGTGCGTGACGAACGGCCGGGCCATCGCGCCGCCGTAGAGCGGCTGCAGCATGGGCGTCTCGACCTCGACGAAGCCGTCGTCGTCGAGCATCCGGCGCACGGTCGAGATGACCTTCGCCCGCGTCAGGAAGATCGCGCGGGACTCCTCGTTGGCGATCAGGTCGAGCTCGCGGCGGCGGAAGCGGGTCTCGACGTCCTGGAGGCCCGCGTGCTTGTCCGGCGGCGGACGCAGCGACTTCGCCAGGACGGTGAAGCCGTCGACGCGGAGCGTGAGCTCGCCGCGGCGCGACATGAACGCGGTCCCGTCGATCCCGAGCAGGTCGCCGAGGTCGAGGCCGAGCAGGCGCTCCATGAGCTCGGGGCCGAGGACGTCGAGCTTCGCCTGCAGCTGGATGCGGCCGCTGCGGTCGACGAGGTCCAGGAACGCCATCTTGCCCTGGCCGCGCCGGGCCGCGAGCCGCCCGGCGACCCGGTGGGTGCTGTCGGTCTCGGCGCCGTCCTCGAGCCCGGCGTGCGCCGCGCGGACGTCGCCGATCGGCTCGACGTCGGGGAAGGCGTGCGGGAACGGCTCCACGCCGTCGGCGCGGAGCTGGTCCAGCTTCTGGCGGCGGACGGCGAGGAGCTCGGCCTCGGTACCGCCCGCGGGCTCGGTCAGAGCCCGACCTCGATCTTGGTGATCTTGAGCTTGCGCGCCGGGCCCTTGGGCACCTGCACGGAGACGACGTCGTTCTTCTTGTGGCCGATGAGCGCCCGGCCGACCGGGGACTCGTTGGAGAGCTTCATCTCGGCCATGTCCGCCTCGGCGGAGCCGACGATCGTGAAGGTCTGCGACTTCTCGGTCTTCTCGTCCTTGATCGTGACGACCGAGCCGATGCCCACGACGTCCTTGGAGACCTCGTCGGCGTCGATGACCTGCGCGGAGCGGAGCTTCTCCTCCAGCGCGAGGATCCGCGACTCGAGCATCGCCTGCTCGTTCTTGGCGTCGTCGTACTCCGAGTTCTCGGAGATGTCCCCGAACTCCCGCGCCTCCTTGATGCGCTCGGCGACCTCGCGGCGCTTCTCGGTCGAGAGGTGCTCGAGCTCCTCCTTGAGCTTCTCGAGGCCTTCGGGGGTGAGGATGACGTCCTTCGGCATGGGGCTACCTGGCTTCGCGGATTCCACCGGCCCTCAGGGCGACAAAAACCCCGCACCTGGCGGGGTTCGCCGTCCCGACGTGGGCCGGGCGAGCGGCGGAGTATAGCGAGTGCGTCAGCGGCCTCAGGCCGCAGCCGCCGCGGCGTCGCGCAGGGGCGCGAGGACGGCTCGCGCCTCCTCCACCGTGCTGGTCTGCTGGAGCGCCTGCTGCAGCGCCGTGCCCTCCCCCAGCGTGGTCACGTACCAGGGGTAGAACTTGCGCAGGTAGCGGCCGCCGCGGTCGGGCCCGAGGTGCTCGACCGCGCGATCCATCACCCAGTCGAGCTCGTCGAGGACCTCGGCGCGGGTCGGGGGCTCCTCGCGCAGGCCGAGCACCTGCGCGAACAGCCACGGGTTGCCCAGGCAGCCGCGCGCGAGCATCACGGCCTCCGCGCCGGTGTACTCGAACGCCGACCGGATCGAGGCGACGTCCTGCAGGCCACCGGTGAGGATCACCGGGGCGGGCAGCGTCTCCACGAGCTCCCGGGCGAGGTCGTAGTCCGGCACGCCCTTGTGGTGCACCTGCGCCGAGCGCGGGTGGAAGGTGATCGCGGCGACCCCGGCCTCGGCGACGAGCCGGTGGGCGAGGTCCAGGCCGCTGCGGTCCCCCTTGCGCTCGCCGGAGCGCAGCTTGACGGTGACCGGCAGGCCGCTGCCCTCGCGGGCCGCGGTGGCGACGGCGACCGCCGTGTCGGGGTCCTTGAGCATCGCGGCGCCGGCCCCGGTCTTCATGACCTTCGGGACCGGGCAGCCCATGTTCAGGTCGATGATGTCGACGCCGCCGACCCGCGCGACCGAGGCGGCGGCCGAGCGCATCACGTCGGGGTCCTGGCCGAACAGCTGCAGCGAGGTGACCCCGCCCGAGCCGTCGGTGCCGACGCGACGCTCCTCGGGGTGGATGCGCAGCATCTCGGTGCAGGTCTTCTCGTTGCCGTGGTGGATGCCGAAGCTCGACACCATCTCGCTGACGGCCATCCCCGCCCCGTAGCGCTTGGCCTGCAGGCGCACGAACCAGTTGCCGATGCCCGCCAGCGGCGCGAGCATCACGCGGTTGGGGACGTGCACGCCCCCGAGCTCCCAGCTGTCCGTCAGGCTCCGCATCACCACGGATGATGCCAAGCGGCGCGCCTCAGGCGTTGCGCGCGTGCAGCAGCCGCAGCCCCTCGAGCGTGAGCAGGTCGTCCTGCTCGTCGATCGAGCGGCAGTACGGCACGACGGTGCTGGCCAGCCCGCCGGTGGCCAGGACCGGCGCCGTCGCCTCGAGCTCCTCGTGGATGCGCTCGATCAGGCCGTCGACCGCCGAGGCGTAGCCGTAGATCACGCCCGCCCGGATCGCCTCGACCGTCCCCTTGCCGATCGCCCGGCGCGGCGGCACGAGGTCGATCCTCGGGAGCTTCGCGCCGCGCGAGGTCAGCGCGTCCAGCGAGATCTCCACGCCGGGCATCAGGACGCCACCGACGTACTCGCCCTCGGCGCTGACGACGTCGAAGTTCACCGCCGTGCCGAAGTCGACGGAGATGCACGGGCCGCCGAGCCGCTCGAACGCGGCGACCGCGTTGACGAGCCGGTCGGCGCCGAGCTCGCGCGGGTTGTCGATCTTGATCGGCATGCCGGTGCGGATCCCGGGGCCGACGGCGAGCATCTCGTGACCGAGGTAGTGCCCCGCCATGCGCACCCACTCGGGCTCCAGCTGCGGGACCGTCGAGGAGACGATCGAGGCGCTGAGGTCGGCTAGTCCGACCCCGCGCAGCTCGAGCAGGTTGCGCAGCGCCGCCCCGAGCTCGTCGGCGGTCGACGAGCGCACGGTCGCGAAGCGCCAGTGCTCGACGAGCTCGCCCTGCGGCGAGTAGGTGCCGAAGTGCGTCTGCGTGTTCCCGACGTCGACCACGAGGAGCATGAGGCCGACAGTATGCTCGCCCGATGCCGAACAAGCTCTTCATGATCGACGGCTCCCATCCGTGCGCGACGGTCGAACGCGCCCTGACGATGAAGGGCATCCCGTACAAGACGGTCGAGCTGGTGCCGCCGCTGCACGCGCCGGTCGCCAAGGCGCTCTTCGGCGTGCGCACCGTCCCGGCGATGACGTTCGAGGACGGCCTGAAGGTCAGCGGGTCCCGCGCGATCCTCGCCGAGCTCGAGCGCCGCGTGCCCGAGCCGTCGCTGTGGCCGACCGACCCGGAGCGCCGCGCCGCGGTCGCCGCCGCCGAGCGCTGGGGCGACGAGGTGTTCCAGTCGATCCCGCGGCGGATCCTGTGGCCCGCGTTCCAGCGCAACCCCAAGGCGCTGCCGTCCTTCACCGAGAACTCGAAGATCCCGGCCCCCGGCGCGGCGCTCGTCGCGGCCGCCCCCGTGCTGACGCGGATCGAGCGGCGGATGAACGGCGCGACCGACGCGGCGACGCGCGCCGACCTGCTCGCGCTCCCCGCGCACCTCGACCGCATCGACGCCTGGATCGCCGACGGCACGCTCGGGGGCGAGCCGCCGAACGCCGCGGACCTGCAGATCCTGCCGTCGGTCCGACTGCTGATGACGATCGGCGACGTCGCCCCGCTGATCGAGGGCCGGCCGGTCGCCGATCTCGTGCGCCGGGCGCTGCCCGCCATCGGCGGGCACGTCCCGGCCGGGACCTACCCGGCCGAGTGGCTGCCGGCGCCGGCCGCGGCGACCTGAGCCGCGGCGAACGCCCGGATCTCGTCCGCGAGCCGCTGCGGCTGATCCCACGCGACGAACGTCTTCGCGTCGGGGATCTCCACCAGCCGCGCGTCGCGGCAGGCGTCCCGCAGGCGCCGGGCGAGCCCGATCGTGAAGAAGCGGTCGGCCGGGGCCCAGGCCAGCAGGACGGGACCGTCGAAGCGGTGCAGGCGCGTGGAGGCCTCGACCAGGTCGCGGGGCCAGGCGGCACGCAGGAACGTCATCGTTTCGCGGCGGATCGCCCGGTCGGTGAGGAACGGCTCGCTCCACGCGCGCAGCAGCTCGTCCGGGATCCGCGTGCGCGCGAGCGTCCCGAGCGCGATGTGGCGGCCCAGCCGCAACCGCATGGGCGCCAGCGCCACCTCCACGCCGCCGGGGACGCGCTTGAGCAGGTGGACGAGGTTGAACGGCGCGGGCGGGAACGTCTCGAAGCCATCGCAGTTGGTCAGGACCAGCCGGCCGACGCGGGACGGGCGCTCGTCGAGGACGAACTGGCAGATCGCGCCGCCGGTGTCGTTGCCCACGAGCGTCACGTCCTCGAGGTCGAGCGCGTCGAGGAGTTCGAGGACGAGGCGGGCGACACCGCGCGGAGAGAGCGCGGCGTACGTCCCGATCGGCGTCCGGTGCGCGCCGAGTGGCAGGTCGGGGCGGACCACGCGATGGTCGTCCGCGAGGGCCTCGGCGGTCGCCTCCCACAGCCGGGAGTCGACGAGGAAGCCGTGGACGAACACGACCGCGGGGCCATCGACGGGACCGTCGTCGTGCACGACGAGGGGGCCGGACGGGAGCTTCAGGGTGGACGGGTGGCTCATGGGTGTCTCCTGGTTCCGGTAGCGTCACGTTGATGCGTACAAGCTGTACGGAAATTACATACAGACAGTCTGCATGTCAATGAGCGGCGCGTCGGACCCTGCCCCGACCAAGCACGCGGCCCGCTCCGCGGCGACCCGGTCCGCGCTCATCGCTGCAGGCCGCGAGCTGTTCGCCACCCGCGGCTACGCGGAGGTCGGGACCGAGGAGATCGTCCGGACCGCCGGGGTGACCCGGGGGGCGCTCTACCACCAGTTCGCCGACAAGCGCGAGCTGTTCGCCGCCGTGTACGAGGAGATCGAGGCGGAGCTGACCGCCCAGCTCGCCCCCGGCGCCCTGGAGGCCGCCCGGACCGGCGACCCGCTCGACGCGCTCGGCGCGGCCGCCCGGGCCTTCTTCGCCGGCGTCCGAGACCCCGCCGTCGAGCGGATCGCCCTGGTCGACGCACCCGCCGTGCTTGGGTGGGACCGCTGGCGCGCGATCGGGCTGGCCCACGGCCTCGGGCTCACCGAGACCGTCCTGCAGGCCGCGATCGACGCCGGGGTGCTCGCACCGCAGCCGACCCGCCCGCTCGCGCACGTGCTGCTCGGCGCGCTCGACGAGGCGGCCCTCTACGTGGCCCGTGCCGCGGACCCGGACGCGGCCGCCACCGAGGCGATCGCGGTCGTGGACGCCCTCATCGCCGGACTTCGCCGACCCGCATGAGCGTCCAGCGCCTGCGCGGCTACCTCGCCACCGCCGCCACCGCCGCGCGCGAGGGCCGCGACGCCGACGCCCTCGCCGCGCTGCGGCTCGCGCAGGACGCGGCCCGGACGCTGCCGGCGACCGCGCCCGAGCGCGCCGAGCTCGCCGTGGCGCGCGCGGAGCTCGCGCAGCGGGCCGGGGATCCGGCCGCGGCGGCCGCCGCCTTCGCGGAGGCCTGCGAGGTCGACCGCGCCGCCTCACGGGTCGACGGACTCGCCGTCATCCGGCGGCTGCGCGCCGCGCTCGCCACCGACGCGGCCGGGGACCGCGACCGGGCACGGGACCTGGCCGACGAGGCGGTGCGGCTGTCCGCCGGTCTCGGGGACGCGCTGCGCGCCGAGGCCCGCACGGTCCGCGACCGGCTCGAGGGCGGCCCGCCCCCGGCGCCCGTCCGGCGTGCGGCCCCGCCGGCCACGCCCGCCGCGCCGGCGCCGGACCCCGCGACGGTCGAGGACCTGCTCGCCGAGCTCGACGGCCTGATCGGCCTCGCCGGTGTCAAGGCCGAGGTCCGCCGCCTCGTCGCGCTCGCGCAGGTCGCGCAGGCCCGCGGCGCCGCCGGCCTGCCCGTCGGCGTGCGCACGCGGCACCTCGCGATGGTCGGCGCGCCCGGCACCGGCAAGACGACCGTCGCCCGCATCGTCGGGCGCCTCTACGGCGCGCTCGGCGTCGTCGGCAGCGGGCACCTCGTCGAGGTCACGCGCGCCGACCTCGTCGCGGGGTTCGTCGGGCAGACCGCGCAGCGCACGAACGCCGTCTGCGACCAGGCGCTCGGCGGCGTCCTGTTCGTCGACGAGGCGTACAGCCTCGTGTCCGGCGGCCAGGAGGACTTCGGGCGCGAGGCGCTCGCCGAGCTCGTCAAGCGCATGGAGGACGACCGCGACCGGCTCGTCGTCATCCTCGCCGGCTACCGGGACGAGATGGAGACGCTGATCGCCGCCAACACCGGCCTGCGCTCGCGGCTGCAGGCGACGCTCGAGTTCGCCGACTACGACGCCGCCGAGCTCGCCGCGATCTTCGACCGGGTCGTGGAGCGCGACCACTGGACGCTCACCGCCGGCGCCCGCGAGCGCGCGCACGCCGCCCTCGCCGCCCTGCACGCCGACCGTGGCGCCGACTGGGCCAACGCGCGCACCGCGCGGAGCTTCTACGAGCGCTGTCTCGCGCACCAGGCGCTGCGCGTGACCGCCGACGGCGTCGTCGCGGGCCCGGACCTGGACACGATCGACGAGCAGGACGTGCCCGACGGTCCCGGGTGGGCGACCGGGCCGGGTCGGTAGCCTTCGCGTCCGTGCCGACGTTCCAGGGCCTCGAGTTCGACTACGCGCTGCACCTGCTCCCGCCCGGCCGCATGGGCTTCAGCCGCTGGCGCTGGGAGCTGTGGCACGGCAGCACGCTGCTGGCCACGGGCTGGCGCACAGACCGCGGCGCCGCCGTGCGCGCCCTCCAGGGCCACGGGGCGCGCGTCGCGCTGCGGATGTTCGGCCTGCGGCGCGAGCCGCCCGCGCCCGCGACGCTCACGCGCGACCTCGCGCCCGGCCGGGCGCTGAAGGTCGAGCTCGGTGCCGTCAGCTTCACGCTGATGCCGCGCGGCCTGGACCGGGACCTCGTCCCGGTCGCCGCCGGCTGACGCTCAGCCGGCCGGCGGGACCTGCAGCGGCGCGCCCTCGCGGCGCACGCCCTCGTCCAGCGGCAGCGCGGCGAGCGCCTGCGCCAGCGACGCCCCGTCCGGGGTGCGCAGCTCGAGGTCGAGCTCCAGCAGCGGCACGAGCACGAAGCGGCGCGAGGTCACCTGCTCGTGCGGCAGCGTCAGCCGCTCGCTGCGGTACGGGGCGTCCCCGAGCAGCAGCAGGTCGACGTCGATCGGGCGCGGCCCGTGACGCACGTAGCCGTCCTCCCCGGCGAGGATGCGACCGAGCTCCCGCTCGACGGCCTTGCACGCGTCGAGCAGCGCCTCGGGCGCGAGATCGGTCTCGATCCGCACGCACGCGTTGAGGAACGACGGCTGGTCGAGGACCTCGCCGACCGGATCGGTGTCGTAGGTCGAGCTCGCCGCCGTGACCGTGACGCCCTGTGCGGGCAGCAGGTCGACCGCCCGCTGCAGGTTGCCGCGCCGGTCGCCGACGTTGGAGCCCAGGCCGAGGTAGCCGGTCACGCGCCGGTCCCCTGCTCCTGGAGCGCGGCGAGCGCGCGGCCCATGCCCTCGACGACGGCCTGCAGGCCGCTCAGCGGGCGGATCATCACCGTCAGTTCCGTGACGAGGCCGTCCGCGCCGACGGTCAGCAGGTCGACGCCCTCGATCTCGCGGTCGCCGACGGTGGCGCGGAAGCGGAGCACCGCGCGGTCGCCGTCGTGCAGCTCGTCGACGTAGCGGAAGTCCTCGAACACCTGCAGCACCCCGGCGAGCACGAACGCGGTCGCGTCGCGGCCCGCGTAGGGCTTGTGGACCGCCGGGGAGCAGAAGACGACGTCGGGCGCCAGGGTGGCGACCAGCGCCGCGTGGTCGTGGGCCACGACGGCGTCACGGAAGGCGAGCGTGCTCATGCGCAGACCCTCTCACGTCTCAGCGGTCGCGTCGCGCCCGCAGCAGCGCCAGCTGCCGGCCCTGCACCAGCAGCGTGCCGTCGGGCGCCCAGATCTCGGCGTCCTCCTCCGACAGTCCGTCCCGGGACGTCCCGGAGCGGTAGCGGCCGATCAGCGGCGTCGCCGGGTCGAGCGCGAGCGCGACCTCGGGCGCCCGGAAGTGGACGGTGAGGTCGAGGGTCGGCGCGCCCGCGACCGCGTCCAGGCGGCACCACGGGGCGGGCAGCCAGGCGTCGACGAGCAGTGCCAGGACCCCGGCGTCGTAGGCCACCGGGTTCGCGAGCCGCACGTAGCCGCCGGTGAGCGCCTCCGGGGCGAGGCTGAACGGCGGGTGCCCGAGGCCGTAGCGGATGTCGAGGCGGTGGGCGATCTCCGGGGCCTGCTCCGGGAGGTCCCCCGCCGGGAGCGCCGCGTAGGGCGGCAGCGTCGGCGGCGCCGTCGCGTAGTCGGCGGCCGGCGGGAACGGCAGCGAGAGCGCCGCGAGCGCGAGGATGCAGAGGTCGTCGTCCTGCACGAGCCGCGCCGTGACCGTCGTGACCGACCGGCCCGACCGCTCGACGGTCACGTGCACCTGGGCGTCGCGGTCGACCGCCGGGGAGCGCAGGTAGTGCAGCGTGATCGACCGCAGGTGGCGTGCCGGGTCGGCGACCTGCGCCTCGATCGCGTGGATGACGATCGCCGCGATGTAGCCGCCGTTGGGCCCGACCGGCGCCGACCAGCTGGGCGTCACGAATGCGCGGTAGCGGCCGTCGCCGAGCGGCTCGACCGCGGAGTCGCGGCCGAAGTGCGGGTCCTCCCCGGCCATCGCGGCTAGCGCTCGCGCGCGGTCCGCCAGACCTCGACGCTGACCTCGTCGACGGGCAGCGCGATCGGGGGCTCGGGCTTGGCGGCCTTGACCGACACCTCGTCGGCGGCGAAGCGGTCGAGGAGCGCGTCGGCGATCGCGGAGCAGAGCCGCTCCAGCGTCTTGTAGGAGCGCTGCTGGGCCACGAGCGCGCAGACGTTGCAGACCTCGCCGTAGTCGACGGTGTCGTCGACCATGTCGGTGACGGTCGCGTCGCACTCCCCGACCTCCATGCGGATGTCCAGGACGAGCCGCTGGCCGATCTCGCGCTCCGCGGCCGTGACCCCGTGGTGGGTGTACAGCGACAGGCCGCTGACCTCGATGGTCACCTCGGTCTGCGGGCCGCCCTCCTCGTCGAAGTCGTGCTCGTCGAGGTCGTCGTCGTCCAGGTCGTCCTCGAGGTCGTCCTCGTCGGGCCCGTGCTCGTCGCTGATCACCGCGGCAACGTAGCAGCCGCCACGGTGAGCGCGTCCACGTGCTCGGCGACGTCGTGGACGCGGAAGACCGACGCACCGCGCTCGTACGCCAGGACGTTCGTGGCCAGCGTGGCGGCCACGCGCCGCGCGGGTTCGTCGCGGCCGGTCAGGCGGCCGAGGAACGACTTGCGCGACGTGCCCACGACCACGGGGAACCCGAGCGTGCAGAACGCGTCGATGCGTCGCACGAGCTCGAGGTTGTGCTCGATCGTCTTGCCGAAGCCGATGCCGGGGTCGATCTGGATCCGGTGCTCGGCGACCCCCTCGCCGACCGCGAAGGTGATGCGCTCCTCCAGGAAGGCGAGGATGTCGTCGACGACGTCGTCGTAGCGGGGGTCGCGCTGCATCGTGCGCGGGTCGCCGAGCATGTGCATGAGGCAGCAGTCCACGCCGCGGTCGGCGACGAGCCCGGCGAGCTCGGGCTCGGCGCGGAACGCGGTCACGTCGTTGACGTACACGGCCCCGGCGTCGAGCGCGGACTGCGCGACGTCGACCTTCGACGTGTCGATCGAGACGCGCGCGACGCCGTCCGCCGCCAGCGCGGCGACGACCGGCCCCACGCGCCGCAGCTCCTCGCCCGCGTCGACGGCGGCCGCTCCGGGCCGCGTCGACTCGCCGCCGACGTCGAGGATCGCGGCGCCCTCGGCCGCGAGCCGCCGTCCGTGCGCGATCGCGTCGCGCTCGTCGAGGAACGCGCCGCCGTCGCTGAACGAGTCGGGCGTCACGTTCACGATCCCCATGACGGTGAAGGCCACGGCCGGATCCTGCCACGTCGCCGCGGCGTCCGGATTCCGTCCGGACGGTCGGAGATGGTGCGGGTCGGAGCCGGTCCCCGTCCGTCCGGTCGCGGCGTGCCGCGACGAGCAGAAAGCAGATCAGCGCCCGTGCACACCGTCGCCCTCGTCCTCGCCACCACCGCCGTGGTCGGCCTGCTCACCGCCGCCTCGCTGGGCGTCGCCCGCGTCGCCGACGCGCTGGCGCCGTCCGCGCAGGAGCCCGCGGCCGTCCCGGCGGCGCGGGTGGCCTCGGCGACCGGCACGTGGGACGGGATCGAGCGGCGGACGGGCGTGGACCGCCGCTGGCGCGCCGACGGCGGGCCGGGCGCGGGCGGCGAGCGTCGTCGCGGCGGGCGCCGAGCGACCGACCACCCGCAGGTGCGGGTGGCCTGAGCCGGGCCGGGCGGCCGCCGGACGCTAGAGCAGCGGCTTCTCGGGGCTGTCGAGGCCGCGCGCCTCGACGCCGCCACCCGCGAGGCCGGGACGCGGCAGCGAGCGCGGCGCGTCGCGACGCTCGGGGGTCGAGGACGCGGTCGGCGTGGAGTCCGCCGGCGGCTCGACCTCGTCGGGCCCGAAGACCTCGAGCTCGGACTTGCCCTCGAGCAGCGCCACGAACTCGTCGCGCTCGATCGTCTCGCGCTTGAGCAGCAGCTCGGAGATCGTCTCGAGCGACTCGCGGTGCTCGTTGAGGAGGTCCTTGGCGCGCTGGTGCGCGGACTCGACGATCCGGCGGATCTCCGCGTCGATCTCCTTGGCGATGTCGTCGCTGTAGTCGGGCTCGGAGCTGAACTCGCGGCCGAGGAACGGCTGGCCGTGGTCGTGACCGAACACGCGCGGCCCGAGCTTCTCGCTCATGCCGAAGCGCATGACCATCTGCTTGGCGGTCGCGGTGACCTTCTGCAGGTCGTTCGACGCACCGGTCGTGATCTCGCCGAAGACGATCTCCTCCGCGGCGCGACCGCCGAGCGTCATCGCCATCGTGTCGAGCAGCTCCGCACGGGTGGTGAGGAACTTGTCCTCGCCCGGCATCGAGATCGTGTACCCGAGCGCCTGGCCGCGGCTGACGACCGAGATCTTGTGGACCGGGTCGGCGTGCTCGAGGAAGTGCCCGACGAGCGCGTGGCCCATCTCGTGGTACGCGGTGACGAGCCGCTCCTTCTCGCCCATCACCCGGGTCTTCTTCTCGGGACCGGCGATCACGCGCATGATCCCCTCCTCGAGCTCCACCTGGGTGATCTCGCGCTTGCCGGTGCGGGCGGCGAGCAGGGCGGCCTCGTTGACGAGGTTCGCGAGGTCGGCGCCGGTGAAGCCCGGGGTCTGGCCCGCGAGCGTGTCGGTGTCGATCTCCTGCGCCAGCGGCTTGCCGCGCGTGTGGACGTCGAGGATCTTCGCGCGGCCCTTGCGGTCGGGGCGGTCGACCATGATCTGGCGGTCGAAGCGGCCCGGGCGCAGCAGCGCGGGGTCGAGGATGTCGGGACGGTTGGTGGCCGCGATGAGGATGATGTTGTCCGTCATCGTGAAGCCGTCCATCTCGACGAGCAGCTGGTTGAGCGTCTGCTCGCGCTCGTCGTGACCGCCGCCCATGCCGGCGCCGCGGTGGCGGCCGACGGCGTCGATCTCGTCCATGAAGATGATGCAGGGCGAGTTCTGCTTGGCCTGCTCGAACAGGTCGCGCACGCGGGACGCGCCGACGCCGACGAACATCTCCACGAAGTCCGAGCCGGAGATCGAGAAGAACGGGACCCCGGCCTCGCCGGCGACCGCGCGGGCCAGCAGCGTCTTGCCGGTGCCGGGAGGGCCGAACAGCAGGACGCCCTTGGGGATCCGGGCGCCGAGCGCCTGGAACTTCTTCGGGTTCTCGAGGAACTCCTTGATCTCGTGCAGCTCCTCGACGGCCTCGTCGGCGCCGGCGACGTCGCGGAAGGTGATCTTCGGCGAGTCGACCGACATGCGCTTGGCGCGGGACTTGCCGAAGGACATGACCTTCGAGCCGCCACCCTGCATCTGGTTCATCAGGAAGATCCAGAAGCCGATGAAGATCAGGAACGGCAGGACGTAGGTCAGCAGCGACAGCCAGCCGTTGCTCTTGCGGCCCTCGACGTCGAAGCTCTGGAGCTTGCCCTCCTGCACCGCGGCGGTCAGCTGCGCCTCGAGGCGCTCCGCGTTGCCGTCGGTGAAGCCCGTCTCGCCCTTCTTGGCCTGGTCACGGCCCGGGGACTCGCGCAGCTCGTACTTGAGGACGTTGTCGCGCGTGCGCAGGTCGACCGTCTTGACCTGCCCGGCCTCGATCTTCGTGATCAGCTCGGAGTACTGGAGCTTCGCGGGCTCCTCCCCCGGGCTGATCAGGCGCTGGGCGAAGAACGCCAGCACCACCACGATCAGGATCGGGAATGCAGCGCTCTTGAAGAACCGGCTCATACGGCGAGAACCTCCGCCGCGAAGGCGGCGTGTGGACGTCGTGCGTGGTGACGCAAGGTCCCCGATCCTACCACGGTGCTCTCGGGGCCAAGCCGGGTGGGGCGGGTCTCGGGGCTGCGCATCTTCAGGGAATACGCGGCCCGGCGCCCCGTGGCCTACACGTTCAGCGAGGCGACGTACGGGAGGTTGCGGTACCGCTCGGCGTGGTCGAGCCCGTAGCCGATGGCGAAGCGGTCCGGGATCTCGAAGCCGACGTAGCGGGCCTCGAGCTCGACCTTGCGGCGCTCCGGCTTGGTCAGCAGCGCGCACACCTCCAGCGAGGCGGGCTCGCGCGCACCGAGGTTGCGCAGCAGGTACTGCAGCGTCAGGCCCGAGTCGACGATGTCCTCGACGATCAGGACGTGACGGCCGTCGATCGCGCGGTCGAGGTCCTTGATGATCCGCACGACGCCGCTGGAGTCCGTCGCGCTGCCGTAGCTGGCGACCGCCATGAAGTCGACCTCGCAGGGGATGTCGATCCGGCGCATCAGGTCGGCGAGGAAGAACACCGCGCCCTTCAGGACGCCGACGAGGAGCGGGTCGCGGCCCTCGTAGTCCCGCGAGATCTCCGCCCCGAGGTCCCGCACGCGCTGCGCGAGGGCGTCGGGCTGGACGAGGATCTCGCCGATCTGGGGGTCGCGCATGGCGCGGAGGATAGGGCGGCGGGCGGTCAGCGGGGCGGGAGCGGCGGCGTGCGGCCGATCCGCAGCACCCCGTCACGGACCTCGGCGCGCGCCCCGTCGCCGAGGTCCAGCGCGCCGTCCCGCAGCGCCAGCAGCTCGTCCAGGCGCCCGGGCGCGCGGGCGCACAGGCCGCCGGTGGCCGCCTCGGCCAGGTGGCGCACGACGAGCCGCGCCAGCGCCGGAGGGGCGGCGGTCAGCCGCGAGACGGCCACCGCGTCCTGCCCGTCCAGCAGGCCGGCGACGGCCGCGTCGAGGACCGCGGCCTCGTCGCGCAGCAGCTCCACGGTCCGCAGGACGTTCTGCTCCGCGGCCGGATGGACGGCGCGCAGCGCCGGCACCAGCCCGTGGCGCACGCGGCTGCGCGCGAACCGCGGGTCGTCGTTGCCCGGGTCGTCGCGGACGGCGAGCCCGCGGGCGGCGCAGTACTCGCCGGTCTGCTCGCGGGTGACCGCCAGCAGCGGGCGCGCGACGACGGTCCCGCGGGCGGGCATCCCCAGCAGCGCGCGCCGGCCGGGCGAGGCGGCGAGCCGGTAGAGCACGGTCTCGACCTGGTCGGAGGCGGTGTGGGCGGTCACGGCCGCGAGCGCGCGGACCGCCGCCTCCCGGCCCGCGGCGGCGTACCGCTCCTCGCGCGCCCAGGCCTGGACGTTGCCCGCCCCGGTCCCGGGCGGGGTGAGGCGGTGCACGGTCAGCCCGACCCCGAGGGTCCCGCACAGGTCCGCGCAGTGCTCGGCGTCGGCGGCGCTGTCGGGCCGCAGCCCGTGGTCGACGTGCAGCGCCCGGACCCGGTCCGGGCCCGCGAGCGCGACCGCGACGTCGAGCAGGCAGACCGAGTCGCGGCCGCCGCTGAGCAGCACCAGCGCGCCGTCGGCCAGGAGCCCCGTCGCGTCGGCGAGCCGGCGGACCCGGTCGACGACCGTCGCGGCCATCTAGGGCGCGCCGACCCCGAACGCCCCGCGCACCCGCGGCGGCACGGCGCCGCGCATCGGCCCGGGCAGCCGCCGCAGCGGCGCGCCCGCGGTGGCGCGGACCCCGGTGAGGTCGCGGCCGGTCGGGCGCGCACGCAGCTGCACGCTGCCGCGCCCGCCCCCGGCGATCCGCACCCGCGCGACGAGCAGCTCGACGCGCCCGTCCGGACCGATGTCGACGCCCATCTCGGCGCTCTCGGGCCCGCGCCCGCGCCGGGCGGGATCGCCACCGGTGACGCTGCCCACGAACGACCGCAGGTCCTGCAGGAGCGCGACCGCGTCGGCCTCGCCCTCCAGCCGGTCGGTGTCGGCGTCCGGGCCCGCGACGCGGGAGAGCTCGCGCGGCCACACCGTCGGGTTCAGCGTGTCGCGGTCGTAGGGCGCCAGGACGAACGGGCTGTCGAGGACCCGGCGCGGGAGGCGCGACGCGAAGGTCACGCGCCGGCCGACCTCGGCGGGAATCGGCTGCGTCGCCGTGCGGCCGACCCCGACCGAGACGACGTCGTCGCGGGCCGCGCTCTCCACGACGTACGGGTCGCGCCCGGCGATGTCGACCTCGTAGGTCGCCCGCCACGCCCCGGACGGCCGCGGGGTCGTGCGGGCGTCGACGACGAGCTTGACGATCCGCCGCCGGCCGCCGGGCTCGCGCAGCGCGACCCGCAGGTCGTAGGCGTCGGCGATCGGGACGCGGGCCAGCGCCTCGGTCAGGCGCGCCTGGTCGTCCGCGCCGGCCCCACCGCAGCCCAGCACCGCCCCCGCGGCCCCGACGGTCAGGACCACGCCGCCCAGGACGAGCCGTGAACGTGCGGTCTCAGTCATCGTCGGCCACCCGGGCCAGGAACAGCTCGGTCGGCTCCTTGAAGCCCTTGAGGCGGACCTCGCCGATCAGCTCGAACTCCAGGTGCGAGCCGGCCTGCTCGACGACCGAGCGGGTGACGATCACCTCGCCGCCCGCGGAGCGCGCGGCGACACGGGCGGCGAGGTTGACCTCCCGCCCGTAGTAGTCGCCGTCGCGGTAGAGCGTCTCGCCGTAGTGGATGCCGATCCGCGGCAGCGGCCGCTCGGCCACGAGCGTCTGGAAGCCGACCGCCCAGTCGGTGAGGGCCGCCGGGTCGCTGCCGACGACCATGACCTCGTCGCCGATCGTCTTGATGACGCGCGCGTCGTCCGGGAGCGTGTGCTCGACGTTCTCGACGAACCGCTCGACCGCGCTGACGGCCTCCTCCTCCCCCTCCTCCTCGGTCAGGCGGGTGTACCCGGCGAGGTCCGCGAACGCGATCGCGACGCGCAGCCGCCCGAGGTCCAGCGGCTCGCTGTCGCCGAAGTCGCTCTCCAGGTGGCCGATGACGTCCTGCTCGACGAAGTGCTGCAGGAAGCGGCGGTGGACGTGGTCCATCATCGGCGAGGCGAGCGGCAGCAGCTCGCGCGCGAGCCCCTCCATCTCCTCGGCCATCTCCAGGCCGGGCACGCCGTCGCGCATCAGCGGCTCGTGCACGTAGAGGTGGAACAGCCGCACCTCGGCGTCCGCGACCTGGGCGAGCGCCTGACCGTAGACGCGCGACATCTGCAGGAACGCGACGAGCGGGAAGCCGGCCGCGAGCACCGCGGCGCAGTAGCGCAGGAACTGGAGGTCGTCGGCGCTGATCTGGCGCAGCGCGTGGGCGTTGAAGCCGACGGTCGAGTAGATCCGCTCGATGAGGGCGGGCTCCAGGCCGGTCTCGCGCGCGGCCTCCTCGAGCGTGTGGTCGGAGGTGGCCGGCGGCAGCAGGTCCTCGATGTAGCCGAACGCGAGACGTCCCTGGGCGGTGGCCTCGCGCAACTGGGCGAGGCTGTGCCCGCGCTCCCGCATGCGGGCGACGAGCCGGGCGTGCGAGATCGCGGCGGCCGTCCAGACGCCGTCGGTCGGGCCCGGGACGACGCCGGTCTGCACCCAGCGGCGCAGGGTGGCGGCCTTGACGCCCGCCCGCCGGGCGACCTCGGCCAGGGTGATCCGCTCGGGCTCGCTCACGCGACCAGGTGCGGGTACTCGGCGGCCAGGATGTCGCGGTAGCGGGCGTGCACCGGCTTGGTCAGCGGCACGAGCGCGAGCGCCGCCCGGAGGTCGCCCGCGGTGCGGATGCGCCGCCGGGCGATGGCGACCGCGATGTTCTCCTTGCCCTGGAAGTAGCGGTTGGCGATCTCGGAGTCCATCGCCATCTCCACGCGCGGCGTCCAGTCGACGTCGTCGGACCACTCCCACACGAGGTGGTGGTCCTCGTCCGGCCGGCCGGCGCGGATGTTCACGACGAGGCCCAGATCGGCGTACTCGTGACGCTGCGGCACGTCCGCCGCACGCAGCCGTGGTCCCATCTCGGGGTCGTCGCGCATCAGCGCGAAGACCCGGTCCATGACCGCGCGGAACTCCTCGGTCGAGGCGAACGCGCCCACCGTCGCGTGAACCCCCGGGACTACGAGCTGCTCGTCGACGCGGGCGGCGTGGTGCCGCCGTCGGTCTTCGTGGCGGTCGACGTGCGGGCGGCGGGCTTGGCCGCCGGCTTGGCGGGCGCGCGCCGGGCGGCGGGCTTGCTCGCGGCGGGCTTGGTCGCGGCGGGCTTGCTCGCCGCAGGCTTCGCGGCGGCGCGCTTGGTCGCGGCAGGCTTCGCGGCGGCGGGCTTGATCGCGGCAGGCTTCGCGGCGGCGGCACGGCGCGGCGCGGGCTTCGCCGCGGCCGGCTTCGCGGCGGCCGCCGGCTTGCGCGCCGGCGCGCGACGGGCGGGCGCCGGCTTGGCCGCGGCGGCCTCGAGCGCGGCGACCTTCTCCTCCAGCGCGGCCACGCGCTCGGTCAGGCGCTTGACCTCGTCGCCCGCGGCCGGACGCAGCTCCTCGAGCGCCTCGCGGACCCGGGTGGCGGCGTTGGCCAGCTCGTCGGCGAGCGCGTGGGCGCGCTCGCGGGTCTCCTGCGCGCCCTCGGCGGTCACCTGCGCGGTGGCCTGGAACGCCTGGTCGACCGCGGTCCGGACCTGCTCGGCGCGGCTCTTGCTCTTCTTGTTCTTCTTGGCCACGCCCCGCAGACTATCCTCCCTCGCCGTGCCGGTGCCAGGGATCCACGTCCACCCGACCACGGAGCTCGCGCCGCGCGTCCTGCTCCCGGGGGACCCGGGCCGCGCGCTCGCGCTCGCGCAGCTGCTGCTCGACGGGCCGAAGATGTTCAACCACCACCGCGGCCTGTGGGGCTACACCGGCCCCGCGGCGGACGGCGAGCTGCTCACCGTCCAGGCCACCGGGATGGGCGGACCGAGCGCCGCGATCGTGCTCGAGGAGCTGATCGACATGGGCGTCACCGAGGCGATCCGGGTCGGCACGTGCGGGGCGCTCGTGCCCGAGCTGGCGCTCGGCGAGCTGGTCGTCGCCGCGGGCGCGCTCGCCGCGGACGGGACCAGCCGCGCGCTGGGCGCCGACGGCGTCCTGCCCGCCGACCCCGGGTACGTCGCCGCGCTCGCGCAGGCCACCGGCACGACCCCGCGCGTGGCGGTCAGCACCGACGTCTTCTACGAGCGCGACAGCTCGACGACGCCCCGCTGGCGCGCCGCCGGGGCCGACGTCGTCGAGATGGAGGCCGCCGCGCTGCTGCGCGTCGGGGAGCTGCGCGGCATCCGCGTCGGCTGCGTGCTCGCGGTCAGCGACCGGCTCGCCGACGGTGGCCGCGAGCGGCTCGACGCCGACGGACTCGTCGCCGCCGGCGCCGCGCTCGGGCACGCCGCCGTCGCCGGGCTCGGCATCCCGCCCCTCGAAGGCGCGCCCGCCCGCGGCCTCGTCGACCCCGAGCTCGAGGCGCAGAAGGCCCGCCGCGAGCGCGCCGCCGCGACGGACGGCGCCGGGTGAGCCTCTCCGTCCAGCTCGGGCTCGTCCTGTCGGTCGCCACGGCGTTCGTCTCGATCCTCGGCTTCCTCTTCAAGCACCGCGGCGCGATCCACGCGCCCGAGGTGCAGTGGCGCACCCCGATCGCCTCCACCCGGGCGCTGTTCGCCAACCGCTGGTGGACGATCGGGATCCTCGTAGCCATGGGCTCGTGGGTCTTCCACGTCGCCGCGCTCGCGCTCGCCCCCATCACCCTGGTGCAGACCGTCATCGCCGGGGGTCTCGTCCTGCTGACCGTCGTCGCGGACCGCCTCTTCGGCCTCGAGGTCCGCCGGCGCGAGTGGATCGGGGTCGCGCTCACCGCGGCGGGCCTCGCGATCCTCGCCGCCACCCTCGGCGGCGAGGCCGCCGATAGCGCCCACAGCGACTACGAGGGCGCGACGCTCGCCCTGTACGTCGGTGGGCTGACCGTGACGTCCGGTGTCGCGATGGTGCTCGCCTCCCGCATCCCCCGCCACGCCGGCGTGATCCTCGCGGCGGCCGCCGGGCTGCAGTGGGGCGGCTCGGACGTGTCGATCAAGGCGCTCACCGGCCACCTCGAGGACGACGGCCTGCTCGTGCTCGTCCACCCGCTCGCGCTGGTCATCCTCGTGCTGTCGCTGATCGGGCTCGTCGTCTCCGCCCGGTCGCTGCAGATCGGCGACCCGGTGCCGGTCATCGCGGTGACCTCGGCGGCGGCGAACCTCAGCACGATCACCTCCGGCCTCGTGGTCTTCGGCGAGCCGCTGCCGGAGGGGACGCTCGGCGTCGTCCTGCGGCTCGCGGCGTTCGCGCTCGTCATCGGTGCCGCGGCGCTCACGCCCGCGCCGATGCCCGTGCACGAGGAACGCGCGGCCACCTGACCGTCCGCGGCCGCCGCGGACCCGCCACCCCGTCGCGTCAGCCGAAGCCGAACGACGTCCGCAGCCGGACGATCCCCTCGACGAGCCCGACGACGCGCCGGACGTCCTCGACGGTCTCCTCGTCCAGCCCGCCCTCCAGGGCGCGGTTGGCGGCGGCGCCGACGGCGCGGCGCTCCGCCCGCAGCGCCTCGAGCCGGTCGGCGATCTGGGCCCGGTCGGCCCACGGGGCCAGCTCGGCGATCGCCGCCTCCAGCGCGACGCGCAGCTGCAGGGCCGCCTCGCGCGTGCGGTCCCCGTCGAGGTCCAGCCGGGCGCGCAGGATCAGCTCCTCGCACGCCAGGGCGACGTCCCGCCCGCCCAGCAGCGCCGCGAGACGCTCCTGCGGACGCAGCGCCGCCTCGCGACCGGTCTGCCGCCGGCGCGCCTGCGGCGGCAGCTCGACCGCCTCCGCCCAACGGCTGTGCGCGAGCTGCTCGCCCTCCCCGGTGCCGACGCGGACGACCAGCGCCTGCGGACGCGAGACCTCGCGGACCGTCGGATCCGCCGTCGCGGTGCGGTGCAGGTGCAGCATCCGGTTGAGGACCCGGATCGCCTCGGCGGCCTCCTCCTCGCCGTCGACCTCACGGCGCCAGCGGGCGGCATCGTCCAGCGACGGGAACGGCTTCGGGCCGACGACCGTCACGCGGCTCACGGGCACCGGCGTGGCGGGCGGCTCGGACGGCACGTCCCTCGCCCGCCGGTTGCGGACCAGGCCGCGACGCTCGGGAGCCCCGAGCGTCTGGAGCACGACGACCTGGTCGACCTCACCGGCGTGGCCACGGACGACGTAGCGCCCCTCCTCCGGCCCGAGCTCCCAGGGGAACTCGAGCTGGACGAACTTGAAGTGCGGCAGCGGCGCGCCGGCCGGCTCGGACACTACTTCCCGCGTCGTGCGCTGTTCGCGCGCTCCGCGGCGGTCGGCACGTCCTTGCCCGCGGGGATCGCGTACTTCGACGGCTCCGTCGCGACGGTCGGGTTGTCGATGTTGCCGATCCGGTCGATGAGCTTCATCCACTGCGACGGCTTGAGCGTGCTGTTCAGCTGCTTGGCGAGCTTGCCGTTCTCGCTGTAGAGCGGGCTGAAGCCGACGTGGATGTGGTCCGCGTGGTCGGGCAGCGCGATCGTGTTGTCCGCGCCGTCGAAGGTCATCAGGCTGATGATCTGGTTCGGCCGCATCGTGCCCTGGAGCGTGAGCAGCCGGCGGATCGTCAGCTCCGTGACCGAGCCCGCGCCCTGGTTGCCGATGATCGGGATGCCGTTGATCTTCGCGATGTCGAGCGCCGACCCGGACGGGTGGGCCGACAGGTTGCCCGAGGCCGTGAAGATCGACGAGCGGCCGCAGCGCAGCGACGTGACCGTCGGCTTCAGACCGGACGCCGAGAGGAACGCCATCGTCGCGAGCACGCGGCGGTCGACGAGGCCCGCCTTGATGTCACGACGGCCGCACTCGTAGATCTCGATGCGCGGGTCGTCCAGGACGCTCTTCTGCAGCGCCTCCTTGGACATCAGGAGGATCTGGCCGATCGTCGGGTTCTTCGAGTCGGGGCCGAAGAACGGGTTCTTGCCGGCGGCGCGGTAGACCGCGGTCGACTCGAGCAGCTTCCAGCCGTCGAGGATCGGCTTCGGGTCGATGCGCGGCGCGCCGCGCCCGGCCGGGCGGATCTCGAACTTCACGTGCGAGGCCGTGCGCGAGGTGCCCTTGCCGATGCGGCCGAGGACGGTGCCCGCGATGACCTTCGAGCCGACCTTGAGGTCCTTGAGGACGACGTCGTCCTTCTTCAGGCCGTAGACGTCGGTGAAGTACGTGTCGAAGGTCGACGAGTCGGTGAGGGCCTCGCCCTGGTCGGCGACCTGCTTGTCGCCCCCGGCCTCGTAGGCCTGCGGACGCGCGGGGTTCGCGAACAGGCGCTCCTTGCCGGCCTTGACCGAGTCGGTCGCGGTCTTGGCGACCCGCTCGACGACCTCGGCGGCCTTCTGCGTCCCGGCGGACGCGGGAGCCTTCGGCGCCTTGTCCTTCGGGAGCTCGAGCTCCTTGGCGACGGCGGACTCGGAGACGCTCGCGGCCTTCGGCACCGGGTGCTTGCGCGCGACGCTGCCGAGCTCCGCGTACGTGTACGTGTTGCCGTAGGCGTCCTCGAGCTGGAGGAAGCGGCCGAGCCGCTTGCTCTTGCCGATCTTCACGATCTTGCCGTCCTGGACGGCGATGACCGAGCTGCCGGCCTTCGCGAAGATGTCGATGCCGCGACGGGCGGTCGACTCGACGACGTTCGCGGCGTTCTGGCCCTTGGCGACGCGCTTGACCGCATCGGCCTCGGAGAGGTCGTCGGCGTAGGTGGCCTTCGCGTGGACCGGGAACTGGCCCTGGGTCAGGCCGGTCAGCGAGCCGACGAGGTCGGCGGGCAGGCCGCCGATCAGCCGGGCGCGCATGAGCACGCTGTCGACGTACCAGTCGGCGTGGTTGTAGGCGAAGATCGCCTTGCGGATGTCCTCGTCGGCGCCGGCGGCCTTGAGGTACCGGGCGGCGGCGAAGATCGCGTCGACCGGGTTGTACGGGTCCTTCTTGCCGTCGCGGTTGGCGTCGACGCCGTAGGCCTTCCACGAGGACGGGATGAACTGCATCCAGCCCAGCGCGCCCGCGGAGGACACGTTGAGGTTGCGGCCGTAGTCGGTCTCGATCTCGTTGATCGCCGCGAGGATCTCCCAGCGCACCCCGTACTCGATCCCGGCCGCCTGGTAGATCGGCAGCAGGAACGGCGGGATCCGGAACTTCTCGATGAAGAAGTTGGGGACGCCGATCGGCGCGACGCCGGGCAGCGACATCGCGAAGCCCGGGTTGACCTCGGTCGGCGACCCGTCGCTGTTGCGCAGCTTCGTGGCCTGCCGGCGCTCGGCCGCGTCCTTCTTGGCGGCGGCGAGCTGCTCGGCGGCCTGCTGGACGGCCTTCGTGCTCTTCGACGGGGTGCGGGTCTTCGTGCCCGAGGTCTCCTGCTCGGCGGAGCCGGCCTCCTGCACGACCTGCGGGGCACCCTCGATCGTCGTGACCTCGCCACCCGGAGCGGGCTCGGGGGTTGGCGCCGGCGTCGCGGTCGGCGACGGGGCGGCCGGCGTCCCGCCGACCTCCTGGATGCCGAGGATGGGCAGCTCGATCCCGGGGATCTTGATCTGGCCCACCGGCGTGCCGGGAGGCACGTCCAGCGTGACCGTGATCACCGCGCCTCCGAGCAGGGTGACCTGGAATGTCCGAGGGTCCGCGCTCGCCGAGCCGACGGTCGAGCCGAAGCCCGCCGCGACGACGCCAGCAGAAGTGAGACCCAGAAGCAGCTTGCGCTTGTTCATGCGTGTTTGCGGGCTCCTCCCCCCGCTGTGCCGGTCACGTCCGTCATCCGCCGCCCGGCGCGGCGGACCCTACCACGGACCCCTCGACCGGAATGCAGGCACGCTACCCGGCCGCTCAGCCGGAATGCAACGCCCAACCGGCGCCGTCCCTCGCCCGAAAGGGGGTAATCCACCCCCCATCCGGGTCGAGCGGTCGGGAGCAGCCGGTTTTCCCGGCCGTTTCCAGCTGCTTCGGGCCGCCCGCTACGCTCGGAGGACGATGAGCGAGCACCCGTCCGACGACCGCGACGACGTCCCGCGCAAGGGCGAGGACCCGCTCGGGCGGATCGCCCAGGAGCTGCTCGGCAGCCCGCTGGTCAGCGGCGCGCTCTCGCGCGCCTTCGAGGCCCGCGAGCGCGCGGTGCACGCGCAGGAGGCGGCGATGGGCGCGCTGAACATCCCGTCCGCCGCCGACGTCGACCGGCTGTCACGCCGGGTGCGGTCGCTGTCCCAGCGGCTGGAGGGCATCGAGGACGGCGTCGACCGGCTCGACGACCGGCTCGCCGCGCTCCAGGGGACGGCCGACCTCGACGCGCGCCTCACCCGCATGGAGGCGACGCTCGAGGAGCTGCTGCGGCGCCTGCCGCCCCCCGCGACGGACTAGGCGATCCCGAGCGCGGCCACGACCGCCTCGAGCTCGGCGACCACGTCGCCGTCGAGCTTCAGCGCCGCCCGGCCGTCCCAGGGCGTCGGGCCCTGCGTCACCACCACGACGGTGCCGCCCGCCGCCTGGGTGACGCCGGGCAGCTGCGCGACCGGGTGGACCTCCAGCGACGTGCCGATGCACAGCAGCACGTCCGCCCCCGCCGCCAGCGACGCCGCCCGCTCGAGCGCGCCCTCCGGCAGGAACTCGCCGAAGAGCACGACGTCCGGCTTCAGCGGGCGGCCGCAGTCGCAGCCGGGCACGCCGTCCGCGGCGGCCGCGAGTCGCTCGCGCACGACGTCGACCGGGTAGCGGCGCAGGCACGACAGGCACGAGGAGTGCTCGATCGTCCCGTGGACCTCGACCAGCTCGGCCGTGCCCGCGCGCCGGTGCAGCATGTCGATGTTCTGCGTGACGACGGCGTCGAGATGGCCCGCCCGCTCGAGCGCCACCAGTGCCCGGTGGGCGCCGTTGGGCTGCTTCTCGCGCAGGGTCGTGAAGCGGTCCCCGTAGAAGTGCCAGAACCGCGCGGGGTCGGCGCGCCACGCGTCGATGTGCGCGACCTCCATCGGGTCGACGTTCTCCCACAGCCCCGTCCCGGGGGAGCGGAAGTCCGGGATGCCCGACGGGACGGAGATCCCCGCGCCCGTGAGCGCGACGACGGAGCCGGCCCCGCGGACGAGGTCGGCGAGCGCGGCGGCGCTCACCGGACGGGACGCGAGCGGCGGACGGTCATGGGCGCGATGGTGGCAGACCGGGTCCGGGCTCGAGGTCGAGCTCGGCCTGCAGCCGGGTGACCGCGGCGGCGACCGCGGCCAGCCGCGGCTCCAGCGCCGCGCGCAGCCGCTCGTGCTCCTGCGCGCCGGCCGCGGTGCGGCGGTAGAACCGGCGCGAGCGCCGCTCCGGGTGCTCCCACTCCCCGGCGATCAGCCCGCGTGCCTCGAGGTCGCGCAGCAGCGGGTACATCGTGTTCGGGTTGACCGTCACGAGCCCGGCGGTCACCTCCGTGACGCGATCCATCAGCTGGTTGCCGTAGGAGCGGTCGTCGGCGAGCAGGTGCAGGACCAGGGCGGGCAGCAGCCCGGCGCGCCGCAGCTCGCCGACCAGCGGGTCGCCCCCGCCCGCCGCCCGGCCGCCACCGCGGGCCCCGGCGGCCGCCTGGGCCTCGGGCAGGGGCGCCGCCTGGGCGACGGCGTCGCGGGTGGAGCGGTCCGGCATCCCCCCAAGGATCGCAGCGGGCGCCCGCGGACGGCGCGCCGTCCCGCGGTCGTCTCAGCCGTCGAGGACGACGGTCAGGACGAACACGACGCTGCCGACCAGCGCGACCAGCGTGACGGCGAGCAGCGGCCACTGGTCGCCGTGGACCGCGGGCCGGCTCGGACCCATCGTGCGCCGTCTCAGCCGTCGCCACATGCGCAGAGCCTAAGCTGGGACGGTGCAGGAGGTCTTCGGGATCGTGCTGTTCGCCGTCGTCGGCGTGGGGATCGTCATCGCGGTCCTGACGCTCGCGACGAGCGACCGCAGCTACGACCAGATCGGCCAGGGTGGCTTCCACGAGGAGCGTCCCCGGCCCGCCGCGGCCCAGGGCGCGGCGCTCGCGCGTGAGCGCGACGAGGAGATCCGGCAGATGCTCGAGGCCCGCAACGTGCGGCGCGTCCGCCGCGGCGAGGCGCCACTGGACGTCGAGGAGGAGCTCGCCGCGCTCACCGCGACGCGGATCGACCCGGAGCTGCTGGACGAGATCCGCACGCTCGTGGAGGCACGCAACCGCCGCCGCGTGAAGGCCGGGCAGGAGCCGCTGGACGTCGAGGCGGAGATCGCCCGGCAGGTCCGCGAGCTCGAGGCCTGAGCGACGCGATCAGCGCGCGTCGTCCTCGGGGGCCTCGAGGCCGCCGCCGTCGCCCGTGACGTCCGGGTCCTGGACCGTCGCGGTGGTGGTCGTGGTCGTCGGCGCGACGGTGGTCGCGGCGGGCGTGGCCGCGACCGACGGGTCGGCCGGCGTGGGAGCGGCGGGGTCGCGTGTCGCGCGCCGGATCTCGACGATCCGCCGGTCGGCGCCCTCGCCGTACACGTGGAACGTCCGCCCGCCGCGCTCGACGAGCGCGAACGCCTCGCCGTGCCGGGCGTTGCCGCTGGTGTTGACGTAGCTGCCCTCGCGCACGCCCGCGGTCACCCGCACGTAGTGGTGCCCGGCGACCTGCTCGTGGCGCTCGGCCGCGGTCACGCCCGCGGCGACCCCGGAGCGGGCCCGGCCCTCGGCGGCCGCCTCGAGGACGGTCTTGAACGAGGTGCTCGTCGGCGAGACGCCGCCGGTGCGGGCGGACAGCTCGTCGCTCGTCACCCGGTCCGCGCGCGCGACACCGGTGGTGTCGCGCGCGGCGGTGGTGGCGGTGACCGGGTCCATGACACCCCGGTCGTCGGCCGACGCGGCCCGCGCTTGACCCGGCGGCGCTCCCGTTCCCCGAACGGTCACACCGACCGGTCCGCGGGCAAGGACCCTGCACAGCGGCAGATTCCCGTCCGTCCGACCGCCCAGGAGCGCCGTGACCGCCGCCGTCCGCCTCGCCGCCGCCACCGTCCCGCTGCCCGACGGCCGCCGCCTCGCCTGCACCGCCCTCGGCCCGTCCGACGGCCTGCCGCTGGTGCAGCTGCACGGCGCGATCGGCACGCGCCCCGCGCGCTGCCCATGGACCGAGCAGGCGCTCGAGGACGCCGGTGTGCGGCTGCTGCTGCCCCAGCGGCCCGGCTTCGGCGGCTCGGACCCGCACCCCGGACGGACGCTGCGCTCGTTCGCCGAGGACCTGGGCGCGCTCGCGGACGCGCTCGGGCTCGCGCGCTTCGCGGTCCTCGGCGTCAGCGCCGGCGGCCCCTACGCGGCGGCGTGCGCCCACCGCCTCGGCGAGCGCGTCGCCGTCACCGCCCTGATCTCGACGACCGTGCCGCTGCGCGGACCGGGGGCCGCGCCCGCGGCGACGCCGCTGCTGGCGCTCGGCGCGCGGACCGTGCGCCATCCGCGCGCGGCGCGTGCCGCGGCCCGCGCGCTGGTCGCCGCCGTGCGCGCGCGGCCGGACGCGCTCATCGGCCTGATCGAGCGTCGCGGCGCCGCGGCCGACCGGGCCCATCTGACGCCCGAGCGTCGCGAGCAGATGACCGCCGCGATCCTCGACGCCGTCGCCGGCGGGCCGGACTGCGTGCTGGAGGACCTGCGGCTCGCGCTCGGCCCCTGGGGCTTCTCCCCCGCCGCCGTGCCGGGACCCGTGCTCGTCTGGCACGGCCGCGACGACGCGACGGTCCCGGTCGGGCACGCGCTCGCCCACACCGCCACGATCAGGGACCGGCGCACGACGGTGCTGCCGGGCGACGGGCACTTCTTCCTACGCGCGCGGCTGCCCGCCGTGCTGGCGGCCGTCCGTGCGGCGTGGTCGCCCGTGGCGGCGGCGCCGGCGCGGGAGGCGGCCTGACCGACGCGGCGACCGGGTCAGGCGAACGCGAACGCCAGCGCGATCACGAGGTACACGAGCAGCAGCTGCAGGCCCATGAACCAGGTGCTCTCGCCCTCGCGCGCGACCTGCCCGGCGATGAGCACGGCCATGAGGATCGCCCCGAGCTCGAACCCGTTGAGCACGAGCGCCATCGGGTGCGGGCCGAGCACGAAGCTCGCGATCACCAGGACCGGCGCGACGAACAGCGCGACCTGCGCGCTGGAGCCGATCGCGATGTTCACCGCGAGGTCCATCTTGTTCTTCATCGCGACGAGCACCGCGACCCAGTGCTCGGCGGCGTTGCCGACGATCGCGACGACGATCGCCCCGACGAAGAACTCGCTGAGCCCGATCGAGCCCGCCGCCTCGGTGATCGACCCGACGAGGATCTCGCTCATCGCCCCCACGGCGACACCCGCGACGAGCAGCGCGAGCACGCTGCGGCGGACCGTCCACGGCTCCTCCAGGTCCCCGTCCTCGTCGTCGTCGGGGTTGAACAGGTCGCGGTGGGTGACGAGCGAGAAGACGAGGCCCGCGGCGTAGCTGACGATCAGCACGAGCGCGACGAGCAGCGACAGCGTCTCGACGTCGCCGCCGAAGTTCACGCGCTCGTCGCCGGGGCGCGGGAGCCCGTCGGCGTCGACGAGCTGGAAGATCGCCGGCATCACGAGCGCGACGATCGCCAGCAGCAGCATCGAGGACTGCGCGGAGGCCGCGGCGGCGCTGAAGTACTGCCGGTCGCGGCGCAGGCCGCCCGCGAACATCGCCGCGCCGAGCACGAACAGGGTGTTGCCGATGATCGAGCCGACGATCGACGCCTTGACGACCTCGTGCAGGCCGGCGTTGAGCGCGAACAGCGCGATGATGAGCTCGGGCGCGTTGCCGAACGTGACGTTCAGCAGGCCGCCGATCCCCGGCCCGCTGCGCGCCGCGAGCTCCTCGGTCGCGCGGCCCATCAGCGCCGCGGTCGGGATGACCCCGGCCGCGGAGGCGAAGAAGACGAGGACCGGGTCGAGCCCGGCGAGCTCGAACGCGACGGCCGCCGGGATGAACGGGACGAGGAGGTAGGGCCACCCCTGCGGGGTCAGCAGTGCGCGCGGATCCACCGCGCCGAACCTACCCGGTCAGCGCCCCGGCACACTCCTGGACCTTGCGCAGGTCCGTCCCGGCCCGGTCCAGGCACTCCAGGTACTCCGGGTTGGCGGCCGGCGCCCCGCCCGCCTCGCTCGCCGCGCCGCCCGCACCGGTGGTGCCGGACGCGCCCGCCGCACCGGTGGTCGCGCCGCCGCCGAGCTGGCCGGTGAGCTCCTCCAGCGGCCGCGCGTTCGCGGGCGCGGAGATCTTCTGCTCCTCGTTGAGGTCGGCGATCGTGAGGTCGAGCTTCAGCGTGCCGCCCTCGAGGCCGCCGACGCCGGCGCGCTCGGCCTGCGGCACGTCGAACTGGACCGCGACGACCATCCGGCGCAGCAGCTGGTCGTCCTGGCCGGAGTAGACGTCGACCTTGGCGCTCTTGACCGCCTCGGCGATCTGCGTGCGCTGGGCCTGGGTCAGCGTGGCGGGCACCTCGGCGGGCGCCTGCTGCGCGACGCCGAGGTCGTCGGCCTTCTCCAGCAGCGTGTTGATGTCCAGGAGGAACTTCGGGACGTCGACGGTCGCGGTGATGTGCGTCGTGCCGGTCCCGCCCGTCTCGGCGGTGCCGGCCTTCTTCGCGCCGCTCAGCCAGCGCAGCGGGTCGATGCCGAGCGCCTTGAAGGTCGGGCCGTCCTCCTGGCTGCCCGCCTCCTTCTGGGCCTGCTGGTAGCCGGTCTTGAAGCTCTGGAAGAGCTCGTCGCCGACCGCGAAGTTCTGGTTCTGGAAGGTCAGGAAGCCCTTGTCGCCCGTGCTCACGGCCCCGGCGGTGAACGACTGGCCGGACGCGTCGAGCGACAGGTCGAAGTCGAACGCGGGGAGCTTCTCGCTGCCGTTGCTCTGGAACGGGCCGGTGAGCTTCAGCGCCACCGGACCGGTGAGGCTCGGCAGGCCCTGCGCGTCGAGCGAGACCGCGACGTCGAGCTTGCCGCTGCGGATCGGCTTGTCCGAGCCGAAGGTCGAGGTGAGGATGCCCGAGACGCTGTCGTCCCCTCCGCCGCCGCCGTCGTCGCCGCCGCACGCGGCGAGCGTGAGCCCGCCCGCGACCAGCGCGAGCAGGGTGAACAGGACCTGGACGGCACGACGGGTGGACGGCACGGTCGGACTACTCCCTCAAGAATCGGACGTGCAACGCAGGCTGCGGCCCGCGGCGGCGGCGAGCGTAGCATCGGTCCCGTGCGCGCCACGCCGATCGCCCTGCTCGCGGCCGCGCTCGTCGCCCTGGCCCTCGCCGGCCCCGCGGCCGCGGCCCCGCTGCTCGTGCTGGAGCCCGACGGCCGGGTGACCGCCCGCGACGACCGCTTCCTCCCCGCTCCCGACCGACCGGTCGGTCGGACCGCCGCCCCGGCCCCCGCGATGGCGCCGGACGGGCCGGCGGGTCGCGCGGCGCGCTCCCGGCGGACGGTGCGCGGCGAGCTCGCACGGCTGCGCGACGCGGGCGCGATCGACGCGGCGACCCACGACCGCCACCGCGAGACGTGGGACGCCGCGCAGCGGACGCTGCGGCGGCTGACCGGCCGCCGCGCGGTGGAGCTGCGCGGGGTGCTGCGCACGGTCGACGAGGTCGCCGCGGCCGGCGCGCTCACGGCCGCGCGGCTGCCGGCCGTCTTCCAGACCGTCGCCCGCAACCGCCAGTGGTGGGCGGCCGGACGGCTCGTCGGGTACGGGCAGCGGGTCGCGTTCTCCGGCAGCCGGCTCGTCTGGCAGAGCTACCCCGGCCAGGGCATCCAGCTGCAGTGGCTCGGCACGTTCGGCAAGGCCAACGGCCTGTTCCTCTCGGGCGACCACGATCCCGAGCTGCGCGCCCTGCTCGACGAGGCGGGCGCCCTCGCCACCCCGCGGGCCGGCGGCCTGGCCTGGGAGTCCTGGTTCCGCTTCGACGGCGGCCGGCCGCCATGGGTCAGCGCGCTGTCGCAGGGGACCGCGGTCCAGGCGCTGTCGCGCGCCGCGATCCGCCTCGGGCACGGCCCGTACTTCGACACCGCGCGGGCCGCACTGGGGATCTTCCGCACGCCCCCGCCCACCGGCGTCCGGGTCGCGACCGACGCCGGAGCGCACTACCTCATCTACTCGTTCGCCCCGCGGCTGCGGGTGCTCAACGGGTTCGTGCAGTCACTCATCGGCCTGCGCGACTTCGCGACCTTCGCCAACGACGACGGGGGCCGCGCGCTGTTCGCCGACGGCGAGGCGCAGCTGCGGCGCGAGGTGCCCGCCTACGACACGGGTGCCTGGTCGATGTACTCGCAGGCGCGCGAGTCGGACCTCGGGTACCACACGCTGCTCCGGGACTTCCTGCGCAACCTCTGCGGCCGCCTGACCGACGACACCGCGCGGGCCGCCGCCGCCCAGGCCGCGGGCGGCGCGACGGCGACGCCCGCCGTCCCCGACCCGGCGCTCTACTGCGGGACCGCCGAGCGCTTCACCGGCTACCTGCGGACACGGCCGGTGGTGACGCTGCGGGCCGCCCGCCCGGCGCGCCCTCGCGCCCGGCGTGGGGTGACGGTGCCGTACGTGCTGTCGAAGATCTCGACGGTCACCACGCGCGTCACGCGCGCCGGCCGCCCGGTCGCGGGCCGGACCGTCCGCCTGGGGCGCGGCACGCAGGCCCTGCGCTTCACCCCGAAGGCTCCCGGGTCCTACGCGATCAGCGTCCGGGCGGTCGACCTCGCGGGCAACGCGACGATCGTCTCGGGCGCAGTGAAGGTGGCGTCCGCGAAGTAGCCTTGCGGGCTCGATGCCGCCGCGCACCATCCTCTACACGGGCAAGGGCGGGGTCGGGAAGACGTCGGTCGCCGCGGCCACGGCGCGCGCGTGCGCGGCCGCCGGCCGACGCACGATCGTGCTCTCGACCGACCCCGCGCACAGCCTCGCCGACAGCCTCGGGCAGGACGTCGGCGGCGAGCCGACCCCGGTCGGGCCGCTGCTGGACGCCCAGCAGGTCGGCGCGCAGGAGGAGATGGAGCGCAACTGGGCGGCGGTGCAGGCCTGGCTCGGGCAGATCCTCGTGGAGCGCGGGGTCGACCGGATCAGCGCCGAGGAGCTGACCGTCCCGCCGGGCCTGGACGAGCTGTTCAGCCTGCTGGCGCTCAAGCGCCACTACGAGGAGGGCGCCTACGACGTCGTGATCGTGGACTGCGCGCCGACCGGGGAGACGCTGCGCCTGCTGTCGTTCCCCGACGTCGCCCGATGGTGGCTGGAGAAGGTCTTCCCGCAGCAGTCGCGCCTGATGGACGCCGCCCGGCCGTTCGCGCGCGCCGTCCTGGACGTCGCACTGCCCGGCGAGGCGGTGATGGAGGACGTCCAGCGGCTGATCCGCAACCTCATCGCGATGAACGAGATCCTCCGCGACCACGAGCACGTCTCGCTGCGGCTGGTCATGAACCCGGACCGGATGGTCATCGACGAGGCACGCCGGACGTTCACCTACCTGAACCTCTACGGCTTCCTCACCGACGCGGTCGTCGTCAACCGGGTCTTCCCGCAGGACGTCGGGGCGTACTTCGGCGCCTGGCGCGACCGCCAGCAGGAGCAGCTCGTCGAGGTGCAGGAGGCCTTCTCCCCCGTTCCGGTGCTGCGCGCCCCGTACTTCGACCGCGAGGTCGTCGGGCCCGCGATGCTCGACGAGCTCGGCGGGGCGCTGTTCGGCGACCACGCCGCGGACGGCGTGCTGCACGGGTCCGTCTCGCAGGAGCTGACGGTGCGCCGCGACTCGGCGACGCTGCGGCTCGACCTGCCGTTCGCCGAGAAGGGCGACATCTCGCTGAAGAAGATCGGGCTCGAGCTGGTGGTGCGCGTCGACGGCCACAAGCGCACCCTCCTGCTGCCGCCGGCGCTCGCGGACTATCGTCCGTCGGGGGCGTCGTTCGCCGACGGCGCCCTGCACGTGACGTTCGCCCATGACTGACCGCCCCGACGACGACCCGCTCGACGAGCTCCGCCGCCGCATCCAGGACACCCAGGAGGCGGCCGAGCGCCTCGCGGGCGAGGCCGCGGACGCGCGGGCGGCGCACGAGCAGGGGCGCACCCCGCCGGCCGGCTGGCGCACCGGCGGCGACCGCGAGGCCCGCGCCGGGGAGCTGCAGGCGCTCGTCGCCCTGCTGGAGTCGCTGCGCGCGCTCGTCCCCGCGGAGCTGCAGGAGCAGCTCACCGAGGTCGTGCGTCAGGTCCTGCTGCTGGTGCGCGCCCTGATCGACTGGCTCGTGGAGCGCATGGGTCCGGCGTCGGCGACGCCGCGACCGGCGGGCGCCGGGCCGGACGTGCAGGACATCCCGATCGTCTGAGCGACGGCCGGCGGTCCCACGTCAGGTACGGGGCGCGATCCAGGCGTCGTAGATCATCGCGGCGAACGTCTCGTCGCTCGGCCACGGGAACTTCGGGTCGTCCTCGATCGTGCAGAGCATCGCGAAGCCGTGCATCGAGGACCAGACGCCGATGCCGAGGGCGGCGGGGTCCCCGGGGCGGCCGAGCCCGGCGGCCTGGCAGGCGGCGATCGCGCCGACGAGGTCCTCGAAGGCCGCGCTGCCCGAGCTCGACTTGTGCTCCGGGCGCTCGGCGTGCTGGCGCTCGTGCTCGTCGCCGAAGATCACGCTGTAGATCGCGGGCTCCTCGCGCGCGAACCGCAGGTAGGCGATGCCGAGGGCCTGCAGGCGCCCGACCGCGTCGTCGGCGGGCACCCGCTCGGCGGCGTCGTGCAGGGCGGTGCGGAAGCGGACGAAGCCGTGCTCGATCAGCTCGTCGATTAGCGCGGGGAGCGACTCGAAGTGCAGGTAGAGCGCCATCGGCGAGACGCCGGCGCGCTTGGTGACCTGGCGGATCGAGAGCTTCGCCGCCGTGCCCTGCTCGTGGACGAGCTCGCTCGCGGCGTCGAGCAGGTGCTCGCGCAGGAGCTCGCCGTCGCCGCGGGCGGCGCGGGGCCGGGCGGCTGCGGTGGGACGGTCGGACGGGGCCACGGGTCGACTATACCCGCAACCCGGACAACTTGACACCTGTATATCTACGTCTGTATATGTACAGCCGTCCAGTCGCCCCTCCTCCTTCAAGGACCGCCATGTCACGCCTGCTCGACCTGCTCATCACCCGACCCCGCCGCGCCCTCGTGGGCGTCTTCCTGCTCATCGCGTTCGCCGGCGCGCTGGGCGGCCCCGTCTTCGGCGCGCTCCAGGACGACGGGGGCTTCGTCGCCCCCGACGCCGAGTCCGTCGCCGCCGTCGAGCGGATCGAGCGGGCGACGCAGACCGAGGTCTCCCCCTCGGTGATCGTGCTCCAGGAGACCCGAGACCGTGCCGCGGTCGCCGCCCTGGACCGCGAGCTGCGCACCGTGCCCGGCGTCGCCGCCGTCAGCTCGTTCGCCACCTCCGGCGACCGCGCGCTCCTCTCCCGCGACGGCGGCACCGCCGCGCACGCGGTGCTGCTGCGCGCCGACGCCGACGACGACCTCGTCGTCTCCACGCTCGAGTCCCGCTTCGGGGACCGCGAGGGCGTGCTGCTCGGCGGCAGCCTCGTCGCCCAGACGCAGATGGGCGACCAGATCTCCGAGGACCTCGGCCGCGCCGAGACGATCGCCTTCCCGATCCTCGTCCTCCTCTCGCTGCTGTTCTTCCGCGGCCGTCGCGCCGCCGTCATGCCGCTCGTCGTCGGCATCGCCACCGTGCTCTCGACGTTCCTCGTGCTGCGGCTCGTCAACGCGGCGACCGAGCTGTCGATCTTCGCCCTCAACCTCGTCATCGGCCTCGGGCTCGGCCTGGCGATCGACTACACCCTGCTGCTGCTCACCCGCTACCGCGAGGAGCTCGCCGAGCACGGTCCCGGCCGGGCCGCGATCGCCGCGACGCTCGCGACCGCCGGCCGCACCGTCGCGTTCAGCGCCGCCACCGTGGCGATCGCCCTCGCCGCGCTGATCGTGTTCCCGCTGAACTTCCTGCAGTCGATGGGCATCGGCGGCGCCGCCGTCGCGATCGTCGCCGCCGTGCTCTCCCTGCTCGTCACCCCGGTCTTCCTCGCGCTGTGGGGCGAGAAGCTCGCCGTGCGCGACACCGGCGAGGAGGCCGCCACCCGCTGGTACCGCATCTCCCACGGGGTCATGCGCCGCCCCGGGCTGGTCGCGCTCGCCACGGCCGCGGTCATGGTCGTCCTGACCCTCCCGTCGCTCGGTGCGCAGTGGGCGCCGGTCGACCAGACCAGCGTCCCGACGTCGCTCAGCTCCCGGCAGGTCGCCGACACGCTGCAGCGCGACTTCACCGCCACCGACAACGACCCGATCACCGTCGCGATCGGCGGCACCGACCGCCAGGCCGTCGGGGCGCTGGCCCGCACCGTCGCCGACCTGCCCGGCGTCGTCCGCGCGCAGGCCCCGGTGCAGCTGGCGCCCGACACCTGGCAGCTGACGGTCACCGCCCGTGACGGCCGCGCCAGCGACACCGCGCAGCAGGTCGTGCGCGAGATCCGCGAGCTGCCGACCGCGCTGGAGGTGCAGGTCGGTGGCGTCGCCGCCGAGTTCCTGGACCAGCAGGCCTCGATCGGCGACCGGCTGCCGCTCGCGCTCGGCATCCTCGCCGTCCTGACGTTCGTCGTGCTGTGGCTGATGACCGGCTCGGTGATTCTGCCGCTGAAGGCGCTGGTGATGAACGCGCTGACCGTCGGCACGACCCTCGGCGTCCTCGCCTGGATCTTCCAGGACGGTCGCCTGGAGGGCCTGCTGGGCTACACGAGCAACGGCGGGATCGAGGCCACCGACTTCGTCGTGACCGCGACGCTCGTGTTCGCCCTCTCCACCGACTACGGCGTGTTCCTGCTCGGCCGCATCAAGGAGCTGCGCGACCGGGCGCTGGCCTCCGGCGAGCCGGTGGACGAGCGCGAGGTCGTCGCGATGGGCGTCGCGCGGACCGGTGCCGTCGTCACCGCCGCGGCGATCCTCCTCGCCGTCGCGATCGGCGCGTTCAGCACCTCCTCGGTGCTGTTCATCAAGCAGATCGGCGTCGGGGCCGCGGTCGGCGTGCTCGTCGACGCGTTCATCGTCCGCACCCTGCTCGTGCCGTCGCTGATGGCGCTGCTGGGCCGCTGGAACTGGTGGTCGCCCGCCCCGCTCGCGCGCCTGCACGAGCGGATCGGGTTCTCCGAGGAGGGCCCGGCGCGCAGCGCCGTCCGGCCCACCGCGACGCCGAGCCCGACGAACGCCTAGCGGCGCGCGCAGAGACGGTAGGTCCCCGTGCGGGTGATCGTCCGGTCCCGGGAGGTGCGCAGGCGCACCCGGACCCGGACGGTCCCGCGTGGGAGACCCGCCAGGACGACCGTCGCGCGCAGCGACCGGCCGCGACGGACCGCGCGCCGCCGCCCGTCGACGGTCGTCTCGACCCGCGTGATCCGCTCGCCGCGGCGCAGCGGCACGCGGAACGTGACGGTCCGGCGGCTCGTGCAGGTCCGCGCCGCCGCCCGCTCGGCCTCCAGGCCGGTCGGCAGGCCCCGGTCCCCCTCGACGGGGAGCACGAGCGTCCCCGGTGTGGTCGCGTCGGTGAGGACGCGGACCGCCATCGGGACGGTCCCGCCACGGTAGGCGGCGTCGCCGCCGGCGAGCACGAGGCGGATCGTGTGGCCGCGCCGGTAGCGGTGCACGACCCCCGGCAGCTCGATCTCGACCGGCTGCGACGGGTCCGCGATCCGCACCGGGGAGATGAGGCGGTGGGTGAGCTCGACGGTGCCGTCGGGCGCGACGTCGTAGAGCTTGGCGAACAGGACCGGCATGAACGCCGGGTCGGCGGAGCGCGGGGCCTGCACGCGCACGGTCAGCCGCGGGACGCCGACCGAGGTGACGTCGTCCGGTAGCGGCGCGGTCGACCACGCCGCGAAGGTCCCGTCGAGGTCGCGGACCGGCGGCGACTGGGTGAGCGCGCTGAGCTCGGTGAAGCTCGTCGGCAGGCTCGCCACGGTGGTCGTGAAGGCGGCGGCCCCGGCCCGCACCGGCTCGCCGTCGGGCACGAGCGCGTCCGTGCCGCTGAGCCGCAGCGTGCGCGTGGCGCCGACCGGATAGGCGGGCGCGGCGGCGTAGGCGGCGCCCGCGTCGCCCTCGTAGTCGACCCAGTCGCGGAAGAACTGGAAGTCCTGCGGCGGCCGGGGACCGCGGTCCTTCAGGTAGTGCTCGAACCAGGCCAGCGACTGCCGCGTCTCGTAGCCGCGCTCGGGCTCGGCGGGGTCGATCTCCCCCGGGGCGGCGCCGCCGCTGTGGCCCCAGCGGTGCCAGAACAGGCGCACCGGCACGCCGCGCGCCCGGAGCCCGCGGTAGGTCGCCAGCGACTCCTGGAGGTTGAAGAGGGTGTCGGCCTGGCCCTGCTGCAGGAACGTCGGGATGCGGACGCGGTCGAGGTACGTGGCGACCGAGGCGTGTCGCGCGAACGCGACGGTCGCCGGGCTGGGGTGGCCGGTGGCGTCCATCTCGAGCTTCGCGCGGCAGGCCTGGTCGGCGAAGTTCGGGCACGGCAGCAGCCGGGCCGGATCGTCGAGCGCGTACTCGACGCCGCGCAGGAGGCCGACCGAGAAGAACAGCGTGGTCCAGAGCGTCTTGTGGACGCCCGGCGTCGCGGCGCTCACGCCCTCGGTGAGGCTCGTGTTGTTCGGGGCCAGCGCGTAGGAGAGGTCGTTCCAGGTGATCTGCGGGACGATCGTGTCCAGCCGCGGGTCGACGCCCGCGACGGCGAACTGCACCTGCCCGCCGTAGGAGCCGCCGATCATCCCGACGCGCGGGTCGTGCTCGTGCGGCCGGCCGTCGCTGCCGCGCGTGTCGCGGCGCACGACGTCGATGCGGGTCCCGTCGGTCGCGGCGCTGCCGCCGCCGAGGAAGGTGATGAGCTGCTGGCCCGCGCGCCCGTCGAAGTCCGGATCGTCCAGCGTGATGCGGCAGCGGGAGCCGCCGAAGCCCAGGCCGGAGTAGGACAGCACGACGTAGCCGCGGCGGGCGAACGCGCGTGCCGCCGGCGCCTGATCGTCCTTGGACCCGCCGAAGCCGTTCGTGGTGAGGATCGCCGGGGCCGGGGTCGCCGCGGTCGCCGACCGGGGCACGTAGAGGTCCCCGACGACCTCGCAGCGCTGGTCCCGCTGGGGGCCGACGCGGGTGTCGAAGCGCAGCGTCTTGACCGTGAACGGCTCGTCCTGCGCGCAGGCGGGGGCGGGCGCGCAGGCGGCGACGAGCGCGGCCGACAGCAGCGACAGGGCCGCGCGGCGCGGTGCAGGACGGGACCAGGGGGTGCGCATGGTGGTGAACGCTAACGTTCAGACGGGGTGCCCGTGCGGGCGACGTCGCGCACCGCTGCAACGACGCGTTCGTGCCGCCGAGGCCCCGCGCTACGATCGAGCCGTGTCCGCCGCGCCCGCAGATCGCCTCCGCACCCTGCTGCTGCGCGCCGACAACCTGCTGAAGAACACGCCCGACGCCACCGTCGCCGACGACCGGGCCGAGCGCGCCCGCGAGGCGCTGCTCGAGGCCCGCGAGGTCGCCCGCGACCCGTCCGTCGACGACCGCGTGCGCGACCTCGTCGAGCGGCGGCTCGCCGCCCTGTCCGCCCTGACCGCCGACGCCGATGGCTGAGCCGGGACCCGCCAGGACGTCGGGCGCCGGCGGGGCGGCACAGCGCGCCGGGCGCTTCGCCGCCGGGCTCGCCGGGCGGATCGCGCGGTCGTTCGCGCAGCTCGAGCCCGCGCAGCGCCTGGCGGTCTACGGCGCGCTCGCGATGGTCGTGACGATGTTCCTGCCCTGGTACTCGAAGTCGGTCACCGCGATCGTCACGCAGGGCCGCGACCAGGCGCTGGCCAAGAGCACCGACACGCTCTCGGCGTGGACCGCGTTCTCGTTCGTCGAGGCGGCGACGCTGCTGGTGGCGGGCTCGGTGCTGCTGCTGCTCTTCCGCCGCGGCGAGGGCCGCGCCTTCCACCTGCCCGGCGGCGACGGGACCGTCATCGCGGCCGCGGGCGGCTGGGCGGCGTTCCTCATCTTCTACCGGCTGCTCGACCAGCCCGACGAGGAGACGACGCGCACGCTCGTCACGACCTACGGGCTGCGCTGGGGCATCTTCCTGGCGCTGGGCGCCGCGATCTTCCTCGCCTCCGCGGGCGTCCGGCTGCGTGCCGCGCGCGTGCTCGAGCCGCCGCTGCCCGCCGCGGTGCGCACGCCGCGACGCCCGGTGCCGCCGGTGATCGACGCCGACCCCGTGCCCGCCGCGGCCCCCGCGCCCGCCCCGGCCGCGCCGCCTGCGGCACCGGTGGCGGAGGACCCACCGACCGGGGCCACCCGCGTGGACAGCTCGCTGCAGCCGACGCGGGTCGCCCCCGACGGGCGGCCGCGCGCCCGTGCCACGGCACCCGCCCCGCCCGCGCGCCCGCCCGCCGCCCGCCGCGATCCCGCCGATCCGGGCGACGCCGGCGGTCAGCTGAGCTTCGACGAGCGCGAGATGTGAGCGGCGGCGCCCGCCGGCCCGCGGGCGCCTATCGTGCAGGCATGCGCCGCCCGCTGCTCCTCGCGCTCGCCGCGACCGCCCTGCTGGCCCCGGCGACGCCGGCGCACGCGATCGTCGGCGGCGGCCCGCCGACCCGCGCCTATCCGGCGATGGCGGCGATGGAGCAGGAGGGCCGCTTCATCTGCGGCGGCTCGCTCGTGCGGCCGACCTGGATCCTCACCGCGGCGCACTGCGTCGACGACGGCTCGCGCGTGACCCCGGCGGCCGATCTCGCGTTCGTCCTCGGGACCGCCGACCGCACCGACCTGCGCACCGGCGAGCGGATCCCGGCCCGGCGCGTGATCCGCCACGAGTCCTACGGGACCCCGGTGGGCGCCAGCAACGACGTCGCGCTCGTCGAGCTCGAGCGCGCCCCTCGCGGCGCGCCGATCCGCGTCGTCCAGCCGGGACAGGAGTCCCGGTGGTCCGCCGGCACGACCGCGACGGTGATCGGCTGGGGCAGCGCGAGCTTCCAGGCGCCCGCCACCAACCCGAACCTGCAGCAGGTCGAGGTGCCGATCCAGAGCGACCGGACCTGCAACGCGACGTACCAGAACACCTTCGGCTACGACCCGGCGACGATGCTCTGCGCGGGCAACGGCCTGGGCGGCCGCGACTCCTGCCAGGGTGACTCGGGCGGCCCGCTGATGGTGGAGGACGGCGGCGCTCCGCTGCTCGTCGGGGTGGTCTCGTTCGGCCTGGGCTGCGGCTTCCCGACGCAGTACGGGGTCTACGCGCGGATCGGTGCCCCCGACCTCGCCGCCTGGATCGTGCGCAACGCGGGCCCCGATCCGTCGGCCGTCCCGACGGCCCCGGCGCCCGCCCCCTCCCCCGCGCCCGCCAGCCCGACGCTGGCGGCGGAACGCGTGCTCGGCCTGCGCCGCGCGAACCGCTCCCGCACCGGCGCGCTGCGGCTGAGCCTCGCGGTCCGCCTGCCGGTCACCGACCTGCGGATCACCGTCCGCCGGGTGCGGGGCGGGGCCGCCACGACGATCGCCACCGCCCGCCGCAGCCGGGCCACGCGGTCCTTCACCGCCGCCGTGGCGCTGCCGCGCGCGACGCGGCCCGGCCCGCTGCGCGTCACCGTCCGCGCCCGCGACCTGACCGGCCGCGTGGTCGGCTTCACGCGGACGCTGCGCACCCGCGGCTGAGCGGCCGCCGCGCGCTCAGCGCTTGCAGAACTGCGCGTAGTCCGGCTCGTCGCTGCACTTGCGCGGGTCGCGCTTGTCGTCCTGGTAGGACGCGAACCCGAGCACCATCATCAGGCCGGTCGCCAGGAACAGCGCCCCGATCCCGAGCGCGGCGACGCGCATGTTGCGCGCCATGTGACCGGCGATGGCGAGGACGACCCCGAACGCCATCAGACCCAGCACGGGGGCCGCCGAGATGGCGGCCGTCACGACCACGGCGCTCGGGGACACGGTCCGAGGATCGCACACCGATATCGTGTCGCGTCTCATGCCGACTCCCGTCACCCCTGAGTCCGTCGAAGCGCTGTCCGCAGGCCTGCTGGCCACCGGCTACCTGCCGGGCGAGTCGACCGCGCTCGTCTCCTACCTGGCCGCGCAGCTCGGCAAGCCGATCCTCGTCGAGGGTCCGGCGGGGGTCGGGAAGACGCAGCTCGCGAAGGCGCTCGCGCAGTACACGGGACGCGAGCTCGTGCGCCTGCAGTGCTACGAGGGCCTGGACGAGTCCAAGGCGCTGTACGAGTGGAACTACCGCAAGCAGCTGCTGCGTATCCAGGCCGAGGGCCGCGACGAGTCCGGCTGGTCGACGGTCCAGGACGACATCTTCGGCGAGGAGTTCCTGCTCACCCGCCCGCTGCTGCAGGCGATCTCCAGCGAGCAGCCGGTCGTGCTGCTGATCGACGAGATCGACAAGACCGACCAGGAGTTCGAGGCGATGCTGCTCGAGATCCTGTCGGACTTCCAGGTGTCGATCCCGGAGCTCGGGACCGTCACCGCGAGCTCGCAGCCGATCGTGCTGCTGACGTCCAACAACTCGCGCGAGCTCACCGAGGCGCTCAAGCGGCGCTGCCTGTACCTCTGGCTCGACTACCCCGAGCTCGAGCACGAGCTCGAGATCGTGAAGCTCCACACGCCGGAGCTGCCCGACGCGGTCGGCCGCCGGCTCGTCGAGATCGTCCAGCTCGTGCGCGACCTCGACATCAAGAAGCCGCCGAGCATCGCCGAGTCGATCGACTGGGCCCGCGCGCTGCTGCTGCTCGGGGCCACCGACATCGACGCCGAGACGTTCAAGAACACGATGTCGATCATCGTCAAGCACCGCACCGACCTCGACGTCGTCAGCGAGCGCGTCGGCGTGAAGCTCACGCCCGGGCTCGCCTCGTAGGCGGCGACCGTGCCCGCGCCCCCCGCCCCCGGTCCCGGCAAGCGGACGCCGAACCCGCGCCAGGCCGCCCTGTACGCCCGCAGCGCCGAGCGCCAGGACGGGATGGCGGCACGGCTGCTGGAGTTCGGCGAGGAGCTGCGCGGCGAGGGCGTCGCGGTCGGCACGTCCGAGCTGCTCGACGCGTTCTCGGTGCTCGACCATGTCAGCTGGACCGAGCGCGACGTGTTCCGCGAGGCGCTGTCGACGACGATCGCGAAGTCCCCCGAGGACCGGCGGATCTTCGGCCAGGTCTTCGACCGCTTCTTCTTCCGCGCGGCCGAGGTCGCCGCGATCGAGGAGGGGGTGCGCGAGGAGGGCGGCATCGACTTCGAGGGCGCCGGCGAGTTCGACATGGAGGAGCTGCGCAAGCTCATCGCGCAGGCCATCCAGGACGGCGACGGCGACGCGATGTCCGACCTCGCGCGGGTGGCGATCGCCGCGTTCGGCCAGCAGGGCGAGGGCTCGGGCGTGGTCGGGGTCGACGTCCAGCGGATCCGCCGCCAGCTCGGCCTGCGCGCCGAGCCGCAGCCGGAGCTGCCACAGGACGACCCGCGCCACGAGGGGCTCCCGCGCGACGAGATCCGCCGCTTCGAGCAGCTGCTGCGCCGCGAGCTCGAGCGCAGCCAGATCGAGCGGACCGAGCAGCTGCCGCCCGCCCGGCCGCTGAACGAGATCGACCGCGCGCTGCCGTCCGGCCCGCTCCAGGACCTCGCCGCGGTGCACCGCACGGTGATGCAGCTCAAGCGCCGGCTCAAGACCCAGGGCCAGGAGCAGCGCGGCTCGCGCCGCCACGCCCAGGTCGACGTGCGCAAGACGATGCGCGCGTCGCTGCAGACCGGCGGCGTGCCGGTCGAGCTGAAGTACAAGCCCAAGCGGCCGCGCCGCCCGGAGATCTACGTCGTCTGCGACGTCTCCACCTCGGTCGCGAGCGCCTCCGTGTTCTTCCTCAGCGTGCTGCACGCGCTGCACGACTCGTTCCGCAAGATGCGCTCGTTCGTCTTCATCGAGCGGATCAGCGAGGTCACCGAGGTCTTCGAGAAGGAGCGGAACTTCCGCGCCGTCAGCGAGGCGATCGGCCGCGACGCCGGGGTCGCCGACGTCTCCGGCTACACCGACTACGGGCGCGTCTGGCGCGAGTTCCGCGAGCAGGTCGAGGGCGACCTGCACCCGCGGTCGACCGTGATCGTGCTCGGGGACGCCCGCACGAACGGCCGCGACCCGGCGGCCGACACGTTCGGGCAGATCGCGGCGAAGGCCGGCCGGACGTTCTGGCTGAACCCCGAGCCGCGGCTGTACTGGAACTACGGCGACTCGGTGATCGCGACCTACGAGCAGCACTGCGAGGCGTTCGAGTGCTGGACGACGGCGCACCTCGAGGAGTTCGTCAAGGCGCTGACGCGCCCCGTGCACAGCGCCTGACGGGCGCCGTCACCACCTGATCACATGCGCGTCCTGTCGCACTTGACAGGCTCGCGGGCATGTCGATCACCGGAACCTGGGACCACCGCCCCATCAACCGCCGCCAGCTGCTCGGTCGCGCCGCGCTCGGCGCCGGCGCCCTCCTCGCCGCCCGCCCGCTGAGCGCCGGCGCGCTGACCCGCGGCCCGTTCTCCGACCCGCTGTTCACCCTCGGCGTCGCGTCCGGCGACCCGCTGCCCGACGGCGTGGTCCTGTGGACGCGCCTGGCGCCCGTGCCGCTGGCCCCGGACGGCAGCGGCGGCCTGCCCGCCCGCCGCGTGCCGGTCCGCTGGGAGGTCGCGCACGACGACCGCTTCCGCCGCGTCGCCCGGCGCGGCGTGACGCTCACCGGTCCCGAGGTCGGGCACAGCGTCCACGTCGAGGTCGAGGGACTCGACCCCGCCCGCGAGTACTTCTACCGCTTCCTCGTCGGGCCCCAGGAGAGCCCGACCGGCCGGACCCGGACCGCGCCCCGCCCGGGCCGCGGCGACCGCGTGCGGTTCGCCGTCGCCTCCTGCCAGCACTACCAGGACGGCTACTTCACCGCCTACGGCCACATGGCCCGGGAGGACCTCGACCTCGTCGTGCACCTCGGCGACTACATCTACGAGGGCGGCCCGGCGCCGACGAAGCCGCGCCAGCACGACGGCCCCGAGCCCGAGACGCTCGCCGGCTACCGCAACCGCCACGCGCTGTACCGCACCGACGCCGACCTGCGCGCCGCGCACGCCGCCGCCCCCTGGGTCGTGACCTTCGACGACCACGAGGTCGACAACGACTGGGCGGGCCTCTCCCCCCAGGACCGCATCGGCGTCAACGCGACGACCGAGTCGTGGCTGGCCCGCCGCGCGGTCGCGTTCCAGGCGTACTACGAGCACCTGCCGCTCCGTCGCGCGCAGGTCCCGCGCGGGTCCGACATGCTGCTCTACCGCCGCGTCGGGTACAGCGACCTGCTGACGCTGAACGTGCTCGACACCCGTCAGTACCGCGACGACCAGGACGGTGCGCGCCGCCTCGACCCGGCCCGCACGCTCACCGGCCCGCAGCAGGAGCGGTGGGTGATCGACGGCCTGCAGCGCTCGCGCAGCCGCTGGAACGTGCTCGCCCAGCAGGTGTTCTTCGCCCAGCGCGACCTCACCGCCGGTCCCGCGCAGGGGTTCAGCGCCGACAGCTGGGACGGCTACGTCCCCGCCCGCGAGCGGATCACGCGTGCCGTCCAGGACGGCCGCGTCGAGAACTTCGTCGTGCTCACCGGGGACGTGCACAAGCACTACTGCGCCGACGTCCACGCGGTACCGGGCGACGTCGCGAGCCCGACCCTCGGCAGCGAGTTCGTCACGACCTCGATCGCCACCGGCGGCGACGGGCAGGACATCAGCGCGGGCGGCCGCGCCGTGCTGGCCGAGAACCCGCACATCCTGTTCACCAACGAGCAGCGCGGCTACCTGCGCTGCGAGGTCGACCGCCAGACCTGGC
Source organism: Paraconexibacter algicola (assembly GCF_003044185.1). Taxonomy (GTDB): domain Bacteria; phylum Actinomycetota; class Thermoleophilia; order Solirubrobacterales; family Solirubrobacteraceae; genus Paraconexibacter; species Paraconexibacter algicola. Next base: position 533,222 of record NZ_PYYB01000002.1, read on the forward strand.
GCGGGGACTTCCGCGTGGTGCCGTACGTGCAGACGCCCGGGGCGCCGATCACCACCCGCGCGTCCTACGTCGTGCAGGCCGGCCGGCCGGGGGCGGCCGCCGCCTGACAGCGGACCCCCGTAGTACGCTGACGGCGCATGTACACAGGGGTGCTGGGAAGATCGCCCGGCTGAGATCGACCCGCGCTGGGTCCGGACCCTTCGAACCTGTGGGGTAATGCCCGCGGAGGGAGCCGATGACCACACGCAGCGACGCCGGGGCGCAGACGCCGACGGCCACGGGCGCCCCGGGCGGCCCCGGGGCGGTCCGGCTGGACGGCGTCGCGTTCGCGCACCGGCCGCGTCGCGGCGGGCCGGTGCCGGCGGTCGACGGGCTGTCGCTGCACGCCGCCCCCGGTGAGGTCGTGGCGCTCGTCGGCCCCTCCGGCTGCGGCAAGACGACGCTGCTGGAGCTCGTCTGCGGCCTCGTCGCCCCCGACGCGGGGACGGTCGCCGCCGACCCGGCGGTGCTGATGCCCCAGCGCGACCAGCTGCTGCCCTGGCTGACCGCGCTGGACAACGCGGCGCTCGGCCCGCGGCTGGCGGGCGTCGGCCGGGACGCGGCGCGGACCGCCGCCCGGCCGCTGTTCGAGCGCTTCGGCCTCGCCGGCTTCGAGCAGGCCCGCCCGGACGAGCTGTCCGGCGGCATGCGCCAGCGCGTCGCGTTCCTGCGCACGCTGCTCGCCGGCCGGCCGGTGCTGTGCCTCGACGAGCCGTTCGCCGCCCTGGACGCCCTGACCCGCGAGGAGCTGCGCGCCTGGCTCGCCGGTGCGCTGGCCACGGAGCCGCGCACCGTCCTGCTCGTCACGCACGACGTCGAGGAGGCGGCCGTGCTCGCCGACCGCGTGCTCGTCCTCTCCCCCCGGCCCGCGCGCGTGATCGCCGAGGTCGCGGTCGACGCGCCGCGCCCCCGGACCGGCACCGACCCCGCGGTGCTCGAGGTCCGCTCCGCCGTCCTGGAGGCCCTGCGCTGATGCTCGCCGCGCTGCTCGTGCTCGCGTTCCTCGGCGTCTGGCAGGCCTACACGTCGATCGGCGGGCCCGGCGAGCTGATCCTGCCCTCGCCGCTGCAGATCGGCGAGGCGCTCATCGACGACCGCGACCTGCTGTGGGACGACTTCCTCGTCACCGCGACCGAGGTCGGCCTCGGCGTCCTCTGCGCCCTCGTCGTCGGCTTCGTCGCCGCGGTCGCGCTGCACCGCAGCCCGCTGCTGCGCCGCGCCACCTACCCGCTGCTCGTCGGCTCGCAGGCGGTCCCGATCGTCGTGCTGGCGCCACTGCTGGTCTTCTGGCTGGGGTTCGGCCTGGGCCCGAAGCTCGCCATCATCACGATCATCTGCTTCTTCCCCGTGGCCGTCACGACCCTCGACGCGCTCGACCGGACCGACCCGGACCGGCGCAAGCTCCTGCGCACGCTCGGCGCCAGCCCGCGCCAGGTGTTCTGGTGGGCGGAGGCGCCGGCCGCCGCGCCGGCGGCGCTCTCCGGCGCCCGGATCGCCGTCGCGATCGCGGTCATCGGCGCCGTGCTCGCAGAGGACTCCGGGTCCAACTCGGGCCTCGGCCACCTGCTCAAGCAGTCCAACGGCCAGCTCGAGACCGCCCGCGCCTGGGCCGCGGTCGTCGTGCTGGCCGCGTTCGCCGTCACCCTCTTCTACGCCCTGGTCCTCGCGGAGCGCCGTCTCCTGCCGTGGGCCGCCCGACCCGGAGGATCCCCTCGATGACCCGCCGCTCCCCCGCCGCGCTGCTGTGCCTGCTGCTCCTGCCCGTCGCCCTCCTGCTGTCGGCCTGCGGGTCCAAGGAGGACGACATCGCGGGCACGCCGCAGACGCAGAAGCTGACGCTGATGCTCGACTACTTCCCCAACGCCGACCACGCGGGGATCTACGCCGCGCAGGCGTCGGGCGCGTTCGCGAAGGTCGGCCTCGACGTCGACATCCAGACCCCGTCGGACCCGTCGGCCCCGCTGAAGCTCGTCGAGGCGGGCCGCGCCGACCTGGCGATCTCCTACGAGCCCGAGCTGCTGCTCGCCCGGGACAAGGGCGCGAAGCTCGTGGCGGTCGGGGCGATCGTCAACAAGCCCCTGACCTCGCTGATGGCGCTGGGCAAGGAGAAGATCACGCGCGTGGAGGACCTGCGCGGCAAGACGGTCGGCACCGCCGGCATCCCCTACCAGGCCGCGTACCTGAAGACGATCCTCGAGGAGGCGGGCGTGCCGCCCGAGGACGTGAAGACCGTCGACGTCGGCTTCAACCTCGTGCCCGCGATGATCTCCGGAAAGGTCGACGCGACGCTCGGCGCGTTCTGGAACTACGAGGGCACGCAGCTGCAGCGGGAGAAGAAGGACCCGGACATCATCCGCATGGAGACCGTCGGGGTCCCGACCTACGACGAGCTCGTCGTCGTCGCCTCCGAGGAGACGACGAAGGACCGCGGCGCGCTGGTGCGCCGGTTCTTCCAGGCGCTGCGCCAGGGCACCGAGCAGGTCCGGGCCGACCCGGCGGCGGGCGTCACGCCGCTGCTGAAGGCCAACCCGGACCTCGACCGCGGCCTCCAGGAGGCGGTCGTGCGCAAGACGCTGCCGGTGTTCTTCCCGGCCGACGACGAGGACCCGTTCGGCTACATGGATCCGTCGCAGTGGCGCGCCTACGGGCGCTGGATGCTCGACCGCGGGCTGATCACCAAGGAGATCGACCCGACGTCGCTGACGAACGAGTTCCTGCCGGGCGCCCCGATCGGCAACGAGCGCGAGGGCCTGGACTGAGCGACGGGACCGTCGCACCGCTCGCGGCCGGCTCAGGCCGCGAGCGCCTTCGGGCCGCTGGTCAGGACGTGCAGCAGGTGCACGCCGGCGAGGCCCGCCCACGGGTCGTAGCGCGCCATGTGCGCCCGCACCTCCTCCTCGGTGACGCGGGCGCGCGGGTCGCCGCCGGAGGTCAGGGCGCCGAGCGCCTTGAGGAAGCCGAGGTCCCCGGCCGGCACGACGTCGTCGCGGCCCTGCCCCAGCAGCGCGAGCACCTCGACGGTCCAGGCGCCGATCCCCGGGATCGCGCGCAGCCGCGCCCAGCCGCGCTCGTGGTCGGGGTCGTCGAGGTCGACGCGCCCGTCGGCGACCTCGCGCGCGACGCGGACGAGCGCCAGCGCGCGGCCCGCCGCGAGGTCGTAGGACTGCAGCCGCGCCGGGGAGAGCCCCGCGACCGTCCGGGCCGACGGGGCGTCGCGCAGCCCGGGCCACGCCCACGCCGGGGCGGGGCGGCCGTGCGCGCGGACGATGCGCCGCTGGATGCGCACGGCGCGGTCGTACTCGATGAGCTGCTCGGTGACCGCCCACGCGAGTGCCTCGAAGGCCACGGGACGGCGCCGGGCGCGCAGCCACGGGCGGCGCCGCACGCTCGCGCCGATCACGGGGTCGTCGCGAAAGCGGGCGTGGAAGTCGGCGAGGTCGTCGTCGACGCCGAGTGCGAAGCGCAGCCGCTCCAGCCCGTGCTCGGCGTCGGCGCGGCGCCGCGCGCGGGCGCCGAGGACGAGGCGCCCGGGCTCGGGCTGCGCGGCCCGCAGCTCGACCGCCGACGGGCCGACGTGCACGAGGCGCAGCCAGACGTCGCCGCGGCGCAGCGCGAGCCCGTCCATGCCGCCACCGGGGAGCCGGACCGGCCAGGCCGGCCGGACCTCGGCGCGGACCTCGACCGGGACGGCCGCGCTCACCGCCGCCCGAGGACGTGCACGTCGACGACGTAGGTGCGCGTCTCGAGCACCTCGACGCCGTCCTGCCGCGCGCGGCCACGAGCCCGGCCGGCGGCGCGACCGCCGCCCCGGGCGGCGCGCACGAGCGCGGTGGTGGCGGCGCCGGCGACCACGGCGGTCGCGGCGACGGCGGCGGCCTGCACCGCGAGCTGGCGGGTGGTCGCGGGCGCGCCCACGGCACGGCCGGAGGCCGGGTCGACCGCGGCCGGGGTGCCGGGCCGCCGGACGGCGGGGCGGGCGTCCCCGAGCACGGGCTCGGCGGTGACCTCCTCGGCCTCGTCGAGCGTGTCCTCGTCGGTCCCCGTCGGCGGCTGCGGCGGCATGCTCGCCCGAGTGTAGTCCCCGCGGCAGACCGCACGGGCCGGGTGACGCGCCCGGCCACGGAGGGCCGCCGCAGCGGTCGGTATTCTCCCGTACATCGATGCCTGAGCCGGAGCGGACATCGGTCACGTACGCCACCAGGGCCGAGGAGCTTCGCGCCTCGCCGCCCATGTTCCGCTCGCCGCTGCTCGACAAGGTCACGCGGGTGCACCCGGCGGTCGTGCCCACCCTCTTCGTCCCGATCATCGGGGCGTTCCTGTACTTCGCGGTCGACCGCGGTCTCGGCTCGCCGCTCGGGCTCGTGCTGTGGGTGGCGATCGGCTACGTCGCCTGGACGCTCACCGAGTACTGGCTGCACCGGATCGTCTTCCACTTCGAGCCCGAGAAGGGCATCGGGGCGCGGCTGCACTGGATGATCCACGGGGTCCACCACGATCATCCCAACGACCCGATGCGGCTGGTCATGCCGCCGTCGGCGAGCCTCCCGCTCGGGGCGCTGTTCGTCGGGCTCTACCACCTGCTGCTGCCCGCCGGCCAGGCCAACGCGCTGTGCGCCGGCTTCTTCGCCGGCTACCTCGCGTACGACATGACGCACTACCTGCTGCACCACCGGGTGCCGCGGTCGCGGCTCGGGCGGCGCCTGCGCGAGCACCACATGCGCCACCACTTCCAGGACGACACCGTCGCGTTCGGGATCAGCGCCCCCTGGTGGGACACGGTGTTCGGCACCGCGCCCGCGTCGCGTCGTGCTCAGGCGTCCTCGCCGGTCTCCGAGCCGGCGCCCCAGACGCGCTCGTAGACCCGGTAGCGCTTGACGATCGTCCCGCCCATGGCCTCCATGGCGCGGTTCATCGCCTTGTTCGTCTCGAGGATCCAGCCCATCTCGCCGCCCTTCTGCGGCCGCACCTCGGCCATGTCGAAGTGCTCGACGTACATCTTCGCGGCGACACCGGTGTGCTGGAACTCGGGCTTGACGCCGAGGAAGCCGACGCGCACGCGATCGATCCGCCGCCCCTTGGTGAGGAACTTCCACCAGCCCAGCGGCAGCAGGCGGCCGTTCATCTGCCGCAGCACCTGGTTGACGTCCGGGACGGTGATGGCGACGCCGACGGTCTCGCCCTCGGCGGTCTCGGTGACCATGAACCAGTGCTTGTCGAAGACGAGCTGGAGCTCCTGCGCGTACTGGTCGAGGTCCTTGTCGTCGTAGGGCGAGAAGCCCCAGTTGCGCGACCAGGCGCTGTTGTAGACCTCCTTGAAGCGGTCCACGTCCTTGCGCAGCGAGCGGCGCGACATCTTGCGCAGGCGGATCCCGTGCTTGGTCTCGACCTGGTCGGCGAGCTCGAACAGGATCGGCATCATCTTCGAGCGGTCGGAGACCTCGAGGTTCCACATCCAGAGGTCCATCGCCTTGTCGAGGCCCGCCGCCTCCTCGCAGCGCGCGAAGACGTACGGCGGGTGCCACGGCTGCTTGATCATCGGGTCGAGGTCGTAGCCCTCGTACAGGACCCCGGACTCGTCGTTCATCGTGAAGTCGGCGGGCCCGACCATGCGGTCGCAGCCCTTCCCGCGCAGCCACGCCTCGGCGGCGTCGAGCAGCGCCGGGAGGACCTCCGGGTCGTCCTCGATCTCGAGGAAGCCGAACCAGCCCCAGGACGTGTCGTGGTAGCGGTTGTAGGCGTGGTCGACGTGGGCGCTGAGGCGCCCGACGACGCGGTCGCCGCGGACGGCGAGCAGGTACTCGGCGTCGCCGTGCTTGAAGAAGGCGTTGAGCCGGCGGCTCAGGAACAGCCGCCGCTCCAGCCGCAGCGGGGGCACCCAGCGCGGCGAAGTAGCATGGAGGCGGTACGGGAGCTCGACGAACTCCCGCAGGTCCCGACGCGAGCGGACGGGACGGATCTCGACGGTGCTCATCGAAAGAGGACCCTATATGTCGCACACCGCCATCGACGTCTTCGCCAAGGTCCGGGGTCACGAGCGTGAGGCGCAGCTGCGCGCCGCCCGCGACGCCGACCTGCTCCCCTACTTCCGCACGCTCGACGGCCCGGCGCGGCCGGTCGTGCGGATGGAGGGTGCGGAGCGGATCATGCTCGGCTCCAACAACTACCTGGGCCTGACCGAGGACGCCCGCGTCCTGCAGGGCGCCCGGGACGCGCTGGAGCAGTACGGGACGGGCCTGACGGGCTCACGGCTGCTGAACGGCACGATCCCGCTGCACACGCAGCTCGAGGAGGAGATCGCCGACTGGATGGGCACGGAGGACGCGATCGTCTTCACGACCGGCCACCAGGCGAACGTCGGCACGCTGGGGACGCTGCTGGCCCCGGGCGACACCGTCGTGGCGGACTCCGGCGACCACGCGTCGATCCTCGACGGCTGCCTGCTGTCGAAGGCGAAGCTCCGACCGTTCCGCCACAACCGGCTGGACAAGCTCGAGCGGACGCTCGAGAAGGCCGCGGGCGACGGCGGCGGCGTCCTGGTCGTCGTCGACGGCGTGTTCTCGATGGAGGGCGACATCGCCCAGGTCCCCGCGATCTGCGACCTCTGCGAGCGCTTCGGCGCGCGGCTGATGGTCGACGAGGCGCACGGCGCCGGGGTGCTCGGGCCGACCGGGGCCGGGACGGCCGAGCTGTTCGGGGTCGCCGACCGGGTCGACCTGCGGATGGGCACGTTCTCGAAGTCGCTGGCGTCGTGCGGGGGCTTCATCGCGGGCTCGCGCGAGGTCGTCGACTACCTGCGCGTGTCCTCGCGCGCGTTCCTCTTCACGGCCGCCGCGGTGCCGGCCGCGGTCGGGGCGGCGCTCGCCGCGCTGCGGGTCCTGCGCTCCCCCGACGGGCCGCCGCTGCTGGCCGCGGTGCTCGACAACGCCCGCTACCTGCGTGACGGGCTGCAGGAGCGCGGCTTCGCGGTCGTGCAGCCCCAGCCGCTCGGGGACGGCCGTGACGTCGTCACGCCGATCGTCCCCGTGCTGGTCGGGGACGACTGGAAGGCCGTGCTGCTGTGGAAGGCCCTGTACGACGCCGGCGTGTTCGTCAACACGGCGCTGCACCCGGCGGTGCCGCCCGGTGGGGCGCTGCTGCGCACGAGCGTCATGGCCTCCCACGACCGGGCGACGCTCGACCGCGCGCTCGACGCGTTCTCGTCGGTGAAGGCCGCGTTCGAGGCCGAGCACGGGCCGCTGCCGACGTCGTTCCACGGCTGAACCCCGCCGTTCATCTGACCCTCGACCCGAGGTCGAGGGCGGTCACGACCGGTCGGTTCGGACGGGCGTACCAACCGGATCACGGGGCGTCACGCGTCGGTCACGAAAAAGGCGCTCTGAGCGGATGTTGTCGAGGTTCACACGTTGACCCGGCCCGGCGACCTGACGTAGTTTCGAGGGGCGTTGCCGACGCGTCGACGGGGCGGGCACCGCGCAGAGGCCGGGTCTCGTGGGACGACCTGCCGCCGCCACCTGCGCGATCCGCCGAGGGACCCGACGCCGCTGGTGCACGCGGACGCCCAACACGAGGATTTCCCGTCGTGCCACCCCGACGGGAGGGAGGACATCTCACCCCATGCAGCATTCGACGACCCCTGGGCCGCAGCATCTGCGCGCCCTCGCCAAGGCCAACGAGGTCCGCCTCGCCCGGGCCGAGCTCAAGCGCCGCGTCCTCGCGGGCGAGCTCCGCGCCGCGGAGGTGATCCTCGAGTGCTCGTGGGAGGCGGAGTCGATGACCGTCGCCGACCTCCTGATGGCCCAGAAGCGCTGGGGTCGCACGCGCTGCCGCACGTTCCTGCAGCGCGTCCCGCTCTCGGAGACGAAGACGATCGGCTCGATGACCGAGCGCCAGCGCCGCGCGGTCGCCGCGATGCTCGACGGCTCCGCCCCCACCTCCGGCACGCCGGACCGCAGCGGGCGCTTCGACCGCTCCCGCGAGGCCGCGCTGGTCTAGTCGATCGGGGACGCGCCGCGGCCTCAGGCCGCGGCGATCTCCAGCAGGTGCCCGTCGGGGTCGCGGAAGTACACCGACCGCAGCCCGGAGCGCTCGAGCGCGTCGCTGCAGGGCACCCCGGCACCCACGAGGTACTCGCGCCACGCGTCGAGCTCCTCGCGCGAGGACACGTGGAAGGCGAGGTGGTGCGTGCTGCCGCGCCCGACGCGGCCCTCGTCCATCTGCGGGTACTCCAGGAACGTCACGAGCGTCCCCGGGCTCCCGCCCGCGTCACCGAACCAGACGTGCTGCGCGCCCGGGTCGTCGTCGTTGTCGCCCTCGCGGACGACCCCGAGGCCGAGCAGGTCGCGGTAGAACGCGCGCGTGCGCTGCAGGTCCGCGCAGATCATCGTGACGTGGTGGATGCCGCGCAGCTGCATGCGGCGCGGCGCGGGAGCGGCGCCGGTGGACGGGTCGGTCATGGGTCTCCTGCCGGGTCTCGGGTGGGGATCGCGGAGGTCACGCGCGGAACGTGAGCCCGCCGGCCTGCCGCGCGAAGGCGGTGCGCAGGACCTGGAACGCGCCGGCGCCGACGAGCGCGGCGACGACGAGCAGCGCCTCGCCCGGGAGCGAGGTGAAGTAGAGCGGCAGGGCCACCAGCACGCCCGCGAGCGCGGCGAGCAGCGAGCTGTGCGAGCGGTAGCCCGCGAAGTGCTCGCGGATGGCGAGCTCGACCGCGGCGACGGACACGAGGCCGATGCCGACGAACAGCGCCGGCGGGGTCTGCGTGAAGAAGCCGTAGAGGACGCCGACGAGCCCGAGGAAGATCAGCGTCTCGGTCACCGGCAGCGGGTGCCAGAGCGCGTCGGGCGCCTCGGTCGGCCGAGCCTTGCGCGACACCGGACGGCCGCGCTCGGGCGTGCCTGGCGCCACCGTCGGTGCGGCGGGCCGGGGGGCGCCGGGCGCCGCTCGCTTGCGTGACCGCTTCCCCATCGCCGTCGGATGCTAGACGAGCGTCCGGCCGGGCGACGCGGCGCGCAGCGGGGTAACGGGCACCCGCTGGAGAGCTTGACGTGCCACCAGCCCGCGAGCATGCCGATGAGGCCGAGCCGCGGACGGACCTGCCAGACGCCGCACCCGGACTCGCCGAGGTCGCGGTTGGGCAGGCGCGCGAACTTGTAGCGCTTGGGGTCGCGCAGCATGCGCTCGAGGAGGTCGCGGTTGCGCTCCTCCTCCTCCCCACGCTCGTGGACGACGCGGCGCGCCTCGCGGAGCTTCTCGGCGAGGTTGTCGCGGAGGGCCTCGAGCTCGGCGATGCCGAGCAGCTGCGGTCCGCGGTGCACGGCCGGGACGCGGACGTCGACCGCGGTGCGCGGGAACGCGGCGATCAGCGCGTCGCCGAGCTCGCGCTCGAGCCGCTTGACCTGCGCCCGCAGCGTGCGACGCGCCGCATGGTCGTCGCCACCGCCGTGACCGGGCGTGCCCTCACCGGGACCGGCCGGCGGACGGCCGGGTGCGTGACGCGGGATCTGCTCGATGTCCTCGATGACGACCACGGTGCGGTGCTCCTCCGCGGGTGAGCCTAGCAGCGTGTGCCGACTGTCACGACCGGTTGGTCATCGCGTTGGCGCACGCCCACAACGACTCCTCGACGTGGATCGAGGGCACCCCCGCGACCTGCACCGTGAACAGGCGCAGGACAGCGGTCTCCGGGGTCGGCGCGCGGTCGTGCGCCAGATCGCCGAACAGCACCGCGACGGGCGCGTCGGCGTCCGCGACGACGAGCCGGCCCGCCGGCAGGTCGGTCCCCAGGTCGCCGCCGCCCAGGCGCTCCCCGTCGCGCGCCGGACGGATCCCCAGCGGCCCGTCGAGGCGGTCCGCGTCGAGCGCCCAGACCGGCACGCCGGTCTCCACGAGCGCGAGCAGCATCGCGTCGTGCGCCCACGAGCGCGACTCGAAGCCGCCGAGCATCAGCCGCTCCATCGCGGCCGCCTCGATCGGCGTCCGGGTGGTGTCCGGGTCCAGGCCGATGTGGCGGAAGAACACCCGGTAGGCGTGCGGGATCGGCTGGCGGCGCATCGTGATCGCCGCCGCCCCGTTGAAGCGCGAGCTGAGGGTGCGCAGCTGGCCGCGCAGCGCGGGCGGGCTCTTGCGCGGCGGGGCGAGCACCTCCATCGTGAAGACGCCGAGCTCGGGGAACTCCGCCAGCAGCTCGGCGTCGACCCACCCTTCGCGGCTGAGCTCCTCGTGCGTCACGGCGTCGCCCCGGAAGCCCCGGACGTCCCCGTGGGCGTCTCGCCGAAGCGGGCGCCGCCGCGCTCCAGGGCGGTCACGTACCCCTCGAGGTCACGCTCGCGCAGCGTCCCCAGGGAGGTGTCGAAGGTCCGGCCGCCGCGGCGCAGGTAGGCGATCTGCGGGCACACGGCCACACCGTAGAGGTTCGCGAGCACCCCGTCGCGGTCGTAGGCGATCGGGAACGTCCAGCCGCGGCGGCGGATCAGGTCGCGCAGGTCCCCGCGGTCGCCGCGGATCGACACGCCCACGAACGCGACGCGGGGATGGCGGCGGCTGACCGCCTCGACGGCGTCGAGCTGGTCGACGCAGTCCCCTCCCCGGGTCGCGAAGAACGCGAGGACGACCGGGCGGCGCTCGGTCAGGGCGCACAGCGTCACGACGTCGGGGCGGCGGATCGAGCAGGCCGGCACGTCGCCCGCGTCGCCCTGGTCGGCCTTCGTCGCGACGTTCACGTCGCCGTCGAGGTCGCCGAGCGCGAGCGGCGCCGCGAAGGTCGGGGCCTCGCTCTCGCGTTCCAGTCCGCGCGAGGACACGCCGTCGCTGCCGATCGAGTTCAGGGTCACCAGGCCGAGCAGCAGCACGAGCACCACCCCGACGAACCAGCCGTAGCGGCCGCGGCCGCCCGGCAGCGACGGGCGTCGCTCGCGCCGGCCGGGCCGGGGCAGGTCGGGGTCGGACGCGTCACCGGCGGCGAGCCGCTCGGCGGCGGTCGGCCGGTCGGGGTCACGGTCCCGGGCCGGCGGCGGCACCGACGGGCGCGCCGGCTCCTCGTCGGCCGGGCCGAAGCCCAGCGGCCCGTCGTCGCGTCCGTCCTCGCTCACGTGCCCTCCCCGGGGGTCGCCGTCGCCACCTGCTGCTTGCGGCGCGGCAGCGGGATCCGCGGCCGGCCGGTCGACCCGGCGCCGGCCCGCGTGCCGCGGCGCAGCCGGGCGGGGACGAGCTCGCCGCGCTCGGCCAGCAGCAGGACCGCGGGCAGCACGAGCAGCACGCCCAGCAGCGAGACGGTCAGGTCGATCACGGTGACGGCGCCGAAGTCGCGCAGCATCCGGATGTCCGACAGCACGAGGACGGCGAACCCGGCGATGGCGGTGATGCCGCTGGCGCGGACCGCGGCGCCCGTCGAGGCGTAGGTCCGTCGCAGCGCCTCCTCGGGCGGGTGTCCCGCGAGGCGCTCCTGGCGGTAGCGCTCGGACAGCAGGACGCTGAACTCGGTCGAGATCGCGATCACGAGCGCGCCGAGCGTCACCGACATCGGGTTCAGCGGGATCCGCGTCAGGAACAGGATCAGGGCGGACCAGCCGGTCGCGAAGGCGATCGGGACGAGCGGGACCAGCGCCCGGCGGCGGTCGCGGAACGCGACGAGCAGCACGAGCGCGACCGCGACGAGCCCGGCGATCAGCGTGCCGGCGCGGCGCCACGGCGAGGCGACGGCCGCGTTGGCCTCCGCGGCGAGGACCGGCAGCCCGGCGAGCTCGGCGCGGACCCCGGCGGGCGGGTCGAGCGTGTCGCGCATGAGGTCGATGACCTCCTGCTGGCGCTCCAGCGACATCAGCCGGATCCCGAACGCGAGGCTCGCGGTGCGCTTGTCGGCGGTGATGACGCCCTGCGAGAAGTAGGGCGGCACGGCGTCGAGCAGCGCCTCGATCTGGGCGCGGCTGCGGTTCGCGGTCCCGGAGCGGAAGAGGTCGGGCAGCGAGAACGCCGGACACAGCTCGGCCTTGCCGCAGCCCCGCTTGGCGCTGTAGCCGAACCGCTTCAGCAGCGTGTCCTGGTAGCTCGTCATCCAGCGCACGACCGCCGGGTCGGTCAGCCGGTCGCTGGTGATGACGACGTCGATCTCCCCGCCCACGCCCGTGGACTCCTGCAGGGCCTGCAGGTCGGTGATCGCGGGCAGGTCGCGCGGCACGAGCTTCTGGATGTCGGACTCGACCTCGGCGCCCGTGTCGATCGCCCACCCGGCGACCGCGACGGCGAGCGCGACCGCCACGACGCGTCCGGGCCGGGCGGTGGCCAGGGCGAGGCCCCGGCGACCGATCCGGGCGGCACGCGCCCGCAGCGCCCCGCCGCCGCGCCGCACGCCCCGGCCGACCGGGTTGTCGACGACGAGCTCCCCGGCGCCGCGCAGCGCGGCGCCGAGCGGGCCGCCGTCGGGCAGCCGGCGCCCGTCGGTCCCGGCGAGCACCGCGGTGCCCAGCACGAGGGCCGCGAGCAGCGCGAGCGCGATGCCGAGCACGAGCAGGATGCCGAAGCCCCGCACCATCGGCACGGGGCTGAGCACGAGGACGAGGAAGCCGGCGGCGGTCGCGACCGCGGCGGTGACGACGGTCGGGGCGCCCGCGGCGGCGACGCGGTCGATCGCGCGATCGAGGTCGCCTGCGGCGGCCCGGCGCTCCTCCTCCAGGCGCGCGTGCAGCTGGATCGCGTAGTCGACCGCGAGCCCGATGAGGATCGGCAGCACCGCGATCGAGGCCATCGTCAGGCTCGCCCCCACGAGCGAGAGGACCCCGAAGGTCACGGCGGTCGCCGCGAGCGCCACGACGAGCGGCAGCAGCCGCAGGCGGGCGCGGAAGACGAGCGCGAGCGTGAGGGCCATCACCGCGAGCGCGCCGACGATCAGCCAGATGATCGAGTCGGTGATCGCGTCGGTGAGGTCGGCCACGACGACCGGGGCGCCCGTCACGACGTAGGTGCCCTTGCCGTTCTCCAGCCGCCAGTCGGGCATCGCGACCGCGGCGCGGATGTCGGCGATCGCCCGCTGCTTGTCGCCCTCGGAGAGCCCGGGGTTCAGCCGCACGGTGATCAGCGCCGTGGTGCAGCTCGGCAGGATGTAGGCGAAGCGGGCCTTCGGGCAGCCGACGGGCCGGCTGTCGTCGAAGATGATGTTCGAGACGAAGTCCGGGTTGTTCAGCTGCGGCAGCGACGTGACGCCGTACTTCGTGGCGAGCAGCAGGAGGTTGCGGGTGAACTCGGCGTTCACGAGCTCGCGGGCCTGCTCGCCGAGGCGTCGCGCCTCCGCGGTGCTCTTGCCCTGCGACCGCGCGAGCCGTCGCGCGGCCTCGGCCGCACTCGCCCCCCGCTCGGCGGCCCGCTGCTGCTCGCGCCCGAACTCCTCGGCGATCTGCGTCACGGCCGTGTTGAGGAACGTGCCGGGCCCGAAGACGACCTTCGTCGGCTTCGTCCGCGCCAGCCGCGCGCACGGCCCGTTCTCGCCCCCGCGCGGCACGACGCCCGCGGGCCGGTTGCCCGACAGGCAGCCCTCGAGGCCGAGCACCCGCTGCAGGTCGGCGGTGAGCGCCAGGTACTTCAGGTCCTCCCGGACGAGGACGAACACGGCGTCGTCGCCGAACCGCTCGTAGAACCGCTGGGTCGCCTCGTAGCTGTCGGAGCTCTTGCCGACGAGCGTCTCGGTCGCCGCGGTGGGCCGCAGCTGCAGCGCGAGCACGGTGCCGGCCGCGACGAGCACGGCGACCAGGACCGAGGCGGCCAGCGGGCGACGCGCCGCGCCGCGCATCAGCGCGGTCAGCCCTCGCACGACCATCAGCCCGACGTCTCCCTCACGGCCCCGTCACCGTACCGACGCGACGGGACGTGGGCGCCGCCCCTCGACGGCACGGGCTACTTCGTGGTGGCGCGCGACGCGCCCGCGGTGGCCGACGTCGACGCCCCGATCTGCGGGAAGTCGGTGGTCTTGCCGCCGATCGTGAACTGGCCCTGCTTCGTGCAGGGTGGCGCGACGACGTCGGCGATCGCGCCGCCGAAGACGAACTTCACGATGTTCGCGCGCAGCGCGGGCGGCACGAGACCGGAGAGCGTGTCCCCGAGCCCGCCGAGCGTCGGCACGAGGCCGTTGCGGCAGTGGCGGTCCTCGAAGACCTTCAGGCCGTCCTTGATGTCGTTGAACGCGCCCGGGAGCGGGTACGGGTTGGACCGGTTGGTGCTGAGCCGGCGCGGATACACGGCGAGCACCTCGGGGTTCAGCGGGTTCGTCGTGCGGAGGTAGTGGACCTTCGTGGTGACGTCGCCGCCGGGCGGGATGTTCGACGCCTGCGTCGCGGCGACCGTGTTGGCGAAGAACGCGCCGACCTCGTTGCGGTACATGCCGAGGAAGTCGAGGATCGGGTTCAGCTGCCGCGTCACGGGGTCGGACTCGCCCAGGAACGGCTTGAGGTCGTCGAGGAACCGCTCGGTGGCGGGCAGGCCGCGACGCGACGCGGTGATCAGCGGGTCGAGGTCGCGGAACAGCGCCTTGAGGTCCGGGGCGAGCGCCGACAGGTCGACCAGCGTCGGGCTGAGCTGCCGGGCGGCGGGCCGCAGCTGGTCGATCAGCGGGTCGGTGTCGTCGGCGAAGGTCGTCAGGCGGCGGACCGTCCGCGTCGCCTCGCGCTGGAAGGTCGGCAGGATCCGGAACGTGTCGGCGAGCTCCGCGTCACGACGCGCGGTGGTCTCGAAGACGCGGTTGCCGTTGGTGATCAGGCCGGCGAGCTGGCCGCGGCGCTCGCTCAGCGCGTCGAACACCTCGCCGCCGTTGCGCACGAGGCGCCGGACGGTCGCGGACTGCGAGTTCAGGATCCGCAGCAGCTCGTTGGTGTCCTGCGAGAACGGCGCGAGGTTGCCGAGCGCGTCGGAGATGTCGCGGCCCCGCCCGTCGCTGGCGACGGCGAGCGTCTGGATCCAGTTCTGGAACGCGGTCCGCGTCCTGGGGTCGAACGCGCGGAAGATCTCGTCGAGCTCGACGGTCGGCGAGACCTGCCCGGCGGGCAGCCGCCCGCCCTCGGGGACCGTGCCCGCCCCGCGGGTGCCCGGGGTCAGCTCGACGTAGGTCTCGCCCAGCAGCGTCTTCTGGCGCAGGATCGCCTTCGTGTCGCGCTTCAGCGGCGCGTAGCGGGGCTCGAGCTCGATGACCGTGTCGGAGCGGCCGGTGGACTTGTTCGGCGTGATCTCCTTGACCTTGCCGACGGAGACGCCCGAGATCCGGACGTCCGCCTCGACCGCCAGCTGCGTCGCCTCGCCGAACGAGGTCGTGAAGCGGTAGCCCTGCGGCTTGAGCGGCGTCGGGCCGCCGAACGCGACCCAGAGGAACAGCAGCAGGCCGAAGCAGGACAGCGCGAAGCCGACCATGACGAGGAGCCGCCCGACGGTGGGTGCCTGCTTGACCATCTAGCGCCCCTCCCCCGCGGTCGCGGTCCCACGGGAGGCGGCGACCGGCTCGGTCGTCAGCTCCTGCGTCGGCGTCTGCGGGACGACGGCGTCGGCGCCCCGCGCCCGCGTGGTCGTCGTCCCGGTGCCGGCCTGGCTGGTCGTCGGGCAGACGTCGCTGGTCAGCGGCACGCCGGCGAGGTCGACGAGCGTCCCGAGCTGCGGGTTGACCGGCTTGAGCGAGTCGAGCGTCGCGAGGGTCGAGCAGGACAGCTGCAGCAGGCCGCGGCGGATCGGGCCGTGCGCGTCCTGGGTGCCGAACACCGTGCCGGCGGCGTGGTTGGCCCACGCGGTCCAGAACAGGTAGCCCTCCTCGGCGTCCCCGGGCGGGTTGTAGGCGAGCGTGTTGAGCAGGTAGTTGACCGTGGTGAGCGCGCTGGAGAGCTTCGGCGTGACGACCGCGAGGTCGCGGGCGGTCGGCCGCAGGACCCGCACGACGGGCCGCACGTCACGCGCGAACGGCCGCAGCTGGTCGCGGATGACCGGGGTCGTGGTGCGCAGGAACGGGCGGGTCTGGCGCAGTGCCGGACCGAGGTTGCGGGCGGCGGGCCGCAGCGCGCCGAGCGTCGGCCCGAGCTGGCGGGCGAGCCGGTCGGCCTTGTCGAGGGCGGTGCGGGTCTCGCCGAGCGTGTCGGGCAGCAGCTGCAGCGTCTCGCGCAGGCGGGCGTCCTGCCGGGCGAACGCGGTGAAGACGGCGTTGGAGCTCGAGACGAGGTCGCCGAGCTGCTCGTCCTTCTCGCCGAGCGCCTCGCTGACGAGCCGGAAGTTGTGGACGACGCGGCGGATGTTCTCGCGGCGCTTGGCGAGCTCGGTGGCGATCCGGTCGGTGTCGCGCGCGGTCGGCTCGAAGCGGCGGATCGTCGAGGACAGGCGCTCGCCGTTGCCGCGCAGGCCCTCCCCCGCCCCGCCGAGCAGCAGCTGCAGGTAGGACCGCGTGTCGCCGTCCAGCGACGCGAGGATCTCGTCGGCGTTGATGTTCGGCAGCGTGCTGCGGACGTCGATCGGCTCGTCGCGCGGCAGCTCCCCGGCGGCCTTCGTGCCGGGCGACAGCTCGACGATCATGTCGTTGAGGCCGGTCTTCGGCCGCACGAGCGCGCTGGCGTCCTTGTAGAGCGGCGCGTACCGGCGGCGGATCTTCAGCGTGACGATCGCGCGGCCGTTCTTCAGCTGCACGTCGGAGAGCTCGCCGACCGGGACGCCCGCGATGTTCACGGTCTGGCCCTGGCCGGGGGTGATCGACTGCGCGGTCTGGATCTCGGCCTTGTAGTCGACGAAGTCGCTGCCGAGGACCGGCACCCACTTCGGGAGGTAGAAGCGCTGGTTGGAGAGGATGTAGCCGCCGACGACGCTCGCGATGAGCGCGAGGCCGGCGATCGCCCCGATCCAGCGGAGGTTCTTGCTGATCGCGCGCCTCACGACGTCACTTCCCCACCGTGGCGCCGCGGAACGGGTTCAGGCGCTCGGCGAGCGCCCCGGCGACGGAGTCACCGGTCGACGGCGCGGCGTCGCGCTTGCGGGACTGCGCGGCGCGCAGCTGCTCGCCGATCGCCGACCGGGCAGCGCCGGCGGAGACGCCGCCCTCGGCGCCGCCGACCTTCGCGCCGTTGAGGTCGGGGATCTTCTGCTCGAAGCAGGGGGCCGTGGAGTTGTACGGCGGGCGCTTGCCCGGGAACGCGGGCCGGGTGCCCAGCGGCTTGGAGGCGGCGTTGGCGAACAGCACGTCGCCGGCGGCGCCGCCGACCTTGCCGGTCGACACGGTCTGGCTGCCGCCACCGGTCTGGAAGCGGACGTAGCCGCCGTTGCCGTCGAAGTTCTGGCCCTCGCCGGCGAGCCCGACCATCGCGTACCAGAACTCCTTGTAGTTCTCGCGGTCGGTGGACAGCGTGCCGTCCTGGATCTTGATGTCCCCGGTCGGCAGGATCACGCGGGTCGCGCACTTGGCGACGAGGTCGGCCTGCGGGAACAGGGTCAGCGAGGTGTCGACGACCTTCGACAGCGCCGCGGTCGTCGGGCGCAGGTCACGGGCGAGGCCCTGCAGCTCGGCGGGCCCGAGCAGCCGTCGCGTCTGGGCGATCCACGGGAACGAGGCGGTGATCGTGCCGGGGGTGGCGCGGACGCCGGGCAGGATCTCGCGGGCGAACGCGCGGGTGTTCGGGAACGCGGCGTTGAGGCTCGCGAAGGCGCGGTTGGCGCTCGCGAGCGTCGGCGCGAGCGTGCGGACCGTGGCCCGCAGGTTCGTCTGCTCGGCGGCCAGCGCGCCCATCGTCGTGTTGAAGCTCGTGACGAGCCCCTTGAGGTCGTCCTCGCGGGACGCGAGCGCGGTGGTGACGCGCCCGAGCCCGGCGATGAGCTTGGAGAGGTCGCGCGGCTCGGTCCCGAGGGTCGCCTCGTTGACGATCGCGAGGTTCTTCAGCGCGCGACCGCCGCGGTCGTAGGTGTCGTTGAAGGCCTCGGCGGCGGTCTCGCCGCGCACGTCGGGGTCCTGGTCGGCGTCGTCCTCGGCGGTCGGCTCGTACGTGAGCGCGGTCCCGAAGCCGTCGAGCGCCGCCTTGAGGTCCTCGCGCGTGTCCGACTGCAGGGCCGTCAGGACCTCGTCGAGCTGCACCGGGGTCGCGGTCTGCGTGATCGGGAGCGTGTCCCCGTCCCCGATCGTCGGGGTGCCGGGGGTGCCGGGCTGCAGGTCGAGGAAGAAGTTGCCCTCGAGGAAGATGCGCGGCCGGATCTTGGCGGTGGCGTCCTTGTGGACGGGCAGGCCCTTGTCCTTCAGCTCGAACGTGACGACCGCGGCGTCGGTGCCGTCCTGGCGCTGGACGTCGACGACCTTGCCGACGTTGACGCCCGCGATGCGCACCGGCGAGTTCTTGCGGATCGAGTTCGCGGACTCGAACACCGCCTTCATCCGGAAGTCCGAGGTGAACGGCAGGTCCTTGGCGAAGCCCAGGTAGGTGCCGACGCCGACGAGCAGCAGCACGAGCGCCCCGACCGCGAAGGCGGAGGGTCCGGAGGTGCCGCGGCGGCGACCGGAGGATGCGCGACGGGCCACGTCAGTTGTCCTTCTGGATGGTCGTCTTCTCGGTCGACGTGCCCTGGTTGCCGGGCACGTTGCCGATGACCTGGCGGCCGGCGGCGTAGCGCTCGTTCCCGGCCTCGCACTCGAGCGTCTGGCCGGGCGAGGCCGTGTTCGGGTACGGGTTGGTGTGCAGGTAGTTGTCGCGCAGCGGGCCGTTGGCGGGACCGCTGGAGGGCGCGCCCTCGGCGTTGGGCCCCTGCGGCGTCGCGATGATGATGAACCGCTGGCCGGTGCCGTTGTTGTCGCCGACGCTCAGGAGGCTCGCGACGTTGCGGAACCACAGCGTCACGTAGTTGCAGACCGTCTGGACGGGCGTGAGGTGCGCGATCGTCGGGTTGGCGATCTTCGCGAGGTTCGTGAGGTCGGCGACGCCGAGCTTGACCGCGGGGTCGGCGGCGAACTCCTGCAGCGCGGTGAACGTCGGCTTCAGGCGGCGGTTGAGGTCCAGGGAGCGGCGCAGGACCGGGGTGCCGATCTGCAGCGCGTCGGCGAGGTCGGGCGCGGCCCCGGACAGCGCGCGGATGCCGGGGCGCAGCTCGCGCGCGAAGCTCGCGGTGTTCGCCAGGAACGGGCGCTGGCGCGGGAACCCCTGGATGCCGGCGTCGAGCGCGGCGGGCCCGCCGGAGATCGTGTCCTGGATGAACGGGCGGGCGACGCCGGCGAGCGCGACGAACGTCGTGTCGAGGTTCGCGAACAGCGCGGCCTGCGTCTGCGCGACGGGGGCGACCTCCGCGGAGGTGCGGCCGAGCACGCGGACGAAGCGGCCCAGGCGCGTGCGGCGGTCGGCGAGGTTGTCCATCACCGGCGCGAGGTTGCGCAGCAGCGGCTGCAGCTCCTGCAGCGCGATGTTCAGGTCGCCGCCGCGGCCGGCGAACGCGGTGCCGAACTCCTCGATGTTCGTCCGCGACGCCTTGCGGGTCGGCAGGTCGAAGGTGTTGATGACGTCGTCGAACTCGACGGGCGTGGGCGTCGCCTGCGAGAACGGGACGGTCGCCCCGTCGGCGAAGCCGCGCTTGGAGGTGCCGCGCGTGATCTCCACGTACTTGAGGCCCAGCGCGGAGCGCGGGCGCACGAGGATCGTCGAGTCGACGGGCAGCGGCTTGACGGTCGTCTCGAGCTTCAGGTCGAGCTCGGCGATGACCGACCCGTCGGGCCGCCGGACCGGGGTGATGTCCTGCACGACGCCGACGCGCGCGCCGCCGAGGCGGACCTCGTTGCCGGGCACGAGGTTCGCGGCCGACGGCACGAGCGTCTTGACCGAGTAGCTCGGCACGAACGGCAGGCCGCTGTTGGCGTTGTACGCGAGGAAGACGGCGACGATGACGATCAGGGTCGTCGCGGCGCCGATGAGCACCGGGTTGGCGGCGAGGGACGGGCTGCGACGCTGCATCAGCCACCCCCGCCGAGCAGGTAGTCGAGGAGGCCCTCGGTGGCGGGCGACGCGCTGCCCGGCGTCGCGGACGGGGCGGGCGCGGGCGTCGTCTTCTGGGGCGTGGCCTCGCCGGTCGAGGGCAGGAACGCGGGCAGCTGCAGCGGTGCCTCGCCCTTCGCGGGGCGGGCGGGCAGCGGGGCGAGCGCGGGCTTGGCCTCGTCGCGCTGGCGCGCGGTCGTGGTAGCGGCCCGCACGTCCTCGGGGCTCATGCCGCGCAGCACCGCGTCGGTCTTCGCCAGCAGCGGCGAGCGGCCGTCGTCGATCGCGTCGAGGGCGCTCTGGGCGGAGCGTGTCGTGACGCTGCGCGACTCGGTGCCGGTGAAGTTCGCGCTGCACGCCGGGTCGTTGGTGACCGCGTACGTGGAGCAGAGGTTTACGACGAGCTGTGCGCGCAGGTAGTGCCCGAACTGGTCGAACCCGTTGATCGCGGCCACCTGGTAGAAGAGGTAGTCCATCAGCCGCTCGACGCCGCCGGTCTCCTTGAAGCTCGTCAGGAGCGCGTCGAGGTTCGTCGACAACGGCTTCGCCTGGATGCCGAACTGGCGCAGGTCGTCGATGATCGGCTTGCTCTTGAGCAGCGCGTCGCGGCCGACCACGGTCGTGTCGCCCAGCGACGTCAGCGACGTCGTGGCCGAGCGGGTGAACGGTCCGAGCTGGGACACGAAGCGGTTGACGTCGGGCGCGACCCGGCCGAGGTCCGACAGCACCGGGGTGAACTGGTCGCCGAGCTCGCCGAGCCGGGCCATCGTCGGCCGCAGCTCACGCAGGAAGGCGGGGAGCCGCTGGAGGTTGCGCTCGAGGTCGACGCGCCGCTCGGCGGTCGCCTGCGCGGTCGTGTCCGCCTGCTGGACGAAGTCGGCGACGCGGCCGCGCTCGCGCGCCAGCGGCCGCATGACGGTGTCGGAGTCGCGGGCGAGGTCGGCGAGGACGCGGTTCTGCGACGCGAGGATCTTCAGGACCTTGTCGGTCGCCTTCAGGCCCGGGTCGGCGTCGCGGATGATCGCGTTGAGGTCCTGGCCGCGGCCCGCGAGGCCGGCGCCGAGCTCGTTGAGGATCAGCGAGAGCCGCTGGCGGTACGGCAGCCGCAGCGTGTTGTTGACGAGGTCGAGGTCGACCGGGCTGGCCTGCAGGCCGGGAAGGCGGTACTCGCCCTCCCCCTCGCCGGAGGCGATCCGCTGCAGCTTCGGGGACGGGGCGGCGCCCTGCGCCTTGGGCTGCGTCGGGGTGCACTCGACGAACTTCTCGCCGATCAGCGACTGCGGCCGGATCGTGCAGGTGGCGTCGGTGCGGAAGTCCTGGAAGCCGGGCTCCTCGATCTTCAGCGTGACGGCCGCGGTCTGCCGGTCGGTGACGTCGAGCGCCTCGATCGAGCCCACCCGCACGCCGGCGATCTTGACGTCCTCTCCGGGGATGACCGAGAAGGCGTTGCGGAACTCCGCGCGCACGAGGTACGCGTCGCCGTCGCCGGCGCCGCTGCCGAAGACGGCGAACGCGGCGGCGAGGACGCCGAGGGCGAGGATGGCGGCGAGGCGCTTCACGGGCCGGGGAGGGTCAGGGACGGGTCGCAGTCGAGCTTCCCGTCGGTGTCACGCCAGTTGTTGGACCCGTCGGGACGGGTCTGGCTCGCGGAGCCCGGGCAGCGGCGCACGACGCCGTTCTGGAACCCGTCGAGCGGGGCGGCGCTCTGCAGCGGGTTGAGGACGTTGTCGGTGAGCGAGTACAGGTTCGCGATCGGCGAGATGCGCGCGTAGTGGCCGTTGGCGTCGTAGTTGGAGGCGCCCTGGCCGAAGTCGCGGATCCAGCCCGCGAGGTCGGCGGTGTAGGGACGGATGAACTGCAGGACCGGCGTGGTCTTGCGGAACGCCTCGATGCCGTTGGCGAGCGCGGGCTTGGCGACGCGCTCCAGGCGCGGGGCCTTGCGGACGAGCTCGATGAGGTCGTTCCCGGTCCCGGGCTTGCGGATCAGGGTGCGCAGGTCCTTGATCGTCGGGCGGGCGTCGGCGACGAGCGGCCGCAGCTCGCGCAGGAAGCGGGCGAGCTCCTTCGTGGCGGGCTTGCTCTCGGCGACGAGCGTGTCGAGGTCGGTGATCGTCGAGCGGAGGTTCACGAACGTCGTGTTCGCGCGGCGCAGCGTGTCGGGGAGCACGCCGAGCGACGTGTCCAGCGCGACGCGCTCGTCCCCGATGGCGGCGGCGGTCTGGTTCGTGTTGGCGATCAGCGAGGCGAGCTGCGGGCGGCGCTCGGCCAGCGCGGTGACGACCTTCGAGCTCGAGACGAGGAAGTCGGTGAAGACCTTCTGATCGCGCGTCAGCTCGTTGACGAGCCGCGCGGTGGTCGAGATCGCGGGGTTGAAGTACTTCGCGCCCTCGTTGGCCTGCCGCCCCTTGCCGTTGTACTGGACCGAGGATCCGCGGATGACCTCCTGCAGCGAGCGGCGCGCCTTGGGGTCGAGCGTGTTGAAGAGCTGGTCGAGGTCGACGATCGTCGTCGAGCTCTCCGCGGACAGGGTCGTGCCCTCGGGGATCTCCGGGTTGGAGTTCGCGCCCGGGGAGATCGCGATGTAGCGGTTGGCGATGCCCGACAGCGAGGTGGCGCGGATGACGGCGGTCGACCCGACGTGCAGCGGCGCGTAGGCGTTCTGGAGCTCGATCCGCACTTCGGCCTGGTTGTCCCCGGTGAGCGTGATCTCGCGGATCGAGCCGACGCGGCGGCCGCCGATCTGGACGTCGTCGTCCTTCACCAGCTGGCCGGCGTTCTCGAACCGCAGGGTGTAGCTCGTGACGTCGTCGCCACGCGTGAGCACGACCGCGACGACCGCGAGCGTGATGACGAGCAGGCCGACGATCCCGGCGCGGGCAGCGGTCATCGCGCGGTCCTGGCGGGATCGGCGAACGGGGGAACGACAACGGGTGTGCGGCGCTGGTGCAGAGGTGCCCTCGAAGTGGGACTGGGGCGAGCGAGGCGGGCATCATGCCCGAACGACTGTTGATCTTGCGTGAAGGTCGTCTGCGGCTTCTCGGGCCGGTGACCGGCCGGCCCGATGGATCCGCGGTGGGTGCCGCGGACCCTGGACGGATGGACGATTCGTCAGTCCATGGTGAGCGGGCCCATCGACTCGCCCGCGAGGAACTGCCGGATGAACGGGTTGTCGCTGTTGAGCATGTCCTGCGCCGGACCCGCCTCCACGATCTTCCCCCGCCACAACACCGAGATGTACTCCGCCACCCGACGGCAGGTCATGATGTCGTGACTGATGATCGCGAACGCCGGCATGTGCTTGCGCCCATCCGCCCGCGCCTCGTTCATCACCGTCTCGTGGATCTCCTGGATCAACTCCCCCAGGAGCGCCGTGCGCACCGGATCCAGACCCGAGTCCGGCTCGTCGAACAGCACGATGTCCGGATCCAGCACCAGCGCCCGCGCAAAGCCCGCACGCTTGCGCATGCCACCCGACAGCTCGTTGGGGAACTTGTCCTTCGCCGCCCCGAGACCGACCTCCTCCATGCGCTGATTGACGATCTGCGCGATCTCGTCCTCGGACTTCTCCGTGTGCTGCCGCAACGGGAACGCCACGTTGTCGAAGATGTTCATCGACCCGAACAACGCACCGTCCTGGAACAGCACCCCGAACTTCTTGCGCATCTCGAACAGATCGTCGTCGGGCATGTTCGGCACCGACTCCCCATGCACCAGCACATCACCCTCGTCCGGGTACAGCAACCCGACCATGTGCTTGATGCACACCGACTTCCCCGTCCCCGACGGCCCCAGGATCATCGAGATCTTCCCCTCCGGAAGACCCATGTTCAGACCCCGCAGGATCTTGTTCCGCCCAAACGCCTTGTGCACATCGATGAACTCCACCGCATCCGGCGTCCCCGCCGGGGTCGCGAGGCCGGTGTGCCACTTGTACTCGTCGTCGTCGAGGCGGCCGGCCGGGGGCTCGGGCTCGCTGACGACCTTGACCGGGGCGGGCTCCGGCGCCGCGGCGGCGGCCGGGGCGGGCGCCGGGACGTCGATCGGCGGGACCTCGACCGGCGGCGCGGGCGGGGTCACGGCCGTGGGCTCGTCGACGCGCGGCGCGTCGTCGCTGAGCCAGTCGTCGGCCGGCGGCTTGGGGGTGTCGTCTCCGGAGCCTCCGCCCCGTCGAGGAATGCGCGGCATGGGGGGTCAACCTCCGATCGGGGCCCGGGGATTCGCACCCCAGAAGAGCTGCGTGCCGAGCATCCCGATGAGATGGACGAGCACGATGTTGAGGACCATGGACTTCGCGGTCGCGGTGCCGACGCCCACGGGTCCCCCGCTGGCGTGGTAGCCGTAGTAGCACCCGACGAGCACGATGACCGTCGCCATCGTCATCCCCTTGATGACGCTGTAGAGCAGGTCGGGTGGGTTCTGGAACATCCAGAAGATGAGGAAGAAGCCGCCGGAGCTGACCTCGCCGATCTGCTCGACGACCGCGAGGTAGCTCGCGAAGAAGCCGGCGCCGACCGCTGCGATGTACATGAACGGCAGCACGAGCCAGGCGGCGAGCAGGCGCGTCGCGCAGAGGAACACCGTGGAGTCGATGCCCATGACCTCGAGCGCGTCGATCTCGTCGGAGATCCGCATCGATCCGAGCTCGGCGACGATGCCGGTCCCGACCTTCGCGGCCATCATGTAGCCGAAGGCGTAGGGCACGAGCTCGCGCAGGTCGCACCAGGCGGAGAAGACGCCCGCGTAGGCCGGGGCGCCGACCGAGCGGTTGAAGTACGCGCCCTCGATCCCGCACTGAAGGCCGATGATGAAGACGAGGCCCCAGATGACGAGCGTCGAGCTGAGGATGAGGATCCCGCACTGCCGCAGCGCCTCGCCGAAGAAGCGCAGCACGCGCAGGCTGTAGACCTGCCCGGCGATCTTGCCGCAGAACTTGGCGATCTCGCCGAAGTTCGCGATCCAGTCCCGGGGGACGCTGAGCCAGCCGGTGTTCATCGGATCACCGTGATCTCGGGGTGGGTTGCCAGGAGCGTCTGGGTGAACACGTAGTTGAACGCGAACACCCCGAGGAAGGCGATGACGACGGCCTGGTTGACGGCACGTCCCACCCCCTCGGCACCGCCGGAGGCGGTCATGCCCTTGTAGCAGCAGACGATCGCGATGATCGCGCCGAACATGGTGCACTTCAGCACCGACCCCCAGAGGTCGGTCACGGACGCGTTGGTGAAGAAGGTCGCCCAGAACGGGCCGAGCGGCGCGCCGTTGACGAGCGTGGCGAGGATGCCGCCGAAGATGCCGAACAGCAGCGCGTAGATGTCGAACAGGCCGGTGACGAGCATCAGCGCGAGGAACCGCGGCACGACGAGGTTCTTCACCGGGTCGACGCCGAGCACCTGGAGCGCGTCGAGCTCCTCGCGGATCTTGCGGGCGCCGAGGTCCGCCGTGATCGCGGTGCCGGCGACGCCGGCGAGCACGATCGCGGTCACGAACGGCGCGAACTCGCGGATCGACGCGAGGACGAAGAACCCGCCGAGGCGGTCCAGCGCGCCGAACAGCACGAGGAAGTTCGCCGCCTGCAGACCGGGCGCCCCGTAGCCGAAGGCGATCGTGGAGACCAGCAGCGGGAACCAGCAGAGCCGCAGCGTGAACAGGAACTGCTGCACGAACTCGCCGCCGTACGGGTACGGCGGGCGGAGGGCCGACACGATGGTCTTCCCCGTCAGGATCATCATGTCCCCGACCTCTTCGAGGACGTTCTTCGTCGGAAGAAACGCTCGATCGGCGACGTTACGTACCACGGACAGCCCCTCCTCAGGGTCATGAGTCACCGGACCCAGTGACGACGCCGGAGTCTATGCCTTTCGCCGGACCTCTGACAAACGGGAACGTTCGGCCCGGCGCGCCGCCGGTGCCGCGCCGTCACACGCGCGCGGAAACCGTCCCGCGGACGCCCCTGCGTCTGGTACGTTGCGGCGCGCTGTGAGAGGGAGCTTCCAGACCAGCGCGGTGCTCACCGCGGCCACCCTTGCGATCGCCGGCTGTGGCGGTGGCGAGCGACAGGACGCGGACGAGCCCTCGGGCACGTACGCGCTCGAGGTCGTCTCCGCGTCGTTCCCCGAGCGCCAGTCGCTCGCGTCGGCCAGCGAGATGAAGATCACGGTCCGCAACGCGGACACGAAGGCGGTGCCGGTCGTGGCCGTCACGGTCGACTCCTTCTCCAAGGACTCCGAGCAGCCCGGCCTGGCCGACCCGTCGCGCCCGGTCTGGGTCATCGACCGTCCCCCCGTCGGCGGCGACACCGCCTACACCAACACGTGGGCCCTGGGCTCGCTCCCCGCCGGCCAGACGCGCACGTTCTCGTGGCGGGTCACCCCGGTGCAGTCCGGCACCCACACGGTCAAGTACCGCGTGGCCGCCGGCCTCGACGGCAAGGCGAAGACGGCCAGCGAGCAGGCCGGCGACTTCACCGTCGACATCTCCGACGCGCCCGCCCGGTCGCGCGTCGACCCGGAGACCGGCAAGGTCGTCCGGGACACCGACGAGCGCTAGCCGCGCGCAGCGCTACCGGCTGCGGCGGGGGGTGACGGGCGCCCCCGCGAGCGGCATCCGGTGCGAGGCCGGAGGCCGAGTGCCGGAGCGAGCGGGGGCGCCCGTCACCCCCCGCCGCCCCCCCACCCTCACTTGGGCAGCCGTGGCGCGATGATCCGGTACGCCTTGAGGCCGAGGCCGAGGCGCTCGCGGTCCTCGGAGAGCATGGGGTCGAGGCCGGTGAGCTCCTTCACGCGCTCGAGCCGGTACGCGACGGTGTGCCGGTGGGCGTAGATGGCCGCGGCGGTCGCGTTCATGTTGCAGTTCTGCTCGAGGTAGGACTCGAGGGTGCCGACGAGGTCGGTGCGGTACTGGTCGTCGTAGCGGACGATCGGGGCGACGGTGTCCTCGTAGAAGGACCGGACCTCCTCGGGGTGCGAGGCGAGGACCCGGAACAGCAGCCGGTAGGTGCCGGTCCCGATGTCGTGGCTGTCGAAGCCGCCGGTCCCGTCGCTCTGGCGCAGGACGTCGAGGACGAGCTCGGCCTCCTGGATCGCGCGGGCGAACTCGCCCGGGTCGGCGTAGAAGCTCGAGAGGCCGACGGTGCCGTACTGGCCGAGCCGCTGGGCGAGCCGGCGGGCGCGGTCGAGCGTCGCCTCGGGCGCGTCGTCGCCGCCGGTCGCGGGCAGCAGGGCGTAGACGCGGTCGTCGATGAGCTGGGCCAGGGCGCCGGGCTCGTCGCCGTTGATGATCGCGACGACGTGGCGGGGACGGTCGGTCTTCAGCTCGGCGCAGAGCACGACCGTGCCGCGCGACAGGTCGCAGCCGAGCCGGCCGGCGCGGCGGACGATCTCGCGCGGCTCGAGGTCGGGGCGCGAGCGCAGGTCCTCGAGGAAGGAGCCGCGCAGGTTCTGCTCGACCTCCTCCTTGGCCTCCTCGATGGCGACCTCGGTCAGCGAGGCGACCGCGGCGAGGTGCAGGTACTCCCCGGCGTCGTCGGCGGGGGTGGCATCGGCCGCGGCGAGCAGGACGACCGCGCCGACGACCTCGTCCCCGGAGCTGATCGGCACGTCCATCAGGACGCCGTCGGGCGCGGGGACCGGGCGGCCCTTGACGCGGTCGGCGACGTAGCGCTTGACGGCGTCGAGCGTGTCGGGCGGCGCGGACGGCCCGCCCTGCGCGAAGGCCTGCAGTCGGGGGATGGCGACGACGACGGCGCCGCCGGCCGCGTCGGCGGCGAGCCGCGCGACGCGGTCCAGGCCGTCGCCCCCGAGGACCGCCTCGACCATCTGGAGGTGGATCGCGCGGAGGCGCTCGACGAGGCCTCCGGAGTGCGGGTCGGGCTGGTTGCGTGCGGGCGTGGCTGACATGTCTCTCAGGGGGATCGGCGTGGCCATGGATTCCTCCGGTGAACGCAGGCGGGGCGACGGCACTGGTGTGCGCCGCCGCCCCGGCCAGGCGCTCTGCTGGGTCGGTCGGACTAGGTGGTCGCTGCGGCGTCCGGGTGCGCCTGCAGGATCTCCTCGCCCGACTCACCGGTCCGGACGCGGTACGCGTCGTCGACGGGCTGGACGAACACCTTGCCGTCGCCCACCGCACCGGTGCGGCCGTGCTTGAGGATCGTGTCCACGATCGTCTGCACGTCCCGGTCGGAGACGACGCACTCCAGCTTCAGCTTCGGCCGGAGGTAGTTCGTCAGCTCGGCGCCTCGGTAGCGCTCCGTGATGCCCTTCTGACGGCCCGAGCCCTTGACCTCGCTGATGCTCAGCGAGGGGAACCCGAGCCCGAGGAGCTCGAGCCGGATCGGCTCGAACGCCTCGTGGCGGATGAACGCCTCGATCTTCTTCACGCGGTGGCCTCCTTCGTGGTCGCAATGGGGGCCCCCGCCTTCGCGGACGCCGCCGGGGCGGCACCGTAGCCGACGAGCTCGGCGGACGGGATGAACTGCTCCGGGTAGCCGTACATGCCGTGCTCGGAGATGTCGAGACCGGCGTCCTCCTCGGCCTCCGTCACGCGCAGGCCGTAGGTCTTCTTGATGAGCCAGAAGGTGCCGTAGCTCATGAGGAAGACGAACGAGAAGGCGATGAGGAGTCCGACGACCTGGGCGAGCAGCTGGTCGAACGAGCCGCTGTAGAACAGGCCGCCGTTCGGGTCGCCGAAGGCGTTGTACTGGGCCAGGCGAGGCGCGGTGAAGAGCCCGCAGGCGAGCGTGCCCCAGATGCCGCAGATGCCGTGCGCGGTCAGCACGCCGACCGGGTCGTCGACCTTCTTGTCGATCGCGATGACGCAGATCGGCACGAGCAGGCCGGCGATGCCGCCGATGATCGGGGCGGTCCACGCCTCGACGTAGCCCGACGGGGCGGTGATGGCGACGAGCGCGCCGATCGCGCCGTTGCCGGCCATGCCGATGTCCAGCGTGCCCATCTTGATCTTGGACATGAGCAGGGCGCCCAGGACGCCGGAGCCGGCGGCCAGGTTGGTGATCAGGATGATCTCCGGGTAGCGGCCGTCGAGGCCGGACAGCGCGGTGCCGCCGTTGAAGCCGAACCAGCCGAACCAGAGGATCAGGACGGACAGGCCGAAGAGCGGCATGTTGTGGCCCGGGATGGCGCGCGGCTTGCCGTCGGGGCCGTACTTGCCCTTGCGCGGCCCGAGCAGCAGGAGCGCCGCGAGAGCGCCGGTGGCGCCGATCAGGTGGACCGCGGTCGAGCCGGCGAAGTCCTGCATGCCGACGAGGCCGAGGCCGAGGTAGTCACCGTTCTGCAGGAAGCCACCGCCGAACACCCAGTGGGCGCCGAGCGGGTAGATCAGGCCGGCGAAGACGATGCCGTAGATGATGTAGACACCGAACTTGATGCGCTCGAGCGTGGAACCCCAGACGATCGCCAGGGACACGGCGCAGAAGACGAACTGGAAGAAGAACTTCGTCTCGACGGTGACGTCGAAGATGCCGAGCACCGGGAACGCGGTGGCGGGATCACCGAAGCCCTGCAGGAAGAAGCCCTCCTTGCCGGCGACGTTGAACGAGTCGCTGACGGGCGCGCCGAACGCGAGAGCGAACCCGCAGGCCCAGAACATGATCCCGGCGATCGAGAAGTTCGTGAGGATCTTCGCGACGATGGTGCCGGCGTTCTTGCCACGGGAGAACCCGATCTCGAGGAACATGAAGCCGACCTGCATGAGCATGACGAGCAGGGCGGCGACCATCACCCACATGGTGTTGATGGCGCGTGATTCCGGGAACTGGCCGTTGAGTGAGGCCTCGAGCGTGTCGGCCATCGAAACGGCCGGCACGATCAGTGCGGCGAGCACGCTCAGCATGAGCGCCCCCGCCAACGACGAACGTCGCATACATCCTCCTGGGTCGAAGTGCTCGACCATGGTGCGACAGCCGGTCCACAACCTCTTTAGCCATGTGTCGGAACATCGTCGGGGGGGATTCGCCAGCCTGTCGGGGGCGTCGTGACACACGGGCGAAACCCTTCACCGAGGGTTTGGACATCGGGATAAGGTGGCGGGACGTCGCGCGGCATACCTTGGTCGACGCAACCCGCGCGCGTCGCTTCTGCGCGCGCGCCTCTACCCCCGTCGTTCCCTCAGGAGGACATCGAACAGCTCATGAGCCGCACCCGTCAGCAGAACGTCACGGCCGCCCAGTGGAGCTCCAACGGCGGCGCGCTCGGCGCCGCGGACCTCACGGTCCCCGGTGCCTCCAACTTCGGCGACAACGTCTTCTCCGTCGCCGTCCAGAAGGCCCGGCTGCCGAAGCACATCTTCAAGGCGCTCCAGGAGTCGCTCGCCGCGGGCGAGCCGCTCGACGCCTCGCTCGCCGACTCGGTCGCGCAGGCGATGCGCGAGTGGGCGATGGAGAAGGGCGCCACGCACTACACCCACTGGTTCCAGCCGCTGACCAACCTGACGGCGGAGAAGCACGACGGCTTCTTCGAGCCGGTCGGCGACGGCACGGCGCTCGCCGAGTTCTCCGGCAAGGAGCTCATCCAGGGCGAGCCGGACGCCTCCTCGTTCCCGTCGGGCGGCATCCGCGCGACGTTCGAGGCGCGCGGCTACACCGCCTGGGACCCCACCTCCCCCGCGTTCATCCTCGAGAACCCCAACGGCGCACTGCTCTGCATCCCGACGGCGTTCGTCTCGTGGACGGGTGAGGCGCTCGACGCGAAGATCCCGCTGCTGCGCTCGATGGACGCGCTGTCGAACGAGGCGATCAAGGCGCTGAAGCTGCTCGGCGACGAGACCGCCACGCGCGTATTCACGACGGTCGGCCCGGAG
Organism: Paraconexibacter algicola; assembly: GCF_003044185.1. Taxonomy (GTDB): domain Bacteria; phylum Actinomycetota; class Thermoleophilia; order Solirubrobacterales; family Solirubrobacteraceae; genus Paraconexibacter; species Paraconexibacter algicola. The sequence goes on from NZ_PYYB01000002.1 coordinate 564,016, forward strand.
CAGGAGTACTTCCTCGTCGACGAGCAGTACTACTTCGAGCGCCCCGACCTGTACACGACCGGCCGCTCGCTGTTCGGCGCCAAGCCGCCCAAGGGCCAGGAGCTCGACGAGCACTACTTCGGGTCGATCCCGGAGCGCGTCCTCTCCTACATGCTCGAGGTCGAGGAGGAGCTCTCCAAGCTCGGCGTCCCGATCAAGACCCGTCACAACGAGGTCGCCCCGGGTCAGTACGAGCTCGCGCCGCTGTTCGAGAACTCGAACATCAGCTCCGACCACCAGCAGCTGACGATGCAGATCCTGCAGAACGTCGCCCGCCGCTACGGCATGGTCTGCCTGCTGCACGAGAAGCCGTTCGCCGGCCTCAACGGCTCGGGCAAGCACAACAACTGGTCGATGGGCACGGACACGAAGGTGAACCTGCTCAACCCGGGTGACACGCCCGAGGCCAACGCGCAGTTCCTGTTCTTCGCGTCGGCGGTCATCAAGGCCGTCAACAAGCACCAGGCGCTGCTGCGCGCGTCGGTCGCGAACATCGGCCAGGACCACCGTCTCGGCGCCAACGAGGCGCCGCCGGCGATCATCTCGATCTTCCTCGGCGCCGAGCTGCAGACGGCGTTCGAGAAGATCGCGACCGGCAAGGGCACCGTGCCGAAGAAGTCGTTCCTCGGCCTCGGCACGAACATGCTGCCGCAGCTGCCCAAGGACGGCGGCGACCGCAACCGCACCTCGCCGTTCGCGTTCACCGGCAACCGCTTCGAGTTCCGCGCGGTCGGCTCCAGCATGTCGCTGGGCTTCGTCAACACGGTCCTCAACACGATCACCGCCGAGGCGATCTCCGAGCTCAGCGGCCAGCTGGCCAAGGAGCTGAAGGCCTCCAAGGGCGACGTCTTCGCGGCGGTGTCCGCGGTCGTCAAGACGGTCTGGGAGGAGGACGGCCACATCGTCTTCGACGGTGACGGCTACTCCGAGGCGTGGCACAAGGAGGCCGAGAAGCGCGGCCTGCTGAACCTGCCGACGACCCCCGACGCCCTGCCGTGGATCGTCAACAAGCAGACGGTCGACACGTTCAAGAAGTTCAAGGTCCTCTCCAAGCGCGAGCTCGAGTCCCGCTACGAGGTCTTCGTCGAGCAGTACTCGTCGAAGGCGAACATCGAGGCGGAGACCGCGGCCTCGATGGCGCGGACGATGATCCTGCCGGCGGCCCTGCGCCACGCGGAGCTGCTCGACGACGGTGGCGACAGCCCCGCGATCGAGAAGCTCAAGGAGGAGCTCGACGGGCTCATCACCGAGCTCGTCGAGGCGATCTTCGCGCTCGAGAAGGCCAACGACCACGACGGCCCCGACGGCGGCGTGAAGCACGCGGCCTACATGCGCGACGTCGTGCTCGCGGCCGCCAACGACGTGCGCGTCGCGGCGGACAAGCTCGAGAAGGTCGTCGCCGACGACCTGTGGCCGATCCCGAAGTACTCGGAGATGCTGTTCATCAAGTAGCGCCTCGCGGCGATACGAGGTTCGGCGAGGGCCCCGCGGTTGCGGGGCCCTCGTCGTCGACACGACGGCGGGTCGCTGCCGGCCGCCGGGCACGGACCGCGGAAGTCGGTCTGCGACCCTCGGCGACCGGGATCGAGGCCGTCGAGCGGACGCCGGCAGCGCAGCGCACGCCGGGTGCGAGGTGGGCTGCCGGGACCGCGACGTGCCGCTAGCGGCGGGCGACGCGGACGCGCACGTCGCGGACGGCGCTGACGTTGCCCGCCGCGTCGCGGACGGTCACGCGGACGCGGTAGCGGCCGGGGGCGAGCGTGCGCGAGCCGACCTTGCGGGTCAGGCGCACCGTCGTGGTCCCCGAGACCACCGGGCGCGAGAGCGTGCCGACGAGCACGAAGCGGTCGCACCGGCGCGCACGGCGGTTACGGGCGGTCGCGCGCACGCAGCGCGCGCCCGCGCGACGGCCCGCGAGGACCCGCTCGACGCGCAGGCGGGCGGTGCCCGCCTCGCTGGAGCGCAGCACGAGCGCCGCCGAGCGCTTCGGCGTGATCGCGGTCCGCGGCGCGGCGATCGCTCCCAGCACCGGGGCGCTCGCGTCCGCCGGGGCCCCGCCACCCGGGGTGCCGCTGCCCGGTGTGCCGCCGACCGGGACGCCCGCGCCCGGCGTGCCCGCGACCGCCGGGGCGGTCACGAGCGCGCTCGGCGCCGAGGCGACCGCGACGGCGGCCGGGATCTTGTTCGGGCCGTTGGTGTCCGCCACCACGACGAGCCGCAGGCGGCTGCCGACGTCGGCGGCGGTCACCGCGTAGGTCGCGCCGGTGACCCCACCGAGCGTCTGGCAGGAGCCGCCGTCGGCGTCACAGCGCTGCCAGCTGCGCGCGTAGGTCGTCCGCGGGCTCGCCCAGGTGCCGACCGCGCCGACGAGGGTCTCCCCCGTCACCGGCTGGCCGAGGACGACGGGCAGCTCGAGGTTCTGCGCCTGCCGGGGGAAGATCTCGTTGGAGAACCCCGACGGCTGGGTCGCCGCCGAGCCCGCCGAGTTCGCGCCGATCGCGGTGACGCGCAGTCGCTGCTCGACGTCGTCCTCGGTGAGGACGTAGGCGGCGCCCGTGACGCCGGTGCGCTCGACGCAGCCGGTCCCGCTCGTATCCGGGCAGCGCTCCCAGCGGTACGAGACGCCGCTGCTCGCCGCCGGGTTGAAGGCGGCACCCGTGGCGGTGAGCGTGTCACCGGGCGCCGGGAACTGGGGGCCGGTGATCGTGGGGGCGGACTGCTGGTTGGCGCCCGGCAGCGTCCCCGGGTTCGCCGCCACGACCGCGGTGGCCGCCGACAGCTCGCGGACGAGGTCGAAGGTCGGGAAGTCGTTGGTCGCCGTCACCTCGACCCGCAGGAACCGGCCCTGGTCGGCGGCCACCAGCACGTAGGCGGCCTCCTCCGCCCCGGCGATGAAGGAGCACGTGGCCGTGTCGCCCGCCGCCGTGCACCGCTTCCAGCGGTAGGTGAAGTCGATCGTCGGCGTCCCCGACCACGCGCCGGGGCTCGCGGTCAGGGTCTTGCCGACCTGCAGGGTCCCGGTCGGGGCGGGCGGCGTCGTCACGTTCACCGGGGGCTGGAACGTCAGGCTGTACGCGCCGTTGGACTGCGTGCCCGCCAGCAGCGTCCCCGGCGTGCTGAGGAAGTTCGACAGACCCCAGAAGATCGTGTTCGCCCCCAGGCCCGTCTGCGTGACCTTCCTCCAGCGGACCTTGCCCGGCAGCGGGCCGCTCTCGGTCCGGCCCGCCCAGGCGCCGTCCGGGGTCGCCGCGTAGAACCGCGTCTCGTTCTTGCCCGGGTTGAACACCGTCGTGAAGTCCCGGATCGTCGACGGGCCGAGGCCCTCGTTCACCGGCTGCCACGTCACGCCCGCGTTGATCGTGCGGTACATGCCCGAGCCGGCGGTTCCCGCGTAGTAGATGTTCGGGTTCGCGTCGTCGCCGAAGACCCGCAGGATTGGCGAGAACGGCAGGCCGTCGCTCGCCGGCGACCACGAGGCACCCGAGTCCGAGGAGCGGTACACGCCGCTGGAGGTCGCCGCGAGCACCAGCGGGCCGAACGACGTGAGCGACCAGACGGTCTCGCCCGCCGGCATGCCGTTGCCCGCCGCCGGACGGATCCAGGTCGCGCCCCCGTCCGTCGAGCGGAAGACGCCGCCCGCGAACGTCCCCGCCAGCAGCGTGCCGCCCGCGTTCAGCAGCGCCTGGACCGAGCGGTTCAGGGTCTTCGGGTCGGACTCCTCCCCCTGGCCCAGCGGCTGCCAGGCCCCGCCCGACTGGGAGCGGAACACCCCGACCCCGGTGCCGATCAGGACGTCGGAGCCCGACGCGACGACGGCCCGGACGTTGCGCGCGTCACCGCCCGGCAGGCCCGCCTCGAACGAGCTCCAGCTGATGCCGGAGTTCGTCGAGCGCAGGACGCCCGCGCCGCCCTCCAGCGCCGCGTAGATCGTGCTCGCGGGCGAGCCGGTCGCGTACTCCCGCACCCAGCGGCCCTCCGAGCCGGGCAGGCTCGACCAGGTCGACAGCCCGGCGTGCGCGGCCGGGGCCGCGCCCAGCGCGCAGCCCACGGCGATGGACGCCACGCGCGCGGCGCGGCGGACGGTGGTCCCCAACATGATCGTCTTCACGTCCCCTCAACCGGTGTGCGGGCGAAACCTTACGCGAGCGGTTGGCGATCGTCGCGCGCGCGGGTACGGTCGCCGGGTGCGGATCCTGGCGATCGACGGCGGCGGCATCCGGGGCCTCGTCCCCGCCCGCGCCCTCGCCCGCCTGGAGGCCGTGACCGGGCGGCCGGTCGCGGACCTGTTCGACCTCGTCGCCGGCACCTCGACCGGTGGGATCCTCGCCTGCGCGCTCACCGCGCGCGCGGCGGACGGCGGTCCGCGGCACGCGGCCGCCGTGCTGCCGGAGCTCTACCTGACCGAGGGACCCCGGATCTTCCGGCGTTCGCTCGGACGGCGGCTGGGCTCGCTGGACGGCCTGATCGACGAACGGCACGACGCCGCCGGCCTCGAGGATGCGCTGGAGCGCTACCTCGGGGGCGGGGCGCTGCTCTCGCAGGCGCGGCCGCGGCTGCTCGTCACGACCTACGACCTCGAGGCCCGCGAGCCGTTCCTGTTCAAGAGCTGGCGCACCGCGGAGGAGGGCCGCGAGGCGCGGCTCACCGACGTGGCCCGGGCGACCGCCGCGGCACCGACCTACTTCGAGCCGCTGGCGTGGCGCTCACCCGACGGCGGCCCCGCCCGCTCGCTCGTCGACGGCGGCGTCTTCGCCACGAACCCGGCGCTCTGCGCCTACGCGGAGGCCGAGCGGCTGGCGCCCGGGGAGCCGCACGTCGTGCTGTCGCTCGGCACCGGCTCCGCGCAGCGCCCGATCCGGCACGAGGACGCCCGCGGCTGGGGTCTCGCGCGCTGGATCCGGCCGGTGATCGACATCGTCTTCGACGGGGTCGCCGACACCGTGGAGTACCAGCTCGAGCACCTGCTGGGAGAGCGGCAGCTGCGCCTGCAGCTCGACCTCCCGCGGGACGTCGCGCTCGACGACGCCTCCCCCGCCGCGCTCGCGACGCTCGACGCGGTCGCGCAGGACCTGCTCGACGGGCCGGCCGGCCGCGCGCTCGAGGCGTTCGCCGCGGCGCGCCTCGTCCGCCTCTGAGCGAGCCCCCGACGCACGACGACCCCGCACCGGGCGGGGCCGTCGATGCTGCCGGACCGGCGGGGCTAGCGGATCGTCTTCGAGGTCCGCGAGCCGCAGATCGTCGTGCTGGTCGTCTTGGCCGTCACGACCGCGTAGAGGCGACCGGAGAGCCGCGTCGAGCGCTTGAACGTGAAGGTCCCGTCACTGCGGGTCGTGGCCGAGCCGTAGCGGGTCGTCCCCTTGCCGACCCGGCGCAGGACGACGCGCCGGTTGACCTTGCAGGTGCGAGCGCTCGCCGACAGGCGGCCGGACACCCAGGCGCGCCGCGAGGGGCTGCGCTTGAACGACGCGAAGCCGGTGCGCACCCGCTCGCGGGTCGAGCTCGCGGGCGGCGTCGTGCCCGCGGGCGGCGCCGCGGCCACCGCGTAGGACACCGAGGTGAACGGGCTCGGGTGGCCCTGCGAGTCGACCGCGGCACCCAGCACGCCGCCGGCGCCCACGCTCGTCGCGATCTCCTGGCCGAAGCCGACGGTGACGACCGGGCCCTCGACGCTCGCCGCGCCGCTGGGCGTCAGCGACGTGCCCGCGCCCGTGATCCCGGAGAAGCGCGAGGCCGTCGCGGTCTTCACCGGCTCGTCGAAGCGGAACACGACCTGGTTGGTGGTCGGGTTGCGCGCGACCGCCAGCAGGTCGGGACCGTTGGTCAGGCCGGGCTGGTTGTTCGCGGTGCCGATGACCGTCTGCCCGGCCTCCGAGCCGCGACCGGTCGAGTCGTTGGCCGCGACCGCGCCGCCCTCGTCGACGAAGCGGACGACCGCGGCCGCCTCGTCGCCGATCGCGTCGGGCATCGTCACCGTGACCGAGCGGCCGTCGGTGTTGACCGCCGCGCCGCTGGCGGTGAACGTGCGGCCGTCGTCGATGACCGCGGCGAACTTCGCGGCGGCCGCGTTCTTGACCGCCCGGTCGTAGGTCACGGTGAACGACTTCGGGCCGCCGCTGACCGCGGTCACGACCGGGGAGGCCGAGGCGCTCGCGGTGGCGATCGCGCCGAGGCTCGACGGGGTGGCGAGCGACGCGCCGCCGAACGCGCCGGACTGCGGCTGGTCGGTCGCGGCGGACGCGCGCGCGACGATCCGCGTCGCGGACGAGACCGGGCTGTTGAAGCCGATCCGCACCTGGTTGCGGCCGATCTGGTCGCCGGGCCGGGTCTTGATGACCGCGCCGGGACGGGCGGTGCCCGCGTCGTCGAAGAAGACGAAGCGCCCGGCGGTGATGCTGCCGGGCGCGAGGTCCTCGTCGAAGGTGAAGAGGATCGTGCCGCCGCTGTAGGCGTCCGGGGCGTTGCCGTTGTCGGGCCCGTCCGCGCCGGTCCCGGCCGCGGTGTCCGACGCGTCCGCGGCGGTGAGGTCCGGGGCGGTGGTGGCACCGGCGACGGGCTTGGCCGACGAGCCGCCGAGCGGCTCGCTCGCCGGCGGGTTCGTGCGGTTGGCGGCGTCGCGGACGGCCGTCGCCTGCACCTGGGCCACGGTGCCCTCGGCGAGGTTGGCGGTGGCCGCGAAGGTCACGAGCGCGCACGCCTGGTTGGCCGGGTCGACCGTGGCGCTCGTGCCGCGCATGAAGCGCAGGGCGTCGTAGGTCTGGACGAGGAAGTCGCCGGCGGCCGGGCTGCCGTTCAGCGGCTGGTCGAAGCAGTAGCGCACGCGGCGCAGGTCCGGGGCGTCGATCGCGGCGCCGACGAGGTCGGGGCCCTCGGTGGTGACGGCCAGACCGAAGCCCGCGCCGGGGACGCGCCGGGGCTCGGCGGCGCCGTGGGCGACGACGGGCGCGGTGAGCGCCCCCAGGCCGCCGGCGACGAGCGCGGCGGCCGGCAACGCGCGGCGGCGCGTCGCCGTGGTGATGCGAGACATGCAATCCCTCCATGCGGTTCGGGTGATCCGTGCTGCGGGGATGCCCGCTCCCGATCAGTTGCGACGGTCGTCTCAGGTATTCCTCACAATCCGTCCAGGTGAGCGGCTCGGTGCCATCCACGCGCTACCGTGTCGGCGGATGCCGCGCCCTCTCCTCCCCTGCGCGGGCGCCGTCGTCCTGGTCCTGCTGCTGTCCGCGACGGCCCATGCCGAACCCGCCCGCACGCTCACGCTCGACGGCCCCACCGCCGAGCGGTTCACGACGTCCGGGACCGGCGTGGCGTCGTTCTCCGACGGACGGATGCCCTCGCCGCAGTGCACGGTCGCCCTGCGGGAGTGCGACGACACGCTCCTGGACGTGCGCGGGGCCGGGACCCTCACGGTCTCGACCCGCTCGGCCGGGACGACCGAGGTCGACGTCGCGCTGGACCTCTTCACCGCGGATGCGACCGGGCGCCCGCGACGGCTCGTGACCTCCGCCGACCGCGACGGCGCCCGCGAGACGGTCACCGCCCAGCTCGCGACGGGCTTCCACCTCGTCCGTGTCGACGTCGTCGGCGGCTTCGGGCAGCTCGAGGCCGAGGTCACGTTCACCCCGGCCGCCCCCGACGCCGAGCCTCCGCGACGGTCCAACGCCGCCCCCGTCGCGGTGCTGAAGCTCCCCACCACCGCGACGGCCACGACGATCCGGGGCATCGCGGGCACCGCGGGCGACGACCGGCGCGTGGAGAAGGTGCAGGTCGCCGTCCTGCGCCGCCGGGGCGACGCCTGCTCGGCGATGCGGGCGCGGGGCACGTTCTCCCGGCGACGCGAGTCGTGCCGCGCGCCCCGGGCGTACCTGGCGGCCTCGGGCACCCGCTCGTGGGTGCTGCGGCTGCGCCGTCCGCTGCCGCCCGGTCGCTACGTCGTGTTCGCCCGCGCCATCGACGACAAGGGCGTGGTGCAGCGCCCGCCGTCGCGGCGGGCGCTGCGGATCACCTGAACGGCCGGACGCTCAGCGCTTCGTGCGCTTCGCCGCGCGGCCCTTGCTCGTCGTGAGCGTCACCGGGTTGTCGGCCAGGATCGTCGTGCCGGCCGCGGGCGAGGTCGACAGCACCCGGCCCTTCTTCGTCTTCGACGTGATCGAACGGCGCTTCGTGGCGACCTTGCAGCCCGCCTTCTTGAGCTTCGTGCTCGCCGAGGTGACGGTCGAGCCGCGGGTGATCGCCGGGATGCGGCAGGTCTTGACCGAGGCGGCCTGCACCTGCTGCGGGGTCGCCGGCGGGGTGTAGGTGATGCTGCTGACCGCCTGGTTGGTGTTGCCCGCCCCGTCGGCGACGACCGCCGCGATGGCGTTGGCACCCGGCTGGAGCGCGATCGGCGCGACCCAGGAGCCGTCGGAGGCGACCGGGACCGACTGGCCGTTGACCTTCACCGACGCGACCGCCTTGTTGTCGCGGGCCGTGCCCGCCACGATCGCGACGTTGCTCGTCGTCGTGCTGCCCGCGGCGGGCGACGCGATCGCGATGGTCGGAGCGCCCTGCTGGTCCTCCAGCGCGTTGGCGCCGCTCTCGGCGGCCGTGCTGCTGAGGCTCACCGCGTAGACGGTGGTCCTCGTCGCCGAGGCGCCCGCCGGGACCGCGATCCGCTGGAGCGTGAACGACTCGTCGTCGTCCTCCCAGGTCGTGCGCACGGGCTGCTCGAGCGCCGTCCGCGCGCCCGCGCCGACGTAGGAGCTCTCCGGGTACTGGCTGTCCCGGGTGAGCAGCGTGGCGGGGGCGGAGGTGTAGGTGAGGACGTCACCGAAGCCGCGGATCGTGAAGGCGAGATCGCCGGGCGCCTTGGTCTCGACGTAGTCGGAGACCGAGTTGTCCTCGTCGACCTCGAGGCCGACGTCGTGTGCCGCCCCGTCGGTGCTGACGAACGTGTCGGCCAGGACGACCGAGGCGCCGTCGTTGGTGAACCGCTTGACGCGGTCCAGCCGCACGCCGGCGCTCACCGTGCGCGGGCACGAGGCCGTGGTGACGGGGTGCGTGTCGTTCGGGGTGCCGCCGGCGTCGGCGCAGCGGTAGACCGGGTAGCTCTCGGTCATCGTGAGGGTGCCGGCCGCGTCCAGCGAGGCGTTGGCGGTGATCGACGCGACGCCGGTGGGCAGCTCGGAGCCCGCCATCCCGTCGTAGTTGAGGATCGGGATGTTCGGTGCGAGGTAGCCGTTGTGGCCGTCGACGGTCAGCGCGCTGCCCGTGTTCGCGGCGTTGCGGTCGTCGATGTCGGCGGCGGTGTCGAACGGGTAGTAGCCGCCGAACTCGTAGGTCGCGAAGAGCGTCGTCGGGTTGACGGGGCTGAGCTCGTAGAGCGCGTCGTCGTCGGGCTCGTAGGAGAACCCGGTGCCGCGCGGTCCGGCGTAGGCGCCGTAGGTGTCGATGAAGGCGGTGCCACCGCCGTTGACCGGCGTGGCCATGCCGGCCTGCGCCGGGGCGGCGAAGTGGCTGATGAACATCCGCGGTCCGGCGAAGCGGCCGATGTCGCCCGGCGAGGCGTCGCCGTCGGGGACGGCCCGCGCGGTGCAGGGGAAGCCGTCGTCGTCGATCGGCGTGAGGTCGAGCGTGCCGGAGAAGGCGCCACCGGCGACGACCAGATCGGCGGCCAGCAGCTCGTTGGTGTCGCTGCCGTAGCAGCGGACGTCGACCTTGTCGCCGTCGGCGGCGGTCGCGGTGCCGGTGACGGCGCGCTGGAAGCTCGCCGGGGTGCCCGCCAGCGTCAGGGCGCGGACGTCGCCGGTGGGCGAGGTGATCGTGGTGGCGGTGACCGCTCCGTGCGCGAGCGCGGGCAGTCCGAGGCTGAGGGCGAGCGCGGCGAGCGCGCTCCTGCTGAGGGTGGTGCGCATGGCTCCTCCGGACGATGGGTGCTGCGGACGCGACGATCAGACACGACCGAGCGGCGGAACGCCAGCCCGTCGGAGCGATCGGGGACCGATGTGAGACCCCCGCGAACCTTGACGCGATCGTGTCAAGGTTGGGGCGCTCGGTGCTAGAGTCGGGGGCAATGCGTGACTTCCTCGCCGCCGCCAAGTCCCGGGTCGTCGTCTTCGACGGCAGCATGGGCGCCCTGCTGGAGGAGATGGACCTCTCCCTCGAGGACGACTACAAGCTGCCCGGACGCGCGCACGAGGCGCTCGTCCTCAACCGCCCCGACGTCATCGAGCAGGTCCACCGCTCGATGGTCGAGGCCGGCGCCGAGGCCGTCGAGACCGACACCTTCCAGGCCAGCCGGCTGAAGCTCGAGGAGTGGGGCCTGGAGGACCACACGCTCGAGATCAACCAGCGCGCCGCCGAGATCGCCCGCAAGGCGGTCGGCGAGGACCGCTTCGTCGCCGGGTCGGTCGGCCCGACCGGCTTCCTCCCCGCCTCCGACGACCCGACGCTCGGCAACATCAGCTTCCAGAAGCTCGTCGACGTCTTCGCCGAGCAGTGCGAGGGCCTGCTGCTGGGCGGCGTCGACCTCTTCATCATCGAGACCCAGCAGGACATCCTCGAGACCAAGGCCGCCGTCTTCGGCGCCCGCGCCGCGATGGCGAAGGTCGGCCGCACCGTGCCGATCCAGGTTTCCGCGTTCGTCCTGCCCAACGGCGGCACGATGCTCCTGGGCACGGACATCGCCTCGATGCTCACGACGCTCGAGGCGCTGAAGGTCGACGTCATCGGCCTCAACTGCTCCTCCGGCCCCGAGGACATGCGCGACGCGGTCCGCTACCTCGGCGAGCACTGCACGGTCCCGATCCACTGCATCCCCAACGCCGGCATCCCGTTCCAGGGCCCCGACGGCGAGACGATCTTCCCCGAGGAGCCGCAGCCGCTCGCGGACACGCTGAAGGACTTCATCGAGCAGTACGGCGTGTCGGTCGTCGGCGGCTGCTGCGGCACCACGCCCGCGCACATCACGGCGATCGCGCAGGCAGCCAAGAGCGTCGAGCGCACCGACTTCAGCCGGCCGGCGCCGGGCCCGCCGCGCGTGTCGTCGATGATCACCTCCACCCCGCTCGTGCAGGAGCCCGCGCCGACGCTCGTCGGCGAGCGCGTCAACTCGCAGGGCTCGCGCGCGGCGAAGGAGATGCTCCTCAACGACGACTACGACGGCCTCGTCCGCGTCGCCGAGGACCAGGTCGAGGGCGGCGCCCACGTGCTCGACCTCTGCGTCGCGCTGACCGAGCGCACCGACGAGGACGAGCAGATGCGCGAGGTCGTCAAGCGCGTCTCGCTGACCCAGCCCGCACCGGTGCAGATCGACTCCACCGAGCCGGAGGTCATCAAGCTCGCGCTCGAGCAGACGCCGGGCCGCGCGATCGTCAACTCGATCAACCTCGAGGCCGGCCGCGACAAGGCCGACGTCGTCGTGCCGCTCGCGATCCAGCACGGCGCCGCCGTGATCGCGCTGACGATCGACGAGGTCGGCATGGCCAAGACCGCCGAGCGGAAGGTCGAGATCGCCAAGAAGATCTACGAGATCTGCGTCGACGACCACGGGCTCGACCCCGAGCTGCTGATCTTCGACGTCCTCACGTTCACGCTGACCACCGGTGACGAGGAGTGGAAGCCGTCGGCGATCGAGACGATCAACGGCATCCGCGACGTCAAGGCCGCGCTGCCCGGCGTGAAGACCTCGCTCGGCGTCTCCAACGTCTCCTTCGGCGTCGGGCCGGCCGCGCGCGCGGTCATCAACTCGGTGTTCCTGCACCACTGCGTGGAGGCCGGGCTCGACCTCGCGATGGTCAACCCGAACCACATCACGCCGTACGGCGAGATCCCGCAGGAGGAGCGCGAGCTCGCCGACGACCTGATCTACAACCGCCGCGACGACGCGCTCGAGCGGCTGATCAACCACTTCGAGTCCAAGGGCGAGTCCGAGGAGGCCGGCGGCGCCGCCGACCCGACCGCGGACATGACCCCGCAGGAGGCGCTGCACTGGCACATCCTGCGGCGCAAGCGCGACGGCGTCGAGGCGCAGATCGACAAGTCGGTCGAGCAGATCGGCGCCGTGCCGACGCTCAACGACGTGCTGCTGCCGGCGATGAAGGAGGTCGGCGACAAGTTCGGCGCCGGCGAGTTGATCCTGCCGTTCGTCCTGCAGTCCGCCGAGGTCATGAAGCGCGCCGTCGCGCAGCTCGAGAACTACCTCGACCGCATCGAGGGCTACACGAAGGGCACCGTCGTCCTGGCGACCGTCTTCGGCGACGTCCACGACATCGGCAAGTCGCTCGTGAACACGATCCTCACGAACAACGGCTACACGGTCGTCGACCTCGGCAAGCAGGTGCCGGTCGGCACGATCATCGACGCGGCCGTCGAGCACGACGCGACCGCGATCGGCCTGTCGGCGCTGCTGGTGTCGACCTCCAAGCAGATGCCGCTGGTCGTCCAGGAGCTGCAGGCCAAGGGCCTGGAGTACCCCGTGCTCATCGGTGGCGCGGCGATCAACCGCGCGTTCAGCTTCCGCGCCCTGCATCCGGGCGGCAAGGAGTCCTCCGAGCAGTACGAGCCCGGCCTCTACTACTGCAAGGACGCCTTCGAGGGCCTCGCCGTGATGGACCAGCTCGTCGAGGAGGAGCCGCGTCGCGCGCTGCGCGAGAAGCTCCGGACCGAGGCGATCGCGTTCCGCGAGAAGGGCGAGGACCCGGACGAGGACCTCGACTACTCCGACAGCTCCGTGCGCTCCCCCGTCGCGCAGGACAACCCGGTCCCCGAGCCCCCGTTCTGGGGCGTGCAGGAGATCCCGGTCGACATGGACGAGCTCTACGCCCACCTCGACACCCACGTGCTGTTCAAGCTCCACTGGGGCGGGCGCGGCATCAAGGGCGAGGCGTGGGAGAAGCTCCTCAACGGCGACGGCGAGGAGGAGGGCTTCCGCCCGAAGCTCGAGCGCATGTGGCGTGAGCAGGACTACCTGCACCCGCGGGCGCTGCTGGGCTTCTTCCCCTGCTACGCGGAGGGCAACGACATCGTCGTGCTCGACCCGCAGGACCGCGAGACGGAGCTGACCCGCTTCGTCACGCCGCGCCAGCCCAAGGGCGACCGGCTCTGCACCGCGGACTTCTTCCGGTCCAAGGAGAGCGGCGAGCTCGACGTGATCGCCGTGCAGGCGCTGACGGTCGGCGACGAGGTCACCGAGCTGATGGCGAAGCTCGAGGCGGACGGCGAGTTCGCCGAGCAGCTGTTCGTCCACGGCCTCGGGGTCCAGACGGCCGAGGGCCTGTCGGAGTGGCTGCACTGGAAGGTCCGCAACTGGCTGGGCATCCCGGCCACGCAGGGCCGCCGCCTCTCCTGGGGCTACCCCGCGATCCCGGACCAGAGCGACCACGACAAGGTCGACGAGCTGCTGACGCTGTCGCAGGTCGGGATGTCGATCTCCGACGGGCACGCGCCGATCCCGGAGCAGTCGACGCTCGCGATGGTGCTGCACCACCCGCAGGCGATCTACTACGGCATGCGCAACGGCCGCTTCCTGCCGGACGGCTCGCCCGACGACGTGATCAAGGGCTCGCCCCGCGATCCCTCGCTGTTCTCGGACGCCGTCGCGCTGCCGGAGGACGACCCGCGCGAGGGCGCGGTCGAGGAGGAGCAGGCGCCCGCCAGCGCCTGAGGTCGGACCCGGAGTCCGGTCCGCCGCGGCGGACCCGACCCCACCCGCGCCCACAGGAGCGCCTAATCCTGCAATTCCAATCATGTTTGTGTAGATTAGGTCCCATGTCCGGGATCGACGTCCACCAGCACCTCTGGCCCGAGCCCCTGCTCGAGCTGCTCGCCGCCCGCACGACGCCGCCGTGCGCTCGGTGGGACCACGGCGTCTGGCGCGTCTCGATCCCGGGCGAGCACGACTTCCTGCTGCCCCCGCACAGCGGCGAGCCCGAGGACCGTGCCCAGGCCGTCCGCGATGCCGGGCTGCGCCGCGCGCTCGTGGCGCTGTCGAGCGTCTGGGGCATCGAGTCGCTCCCCGCGTCACAGGCGCGGCCGCTCCTGGACGCCTGGACCGACGCGATCGCCGCGCTGCCCGACGAGCTCGGTGGCTGGGGTGCCGTCAGCCTCGACCAGCCCGACCCGGCCGAGGTCGACCACGTCCTCGACGCCGGCGCGGTCGGCGTCTGCCTGCCCGCCTCCGCGCTCGCCGACCCCGTCGGCGTCGAGCGCGTCCTGCCGCTGCTGGAGCGCCTCGAGTCGCGGCTGGCCCCCCTGTTCGTGCACCCCGGGCCGGCGCCCTGGCGCGGGCACCCCGCGGCGACCGTGCAGGCCGCCTGGTGGTTGCCGACGACCCGCTACGTCCACGACGTCCACGACGCCTGGCACGCGTTCGCCGCGTTCGGGCGCCCCGCGCTGCCGCGGCTGCGCGTCGTCTGGTCGTTCCTCGCCGGTCTCGCCCCGCTGCACGCCGAGCGGCACGCCGCGCGTGGCGGCCTCGCGGTCGGCGCGACCGATCCGCTGAGCTTCTACGAGCCGTCCTCCTACGGTCCGCGCGCGCTGCGGCAGATCGCCTGCGCCGTCGGCACCGGGCAGCTCGTCCACGGCACCGACGCGCCGGTCGTGCAGGCCGACACCGACCCCTGGAGCGGCCTGGGCACCGATGCGCTGCTGCTCGCCCGCGGCGACAACGCCGACCGGCTCCTCGGGACCGCCTGGGTGGCGGCATGAGCGCGCTGACCGCCCTCTCCCCCGCCGAGCTGCAGCAGCTGGTCGACGAGCTCGCCGCCGCCCCGGACGGGTGGCGCGACCGCGTCCGGCACGAGCCGGGCGCCGACCGGGTCTGCATCGAGTTGCGCCGCGACGACAGCGTCGAGGTCTGGCTCATCTGCTGGCTGCCCGGCCACGACACCGGCTTCCACGACCACGACGACGCGGCCGCCGCGATCACCGTCGTGGAGGGCGCGGTCCGCGAGGAGCGCCTGTCGCTGCAGGGCGCGGTCGGCACGACCTACCGGCCCGGCGACACGGTCACCGTGCCGTCGCGCGCGATCCACCGCGTCCGGCATGCCGGGGACGGGCCCGCCGTCACCATCCACGCCTACTCGCCGCCCCTGCGCGAGATGGGCGCCTACGCCCCCGACGAGGAGACCGGCGAGCTGCGCCGCGTCGTCGTCGGCGGCAAGGAGTCGCTGCGGGCCTGAGCGTCGTCCGGGTCGGCGGACGGCGCGTGCTCCCGTCCGTCCGTCCGGACCGCCCGCGTCCCCCCGGGCGCCTAGCGGCGGCGGGCGGCCTTCTTGCGCTTCTTGCTGGCCTGCGCCTTGGAGGTCGGCGTGATCAGCGTCTCGCAGCCCCGGACCACGTCGCGCTTGTCGACCTCGGCGACGTCGTCGCCCGGGCCGCAGTCGACGATGTCGCGCTCGCCGTCGTAGCTGAACAGGCGGTCGTTGCCGGTCCCGCCCTTCAGGCGGTCCTTGCCGAAGCCCGCGAACAGCGAGTCGTCGCCGGCCCCGCCGGAGAGGCCGTCGTCGCCGCGTCCGCCCTCGAGGTAGTCGTCCCCGCCCTCGCCGAACAGCAGGTCGTCGCCCGTCCTGCCGAACAAGAGGTCATCACCCTCGCCGCCGTAGATCTCGTCGTTGCCCGCCTCGCCCTCCAGCGAGCCGTCGTCGCCGCCGCCGGCGCGGATCGTGTCGTCGCCGGGACCGCCGAGCACGGTGTCGGCGCCCTCGGAGCCGGTGATCGTGTCGTCCCCGTCGCCCGCGTTGAAGATCGTCGCGCCGTCGGGGCTCGGGGCGGGCGGGAAGGTGCCGTCGGGCTGCAGCGCCCGGGCCAGGTTCGGCAGCAGCGCCGACAGGACGTCGGGGCCGTCGGTGCCGCGCAGGTTGGGCCGGCCGTCCTCCGTCGGATCCATGAGGAAGCGCTGCGAGTAGTCCGCGCAGCTCTTCATCGTGGTCTCGTCGATCGGCAGGGCGGGCTTCTCCGGGAAGGCCGACGCCGTCTGCAGGACCTTGTTGCTGTTCGGCGGGTACTGGCCGAGCGACAGGGCACCCGCCTTCTTCGGGCCGCTGACGAGCCAGCGCGCCACCGGCGAGCAGTAGGAGCGGTCGGAGCGCAGCACGATCGAGAACTCGCAGTTGGCCACCGAGGCGTCGGTGTCCTGCACGTCGAGGATCACCATGTCGTTGCCGTCGCCGCAGTCGATGCGGTTGTCGCCGGGGGCGGAGAACTCGCCCGGGACGATGAGCTCGGTGGAGTTCGGCTTGAAGTCCATCGCCCAGATCAGGTCGTCTCCCGGGCCGCCGATCAGCTCGTCGGCGCCCGAGTTGCCGACGAGGACGTCGTTGCCCTCGCCGCCGTCGACGAGGTCGCCGCCCTTGCCGCCGATCAGGAGGTCATCGCCCGGTCCGCCCTCGAGCACGTCCTGGCCGCCGCCGCCGAGGAGGATGTCGTTGCCCGGGGCGCCGTCGTCGCCGTCGCCGTAGAGGTGGTCGTCGCCGCCACCACCGGAGATGAAGTCGTCCTGCGCCCCCCCGTAGAGGCCGCCGCCGTCGACCTTCGAGCCGTCGTTGCCGGTCTCGCCGTAGATGCGGTCGATGCCCGGGCCACCGTGGGCGCTGACGTCGTCCCCGAAGCCCATCCGGATCGTGTCGTCGCCCGACCCGCCGGTGACGACGTCGTCGCCCTGGCCGGCGTTGAGGACGTCGTTGCCGTCGCCGCCGTCGAGGAGGTCGTCGCCGCGCTCGGCCGCGAAGTCGGCGCCGTTGCCGACCGTGTCGTCGCCGGGGCCTCCCAGCATCCGGTCGTTGCCGGAGCCGCCGCTGAGGCGATCGTCGCCCGAGCCGCCGTCGAGGATGTCGTTGTGCGTGTAGCCGCGCAGCAGGTCGTTGCCGCCCAGGCCGCAGAGGTAGTCGGCGTTCCAGCCGCCGATCAGGCGGTCGACGCCGCGGGTGCCGCGCTGGTCGCAGCGTGACGCGTCGGCCGCGCCCGCGGTCAGCCCGGACGCGCAGAGCGAGAGGGCGATGATGGCTGGGAGTCCCCTGACGGTGCGGCGCATGCGGGGTCGATCGGCGCGTCGGAACCGCGACTTGACCCGCAATGTGGTGCTCTGGACGTCTGACCGCTCGGCGAGTCCAGCAGTGCCAGCTTCTCCGTTCGCGACAGGCGCTTGATGCGACGTTCCTCGCGCATCGCGGCCGCGCGGTCCTCCTGGGGCGCGGCCCAGACGAGCTCGACCGGCAGCCGGCTGCGGGTGTACTTCGCGCCGCGACCGGCGGCGTGGACGGCGAGCCGGGCGTCGAGGTCGACGGTCCAGCCGCAGTAGAGGCTGCCGTCCCCGCAGCGCAGGAGGTAGACCCAGGCGTCCGGCCGCCCGGTCATCCGGCGGTCCCGGCGCCGGTCGGGCCGGTCGGGCCGGTCGGGCCGGTCGGGCCGGTCGGCGTCCCGGGGCGCTGCAGGGCGAAGCGGAATCCCCCGTCGCCGTCGAGCACCGTGACCTGCACCGCCGCCGCGCTGTCGTCGTCGAGGCGCAGGCCGCAGCGGAACGTCGTGCCCGCCCGGGCCGGACGGTCCTCCGGGCACCGCACCGCCGGGCGCTCCGCGGTCTGCCGTTCCAGGTCCGCGGCGATCGCCCGCTCGAGCGCGGCCTCGTCCAGCACGCGGACCGTGTCGCCGCCACAGCCGGCCACGAGCACCCCCGCGAACGCGAGCGCCGCGAGCCCGCCCGACGGGCGCACGCTCAGACCTCGAACTCGAGCGTCTCGCCCTTGCGGGCGTAGTGCGGCAGCGGCGGCAGCTCCACCGGGGTGGCGTGCATCGCGCGCATCCGGACGTCGCCCCAGCTGACGCCTTCCTTCACGAGCGCCGGAGCGCCCATGATGATCGCGGTCGCGATCTCGACGGCCTGCAGGACGAGCCCGTAGCCGAGCGCGTCGGCGTAGCTGACGCCATAGGCGCCGGAGAGGACCGCGACGCACGCGGCCTGGAACACGCCGAGGTTCGACGGCGTGGCCGGCAGCACGGCGGTCACGTTGACGGCGAACAGCACCGCGGCCGCCGCGCCGATCCCGGCCTCGCCGTCGAGGCCGAACGCGACGAGCAGCACGTAGCAGGCGATCCACTGGATCACCCAGGCGGTGAGCTGCGCGCTGGTGGCGATCGCCGCCGCGCGCGGCCGGCGGAACACCGCCAGGCCACCACGAACCTGCACGAGCGCACCGCGGGCCTTCAGCAGGAACGTCTCGATCCGCTTGGACCGCGACGGCAGGCCGCCCCGCAGCAGCGCAGGGGCCGCGAGCACGACGAGCAGCACGACCAGCGGGGCGACCGTGAACAGCACGAGCGCGCTCTGGTTGCCGCGGAAGTAGCCGACCGACGAGAACATGACGATCCCGAGGATCACGAGCGCCAGGATGTTCAGCAGCGTCTGCGAGACGAGCGTGCCGACGACCGCGGGGAGCGTGCCGCGGGCGCTGCCCAGGCGGCGCGCGACGATCATCGCGCGCGCGGGCTCGCCCAGGCGGGCGGGCAGCGTCGCGGACATGAGCACGCCGATGAACGTGCCCTGCATCGCGTCGGCGTAGCGCGCCGGGGTGTCCGGCAGCGCCGCACGGAGGATCGCGGTCCAGCTGACCGCGCGCACGACCATGGACAGGCACATCAGCCCGAGCGCGACGAGCACCCAGGTCGGCGAGCTGTCCAGCAGCGACGCGCTGACGCGCTCGACGCCGATCCGCTGCAGCGCCATCGCGGCGAGGCCGACGCCGCCGACGGTGGCGACGGCGAGCGCGGCGCGGCGCGCGAGCACGGCGCCGCGACGCGGCGCGCCCTGCGGCGGCGCGGGCTCCATCGAGGCGAGGCGGCGCGCGGGGACGCGCGGACCGAGGTCGGCGGGGATCGCGCCGACGCGCACGCCGACGCGCTGCGGGAGGGTGACGGGCTCCGGCCGGGCGATTGCGTCCTCGTAGGTCTCCAGGACCTCGGTGGCGACGCGCGACCAGGAGTACCGCTGCGCGTGCTCGGCCGCGGCGGCGCCCATCGCCCGGCGGCGGGCCGGGTCGAGCGCGAGCTCACGCAGGGCGGCGGCCAGCGCCACCGCGTCGCCGCGCGGCACGAGCAGGCCGTCGACGTCGTGGCGGACGACGTCCTGGTAGCCGGCGATGTCGGACGCCACGACCGGGGTGCCGGCCGCGAACGCCTCGGTGAGCACCATGCCGAAGCTCTCGCCGCCCAGCGACGGGGCGGCCAGCACGTCGGCGCTGCGCAGGACCGCGATCTTCGTCGCGTCGTCGACCTTCCCGAGCGCGGTGACGCCGCGGAGGTCGTCGAGGATCGGGGCGACGTCCTCGTGGCCGGCGCCGACGATCGTCAGGCGGGCGGGGACGTGCTCGCGCAGCGCCTCGAAGGCGCGCAGCAGGATCGGCAGGCCCTTGCGCTCGACGGCCTGGCCGACGAACACGACGTGGAGCCCGTCGTCGGCGTGGCCCGTGTGGAGCGCGAGCGGCTCGGCGGGGACGTCGACGCCGTTGGGGATCACGCGGTAGCGGCCGCCGTAGAAGCGGCGCCCGGTCCAGGCGGCGGCCTCGCTCACGGCGATCCGCTCGGTCAGGCGGTTGAGCCGCCAGCGCGCCCCGAGGAGGGTGCCGGCCGTGCCGTTGGTCGCCCGCGCGGTCGAGTAGCAGTGGAAGGTCCCCACGAGCGGCGCCGACGTGTGCGAGAGCACGTCCCAGCCGACGTACGGGGCCACGGGCTCGTGGACGTGGATGACGTCGAAGTTCCCGGCGGTCAGCTCGCGCCGCATCGTCGACACCGCGTACGGCGTGACCGCGAGGTTCGACACCGCGCCGTTGGCGGGGAAGCCGACGGTCCGCCCGAGCGGGATCAGGTAGTCGGGGGCCTCCCGCGGCTCGGGTGCGGCCCCGCGGTGCAGGCGCTCCGCGAGGCGATCGGACGGGTCGTAGGGGGCGAGGACGCGGACATCGTGCCCGGACGACAGGAACTGCCCCGCCAGAGCCTCGATGTGCCGGGTCACGCCCCCCGGATACGTCCACGAGTAGGGGGACACGAGCGCGATGCGCATCGCGCGGCATGCTACCGGGTCGCGCCGTCGGCTCCCGGACCCGGGTCGTGCTGCCCGAGTCGCGGATCGCCGCGCACGTACGCGGTGGCGATCGCCAGCACGAACACCCCGAGCACCAGCAGGACGGGCCCGGAGTCGTTCGACAGCGCGCCGGCGATCGCGGCGCCGAGCCCGCCGAGCAGCCCGGCGCGCCAGACCTCGTCGCCCTCCAGCGGCGCGTAGAGGCGCTCGCGGTGCCGGACCGCGTAGGCGATGGCGAGCGCGGCGATCCCGGCGGCGAACGGCATCAGACCGCGGCCGAAGACCCCGGCGGCGAGCTCGAACCGGCGCTGCACGATGTCCCAGATCGCGCTCTCCCCGTCCGCCCGCAGCACGGTCCGGGTGAAGTGCCCGTTGCCGCCGGTGAGGAGGTCGACGACGGCCAGGCCGAGGACGCCGAGGACCGGGGCGCCGAGCACGAGCGCGATCCGCTTCTTCGTCAGCGTCCCGGGGAGCAGCAGCACGACGCAGACCGCGGTCCCGACGCCGATCGTGATGACCCCGCCGACGTCGGCGCCGAGCCGGCCCGCCCCGATGATCCCGGCGTAGAGGACCCCGGCGATGCCGAACACCGCCGCCGTGGTGCGCGACCGACCGCGGCCCATCAGCAGCGCCGCCAGCGCGACGAACAGGACCAGCGGCAGCGTCGACTCGAGCTCGTTGCCGATCCCGTAGTAGCGCGACCCGAACCGCGGGTTGGGTCCCAGCAGGCTCTGCACGATGAGGTCGGACCCGCGGAACAGGTCGACCGTGTAGAAGGCGGTGCAGACGAGCCCGGGGACGATCGGGCCGCGCGGCCACTTCACCAGCAGGTCGGTCAGCGCCCCGAGGCCGAAGCTCAGGATCGCGATCAGCGCCAGCTCGTTGCTCTTGGAGGGCGTCAGCGACGCCGTGATCAGCAGGACCGGGAGCAGCCAGAGGAACCCGAGCGCCCCGATGCGCAGCGCCGCACGGGTGCCGCGCCGGTCGGCGATCACCCCGCCGACGAGCACGATCGTCAGCCACACCACCAGCAGCAGCTGCAGCGCCGGGAAGCGGCGCGCCCCGAGCACGCGGAAGCGCTCCTTGAGCTGCTGCAGCTCGCCGGCGCTGAGCTTCCGGCCGACCGTGATGTCCTGCCCCTTGACGTCGTCGGGGACGCGGATCCCCAGGTGCCCGAGCACCGTCGGGAGGATGTCGATGCCGGCGACGATGCCGTCCAGGTGCGTGGTCTGCGAGGTGATGCCGCCGGGGGTGCCGAGACCCAGGACACCGGTGGGCAGCAGCTGCGGGGCGCGGTAGTCGGGCGGGGTCTGCACGACGAGCAGCAGGTCGCCGGGCTCGTGGTTGGTGATGAGGACGTCCATCGCGATGCCGCCGGGCGGGCCGGTCGGCAGGCCGACGACGACGAAGCGGCTGCGCTCCAGCTCGGCCAGGGCCCGCTGGGCGACGTCGCGGGAGTTGCCGATCGACACCCGCGCGACGCGGCCCGCACGGTCCGCGGCGACGATCGCCTCGAGCTGGCGGCGGCCGGTCACGCCGACGTAGGTGGCGCCGCCGGGGACGAGCGAGGCGAGCAGGCCCGGGTGGATCTCGGCCGGCGCCGTCTCCGCCCGGTCGAGCGTGTCGAGCCAGCGCTGGAAGAGCCCCCCGCGACCCTCCGGGTAGAAGGCCAGCTCGGGCGGCGTCCGCGGCCGGTAGGTCGACGTCGAGGTCCGCGTCCCCTGGGTCATGTCCAGGAACGCCTGCTCCTGCACGTAGGTGCCCTGCGTGGCGCCCAGCAGGCCGAGCGCGAGCGCCGGCCGCGAGGCGAGCCGGTCGAGGATCGACACGGGCGGCGCGGCCGGGTCCTCCTGGGGCTTCTCCGAGACCGGCAGGAAGGCCAGCACGACCCGCGGTGGCTTCTGGGCGGCGGCGGGGTCGGCGGCGGCTCCGGCCATCCCCAGCGCGAGCGCGACCAGGAGGGCGAGGACGCCCAGCGCGCGGCAGGGGCGGGACATCGCCCGTGACTATAGGGCCGGTCGCGGGTGGAGTACTTTTGGAGGATGGCCGATCGGCACTTCGTCAAGTACACGTTCCTGAAGGTGGACCGCGCCTGGCGGCTGCTGCCCGCCGAGGAGCGCGCGGAGCACAAGCGCGAATTCCTCGCCGCCTGCGAGGACTTCGGTCAGGACCACCTGCTGCAGGCGTGTTCGACGGTGGGCACCCGCGGCGACGCCGACATGATGCTCGTCGCGGAGGCCGAGAACCTCGACCGCATCCACGAGTTCCACGTCGTGCTCGCGCAGTCGGGCCTGATGCGCTGGTGCGACACCCCCTACTCCTACCTCGGGATGCGCAAGACGTCGGAGTACTCCGACGAGGAGCGCCAGAAGCCGCGCCCGTTCACCGGCAAGTACCTGTTCGTGTACCCGTTCGTGAAGCAGCGCGCCTGGTACGCGCTGGACGCGCAGGAGCGCTGGCGGATCATGCAGGAGCACATCCGCGTCGGGAAGGAGTTCCCGAACGTCGACAACCACACGACCTACTGCTTCGGCCTCGACGACCAGGAGTTCGTCGTCGCGTTCGACACGAACGACGTCGGGGCGTTCCTCGACCTCGTGCAGCGGCTGCGGACGACCGAGTCCTCGGCCTGGACCGAGCGGGACACGCCGAGCTTCACCTGCATCAACACGACGATCGAGCGGGCGGTCAGCGCGCTCGACGGCGAGGCGCTGACGCTCGCCGTCCCCGGCTAGCTGCCGGTGGTCGAGACCGTCTGGGCCTGCGTCGCCAGCAGGCTCGTGTGCTCGACCGTGCCGCCGCTCTCGATCTCGCAGGCGTAGGTCACGTCGGTCGGCGCGCCGAGCGTCACCAGCGCCTGGCCCGTCGGTGAGGCGCTGGAGCTGGACGCGATCCCGAACAGGTTCTGCCGGTCGACCTCGGTCTCCCCGGTCTTCAGGACGCACGACACCGTCCGCGTGGCGGCCGGGGAGCCGTCGGTGACGACGGTCGCCCGCGCCTGCAGGACCCACCGCCCGGCGGGGACGCCCTGGAGCGTCACGAGTGGGGCGGTGCCCTGCGGCGCCGACGCGGTCCGCCTCGCCTCGAGGGCGACCGCGGACCCGGCCGGACCGGTGTCCCCGGTCGGGCCGCGCTGACCCGGCGCCCCTGCCGGCCCCGTCCCCCCGGGAACGCCCGTCGGCCCCTGCGGGCCCGCGGCGCCCGTCGGCCCCTTCCCTGTCAGCGCCCGGCGGGCCGCCGCCGAGAGGTCGCCGGTGGTCAGCGAGCCGTCGCGGACGTCGCGGGAGCGG
This sequence comes from Paraconexibacter algicola, assembly GCF_003044185.1. GTDB lineage: Bacteria > Actinomycetota > Thermoleophilia > Solirubrobacterales > Solirubrobacteraceae > Paraconexibacter > Paraconexibacter algicola. The sequence goes on from NZ_PYYB01000002.1 coordinate 587,392, forward strand.
ATCGTCCCGTCCTTGATGTCCGCGCTCGTGATCGTCGCGGCCGCGTAGCCGACGCCCCCGCCGGCAAGGACGAGCGCGACGATCGACACGGCCGTCGACGGATGGGCCAGATCTCGGAGTGCCATGCGCGCACGGTAGCCCCGCGCGACGACGTTGTCAGCTGCAGGACGGGGGGAGTTGCGGCGGCGGCGCGCCCGCGGGCGTGTCCGCCCACGCCCGCCAGGCGTCGTAGACGGGCCAGGCGCGCGTGAGGCCCGGGTCGAACAGCGCGACCGGGTAGATCGGGTCGTCGCGCAGGGTGTACTGGAAGACCGCGGTGACGCGGTCGTCGGCGTCCCAGCGCAGCAGCTGGTCGAACTGCGCCCGGCACTGCGCGCGCAGCGTCGCGTCGTCGGTCGCGCGCGGGCGGCCGGGGAGCACGCCGCCGACCCCGGTCTCGGTGACCCAGACCGGCCTGCCCGTCGTGCACGGCCGGGCGTCGAGCGTGCGCTCGAGCTCGCCGACCGCGTCGAACTGGCGCCCGTCGGGCCGCACGTACTGGTGCTGGGCCCAGACGGCCCCCGAGCACGCGACGTCGTCGGGGAGCGCGGACACGAACTCCCCGACCCCGGTGCCGCGCGGCGAGGGCCCCGCGAACCCGGCGAGCTCCCCGAGGACGAGGCGCCGGTCGCCCCCCAGGCGGGCGAGCTCCTCCTGCGCGGCGCGCACGAACCGGGTGTACACGGCGGGCGCGCGGCTCGGCGAGGCCGCGTCGCAGGCGTCGCGCTGCGGGCTGACGAACGAGGGGTGGTTGGGCTCGTTGTACGGGCTCCACCAGCGCAGCGGCACGCCCTCCTGCCGGCCGAGCGCGGCGACCGCGCGGATCAGCCGGCGGTACGCGTCCATGCCCGCGTCGGTGATCGGCCGCGAGCGCTCGCTCGCGCCGGGACGCTCGCAGCCCGACGCGGGCAGCGCGGCCCACGGCGGCACCCAGGCGATGACGACCACCGCCTCCCAGCCACCTCCGGCGTCCTGCTGCTCGCGGACCGCGCGGAGCTGGTCGCGCAGCCCGGCGAACGGCTCGCACGGCGCGATGTCGCGCACGCAGCCGTTCTGCGGGATCGCGAGGTCGGGGTCGCCCGAGAGCGCGGCGCCGACGCGGTACCAGTCGACGACGATCCGGATGTACTTCGGTCGCAGCGCCGCGGCCCGCTCCCGGAACGGCGTGAACGCCGGGTCTCCCCCGTCTCCGGGCGGGCGCACGAGCGGCGCGTTGAACTCGGTGAGCCCGAGCTCGAGCCGTTGCGGCACGCGCTCCGGGGTCGGCTGGGCGAGCCGCGGCTGCACCACCGTCGTGGTGGTCCCGCAGCTCGCGAGGATGCCCGCGAGGAGGGCGCAGGACGCGAGGGCGCGCAGGCGCCCCGCGAACCGGCTCAGACCGCGCTGACCTCCTCCTCGTCCGCGACGCGGAACGAGGACCCGCAGCCGCACGCGGCCACGACGTTCGGGTTGACGACCTGGAAGCCCGCGCCGGTCATCGCCTCGACGTAGTCGATCTGCGAGCCGTCCACGTACGGGAGGCTCGGGCCGTCGACGAGGATCCGCAGACCGGAGTGCTCGAACACGACGTCGCCGTCGCGCTGCTCGTCGAAGGCGAGCTGGTACTGGAAGCCCGAGCACCCGCCGCCCTTGACGCCGACGCGCAGCCCGGCGACGGAGAGATCGGCCTGCTGCTGCTCGAGGAAGTCCTTGACCTTCGTGGCACCGAGCTCCGAGAAGGTGATGCCCTTGGCGTTGTAGGTGACCTGTGTCGTGCTCATCGCTTCACGAAGTATAGCGACCCCTCCCGGCTTCCTGAAGGGGGTCGCGCGCACCGGCGTCCCGGGGCGGGCCGACGCCGGGCCTGCGCTACGCTCGGACGCAGAAATGCCCAGTGCAGATGAGCTCAAGGCCCGCATCGAGGCCGCCCTTCCCGGCTCGACCGCCGAGGTCGAGGACTGGACCGGTGGCGGGGACCACTTCCGCGCGACGGTCGTCGCGCCGCAGTTCGCGGGCCTCAGCCGCATCGCCCAGCACCGCCTCGTCTACGACGTCTTCGGCGCCGAGGTCGGTGGGCCGATCCACGCCCTGGCGCTCAAGACCCGACCCCCGGAGTGACCATGTCCGACAACCCGATCCGCGACGCGATCGCCGAGGCGATCCGCGAGAACCAGGTCATCCTCTTCATGAAGGGGACGCCCGACGCGCCCGCGTGCGGCTTCTCGGCCCGGACCGTCGCCGCCCTCCAGGCGCTGAACGCGCCGTTCGCCGCGGTCGACATCCTGCCCGACCCGCGCATCCGCCAGGAGCTGTCGGCGCTGTCCGACTGGCCGACCATCCCGCAGCTGTTCGTCGGCGGCGAGCTCGTCGGCGGCTGCGACATCGTGACCGAGATGTACGAGTCCGGCGAGCTCGCCGAGACCCTCGGCGTCGACGCGCCGGCCGCCCCGGCGGAGGCCCCGGCCGCCGACGCCGGCCCGGCCCCGCTGGGCATCGAGAACCGCCTGTCCTAGGCGGTCCTGCGGTCCTCCCGCGGCCGTCGGGCTACGGGAGGACCCGCACGCGGACGGTGGCCGAGCCGCCGATCCGCAGCGCCGGATCCCGGAACGTCTCGCGCGGGCGCTGCGCCACGCCCTCCGGCCCGGACGGCAGGCTCGCCCCGCCCCCCTCCCCGAGCAGCGCCGCGAGGTCGTCCTCGGGGCTCGACTCCTGGGTCAGCGGCTGGAAGCTCGTCGTGATGCCGTCGTAGCGACCGAACGCCCCGAACGCGGTCGCGAGCTGCGCGACCGTCTTGGGCGTCTGCTCCTCGGTGTCCTCGCCGCTGTCGGAGAGGTCGAGCACGCCGGTCAGCTCGTCCCCGAGCGAGGCGCCCGCGTCCGGGTCGGTGCCGGTGAGCGTCAGACGGCGCGTGCCGGTCGGCATGCCGCGCGGGACCTTCACCGCGATCGTGCGCGTGAGCGCCGCCCCGCGCGAGCGCTGCAGCGACAGCCGCACGCGCAGCGTGCCGCCGCGTCGCACGGACGCCGGCGCGGTCGCCCGGCGGATGAACGCCTGCGGGTAGGCGCGGCTGAGCTTCAGGTTCGCCTCGACCTTCGTGATCGTCAGCGTGCCGAACTCGAACGAGTCGAGCAGCGAGACCGCGCTGGTCACGTCGGCGAGCATCGCCGCGTTCGGGCCCGGGCCGCCGCCCACGTAGGTGTTGCAGAACCGCATCGGCTTCGGGAGCTCCCGGACCTCGACGCGCAGGCACAGCGACCCGGACTGGCGGGCGGGCGCGCCGCTCAGCGTCGCGAAGGCCGCGTTGCCCAGCGCGGCGACCGCGGTGAGGGCGAGCGGCGAGCCGCCCGTCGGGAGGCCGAGCGCCGACTCGTCGGCGACGACCGTCTCCTGCGTGCGGACCTTGCCGGTGTCGCGGTCGGTGGCGACGACGCGCAGCGGGAAGCGGGTGGGCAGCGCGCCGACGCGGCCGACGACCGCGCTGTTGGCGTCGTTGGTGAGCGTCCCGACCGCGTGACCGGGCGCCGCGAGCTTGTAGGTCGACAGGTCGCCGGACGCGACCGGGTTGTTGATCACCGTGTAGACGTAGGCGTCCTGCAGCAGCAGGTTGCGCCGGCCGACGCCGTCGAGCGGGTGGCCGAAGGCCCACACGCGGTCGCCGTCCACGTAGGCGACGGTGCCGACCGCGCCGACGGTGACCGCGCCGGTGGCGTAGCCGACCGCGACCGCGGCCCCGGGGACGAGCGGCTGCACCGGGAAGTCGAACACCGAGCGCGGCGCGAGCGCCTCGGTCACGACGATCGGGCGCTTGGCGCGGGCGGCGGCCGCGCGCAGCCGGGTGGCGAGCGGGGCGGGCACGCCGCTGATCGTCAGCGGGCCGTCGAGCGAGCGGGCGCGGCGCAGCAGCGGCGCGTTGCGCGTGGCCGCGGCGGGCGGGTCGACGGGCTCCCCGAGGATCTGCTCGATCGGCGTCGCGAGGGCGACCTTGCCGCCGTACTCGCCGATCCCCTCGGAGATCGCGCCGATGATCCGCATCGTGCCCGCCGCGTCCGGGCAGCGGATCGGCGAGCCGGAGAAGCCCGGGCCGATGCCGGTCGCGTCGATCGCCGGGCCCGAGGCGCGGAAGAGGATCCGCGGGGACTCCGCGGCGCGGTCGCCGCTGACGACGTCGAGGACCTCGATGTCGAAGGTCGAGATCGTCGTGCCGCGCACGACGGAGGCGGCCTGGCAGAGCATCCCCTGGCGGACCTGGTCGAGCGGCATGGTCGGCTCGCCCTGCGCGAGCGCCGGGGCGGGGACCGCCGCGGCGAGCAGGAGGGCGGCGGTCAGGATCGGTCGGCGCACGGCGCGCACGCTACTGCCTGCGCGGGCGGCGCGACGCGGGTGCAGGCGTAGGATCACGCCGATGCCGCCGCACGCCGAGGCCCCCGTCCGTGCCCTGTCCTGGGACGGGGAGCAGCTGCTGCTCCTCGACCAGACGATGCTCCCCCATGAGGAGCGTTGGCTGGCGCTCCGCGACGCCGAGGCGGTCGCGGTCGCGATCGAGCGGCTCGCGGTGCGGGGCGCACCGAACATCGGGATCGCGGGCGCGTACGGCCTGGCGCTCGCACTGACCGGCCGGCCGGACCTCGGCACGCTCGAGTCCGCGTGGGAGCGGCTGCGCCACGCCCGCCCGACCGCCGTGAACCTCGCCTGGGCGGTGGACCGCGTGCGGGACGCCGCGCTCGCCGCCGGTCCCGCGCGCATGGCCGCCGCCGCCCGCGCCGAGGCGCAGGCCGTCCACGCCCTCGAGGACGCCGCCAGCGCCGCGCTCTGCACCGCGGGCGCCACGCTCCTCGCCGAGCTGCTGCCGCGCACGCCGCGCCGGATCCTCACCCACTGCAACACCGGCGCGCTCGCGACCGGCGGCGCGGGCAGCGCGCTCGGGGTGATCGCGGCGCTGGCCGGGCACGGGCCCGTCGAGGTGCTCGCCTGCGAGACCCGGCCGCTGCTCCAGGGCGCGCGCCTGACCGCCTGGGAGCTCGGCCGCCTGGGCCTGCCCCACGCGGTCCTCGCCGACGGCGCCGCCGCCGGCCTGATCGCGCGCGGCGAGGTCGACGCGGTGATCGTCGGCTGCGACCGCGTCGCCGCCAACGGCGACACCGCCAACAAGGTCGGCACCTACGCGCACGCGCTCGCCGCCGCCGCGGCGGGCATCCCGTTCCTCGTCGCCGGACCGACCACGACGATCGACGCCGCGCTGCCCGACGGCGCCGGCATCGTCATCGAGGAGCGCGCCGCCGAGGAGGTCACGCACCTGGGCGGCGTCGCCATCACCCCACCGGGGACCCCGGCCCGCAACCCGGCCTTCGACGTCACGCCCGCGGCGCTCGTGACCGCCCTCGTCACCGAGGCGGGCGTCGCCTCCCCCGTGGACCGCGCCACGGTCGCCGCGCTGCTGGGGCCCTCCGCATGAGGGTCGCGCTCTCCACCACCCCCCACGACGTGACCGTGCAGGAGCGCCCCGACCCGGTCGCCGGCCCGGGCGAGGTCGTCTGCCGCGTGCTCGCCTGCGGGGTCTGCGGCTCGGACGTCAGCACCGCCTGGGTGGCGCGCAAGGTGCCGGTCGTCCTGGGCCACGAGCTGTGCGGCGAGGTCGAGCAGGTCGGCGAGGGCGTGCGCACCGTCGCGCCCGGCGACCGCGTCGTCATCCACCACCATGCCCCGTGCGGGGAGTGCCGCCGCTGCCGGCGCGGGCACGAGACGCTCTGCGACCGCTTCCGCACGACGGCGCTGGACCCCGGCGGGTTCGCCGAGCGGGTCCGCGTCCCCGCCGACCTCGTCGACGAGCTGCTGCCGCTGGGCGACCTCGACGTCGAGCGGGCGACGTTCGTGGAGCCGCTGGCCTGCGTGCTGCGCGCGCTCGACCGCGTCGGGCTGCGGGCCGGCGACTCGCTGCTCGTCGTCGGCGCGGGCACGAGCGGCCTGCTGGCGATCGCCGCGGCGCACGCCCGCGCCGTCGAGGCGGTCTGGATCCGCGAGCCGCGCCCGGAGCGGCTGCAGCTCGCGACCACGCTGGGCGCCACCCGGCACGCCGACGAGCTCGTCGACGTCGCGCTCGTCTGCACCCCCGCCCGGGCCGCGATCGCCGACGGGGCCGCCGCCGTCGCTCCCGGCGGCGCGCTGTGCCTCTACGCGCCCCCCGCCCCGGGCGAGCGCCTGGACCTCGACGCGTTCGCCACCTACATGGGCGAGGTCGAGGTCCACGCCAGCTACTCGGCCGGGCCCGCGGACATGCGGGCGGCGCTCGCCCTGCTGGCCTCCGGCGCCGTCGACCCGCTGCCGCTCGTCACCCACCGGCTGCCGCTGGAGCGGACCGCCGAGGCGCTCGAGCTGCAGCGCGGCGGTGGCGCGGTGAAGGCCCTGGTGCTCCCCTGATGCGCGCCGCGGTCCTGACCGCGCCCGGGACGCTCGAGGTCATGGACGTGCCCGAGCCCCGGGGCGAGGTGCTCGTCGAGGTCCGGGCCGCCACGGCGTGCGGCACCGACCTGAAGATGCTCCGCCACGGCCACCGGGTGCTCGGCCCCTACCCGGCCCGCTTCGGGCACGAGATGGCCGGCGTGCGGCTGGACACCGGAGACCCGGTGCTCGTCGGCGACTCCGCGGCGTGCGGGAGCTGCGCGCCATGCCTCGCCGGCCGCGCCCAGATCTGCCGCGACATGACCTGGATCCTCGGGGGCTTCGCCGAGCGGATCGCCGCCCCGGAGGCGGCGCTGCACACGCTGCCGCCGGGGCTCGACTTCGCGGTCGCCGCGGTCGCCGAGCCGCTCGCCGCCTGCATCCACGCCGTCGCGCGCGGGACCGACGCCGAGGACTGCGCGGTGCTGGGCGGCGGCACGATGGGCCTGATGCTCGCCCGGCTGCTCGTCCTCGAGGGCCGCAGCGTCACGCTCGTGGACCGCCACCCCGAGCGCCGCGCGCAGGCGACCGGCCTCGGGGCGGTCGCCGTCGAGCGGTTCGACCGCGCGCACGCCCTCGTCTTCGAGGCCGTCGGCCGCCCGCAGGCGTGGGCCGACGCCGTCGGCGCCGCGGCCCCCGGCGGGTGCGTCGTGCTCGTCGGCGGCTGCCCGTCGGGCACCGCCGCGCCGCTGCCCACCGGCCCGCTGCACTACGAGGAGCTCGACGTGCGCGGCGCGTTCCACCACGACCGCCTCGAGGTCGACCGGGCGCTGTGGCTGCTCACGCGCGGCCAGGTCGACCCGCGCGAGCTGCTGCTGCCCGCCATCGGGCTCGGGGAGCTCGCCGCCGCGCTGCAGGCGCCCGGCGGCGGCGCCGCGCGGAAGATCGTCGTCGACCCCTCGCGCTGAGCCGACCTCACGTCCGCGGCCGCCCCGCCGTTGTCCGACCATGAGCCGCCTCGTCACCACCGTCCACCACTCCCCGCTGGGGCCGCTGCGGCTCGTCGCGAGCGCGGCGGGCCTGCGCAGCCTGCACTTCCGCCAGCACCGCCACGCCCCGCCCGCCGACCCGTCCTGGACGACCGACGCGGCCGCGTTCACCGCGGTCTGCGCACAGCTCGACGCGTACTTCGCCGGGGAGCTGCAGGACTTCGACGTCCCGCTGGACCTGGCGGGCACCCCGTGGCAGCGGCAGGTCTGGCGCGCGCTCGCCGACGTCCCGTACGGACGGACGACGAGCTACGGCGCGCTCGCCGCGCGGCTCGGGCGGCCGACCGCGTCGCGCGCCGTCGGCCTGGCCAACGGCCGCAACCCGCTGTCGATCGTCGTCCCGTGCCACCGCGTCGTCGGCGCGGACGGCCGCCTCGTCGGCTACGGCGGTGGCCTCGCGCGCAAGGAGCACCTGCTGCGGCTCGAGGGCGCGCTCGCCGCGTGAGCACGGCGCTCCCGGTCCGGGCGCCGTTCGACGGCGACGCGCTGCTGGCCTGGCTCGCGGCGCGCGCCGTCCCCGGCGTCGAGGAGGTCGACGGGTGCCGCTACCGGCGGCTGCTCGGCCCGGACGTCGTGCTCGAGCTCGAGCTCGGCCGCGACCGCGCCGTGCACCACGCCGGGCCGGTCGACGCCGCCCTCGCGCTCACCGCGGCCGACGAGGACCCCGCGGCGGCGGGCGCGCTCCTGCGGGCGGACCCGGCGCTCGCGCCGCTGCTCGCCGCCCGCCCCGGGCTGCGCGTGCCGGGCGCGGTCGACGCCGCGGAGCTCGCCGTGCGCGCGGTGCTCGGCCAGCAGGTCTCGCTCGCCGCCGCGCGCACGCTCGCCGGTCGGCTCGCCGTCGCGCACGGCACGCCGCGGGCCGGGTCCGGCTCGCCGGGAGCGCTCACCCACGCCTTCCCGACGCCGTCGGCGCTCGCCGCGCTGGACCCCGCGACGCTGCCGATGCCGCGGTCGCGGGGACGCACCGTCGTCGCGCTCGCCGCCGCGCTGGCCGACGGCACCCTGCGCCTGGACCCCGCCCGTCCCGACGCCACCCGCGCGGCGCTGCTCGCCATCCCCGGCGTCGGCCCGTGGACCGCCGACTACGTGGCCCTCCGCGCGCTGCGCGACCGCGACGCCTTCCCCGCCACCGACCTCGTCCTGTGCCGCACCGCGCAGGCCCTGGGGCTGCCCGGGGACGCGCGCGGCCTGCTCGCCCACGCCGAGCGCTGGCGCCCGTACCGCGCCGCCGCGGCGCAGCACCTCTGGGCCGCTGCCGCGGCCGGCACGCCGGCGCCGCGATAATCGCCGCCATGGCGACCCTCTACCGCTGCCGCACCCCGACCGACTGGCTGTGCCCGTGCGGGCGCGTGGCGCGCGAGCTGCGCCGGGCCGGCGAGGAGGTCACCGAGGTCCGCGTCCCCTGGCGCAAGGACGACCGGGGCGAGGTCGCCGCCCTCACCGGGCAGCGGCACGTGCCGGTCGCGGTGATCGACGGGGACGCGATCTGCGACTCCAAGCGGGTCGTCGAGCACCTGCGCTGGCGTGCCTCCGGCGGGGCGGCTGAGTAGGGTCGCCCCATGGCCGTCGCGATCGTCACCGACACCACCCACTACTGCCCCGCCGAAGTCCTCGCCGCGCACGGCGTCCAGCAGGTCAGCCTCTACATCAACGACCGCGGCTCCACCGTCCGCGAGGTCGACCTCACCGACCTCGACGGCTACTACGAGCGGCTGAAGGACCAGACGAGCGTCCCGACGACCTCGCAGCCGTCCGTCGGCGACTTCCTCGCCGTCTACGAGCCGATCGCCCAGCAGGGCGACGACATCGTCTCCGTGCACCTGTCCGCCGCGCTCAGCGGCACGTCCCAGGCCGCACGGCAGGCGGGCGACGAGATCCAGGAGCGCTACCCGGGCCGCCGCGTCGAGGTGCTCGACTCGCGCAGCGCCTGCGCCGGCCTCGGCGGGATCGTGCTCGCCGCCGCGGCGGGCGCGCGGGCGGGCAAGGACGTCGACGCCGTCCTCGCGCACGCCCGTGACGCCCTCGCCGCCGGCAAGGTCTGGTTCGCGATCGACACGCTCGAGTACCTGCGCCGCGGCGGGCGGATCGGCAGCGCCCAGGCGTGGATCGGCGGCGCGCTGAAGATCAAGCCGATCCTCACCTGCGACGGCGACATCCAGCCCGTCGAGCGCGTCCGCACGAGCGGGAAGATGTTCGAGCGGATGGTCGGCTACCTGCAGGAGCTGAAGGACGCGGGCGCCGACTGCTGGTACATCCAGCACATCCAGACGCCCGACAAGGCCCGGGAGCTCGTCGACCGCGGCGAGGCGATCATGGGCGTCCCGCCGCTGTTCGTCGGCCAGCTCGGCCCGGTCATCGGCACGCACCTCGGCCCCGGCATGCTCGGGGTCGGCGGGATGCCCGCCCGCCTGCACGCCTGAGGCGTCCGGGCCCGCTGCGATGCTGGCCGGGCGCATGCCCGAGCCAGCCGCTCCCGTCCCGTCCCCGCTGGCGAGCCTGACGGCGGGGCGCCAGATCGCCCGCAACGTCCTCGTCGTCCTCGCGGTCGTCGGCGTCCTGTACCTCGTCTGGCTGCTGCGCACGCCGCTGGGCTGGCTCGTGCTCGCGACGTTCCTCGCGGTCGCGATGTCCGGGCCGGTCAACCTCCTGTCGCGGTTCATGAAGCGCGGGCTGGCGATCGCCACCGCGTACCTCGGGCTGATGCTCGTGCCGGTGCTGCTGGCGCTGATCGTGATCCCGCCGTTCGTCAACCAGGGCACCGAGCTCGTCGAGGACTTCCCCGGGTACGCGCGGGACATCGAGCAGTTCGTCAGCGAGAACGAGACGCTGCAGGACCTCGACGACAAGTACGACGTCGTCGCGAAGCTCCAGGAGGAGGCGGAGAAGCTGCCCGCCCGCGTCGGCGACGCTGCGACGCTGCTGAGCGACCTCGGGCTCGGGCTCGTGAACAGCGGCTTCGCGCTGTTCAACATCCTGATCCTGTCGATCTTCCTCGTCAGCAGCGGGCCCGCGTGGGCAGCGCGCGTGGTGCAGATGCAGCCCGAGCACCGCCGCGACCGGCTCGACCGCACGCTGCGCCGCATGGCCGACGCCGTCGGCAACTACATCGGCGGCGCGCTGCTCCAGGCGACCGTGGCCGCGGTCCTCACCTACGTCGTCCTGCGGATCCTCGGGATCCCGTTCGCCGCCCCGCTGGCGATCATCGTCGGCGCCTTCGACCTGATCCCGCTGATCGGCGCGACGATCGGAGCGGTCGTCGTCGCGCTGGTGACGCTGTTCATCGACTTCCCGACCGCCACGATCGTCTGGGTGATCTGGTCGGTCATCTACCAGCAGCTGGAGAACAACGTGATCCAGCCGCAGATCCAGAAGCGCGCGGTGGACATCCACCCGTTCGTCGTGATCATGGCCGTGCTGTGCGGCAGCACCCTGTTCGGGGTCCTCGGGGCGCTGCTGGCGATCCCGGTCGCCGCGTCGATGCAGATCGCGCTGCTGGAGTACCTGCAGTTCCGGCGGGAGTCCCGGCTGCTCGCCGCGCTCGCGCCGCTCCCGCTCCCCGAGGAGCCCGAGGCGCCTCAGCCGCCGCGCGGCACCCTCGCGAACGCCTGACGGACCGCGCCCACCGCCTCCTTCGCCGTCCCGTCGAAGCGGAACAGGCCCTTCTCGCTCAGCGGGCCCGAGAGCCGCAGCTGCGGCTGGCGGCGCCCGAGGCTGCCGCCCGAGAAGCCCGGGGAGACCGCGTAGTCCCGCAGCGTCCAGACGAGCATGCCGGCCATGTCCGGGCGCGCCGCGTAGAGGGCGATGCGGCGCCGCAGCAGCGCCGCCTGGTAGGCGAAGCCGCCCGGCTGCGCGGTCGGGTTCTGGGCGTTGCCGTTGGCGCCGAACTCGGTGACGACGATCGCCTTGGAGGGGAACAGGCGCCGCAGCTGCTCGACGCGGCGCACGGCCTCGGCGTCCTGCACGGCGACCGGCTCCTGCGGCAGCTCGGCGATCCCGACGTACTCGGTGAAGCCGACCGCGTCGAGCCGCGCGTAGGCGGGGCCGCGCTCGCGCGGGAGGTGCGTGCCCCACACGTCCGTGGCGACGAGCACCCCGGGGGTCCGCCGCTGCAGGATGCCCGCCGTGCGCTCCAGGAAGCCCGCCTGGCCGTTGGGGTGCCCCTGGCCGGCGAGCTCGTTGGTCAGCGACCATGCGGCGATCGACGGGTGCGCGGCCATGCGGTCGACGTCGCGGAGGATCCGCGCCCGCGCGCGGCGTGCGCGCTGCGGGGTCTGCGCCCAGAACCGCCCGGCCTTGTCGAACGGGCCGACGAGCTGCCAGACGAGGATCCCGGCCTCGTCGAGCATCGTCAGCATCGCGTCGGAGAGCGGGTGCTGACTGCGGACCGTGTTGGCCCCGGTCGCCCGGATCTCGCGAAGGATCTCGCGGCGGTCCCGCGGGGTGAGCGCGTCGCCGTGCCCGCGCGCGTCCGGGGGCAGGCCGACGCCGAGCATCCGGAACGACCGGCCGTTCAGCCGCAGCCGCCCGTCGCGCGTGACGCGCAGGTCGCGCAGCCCGACGCGGCGCTCGAGGCCGGGAGCGTCCGCCCCCGCGGTGTCGGCGCGCAGGCGCAGCGTCTGCAGGCGCGGCCGGCCGGGCGCCCACAGGGCCGGCGTCGGCAGGTCCACCCGGGCGGACGTGCGGGCCGTCCCGCCCGCCGCCAGTGCGACGGCCGGGAACGTCACCGGGGTGTCCCCGAGCGTGCCGCGGACCGTGGTGCGCGGGCCCGTCGGCGGGCCTGCCCCGCGGGCCCGCAGGCGCACGGTGAGCGTCGCGCGGGCGCTGCCGTCGCGGCGCACGCGCGTGGTCAGCGCGACGAGCTGCAGCTCGACGGGGGCGACCTCGCGGGCGGTCACCTCCCAGTTGGGCCCGCCCCAGTTCCACCAGGCGCGGTCGTGGCCGGCGCGGGCCTGGCCCTCCGGGTTCTCCCAGTCGGCCCGCAGCATCACCGGGTGCCGGCCGGCGGGCAGGTCCGCCACGCAGTCGAACGGCTCGTAGGCGCCGACGTGCTCGCACGCCTCGCGTCCGGCGATCCAGACCGTCGCGCGGTACCCGACCGAGCCGAAGCGCACGGCGACGCGGCCGGCCCGCGGGACGGTCAGGGTCGTGCGCCACCAGCCGACCGAGCCGGCGAACGAGCGGAAGCCGGCCCGGCCGCCGACGACGCGCCGCTCGGCCGCACCGGGGACGGCGACGGGGCGCATCGCGGGCGGGTCGGTCGCCCAGCCCGCGCGCAGCCCGACGTCGCGCGGGTCGGCGACGTGCTCCCAGCCGCCGAGCGCGACCGCGGGCGTCGCGCGCCCGGTCCCGGCCGTCCCGCGCGGACCGTCGCCGTCGTCCCGGCCCAGGACGAGCACCGCCCCCGCCGCGAGCGCGACGAGGGCGATGAGCAGGACGGCGAGACGGGGCATCGGATGCTCCAACGCCCGGCGGGGCCGGAGGTTCTAGCGGCGGGAGCGCCGCCGGAACAGCCCGCCGATGGCGGCGATGCCGCCGCCGAGCACGAAGCCGGTGACCGCGGCGCCGATCAGCACCTCGCGCTGGTGCAGCGCGACCTGCTTGCGCCAGTTGGTGACCTCGGCCACCTCGGCGCGCAGCGTGTCGAGCGACGCGGCGAGCTCCATGCGGTTCTGCTGGATCGAGGCCCGGATCTCCTCGGGCGTGCGCTGGCCGCTCACGACCCCACCTCGTCCTTGGAACCGGCGTTCTCGAAGGTCTCCTTGATCAGCTTGGCCTCCTCGATGGCCATCGTCGGCTTCGGATCCTTGCCCGCCTTGACGAGCTTCGCGGCGAGGAAGCCGGCGACGCCCGCGAGCAGGAAGAAGATCGCGGCCAGCGTGAAGAAGCCCCAGAAGTACGCGAGGTCCGCGACCGGGAGCAGGTAGTAGAGGAGCCACGCGAGCCCCTGGATGAGGACCATGAGGCCCACGAGCGCGAACGACCCGGCGGCGACGCCGATGACCGCGCCCCGCCCGAGCTTCGTGACCTTCTGGGTCACCTCCGCCTTGGCGAGCTCGATCTCCTCGCGGACGAGGATCTGGGCCTTCTCGGTGACCTCCTGGATCGCCTGGGCGATCTGGGCGGTGCTCTGCTGCGGCTGCTGGTCGGCCATGGCTATCGCCGTCCCAGGCGCTTGAGGATCAGGGCCGCGAGGAAGCCGCCGGCGAGCGCGCCGCCGATCAGCACCTCGGGCTTCTCGGTCGGCAGCGTGACGGGGCCGCCCTCGGGGGCGGGCGGGCCGTCCGCGGAGGGCGGCGGCACGGCCTGCGGGCCGCCGGACGGCGGCGGCACGGGCGTCGGCTCCGGCGGGGGCGCGGGCGCGGCGAACAGCGCCGTGGTCTCCGTGTCCTCGGTGGCCGCGGCCGCGTCGGTCGCGGCCGCCTCCTCGGTGGTCTTGTCGGTCTGGTCGTCGCTCATGGTCACTCCGGTGGCTCCTCACCGAACACGCGCAGGTAGATCAGGGCGGCGACCCGATGCGCGGCGATGCTGGCGAGCGCACCCACGCCGGCGAGGATGCCGGACCAGGCGAGACGCTTGACGAGCTCGTTCTCCATTGCGGTGATCCTATGGGAGAGCTCAGGCGGAGCGGGCGTCGAGGCCGCCGCAGATGGTCTCGACGATCAGCGTCTTGGCCTGCTCGGCCTCCGCCTCGCCGAACGGGAGCAGCTCGAAGATCCAGCTGGTGAGCACCTGCTCGATCGCGCCGTAGAAGGCCATCGCGGCGAACTGGGAGGTCACGTCACCGCGGATCTCCCCGCGCTCCTGCCCGTGCTCCACGATCCGCGCGATGCCCTCGTAGGCACCGCGGATCTCCTGCAGGTGCGTCTGGCCGAACGAGTTCGCCGCGCGCGTGACCTCGACGATGATCACCTTCATCAGCTCGGGGTCGTGCCGGTAGCTGTCGAAGATGAACGAGGTGATCTGGCGGAGCTTGTCGCGGGTCGGCATGTCGCGCCCGTCGACGTCCTCGATCAGCGCCGTCATCAGCGACCAGCGGTCGCGGAACAGCGTGTCGAGGACCTCGTCCTTGCTGCGGAAGTAGTGGTAGACGAGGCCGTAGGCGACGCCCGCCTCGTCGGCGATGTCGCTGACGCGGCAGGTGTGGAAGCCCTGCCGCGCGAACACGCGCACGGCCGCGTCCAGGATGAGACGGCGCTTCTCGGCCGCGGTGGTCTTGGAGGTCGCCATGGAAGTCCCCTGCTCTAGGTCGGCCACGCGTAGGCGTGCGGGCGGCGGTGGTGCAGGACGGGCAGGTCGCGGCGGATGCGGTCCTGCCCGTCGAGGTCGAGGTCGGCGAGGACGTGGCCCTCGCGGTCGGGCTGCTGCGCGAGGACGACGCCCCACGGGTCGACGATCGTGGAGCGCCCGCCGGTGCGCAGGCCCGGGGCGTGCTCGCCGACCTGGTTGGCGGCGAGCACGAAGCACTGGTTCTCGATCGCGCGGGCCCGCAGCAGCGGCTCCCAGTGCTCGCGCGTGGTCGCCAGCGTGAAGGCGGAGGGCACGAGGAGGATCCGCGCGCCGCGGAGCGTGAGCACGCGGTAGAGCTCGGGGAAGCGCAGGTCGTAGCAGACGCTCATGCCCAGGCCGGTGCCGTCGGCGGCGGTGGTGAGCACCGCCTCGTCGCCGGGCCGCTCGTGCTCGCTCTCGCGGTAGCTCGTGCCGTCGACGTCGACGTCGAACGGGTGGATCTTGCGGTAGGTCGCGCGCAGCTCCCCGTCGGGGCCGACGTGCACGGACGTGTTGCGGGTCCGGGCGTCGGCGTCGTCCGCGGCGGGCGCCTCGGCCATCGATCCGGCGACGAGGTCGATCCCGAGCTCGCGCGCGGTCGCGCGCGCCCAGGCGACCGCCTCCCCGTCCAGCGGCTGCGCCAGCGCGGCGACCTCGCGTGCGGGCCCGTAGGCCGTCCACTTCTCCGGCAGCAGCACGAGCTGCGCCCCGTCGGCTGCGGCGGCGCGGACGTGGCGGTCCGCGGCGGCGACGTTGCGGGCGACGTCCGTGGTGCTGGTGAGCTGGATGACGGCGGCGCGCATGGCGGTCGGACGTTGACTGACGAGTCAATCGCCATCGGGAACAATAGCCCGCATGCCGCCCGTCCCGCCCGCCAGGATCGTGCTCCCCGCCGGTGACGCCGCGGCGGGTCGGGGGCGCGAGGCGCTCGCGGCCGGCGTCGCCGCCGGCCTGCTGCCCCCGGCCAGGATGCCACTCGTGCACGACCGGCGCCCGCTGAAGCGCTGGCGCTACGTCGGCGTCTACGGACCGGAGCTGATGCTGTGCGCCGGGCGGGTCGTGCTCGGCGGCGCCCCGCAGGCGTTCTGGGCCGTCTGGGACCGCGAGGCGCAGCAGCTGCACGAGCGCACGTCGTTCTCCCCCAGCCGCGTGCGGCTGCCCGACGGCGGCGTCGGCGTGCGCGACCGCGGCGTCGAGATCGACCTGCGGATCGACCGCGACGGCGACGCGGTCGAGACGGTGTCCCGGCACGGGCGCTCCCACATCTGGACGCGCAAGCAGGGCGCTGCCGCCCGCGGCACCGTGACGATCGACGGGCGCACCCGGCACCTCGTCGGGCGCGCGCTGATCGACGACTCCGCCGGCTACCACGCGCGCACGACCGACTGGGAGTGGGCGGCGGGGATCGGCGCGACCGCCGACGGCGTCGCGCTGACCTGGAACCTCGTGACCGGGATCCACGACGCGCCGACGGGCTCCGAGCGCACGGTCTGGGCCGACGGCGTGGCGACCGAGGTCGGGCCCGTCCGCTTCGCCGCGGACCTCGCGACCGTGACCTTCGCGGAAGGCGAGGAGCTGCGCTTCCACGCCGAGGCCGAGCGCACCCGCCGCGACCGCGTCGGGCCGTTCGTCAGCAGCGACTACCGCCAGCCGTTCGGCAGCGTCTCCGGGACGCTCCCCGGCGGGCACGTCCTCGCCGCCGGCTTCGGGGTCATGGAGCGCCATCACGCCCGCTGGTGAGCCCCCGACACACCGCGGGAAGGTGCGTCCGCGGCCGTGGGCGGCGCACCGACTCGGGGTATCGTGTGTTCCAGGGAACATGCGCGCCGTCCTGGCGCGTCCACGACCGTCCATCAGAAGCAGGGGAGCATCCATGAAGATCTCGCGTCCGAGTCCGGCGCTCATCGTCTCGATCGTCGCCCTCGTGGTGGCCTGCGCCGGGACCGCGACCGCCGCCTCGGTGCTCATCAAGAACAGCTCGCAGATCGCCACCGGCGCGGTGACCAGCAGCGACGTGAAGAACGGCTCGCTGATCGGTGCCGACCTGAAGAACCGCACCGTCACCGGCTCGAAGATCGCGGCCAACACGATCGGCGCGGACAAGCTCGCCCCGGTCGTCCGCAACACGCTGCAGGGCCAGGGCCTGACCGGCACCGAGGCCGTCCGCAAGGCCGGTCCGGAGAACGTCGCCGCCGGTGGCGCGACGATCACCCGCATCACGCAGCTGCAGCCGGGCACGTACTTCCTCGCCGCGAAGACGACGATCACCGGCGTCGCCGGCGACCTCGGCCTCGGCGAGCTGCTGCGCCCGAACAAGACCGCCAGCGCGGAGTGCACGCTCGAGGTCGGCGGCGACGTCGACAAGGCCCGCACGGTCGTCGCCTCCCCCGGCGCCGAGACCCCGCAGACCGTCAACCTGCAGATGACCCGCACGATCGGCGCGCCGACCGACGCGATCCTCACCTGCTCGGTGACGAACGTCCCGTGGCGCGCCTCGGACAGCTCGATCGTCGCGCTGAAGCTCCAGGGCTCCACGCGCGTCGACACCGCCGGCTGAGCCGGACCCCTCCGGGCGGGCGGCGCGCGCCGTCCGCCCCGTCCGCGCGGCCCGCCCTCAGCGGCGGCCGCGCTGGCGCTCGAGCTCGCGCAGCAGCAGCTTCGAGTGCATCGCCCCGACGAGCTCGCGCAGCGGCTCGGCCCCGGTGGCCAGCAGCTCGGCCGCCCGGTCGGCGTCGACCTTGCCGGCGAGCCGGTCCAGCAGCGCCCGGACCTCCTCCTGCACGAGCGGCTCGAGCGCCTCGAGGTAGCGGACGGTGTCGTACACGGTGAAGCCGAGCGCCTCGTCGTAGCCGCCCGCCCGGAAGCGGCTGAACGCCGCCACGATCGCGACGTCGTCGGGGTCGTAGCCGCGGCTCGTCGGGCTCAGCACCCCGATCTCCGCGAGTCGCTCGAGGACGTTCTCCGGCACGTCGTAGCGGCGCCGGACCTCCGCGGCGCTGATGCGCTGCGCGCGGGCGCCGTGGTCGAGCGCCCGCTCGAGGATGCGGTCCTCCAGCTCGACGAGCGCCGCAGCGCGCTCGGGGTCGGCGTCCATCATGCCCTTGATCACGCGCAGCGGCATGAACCGGTCCTCCTGCAGGCGCTTGATCAGCTGCAGGCGCTCGACGAAGTGCGGCGGGTAGTAGGCCATGTTCCGCGAGGTGCGGACGATCCCGTCGTCGCCGAGGAGCCCCTCGCGCAGGTAGTGCTTGATCGTGCCGGCCGAGACGCCCGAGCGCTCGGCCAGCTCGCTCATCTTGAGGAGCCCGTCCTCGTTCACACCGACCCGGCCCTGGCGGGCAGGTGCAGCGCGGCGCGCGCCTCCTGCACGGTCGCGGGACGGCGGCCGGCGTCGAGCGTCATCTCGCGGGCCTTGGCGATGAGGTCTCCGTTGGAGCGGGCCATCGTGCCGTCCGGGAGGTAGAAGTTGTCCTCCAGGCCGGCGCGGACCGAGCCGCCGAGCGCCAGCGCCGCCGCGAGCATCGTCCACTGCACGCGGCCGATCCCGATGACCCCCCAGTGGTGCGGGCCGCCCGGGATCTCGGCGAGGTTGTCGGCCATCACCGCGAGGTTGCGCGCCGTCGGCGGGATCCCGCCGGTGACGCCCATGACGAAGTCGGCGTGCAGCGGCGTGGGCAGCGCGCCCATCTCGACCAGCGGCGCGAGCGAGCCGACGTGCCCGACGTCGAAGCACTCGTGCTCGGGCTTGATCCCCAGCCGGTTCATCGCCTCGAGCAGCGCGAGGATCTCGCTGAACGGGTTCTGGAAGACGAAGTCGAACACGAACTCGCGGCGCCGCGCGGAGTACTTCGCGTAGTTCATCGAGCCCATGTTCAGGGCGGCGACCTCGGGCAGGCCGGCCTCGAGGTAGGCGATGCGCTTCTCGACGCTCACCCCGATGGTGCCGGTGGAGAAGTTGATGATCGCCGCGTCGCCGATCTCGTCGACGATCGCCTCGCGGATCGCGACGAAGTCGTCGATCTCGTAGCTCGGCTCACCGGTCGGGGTGCGCGCGTGGATGTGGATGTGGACGGCGCCCTCGTCGACCGCGCGGCGGGCCTCGGCCGCGTACTCGGCGGGCGTGTACGGGATCGCGGGACACTGGTCGCGGTTGGCGATCGATCCGGAGATCGAGCAGCAGATGACGACCGGGTGGTCGAGGCTCATGGGGCGAGGACTCCTGGGAGTAGAACGTTCCACTTCCCACTCTGCCCGCGTCCGACGTCGGGGTCAAGCCCGCATCGGGTACACCGTGGGGATGAGCGACCGCCCCGCGCGCGCCGAGGGCGCCGACACCGACCACCGCAGTCCGTTCGAGCGCTTCGTCGAAGCCGCCCAGCAGCACGTCTCGCGCCCGTGGTTCTTCGCCGCGATGGCGACCTTCATCCTCGCATGGGCGATCAGCGCCCCGCTGCTCTTCCACGACCTCAAGAGCGCCGCGGCCGTCCTGCACGTGGTCTCCAGCTGCATCTCGCTGCTGCTCCTCGCGCTGCTGGAGAACGCGGGCCGCCGCTCCGAGGAGGCGTCGCACGAGAAGCTCAACACGCTCGCCGAGGCGCTTGGCGCGCTCATGGACAGCCGCGCCGCCGAGGATCCCGAGCTGCACGAGCACGCCCGCCGGCTGCGCGACGCCGTCGGCCTGGAGGAGCGCCACTGAGCGCGGCGTGCGAGGCTGCGCCCGTGCCCGCCGACGCACCCCCCACCCAGGTCACCGTCGACGAGGCGCGCGAGCTCGCCGCGACCTGGGCCCGCGGCCTGGACCGGCTGGCCGCCGACATGTACGCGTTCCTCGTCCAGCACATCCCCGAGGCCGCCGAGCCGGACCTCGCCGGCCTGACGCTCGCCTCGTGCGCGTCGAACATCGAGGCGCTCCTGTCGATGATCCGCCACGGCATCCCCGTGTCGGCGACCGAGGCGCCCGTCGCCGCGCTCGAGCACGCCCGCCGGATGGCGGTGCGCGGCCGTGGCGTCGACGCGACCCTGCGGTTCTACCGGCTCGGGCACGCGCACCTCTGGGAGCAGTGGAGCGCGGCGCTCGCCGCGGCCGTCCCCGACCGCGACCGACTCGTGGTCGCCCTGCAGGAGACCGCGGCGTTCACGTTCCACTACATCGACCAGGTCAGCGCGCGCGTCGGCGCCGAGCACATCGCCGAGCGCGAGCGGCTGCAGCGGCGCGCCGCGCTCGTGCGCGCCGACGTCGTCCGGTCGGTCCTGGCCGGGGAGCGCGTCGACCCCGGTGCCGCCGAGCGCGCGCTGGGCCACCCGCTCGCGCCGCCGCACCTGGCGTTCGTCTGCTGGACCGCCGGTGACCCGGCCGCGCTCGAGCGCGCCGCCCAGGCGCTCGCGCAGGTGCTCGGCGGGCCCCGGCCGCTGCTCGTGCCGGACGGCCCGGCGGTCCTGGGCGTCTGGGCGATCGCCGGGCCGGGCCCCGTCCCGACCGACGCGCTCGCCCGCGCGGTGCGCGACGCCGCCCCCGAGGTGCACGTGGCGTGCGGCGCCCCGGCCCCCGGGCTCGCCGGCTTCCGCGTGAGCCGCGAGCAGGCCGAGCGCGCCCGCCGCGTCGCGCAGCTCGCGGACCGCCGGCCCGGCCTCACCGCCTACGCCGAGGTGGCGCTCGCCGACCTGCTCAGCCGTGACCTCGAGGCGGCGCGGGCGTTCGTCGCCGCGGAGCTCGGCGCGCTCGCCGACCCGCACGACGGTGCCGCCGGTCGCGCCCGCGAGGCTCTCGCCGCGGTGGTCGCGCCCGACGGCGGGATCGCCGCGGCGGCCCGGGCCCTGGACCTGCACCGCAACACGGTGCTGCAGCGGGTCCGCCGCGGCGAGGAGCTGCGCGGGCGCCCGCTGACCGAGCGACCGGCGGAGCTGCACGCCGCCCTGCTGCTGGCCCAGGTGCTCGGCCCGGCGGTCCTGCGCTCCTGAGAGTGTGCGATCCGCACACCGTGATGGGCAACGCGTCCGTTGCGAGCGGGACATGAGGCCCCGTACGGTGTGCCAACTGTCCGCTGAGGAGGCGCCGAACCCCGATGTCCACCCCCACCGAATCGCCCGTCACCGTCCGCCGCATCCCGAACCCCGCCGAGCCCGTCCCGGCCGTCGCGGTCCCGACGCTGCTGCTGCTCGTCGGCGGCCTCGCGCTGTGGACCGCCTCGACGGCGCTCTACCTCGCCGACGACCTCGCCTGGTGGGCGACGATCCCGCTGAACGCGCTCGCCGGGTACCTGCTCTTCACGGTCGCCCACGACGCCGGCCACCACTCGGCGTCGAGCATCAAGTGGCTCAACGACCTGATGGGCCGGCTCTCGACGCCGCTGTTCGCGCTGCACGCCGCGTTCCCGGTCTGGCGCTTCATCCACATGCAGCACCACCGCTTCACCAACCACGACGACGGCGACGACCCCGACCACTACACGATGCGCGGGCCCGCCTGGCAGAAGCCGCTGCGCTGGCTGAGCATCGACTATCACTACGTCGCCTTCTACCTGCCGAAGCTGCGGACCCGCAAGCGCGCCGAGCAGGTCGAGGGCGTCGTCTTCCTCCTGCTCGGGATCGCGGTCCCCGTCGCGCTGATCGCGACCGGCAACGTCGTCACCTGGCTCGTCGTGCTGTTCGTGCCGTCCCGCGTCGCGATCCTCTGGCTCGCCTACGCGTTCGACTACCTCCCGCACCACGGGCTGCACCACAAGCCGACCGAGGACCGGCTGAAGACCACGCGCAACCGCATCGGCGGCGAGCGCTGGGTCTCCCCCCTGCTGCTGTACCAGAACTACCACCTGGTCCACCACCTGCATCCGGTCGTCCCGTTCTACCGGTACATCGCGGTGTGGCGGCGCAACGAGCGCCAGTACGTCGACGGCGACCCGTCGCTCTCGACCCTCGGCGGGCGCGAGATCACCGCCGACGAGTACCGCCGGATGCGCGAGCTCGTCGAGCACCACTGAGCCGGGCGGCGCGGGCGGCGGGCGCCCCGCCGCCCCGCGTCAGGCCTCGGCCAGCGGGCCGGCCGCGGCGGCGCAGAGCGCGAGCCGGTCCGGGGCGGCGAACGACGCGATCTCCGCCCCGACGAGCTCGGCCTCGCGGCACACGTCGCGCAGCAGCTGCTTGAGGGCGCCGTCGGTCAGGCCGCCGGCGGCCGGGAACTCGGTCGGCAGCAGCTCGGGGTCCAGCACGTCGAGGTCCAGGTGGACGAACACGGGCCGGCCCCGGACCGCGTCGAGCACCTGCGAGGGATGCTCGAGGATCTCGACCGCGAAGCCGTCGAGGAGGTCGCGCTCGGCGGCGTCGAGGTCGCGGACGCCGTGGAAGACGATCTGGGCGGGGTCGAGCTTGGGCTCGGCGCCGAGCCCGTCGTCCCAGACGCCGCAGGCGGCCGCCAGGCACATCCCGCCGAGGTAGGCCGACGGCGTGGTGTCCGGGGTGTTGAAGTCGCCGTGGGCGTCGAGCCAGAGCACGACGGTGTCGGGCCGCTCGCGCAGCACCGCCGGGATCGTCGTGGTGCAGACGCTGCACGAGGCGGCGACGAGCACCGGCCGGTCCCCCTCGCGCAGCGCGTCCTCCACCTGTCCCCCGGCCTCCAGCAGGCAGCCGCGACGCTCGCGCAGGTCGTCCTCGAAGCGGGCCGGCGACGCCTGCGCGGCCGAGCCGATCAGGCGCGGGCCGTCCGCCATCCCGGCGGTGCGCGCGAGCAGCGAGGCGAGCGCCGCGGTGTCGTCCCCGGCGAAGTCGCGACGGTCGCTCGTCGGGCACAGCAGCCCGACGACCCGCACGCTCACCGGCCGGTCCAGACGGGGTCGCGCTTCTCGAAGAACGCCTTGACGCCCTCCTGGATGTCGTCGGTCGCGAAGGCGATCGTCAGCTGCGAGCGCAGGAAGTCCAGGGCGTCCTCGAAGGGCTGGTCCATCTGGCGGTACATCGCGTCCTTGCCGAGCTTCATCATCAGCGGGGACTTCGCGGCCAGCCGCCCGGCCCACTCGGCGACCTTCGCGGCGTGCTCGTCGCGCGGCACGACGACGTTGACGACGTTCAGCCGCTTCGCCTCCTGGGCGTCGATGCGGTCGCCGAGGAACAGCAGCTCGTTGGTCGTCTTGCGCGGCACGTTGCGGTAGATCAGCGCGGCGATCATGAACGGGAAGACGCCGACGTTGATCTCGGGCGTGCCGAAGGTCGCCTTGTCCGACGCGACGATGAGGTCGCACGCGAGCGCGAGGCCGAACGCCCCGGCGAGGCAGTGGCCGTCGATCGACGCGATCACGGGCTTGCCGAGCTGGCCGATGAGCTTGAAGACCGAGGGGAACCGGTCGGTCCCCTGGTGCTTGTGGACGAGCGGCGCCTCGGAGGCGAAGCCGGCGAGGTTGCCGCCGGCCGACCAGGTGCTCTCGTGGGTGGAGGCGAGGACCACGACGCGGGCGGCGTCGTCGTCCCGGGCCGCGGCGAGCGCGGCGAGCAGGTCGGTCAGGAGCTCGTCGGACATCGCGTTGCGCGTGTCCGGCTGGTCCATCGCGATGGTCGCGACGCCGTCGGTGACGTCGTACTGGAGCGTGTCGTAGGTCACGGGCCGATCCTCGCACGTGGGCGGGTCCGCGCGCCGGGGTCGACGACGGCGACCCGCCACACGTGGAAAGTGGGAAGTGCCACTGTTTACTTTTGGGCCGGGCGGCGCTACCGTCGCGCCATGGCCACCACCGAGACGGTCCTCAAGCCCGACCACACGGGCTCGCGCAAGCACTTCATCTTCACCGAGGAGCACGACCGCCTGCGCGAGTCGATCCGCGCGTTCGTCGTCAAGGAGTGCGCGCCGCACGCGGAGGAGTGGGAGGAGCAGACGTTCCCCGACTCGATCATCCGCCGCATGGGCGAGCTCGGGTTCCTCGGCCTCGCGATGCCCGAGGAGTACGGCGGCCAGGGCGGCGACTACTACGCGAGCCTCGTGCTCGCCGAGGAGATGGCCCACGCCGACTGCGGCGGGCTCGCCATGGGCGTCGCCGTCCAGACCGACATGGCGATGCCGCCGATCCACCTGTTCGGCACCGAGGAGCAGAAGCAGCGCTGGCTCGTCCCGGCCATCAAGGGTGAGGCGATCCTCGCGCTCGGCATCACCGAGCCCGACGCGGGCTCCGACGTCGCCGGCATCAAGACCCGCGCCGTCTACGACGCCGCCACCGACGAGTACGTCATCAACGGCTCCAAGACCTACATCACCAACGGCCACCGCGCCGACGTGATCGTCCTCGTGACGAAGACCGACCCCGACGCCGGTCACGGCGGGATCACGCTGTTCCTCGTCCCGATGGACACGCCGGGCGTCATCCGCGAGCAGAAGCTCAAGAAGCTCGGCATGAACGCGTCCGACACCGCGCTGCTCGCCTTCCAGGACGTCCGCGTCCCGGCGAGCGCGATGCTCGGCGAGGAGGGCAAGGGCTTCTACCACATCAGCTGGGAGCTCCAGGGCGAGCGGCTGATCGGCGCCGCGGGCTGCGTCGCCGGGGCGCAGCGCGTCTTCGACCGCACGATGCAGTACGCGCTGGAGCGCAAGGCGTTCGGCCGCGAGATCGGCCGCTTCCAGGTCACCCGGCACAAGTTCGCCGAGATGGCCACGAAGATCGAGACCGCGCGGCAGATGGTCTACATGACCGCCTGGCGGTTCGAGAACGGCGAGTACCCGGTCCGCGAGATCTCGATGGCCAAGCTGTACGCGTCGCGGATCGCGGTCGAGGTCGCCGACGAGTGCATCCAGATCCACGGCGGCGCCGGGTACATGAAGGAGTACGGCATCGAGCGCGCCTGGCGCGACCTGCGGCTCAACCGCATCGGCGCCGGCACCGACGAGATCATGCTCGAGGTCATCGGGCGCTCGTACGGGCTGTGAGCGCGGGCTCCTCGGTCTCGTCGCTCGACGAGACCGGCAGCGGGCCCGGCTTCCGCAGGATGCCTGAGTCAGTCCACCGTGCCGCGCGGCACGATCCACTCCATCGGCTGGCCGGTGACCTGCGCGATCGTGTCGAAGTCCGCGTCGTAGTGCAGGACCGTCAGGCCTCCGCGCTCGGCGCAGGCGGCGATGACGAGATCGTTCACCGGAACTCCACGATGCTGACTGCGCTCCGCGAGGGCCGCCTGGACCTGCAGTGCGCGGCGCACCACCGGCTCTTCGATCGGGGCCCGCGCGAAGGCGGCGGCGAAGACGGCATCGTTCTCGCGGTACATCGCGGGGGAACGGGCGGTGACGCCGACTTCCAGTTCCACGACGGCGCAGACCGCGACGAGCCCGCTCTTGATCAGGGGCTCGAGCCGTTCGTCGACCGCCGGCGCGTTCGAGCGCGCAAGGACGCTCGTATCAACCAGATACACGCGGACTCACCATGGCGTCCACGTCACGGGTCGCGTCACGCCGGATGTCGTCCGGCCGGTCCGCGTAGTCGGACGCCGCGATGTTCGCCCGGAGCTTCCGGTACGCGTGGACCCGCACGACCCGCGCCAGCGCCTCCTCCACGGTGTCCTTGATCCCCGTCGTCCCGAGCGCCTCCTGCGCCAAGCGCAACCGGTCCTCGTCGAGCTCGATCGTCGTGCGCTTCACGCCCATGACTGTGCTGCCTTTCGTGCAACGGATCAACACGTACAGCGTGCCGCTATCCATACGACTTTTCAACATCTCTCCACACAGAAGCGCGGATAGGGTTCAGGGATGAGCGACTTCGCCGCCGACGTGACCACGGCCTACGCGATCGACGGACCGTTCATCGACCTCGGTCGCGGGGTCCTCGGGGACGAGACCCATCCCGACGCGATGGTCCGGGTGCCGCTGGCGATGATGAATCGCCACGGGCTCGTCGCGGGCGCGACGGGCACGGGCAAGACCCGCACGCTCCAGGTGCTCGCCGAGCAGCTCTCGGCCGGCGGCGTGGCCTGCCTGGTGGCCGACGTGAAGGGCGACCTCAGCGGCATCGCCGACCCCGGAGACCCGAGCCCCGAGGGCGCGGCCGCCAAGCGCTGCGCGAAGCTCGGCGTCCCCTTCGAGCCGACCGGCTTCCCCGTCGAGTACCTGTCGCTCGGCGGGATCGGCGCGGGCGTCCCGGTCCGCGCGACGGTCAGCGACTTCGGCCCGCAGCTGCTCGCCAAGATCCTCGGCGCCAACGAGACGCAGGAGCAGTCGCTGCAGCTCGTCTTCCACTACGCGGACACGCACGAGCTGCCGCTGCTCGACCTCGCCGACCTGCGCGCGCTCCTGCAGTTCCTCGACAGCGACGCGGGGAAGGCCGAGCTCGAGGGCATCGGCGGGCTCTCCTCCGCGACCGTCGGCGTCCTGCTGCGCAGCCTCATCGGGCTCGAGACCGGCGGCGGCAACGAGTTCTTCGGCGAGCCGCAGTTCGACATCACCGACCTGATCCGCACCGCACCCGACGGGCGCGGCGTCATCAGCTGCCTCGAGCTCGCCGGCGTCCAGGACAAGCCGCAGCTCTTCAGCACCGCGCTGATGTGGATGCTCGCCGAGCTCTTCGAGACGCTCCCGGAGGCCGGGGACCTCCCGAAGCCCAAGCTCGTCTTCTTCTTCGACGAGGCGCACCTGCTGTTCGCCGACGCCACCGACGCGTTCCTGCAGTCGGTCGTCCAGACCGTGCGGCTGATCCGCTCCAAGGGCGTCGGCGTCTTCTTCGTCACGCAGACCCCCAAGGACGTCCCGGGCGACGTGCTCGGGCAGCTCGGCAACCGGGTGCAGCACGCGCTGCGCGCGTTCACGCCCGACGACGCCAAGGCGCTGCGGGCGACCGTCGGGACCTTCCCCAAGAGCGACATCTACGACCTCGAGGAGCTCCTCCCGAAGCTCGGGATCGGCGAGGCGATCGTCACCGTCCTGGACGAGGACGGCGTGCCGACCCCGGTCGTGCAGACGAAGCTCAGCGCGCCCCGGGCGCGGATGGCGCCGACCGACGACGTCGCCGCGGCGGTCGCCGCCTCGCCGCTGGACGCGAAGTACGGCACGCGGCTCGACAACCAGAGCGCCCGCGAGATCCTCGCCGCGCGGATCGAGGACGCCACGGCGCCCGAGCCCGCCCCCGCGGCCCCTGCTCCCACCCCCGACGCCGAGCACGTCCCCTATCCCAGGAAGGCGCCCTCCCGCCGCAAGCGGACCCCGGCCGGCGACGCGGTCGGCGGCGGGACCGGCGCGATCGGCGACTTCCTCAACTCCCGCCAGGGCAAGACGCTGCAGCGCCAGGTGGTGCGCGGCATGTTCGACCTCCTCCGAAAGAAGCTGTGATGAGCACCTCCACCGACCAGTACCGCACGTCCGACACGGTCGCGATCCGTCCTCCGTTCACCCAGGAGCACGAGGACCTGCGCGCCTCGATCCGCCGCTGGGTCGCCGCGGAGCTCGCCCCCAACGCCGACCGCTGGGAGGAGGACCGCTGGTTCCCCGACAGCCTCTTCCACCGCATGGCGGAGCTCGGCTTCCTCGGCCTGAAGTACCCGGAGGAGTACGGCGGCCAGGGGGGCGACCACCTGCACCAGGCCGTGATGGCCGAGGAGCTCGCCTGGTGCGGCTCCGGGGGCGTGGCGGCCGGCGTCGGCGCCCACATGGACATCGCGACGCCGCCGATCTTCAAGTTCGGCACCGAGGACCAGAAGCAGCGCTACCTCGTACCCGCCATCCGCGGCGAGAAGATCGCGGCCCTCGCCATCACCGAGCCCGACGCCGGGTCCGACGTGGCGGGCATCCGCACCCACGCCAAGCGGGTCGACGGCGGCTGGCTCATCAACGGCTCGAAGATGTTCATCACCAACGGCGTGCGCGCGCACGTCCACGTCGCCGCCGTGAAGACGACGCCCGAGGGCGGCCACGGCGGCATGAGCTTCTTCCTCGTCGACGCCCGCGGCGAGGACGGCGAGCTGCTCCCCGGGGTCACGACCTCGAAGATCGAGAAGCTCGGCTGGCACGCCTCCGACACCGGCCTCATCTCCTACGAGGACGTGTTCGTCGCCGACGACCAGCTCCTCGGAGAGCTCAACAAGGGCTTCTACCTGATCATGGCCAACTTCCAGTGGGAGCGGCTGCTCATGGCGCTCGGCGCGATCGGCGGCATGCAGGCCGCGTTCGAGCAGACGCTCGCGTTCGTGCAGGAGCGCCACGCGTTCGGTCGCGCGATCGGGTCCTTCCAGGTCAGCCGGCACAAGCTCGCCGAGATCGCCACGACGATCGAGGCCGGGCGCTGCATCACCTACAACGCGCTGCGCCTCTTCCACGAGGGCCACGACGCGGTCCGCGAGGTCACGATGGCCAAGCTCGCCACCCAGCGCGCCTGCTTCGACGTGATGGACCAGTGCCTGCAGCTGCACGGCGGCGCCGGTTACATGCAGGAGTACGGCATCGAGCGCGCCGCCCGCGACGCGCGCCTGGGTCCGATCGGCGGCGGCACCGACGAGATCATGAAGGAGATCCTCGGCAAGACGATGGGGCTCTGAGCCCCACGGGCATGGCGCCGCCCGCGCTCTTGGCCTCCTGCCAATAGCATCCGCGCCGCAGCACCCGTCCCCACCGAACAAGGAGCAGCACATGGGAGTCCTCGACGACAAGGTCGCCATCGTCACCGGCTCGGCCCGCGGCATCGGCCGCGCGACCGCCGAGCTGCTGAGCGCCCAGGGCGCGAAGGTCGTCATCAACGACCTCGACGCCGACGTCGCCCAGCAGACCGCGTCGGAGATCGCGGGCGAGACCGCCGTCTTCGGCGGTGACCTCACCAAGGGCGATGCGCCCGAGCAGCTGATCCAGACCGCGATCGACGCCTGGGGCAAGATCGACATCATCGTCAACAACGCGGGCTACACGCTCGACGCGCCGATCCACAAGATGAGCGACGACTGGTGGGACCGGATGGTCGCGATCCACCAGACCGTGCCGTTCAAGGTGCTGCGCGCCGCCGCCCCGCACCTGCGCGAGCCGGCGAAGAAGGAGAAGGAGGAGGGCGTCGAGGTCTTCCGCAAGATCGTCAACGTCGCCTCGATCTCCGGCACGATGGGCAACGCCGGCCAGGCGAACTACTCCGCCGCGAAGAACGGCGTCGTCGGTCTCACGAAGACCGTCGCCAAGGAGTGGGGCCAGTTCAAGATCAACTGCAACGCGGTCGCGTTCGGCTTCGTCGACACGCGCCTGACGCAGTCCAAGGTGGACGACAACACCATGGAGATCGACGGCGAGAAGGTCCAGCTCGGCATCCCGGACCAGATGCGCGCGATGGCCGCGATGATGATCCCGCTCGGTCGCCCCGCGACCGTCGAGGAGGCCGCGGGCGGCATCTTCTTCCTCTGCTCGCCCTGGTCCAACTACGTGCACGGCCAGGTGCTGAACGTCTCGGGCGGCGTCATCAACGGGATGATGTCCTGACGGACGTCGCGATCACCACGGTGCGGGAGGAGGACCTCGACGTCCTCCTCCCGCTCGTGCGCGCGTACACCCGCTTCTACGAGGAGACCGGCGGGTTCACCCCGCCCACCGACGAGGCGCTGCTCGCGCTCTCGCGGGCGCTCCTGGACCGGCCCGATCACGACGGCGTGCAGCTGCTGGCGCGCGACCCGTCGACCGGCGAGGCGCTCGGCTTCGCCACGATCTACTGGACGTTCTCGACCCTGTCGGCCGCGCGCGTCGCGGTGATGAACGACCTCTACGTCACCCCTGCCGCCCGCGGGAGCGGCCTCGCCGAGCGGCTGATCGAGGCCTGCCGGGAGCGGGCCCTCGCGCGCGGCTGCGCGTCGCTGCAGTGGACCACCGCGCTCGACAACCACCGCGCCCAGCGCGTGTACGACCGCGTCGGCGGGACGCGATCGGAGTGGCTGCACTACGCACTCCCGACCGACCGGTAGGTCGGTCGGCGACTAGCCGACGACGCGGAAGGTCGCCGTCGCGACCTTCGACGTGTTCCCCACCCCGTCGGTGGCCGTGATCCGCGCGCGGTAGCGGCCCGCGCGCAGCACCGTGCGCCCCCAGCGTCCGGTGAACCGCACGGTCTGCGGTCCGGCGGTGAGGTTGCGGCGGGTGATCGTCGCGCCGATCCCCGTCCAGCGCGTGCACGCGGACCGGCGGCGGTTCGCGCGCGTCGGCCTGGCGCACGTCTTCCCGACGCGACGCCCGGTGGAGGGCCGCTGCACGACGATCCGCGCGGTGCCGTTCTCCCCCCAGGGTGAACCGCAGGTCGGCGCCGCGGACGGCCGCGGTCACCGCCGTGCGCCCCGTGCCGACCCGAAACGCGGCGGGCTGGAAGCGCGGACCGGCGATGGTGGGAGCCACGATGTCGGCCGGGAGCGGCACCGCGGGACCGGGCGCCGGCCCCGGCTGCACCGGTGCCCCGCAGGCCGCCTCCTGCCCACGCGGGCAGAACAGCGTCTGGAGCAGGACCTCCCAGCCGTTGCCGCTGCCGTCGGCCCGACGGCCGCTGCCGGTGTCGGAGGCCGAGGACATGCGCGGGTAGTACCAGGAGGCGTTCACCGCCGGCGTGATCGGGTCGAGGATGTTGTGGCGCCCGTTGTCGAAGAGCGGCAGCGTGCCGGTCCCGCTGACGGCGCTGACCCCGATGTTGTCCTGGGTGATCACCTGGGTCTGCGGGTCGGTGTTGCGCTCCACCGGCAGCCCGACGTCGAACGTCGTGGTCGTGTTCGGGGTGGGCTGCGCGACCGACGTCTCGGCGACGAAGAAGCAGCAGAACGTCCCCTGCCCCGGCTGGGCGAGCGTCCGCAGCACGACGAACCGGATCGGCGCCGGGTTGGGGCCGCTGCGGACGGTGATCTTCTGCACCGTGCCCGTCGCGGGGACGGTGCCACCCCCGGTGTTCGCCCAGGTGCAGTCCGGCTGCCCCGACGCCACCAGCGCCTGGTTGCCCGCCGTGTCGACGATCTCCGGCCGCGCCTCGCAGCCGAACGTGCCGTTGGCCGGGTTGGCCAGCGACGAGCCGGCGACCTGCTGGGCGGCCGCGGGCGACGCGGCCGAGAGGGCCGCGCAGGCGGCGAGGACCAGGACCGTGGCGCGCATGCGCGGGAGCTTACGCGCCAGCCGTTGCCGTTCCCAGTGCCCCCACGCACCGCAACCACGGGCGTCGTCGGGCGTTGGGTGGGAGATGCCCCGCTCCCGCCGCCCGGTCCTCGCGGCCCTCGTCCTCCTCGGCGCGCTCGCCGGCCTCGCCGCCCCCTCCGCGCAGGCCCGGGTGCTCGTCGTCGCCGACGGCGGGCGCTCCGCCGTCCTGACCGACGTCACCACCAACCGCGTGCTCGTGCGCGTGCCCGTCGGCGGCGTCGCGCGCGCCAGCGCCGTCTCCCCCGACGGCACGACCGGCTACGCGAGCGCCGACGACGCGGTCGCGGGCATCGACCTGCAGACCCGGCGGCTGACCCGGCGCGTCGCGGTCCGCGGGGTCGTCGTCGCGCTGGCGGTGTCCCCGGACGGCGGGCGGCTCTACGCGGTCCGCCGCGGCGGCGTCGACGTCATCGACACCGCGACGTTCACGCTCGTGCGGTCGATCGCGATCCCGCGCTCCTCCCCCGGGCCCGCGGCGCTCAGCCCCGACGGGCAGAAGCTCGTCACCGTCACCGGCGCCCGCCAGATCGGGATCGTCAACGTCGTCGAGGGCCGGTTCGCCCGGCGGCTGAAGCTCGCCGGAGCGACCGGGGTCGCGTTCGGGCCCACGGGGTCGATCGCCCGCGTGCTCACGGCGGGCCCCCGCGGGGCGCGGCTGCTGCCGCTGGACGTCAGCCGCGGCCGCCTCGGACGCCCGGCGCGCCTGAAGGCCGGAGTCGGCGGCGGCGTCGCCGTCACCCGTGACGGGCGCCGCGCGATCGTCGGCGCCGCGAAGGGCCGCCGCGCGACCGCGATCGTCGACCTCGCCTCCGGACGCACGATCGCCCGCGTCGCGGCCGGCGCCGGGCCGGGCTACCCCGCGACCTCCCCCGACTCGCTGCGCTTCTACGTCGCCGACCGCGGCGCCGGGACCGTGTCGGTGTTCAGCACCTCGAGCCTGCGTCGCCTCACCGCGCAGCGCCTGGCCCGCACCGCCCGGCCGGTCGGCGTGGCGGTCCAGCCCGGGATCGCGACGACCTACGGGACCGAGGGGCCCGACACGCTCAGCGGCACCCGGCTCGCCGACCGCCTCTTCGGCCTCGGCGGGGACGACACGCTCAACGGCGGACGCGGCAACGACCAGGTGTTCGCGGGCGCCGGGAACGACGTGGCGATCGGCGGGCCCTCCAACGACGTCCTCCAGGGCGAGGACGGCGACGACCGCCTGAGCGGCCAGGCCGGGGACGACACGCTCGTCGGCGGTCCCGGCCAGGACGCGGGCTTCGGCGGCACCGGCAACGACCAGCTCGACGGCGGGCCCGACAACGACTACCTCGACGGCGGGGACGGCGACGACACCATCCTCGGCGGCGAGGGCGACGACAAGATCGTCGAGGCCGGGTTCGGCAACGACCGGTTGCTCGACGGCGGCCCGGGCAACGACTACGTCGACGGCGGCCGCGGGACCGACAAGGTCGTCGGCGGCGACGGCAACGACCAGCTGTTCGCCGGGCCCGGCTCGGAGACCGTGGACGGCGGCGTGGGCGACGACCTCGTCGACGGCGGCACCGGCAACGACCTGCTCCTCGGGCGCGACGGCAACGACGTCCTGCAGGGCGACGCCGGCCGCGACCGGCTGCTCGGCGCCGCCGGCAGCGACGAGCTCGACGGCGGCTCCGGGGACGACGATCTCTCCGGCGGCGACGGCGACGACCAGATCGTCGCCGGTCCCGGGCAGGACCGCGTCAGCGGCGGCCGCGGCGCCGACCTCATCCGCGTCGCCGACGGGGACGCCGACACCGTCGACTGCGGCAGCGGTCGCGACACCGTGTACGTCGAGAGCGACGCCCCGGATCGCGACACGCTGCGCAGCTGCGAGGTCGTCGTGCCGGTCGCGCCCGAGCCGGCCAACGACGCGCCACCGGCCGCGACCGTGGTCCGCGGCACCGCCGGGGACGACACGCTCAACGGCACCCCCGGCCCCGACACGATGCTCGGCGCCGACGGCTTCGACCGCCTCTTCGGCCTGGAGGGCGACGACTACGTCGACGGCGAGAACGGCAACGACGAGCTGCACGGCGGCCCGGGCGACGACCGCATGCACGGCCGCAACGACGACGACGTCATCTTCGGCGAGGACGGCGACGACTACATCACCGGGGACCGCGGCGCCGACGCGATCGACGGCGGTCCCGGCAACGACTCGATCTTCGGCAACCTCGACCCGGACACGATCCAGGGCGGGGACGGCGACGACCGCATCAACGTCGTCGGCGGCGCGCTCGACGTCGTCGCGTGCGGGCCCGGCACCGACACCGTCTTCGCCGACGCCGACGACACCGTCGCCACGGACTGCGAGGTCGTGCGACGCTGAGGCCGTGCCCGATCCGCTCGTCACCGTCCCCGAGCTCCTGCCCGTGCAGGCGGAGCTGCTCGCGCTGGAGCCCGTGTTCCACCAGCCCGCGTTCGGCACCGGCGGCGCGGACTACGACGCGCGGATGGTGGAGGACTACTTCCACGTCGGCGCGTCCGGGGGCGTGTACGCGCGCGCCGACGTGCTGCGGACCGTGGTGGAGCGCGGCCCGACGCCCGGCGAGGAGACCTGGACGGTCACGGACCCCTGCTGCCGGCGCCTGGGCCCGGACACCTACGCGCTGACCTACGCGCTCGACCAGGCGGGACGGCGCACCCGTCGCGTCACGCTGTGGCAGCGCGCACCGGCGGGCTGGCAGGTCGTCTACCACCAGGGCACCGTCGTCAGCGACGGCGCACCGGCCTGACGCCGCCGCGCCCGGGCGACCGCCGTACGAACCCCGCGCTGGGTGCGGGGGTTCGTACGGCGGTCGCGAACGCGCGCCCCCACCGGAGCCCGGGGCGACGCTCACGGCAACCTGTCGGGCGCTCCCCAGGAAGCTCCCAGGATCCGGCGGGAAGCTCCCCGCCATGCCCACCCCCCACGCGCCCCACGACGACCACCACGACCACGGCGACGGCCTCCACGAGGACCTCGTGCGCATGGCCTCGCGCCGCGACGCCCTGAAGCTCTTCGGCGCCGGTGGCGCCGCCGCGATCCTCGCCGGGCTCGGTGCGGGCTCGGCGCTGGCGAAGACGCCGACCGCGATCGTGCCGAGCGAGACCGCGGGCCCCTACCCCGGCGACGGCTCCAACGGCATCGACGTGCTCGACGACTCCGGGATCGTGCGCCACGACATCCGCCGCAGCTTCGGCAGCAGCCGCACCCTCGCGACCGGCGTCCCGCTGCGCGTCAACCTCACCGTGACCCGCAGGTCCAAGGACTACGCCCCGGTCGTCGGCGCCGCCGTCTACCTCTGGCACGCCGACCGCCTGGGCAACTACTCGCTCTACTCGTCGGGGATCACCGACGAGAACTACCTGCGCGGCGTCGCCAAGACCAACAGCAACGGGACCGCCTGGTTCCGGACGATCTACCCCGGGTGCTACAACGGCCGCTGGCCGCACATCCACTTCGAGGTCTACTCGTCGGTCGCGAAGGCGACCTCCAACGGGCCGATCGTCAAGACCTCCCAGATCGCGCTCCCGCAGGCCCCGAGCAAGCGCGTCTACGCCACCAGCCGCTACCCCACGAGCCAGGCGGCGCTGTCGCGGATCTCGCTGTCCAGCGACAACGTCTTCAGCGACGACCGCGCCATCCACCAGCTCGCCACCGTCACCGGCAGCGTCAGCAAGGGCTACGTCGCGAACCTGACGATCGCGATCTGACCCGCGGCGCGCCTCAGGCCGCGGGCGCGGTGCGCTTGGCGGCCTGACGGGCCGCCCGGCGCGCCGCGCGCACCCGTGCGCGCACGCGCGACTCGCCGTGCTCGGTGAGCCCGTCGTAGAGGCTCTTGATCTCCTCGAAGATCTCGTCGGACACGAGCTGCGACTGCGCGCGCGTCGGCGACTCGACCCGCTCGAAGACGAACGGGTCCCCGTACTGGATCGTGACCTTCGGGAACTGGCCGCGCTTCCAGTTGCGGACCTTCGCGGAGCCGTGGATCGCCACCGGCACCACGGTCGCGCCCGACTCGAGCGCCAGGCGGCCGATGCCCGGCTTCGCCCGCTCCGCGAGCGCGCCGGTGCGCGAGCGACCGCCCTCGCAGTACATGGCGATCGCGCCGTCGCGCGCGAGCACCGAGTGCGCGGTGATGAACGCGTCGTCGTCGCGGGCGCCGCGGCGGACCGGGAACACCCCGCCGTGCGTGTAGATCCACTGCAGCGGCGGCTTGAACATCTGCGACTTCGCCATGAAGCGCACCTTGCGCCGCGTGAACGCGCCGACGAAGAAGTGGTCCATGAAGCTGAAGTGGTTCGGCGCGAGGATCAGCGGCCCGCTCGCCGGCACCTTCTCGGAGCTGATGCAGCGGGCGCGGAAGAACGAGAACGCGTACATCGACGTCATCATCCGGACGGCCTCGTAGACCCAGTCGGGGTCGCGCGTGCGCGACCGCTCGTGGAACCGCGCGAAGTACTCCTGCGGCCGCTCGTCCCGATAGACCTGGTCCTTCATCGACGCCAGCTTCTCGCCGCTCATCGCCCTCTCACTTCGTCGACCCGTACGGTGCCCCGCCAGGGTAGACCAAACACGGTGTCAGGAGAGCGTCCGGGACAGGGCGGCGGACCAGCCCTGCAGCAGCCCGGCGCGCTCGTCCTCCCCCATGCGCGGCTCGTAGCGGGTCCGGGCGCGCCAGGTCCGGGCGATGTGGTCCTGCGACCAGATCCCCGCCCCCACGCCCGCCAGCAGCGCCGCGCCGAGCGCGGTCGTCTCCGCGACCTCCGGGACGACGACCGGCACCCCGAGGATGTCCGCCTGGAACTGCATCAGCCAGCCGTTGGCGGTCGCGCCGCCGTCGGCCTTCAACTCGGTCAGCGGCGTCCCGCAGGCGACCTCCATCGCGCGGATCGCGTCGACGGTCTGGTAGGCCATCGCCTCGAGCGTCGCGCGCGCGAGGTGCGCCTTCGTCGAGCCGCGCGTCAGCCCGACGATCGTGCCGCGCGCGTACGGGTCCCAGTGCGGCGACCCCAGGCCGGTGAGCGCCGGGACGAAGTACACGCCGTCGTTGCCGTCCAGGGAGGCGGCGAGCGCCTCGGTCTCGTCCGCGCGCTCGATGATGCCCAGGCCGTCGCGCAGCCACTGCACGCCCGCGCCGGTGACGAAGATCGCAGCCTCCAGCGCGTACACGGTCCGCTGCCCGATGCCCCAGGCGACGGTCGTGAGCAGCCCGGGCGGCGCGAGCGGCGGGGCCGCCCCGGAGTTCAGCAGCACGAACGAGCCGGTCCCGTAGGTGTTCTTCCCCATGCCGGGGTCCAGGCACGCCTGGCCGTAGAGGGCGGACTGCTGGTCGCCCGCGATCCCGGCCACCGGGACGACGTGCCCGTGCAGGGTCTCCGGGGTCGTCGTCCCGAACTCGCCGATCGACGGGCGGACCTCCGGGAGCGCCTGCTTCGGGACCCCGAGCAGCGCGCAGAGGTCGTCGTCCCACTCCCCCTTCGCGATGTCGTAGAGCAGCGTGCGCGAGGCGTTGGACTGGTCGGTGACGTGCTCGCCGGTGAGCTTGAAGACGAGCCACGAGTCGATCGTCCCGAAGACCGCGCGACCGGCCTGCGCCTTCTCGCGCAGCCCGTCGACGTGCTCGAGCAGCCACTCGATCTTCGTGCCGCTGAAGTACGGGTCGAGCACGAGGCCGGTCTTCGTGCGCACGAGCGCCTCGTGGCCCGCGGCGCGCAGCGCGTCGCAGCGCTCGGCGGTCCGCCGGTCCTGCCAGACGAGCGCGTGGTGCAGCGGCTCCCCCGTGTGCGGATCCCACACGCAGACGGTCTCGCGCTGGTTGGTGATGCCGACCGCGCGCAGCATGCCGGGTCCGCAGCCCGCGTCGTCGAGCGCCTCGCCCGCGACCGCGTGGACCGCCTCCCAGATCTCGGCGGCGTCGTGCTCCACCCAGCCCGGCCGCGGGAAGTGCTGCGTGAACTCGCGGTAGGCGCGGCCGGCGAGCGTGCCGTCGTCGTCGAAGACGAGGCACGTCGTGCCGGTCGTCCCCTCATCGATCGCCAGGATCATCAGCGAGGACCCTAACCGCATCCGCCTCGCTTCCCGGCCGCACCAGGAACGACAGCGCGAGGCCGGCGGCGAGCAGCGGCGCGACGAGCGTCCAGGCCGATCCGTCGGTCTGGGTGAGCAGCAGGACGATGACCGCGACCCCGACGACGGGCGCCCAGGTGGGGGCGCGGTAGTGGTCGTGGTCGACGACGTCGGAGCGCAGCGCGAGGACCGCGAGGTTGACGATGCTGAACACGAGCAGCAGCAGCAGGACGGTCGTGTCGGCGAGCTGGTCGAGCTTGCCGATCGCGATCAGGCCCGCCGCGACGAGCGTCGTCGTGGCGATCGCGACGTGCGGCGTGCGACGGCCCGGGAGGACCTTCGAGAACACCGGCGGGACGATCCCGCGGCGACTCATGCCGTAGAGGACCCGCGAGGCCATGATCATGTTCAGCAGCGCCCCGTTGGCGACGGCGAGCAGGGCGATCACGCTGAACACCTGGTCGTCGACGGCGAGCGGACCGCGGCCCGTGACCTCCAGCAGCGGTCCGGACGAGCCGGACAGCGTGCCGACCGGCACGACGGTGACGGCGACGATCGTGATGGCCACGTAGATCGCGCCGGCGATCCCGAGCGCCCCGAACAGCGCGGGCGGGTAGCTGCGGCGCGGGTCCTGCGTCTCCTCCGCGACGTTCACCGAGTCCTCGAAGCCGATCAGCGCGTAGAAGGCGAGCGTGGCGCCGCCGAGGATCGCCCAGGCGACCGCCTCGCCCTCCTCCACCTGGAAGGCGCGGCCGCCGTCGATGTCGCCCCCGCCGTCGGCGATCGCCGCGATGCCGATCACGAGCACGAGCAGCAGGCCGAGCACCTCGATCGTCGTCAGCACGACGTTGACGCGCACCGACTCGCTGATGCCGCGGGCGTTGACGAGCGCCACGACGCCGATGAAGACGAGCGCGGCGAGCAGCTCGGGGGCGTCGAAGAGCGCGTCGAGGTAGTCGCCCGCGAACGCGCGGCTGAGCGTCGCCGCCGAGGTCATGCCGCTGAGCATCACCGCGAACATCACGAGGAAGGTCAGCGTGCGCCGGTTGAACGCGCGGTGGGCGTAGAGCGCGGCCCCGCCCGCGTCGGGGTACTTCGTGACGAGCTCGGCGTACGCGGTGGCGGTGAGGACCGCGAGCACGAGCGCGACGAGGAACGCCGCCCACGCCGCGCCGCCGGTGCGCCCGGCGACCTCGCCCACGAGCGCGTAGATGCCGGCCCCGAGGACGTCGCCGAGGACGAAGAAGAGCAGCAGCCGGCCGGAGATGGCGCGCTTGAGCTCGGTCTCCTCCGGGGCGGGACTGGACGGGACGCTCGTGGCGGTCGACACGAGCGGCGTGCTACCCGCCGCGTCGCGTCCTCAAGCACGGTGAGGGCCGGGGCCTGCCCAGAGCCGGAGCTGTCCCGTCCCCGGTCCTGGGTCCCCTGGCCCCGGCCTTCCTCACCGAGCGGCGGCGTCACACGCGGGAGAACGCGCCCTGCCGGAGCAGGTCCGCCGTACTACGTGTCCCGTCGGCCCTGGGTCAGGGGGCGTGGGGACGGAGACCGGTCGACCGGAGCACCTGTTCGTCGCAGGAGGAGACGCGGCGGTGCTCCGTGTGTGTCGTCCGTGCCATGCCAGGACGGTACGACGGTGCCGCTCGGCCCCCCATCGACACCCGGTCCCAAGCTCGCGGGCGGATTTCGCCCGCAGGTCGATGGGCCGCTCAGCGGCGGGAGAGCTCGACGAGCACGAAGTCCTTCAGCTGCCGACCGCGGTGCAGGAAGCCCTTGAGCGTGCGCCCGGTGGCGCGGTGCGTGAGGTCGAGCTCGACCTCCCCGACCCGGAAGCCGGCGCGGGTGGCGTCGACCGTCATGCCGATCTCCATGCCGAAGCGGGGGGCGAACGGCACGACCGCCGGCAGAACCTCGCCGCGCATCGCGCGCTGCCCCGAGATCGGGGCGGTGAGCTCGAGCCCGCAGAGGCGCCGGATCGCGGCACGCGCGTAGCCGACGGCGACGCCGAAGCCGCCGCCCACGCGCCGGGAGAACGCCGCGACCGCGAGGTCGCACTCCCCCGCCCGGACGGCCTGCACGAGCCGTGGCAGCTGGACGGCGGTGTCCGCGAGGTCGCCGTCGCACAGCACGACGACGGGCGGGTCGGGCTCGAGCACCAGCGGCAGCACCTCGCGCGCGGCGAGCGTCGTCGCCCCGCCCTTGCCGAGGTTGCGCGGGGCGCGCACGAGCTCCGCGCCGGCCTCGAGGACCACGTGCGCGGTGGTGTCGGTGGAGTGGTCGTCGGCGACGACGATCCGGACCTCCTCGCCGTCCCGGGCGAACGCGTCGCGCAGGGCGGTGACCGTCGCCGCGATGCGGTCGGCCTCGTTGAAGGCGCTGACGATCACCACAACGTCGGGTCGGTGCGTCGATGCGCTTGCGGCGTCCATGGCGGCGGCTATCGTGGCAGACCGTGGCGAACGTCGAAGCGCACATCACCGGCACCGTCTGGAAGATCGAGGTCGAGGTCGGCAGCACGGTCGCCGAGGGCGACACGATGGTCATCCTCGAGTCGATGAAGATGGAGATGCCCGTCGAGACCGAGGACGCGGGCACGGTCCGCGAGATCCTCTGCGAGGAGGGGCAGGCCGTCAACGAGGGCGACGTCCTCGTCGTGCTGGACTGACCGGGCGGTCCCGGCACGCCGCGGACCTCTACGCTCCGGCGCCCATGCCCGGAGAGCTGCACCTCGACACGCCCGCCGCGGGCGTCCTGCGCCTGACGTTCGCCAACCCGCAGAAGCGCGGCGCGCTGGACCACGCGATCCTCGACGCGATCGCCGAGGCGGTCACCGGGATCGACGACGACGTGCGCTGCGTCGTGGTGCGCGGCAGCGACGGGCAGTTCTCCTCGGGCTACGACATCGGCGACATCCCCGACGACGAGTTCGCCGAGCGCGCCGAGAAGCTCGTCGCGCATCCCTTCACGGGGGCGATCGACGCGCTGGAGGCATGCCCGGTGCCGACGCTCGCGGCGCTGACCGGGCACACGATCGGCGGCGGTCTGGAGCTGACGCTGGCCTGCGACTTCCGCATCGCCGCGGACGGCATCAAGCTCGGCATGCCGCCCGCCAAGCTCGGGCTCGTCTACTCCCACACCGGGCTGCGGCGGTTCCTCAACGTCATCGGGGAGCCGCGCACGCGCGAGCTGTTCCTGCTCGGGCGCTACATCGACGCGGGGACCGCCCGCGACTGGGGGCTCGTCAACGCGGTCGTCCCCGCGGAGGGCCTCGACGCGCAGGCGCTGGACTGGGCGACCGAGCTGGCCGCCAACGCGCCGCTGAGCGTGCGCGGGAACAAGCGCGCGCTGCGCGCGCTGCTGGACGCGGAGGGCGAGTTGCCGGGCGAGGTCGAGCAGGAGCTCATCGCGCTGCGCGAGGCCTGCTTCCGCAGCGACGACCTGCTCGAGGGCGTGCGCGCCTTCGCGGCCCGGCGCCCGGCGCGCTGGACCGGCCGCTGAGCGAGCGACCTCAGCGGACGTCGCGCAGCGCCGCGGCGAGCCCGCGTACGCCTTGGGCGATGGCCGCCTCGCCGAGCGCGCCGTAGCCGAGGACGACCGCGGCGGTCTTGGCGGGCGGGTCGGCGCGGTAGGCGCTCAGCGGGTAGACGCCGACGTCTCGCGCCCGCGCGGCGGCGACGAGCGCCGCCGCGTCGACCGCCGCGGGCAGCCGCACGAGCGCGTGCAGGCCGGCCGCGACGCCGTCGACGCGCGCCCCGTCGAGCTCGCGGGCGACGGCCGCGACGAGCGCGTCGCGGCGGCCGCGCTGGCGGCGGCGGGCGGCGCGCACGTGCCGGTCGTAGGCGCCGGCGGCGAGCAGCCGCGCGAAGGCGGCCTGCTCGAGCACCGGGGAGCCGCCGTCGGCGTAGCGCTTGGCCTGCACGACGGCGGCGAGCCGGTCCTCGGGCACGACCATCCAGGCCAGCCGCAGGCCCGGGGCGAGCGTCTTGCTCGTCGAGCCGAGGTAGACGACCTGCCGCGGGGCGAGCGCCTGCAGGGCCGCGACGGGCGCCCGGTCGTAGCGGTACTCGGCGTCGTAGTCGTCCTCGACGAGCAGCGCGTCGTGGCGCTCGGCCCAGCGGGCGAGCGCCACCCGGCGGCCGGCGGCCAGCACGACCCCGGTCGGGCACTGGTGCGCCGGGGTGACGAGCGCGAGGTCCGGGCGCGCGGCGGCGACCGCCTCGTCGCGGACGCCGAGCTCGTCGACCGGCACGGGGACGACCTCGGCGCCGGCGTGGTGCAGGACGTCGCGGTGCTCGTGCAGGTAGGGGTCCTCCACGGCGACGCGGACCGGGCCCCCGGGCCCGCCGGTGGCGCGCACGAGCAGGCCGAGCGCCTGCACCACGCCCTGGCAGAGCACGATCTGGCCGGGCCGGCAGACCACGCCGCGCGTGCGGGCCAGCAGCGCGGCGAGGGCGACGCGCAGCTCGCGCAGGCCGCGCGGGTCGGCGTAGCCGAGGGCGGCGTCGGGCAGCTCGCGCAGGGCCGCGCGGGTGGCCCGCTGCCAGTCGGCGCGCGGGAAGGCCGCCAGGTCGGGGTGGCCGGGGAAGAAGTCGATCCGCGGCCGGCCGTCGGGCCGGGCGGTGGCCGGGACGCCCGTGGGCGCCGGCACGGGGTCGTCGGGCGGCGCGGCGCGCGCACCGTCGGGGTGGGCCGGGAGCGCCCGCCGGACGAACGTCCCCGCCCCCACGCGCGCCTCGAGCCACGCCTCGGCGACGAGCTGGTCGTAGGCGTCGACGACGAGCCGGCGCGAGACGCCGAGGTCGCGGGCCAGCGTGCGCGACGGCGGCAGCCGGTCGCCGGGGCGCAGGCGCCCGTCGCGGACCGCGGCGCGCAGCCCCGCCTCGACCTGGGCGCCGAGCGGCGGGGCGTCGGCGGTGCGGCGGACGGCCAGGAGGACCTCCGGACCGCGATTGGACTCCTCGACAGGCATCGTATTGGATCTTCCCAGGGTGCCACTGGCGCGTCTACGGTTCGCCGCATGCTCGCCGCCCGCGATCGCCCCGTCCGCACCGGACTGCTCGCCTACGGGACGCTCCAGCTCGCGATCGGGCTGTGGCAGGCCGTCGACCCCGGCAGCTTCTACACCGCGCTCGGGCCGTTCGACGGACGCAACGACCACTACGTCCGCGACGTCGCGTCCTGGACGCTCGCGCTCGGCGTCCTGTGCCTGCTCGCCGCCCCCCGGCCCGCCTGGCGGCTGCCGGTCCTCGCGCTCGCCGCGCTGCAGAGCGCGCTGCACGCCCTCAACCACGTGCTCGACGCGGGGGACGCCGACACCCACTGGGTCGGGATCGCCGACGCGGTCTCGCTGGCGCTGCTCACCGTCCTGCTGCTCGCCCTCGTCCGCAAGGAGACCACCCCGTGAAGATCCTCGTCGCCGGCGCCACCGGCGCCATCGGCCGCCCCCTGCTCCCCCGGCTGCGCGCCGCCGGGCACGACGTCGCCGCCATCACCCGCGACGAGCGCCGCGCCGACGCGCTGCGCGCCGCCGGGGTCCAGGCGCACGTCGCCGACGTCTACGACCGCGACGCCGTGGTCGCGGCCTGCGTCGCCGCCGCCCCCGAGGTCGTCGTGCACCAGCTCACCGCGCTGCCCAAGGCGCTGGACGTCCGCCGCTACCGCGCGGCGATGCGCGAGACCAACCGGCTGCGCGCCGAGGCGACCCCCCACCTCGTCGCCGGGGCCCGTGCGGCCGGAGCACGACGCATCGTCGCCCAGTCGATCTCGTTCATCACCGCGCCCGAGGGCCCGCCGGTCCACGACGAGGACGCCCGGCCCTTCACCGACGCGCCGGCGCAGCTGCGCGACGCGGTCGCGGCCACGCTCGCGCTGGAGGAGACGACGCTCGCCGCCACCGACCTCGACCCGGTCGTGCTGCGCTACGGCTTCTTCTACGGCCCCGGCACGTACTACGCCCCCGACGGCGGGACCGCGCAGGAGATCCGCGCCCGGCGCTTCCCGCTGGTCGGGGGCGGCACCGGGATCTCGTCGTTCGTGCACGTGGAGGACGCCGCCGACGCCACGGTCGCCGCGCTGGCGGGCGGTGCCGGCGGCCGCTACAACGTCACCGACGAGGAGCCCGCCGCCGCGGCGCAGTGGCTCCCGCACGCCGCCGCCTGCCTCGGCGCCCGACGACCGCTGCGCGTGCCGGCGCTCGTCGGCCGGCTGGCCGCCGGGCCGCACGCCGTCCACTTCGCCACCACGCTGCGCGGCAACTCCGGGGCCCGCTTCCGCGAGACCTTCGGCTGGACGCCCGCGTACCCCTCCTGGCGCGAGGGCTTCCGCCAGGCGCTCGGCGCCCCGGCCTGACGGTCGCCACGGCCGCGCGGGCGGGGCACTAGCCTGCGCGACGTGCTCCTGGCGACCTGGAACGTCAACTCCCTGAACGCCCGGCTCCCGCGGGTGCTCGAGTTCCTGCAGACCGTCGCGCCCGACGTGCTGTGCCTGCAGGAGACGAAGTGCACGCCCGAGGCGTTCCCGCAGGACGCGCTGCGCGAGGCCGGCTACGCGGCCGTGCACCACTCCGGCGGCCGCTGGGCGGGCGTCGCGATCCTCGCCCGCGAGGGTCTCGCGCTCGGCGACGCGCGCGCGGGGCTTCCCGGCGAGGTGCGCCCCGACCAGGCCCGCTGGATCGAGGCGACGGTCGAGGGCGTACGGGTCGCGAGCGTCTACGTCGTCAACGGCCAGGCGGTCGACAGCGAGCCGTTCGCGGAGAAGCTCGTCTTCCTCGACGCGCTCGCGGCCCGCGCGGCCGAACTGCGCGACGCGGGCGCACCGGTCGCGATCGCCGGGGACTTCAACGTCTGCCCCACCGACCGCGACGTGTACGACCCGGCGGCGTTCGCGGGCGCCACGCACGTGACACCGCAGGAGCGCGGCGCGCTGGCGGCGATCCTCGAGCGCGGCGGCCTGCGCGACGCCCACGAGACGGTCCGCCCCGGCGAGCAGCAGTTCACGTGGTGGGACTACCGCGCCGGGCACTTCCACAAGGGCCTGGGCCTGCGGATCGACCTCGTGCTGGTCAGCGACGACCTCGCCGGCCGGCTGACCCGCTGCGGGATCGAACGGGACTTCCGCAAGGGCACGAAGCCCTCCGACCACGCCCCGCTGCTGGCCGACTGGTCCTCCTAGGCGGCGGCGCGGACGCGCTGCGCCGCGTCGTGGATCGCGCGGCGGATGACCGCGACGTCCTCGCCCTTCTCGATGTAGCCGTCGGCGCCCAGCTCGATCACCGGTGCCGCGAGGCGGTCGGCGGTGAAGCCCGACAACGCGAGGATGCGCGTGCGCGGCGCCCGCTCGCGCATCAGCGGGATCGCCTCCATCCCGTCCATGCCGGGCATCGCGAGGTCCAGGAGCACGACGTCGGGCCGCGTCGCGTCGACCCCGTCGACGCCCGCGGCCCCGTCGGCCGCCTCGCCGCAGACGACGATCGCGGGGTCCTCCTCGAGCACGACGCGCATCAGCGCGCGGAACGCGTCGACGTCGTCGCAGAGGAACACGCGGATGGGTCGCTGGGAGCCGGGCATCGGGGCGGCGGAGCGGGGACGGACCGTGCCGGGCGTCCCCGACCCGTCCGGCGAGGCTACCGGGGCGCCCGGGCCTGCACCATCCCCAGGTCTGGGGACCGTCCGTCCGTCGCCCCCGATCGTCCGGCCCCCGACCGGCGGGATCGACCCCGGCGGGGCGACCGGCATCCGCCGATCCCCATAATCTGCACGGTCATGCCGCCGCTCATCACCCGTGAAGAGGCCCTCCAGCTCGGTGAGCTCGAGGCGCCGGCCGACATCGAGGCGCTCGTCGAGCGCGCGTGGGCGGCCCGGCTGGAGACGTTCGGCGACAGCACCGACCTGTGCTCGCTCGTCAACGCGAAGTCCGGCGGCTGCGCCGAGGACTG
Source organism: Paraconexibacter algicola (assembly GCF_003044185.1). Taxonomy (GTDB): domain Bacteria; phylum Actinomycetota; class Thermoleophilia; order Solirubrobacterales; family Solirubrobacteraceae; genus Paraconexibacter; species Paraconexibacter algicola. The sequence continues at coordinate 632,193 of NZ_PYYB01000002.1, forward strand.
CGGCTTCTGCGCGCAGTCGCGGTTCGCGGAGGCCGAGACGCCGATGCACGCGATGATGGAGCCCGAGCAGATCCTCGAGCACGCCCGTGCCGCCGAGGCCGCCGGGGCGCACCGGTTCTGCATGGTCACCCAGGGCCAGGGCCTGTCCAAGCGCGACTTCGAGAAGATCCTCGAGGGGGCCCGGCTCGTGTCGCAGCACACGAACCTCAAGCGCTGCGCGTCCGTCGGCCACATGTCCGTCGCGCGCGCCAAGCAGCTGAAGGACGCGGGCATCCAGCGCGTCCACCACAACGTCGAGACCGCCGAGTCGTACTACCCCGAGGTCTCCACCACCGTCCGCTACGAGGGCCGGCTGCGCACGATCGACGCGGTCCGCGAGGCCGGGCTCGAGACCTGCGTCGGCGGCATCCTCAACCTCGGCGAGTCGCGCGAGCAGCGCGTCGAGATGGCGTTCCAGCTGGCGTCGATCAACCCGACCTCGGTGCCGATCAACCTGCTGAACCCGCGGCCGGGCACGAAGTTCGGGGACCGCGACCTGATGGACCCGTGGGAGGTCGTCAAGTGGATCGCGATCTTCCGCCTGATCCTGCCCGAGGCGCTGTTCCGGCTCTGCGGCGGGCGCACCGAGAACCTCGGTGACCTGCAGCAGCTCGCCGTCAAGGCCGGCCTCAACGGCGTGATGATGGGCAACTTCCTCACGACGCTCGGCAATACGCCGTCGGAGGACCGCGCGATGTTCGAGAACCTCGGGCTGAACATCGCCCGCCACGCGGACAACGGCGCGAACCCGCGGCCGGACAACCGCTCCGGCTGGCTCGACGGCGAGACCCCGGACGTCATCGAGGAGTTCCTCGACACGCGCGCCGACGCGGAGAACGCGGGCATCGAGATCCAGCTCTGGGATCCCGCGTCGCAGCTGCGCTACGCGAAGAAGGGCGCGAAGGTGCCGCCGCGGCCCGACGGCGCGCCGAACCGCTGGCCGCAGGGCACCCGGCCCGCCGAGCCCGCCGTCACCAGCGGCATGCCGTTCGGTCACTGAGCACGCCGCACGCCGTGTCCGAGATCGCGCAACGTCTGGAGGAGCTGCGGGAGTCCGGCCTGTACCGGCGGATGCGGCTGATCTCGGGCCCGCAGGGCGGTCGCGTGGTGCTCGACGGCACCCCGGTCCTGCTGCTGTGCTCCAACAACTACCTCGGGCTCGCCGACCACCCGGCGGTCACCGAGGCGGCCGCCGAGGCGGCGCTGCGCTGGGGCGTCGGCGCGGGCGCCTCGCGGCTGGTGTCGGGGACGATGACCGTGCACCGGCGCCTGGAGGAGCGGCTCGCCGCGTTCAAGGGGACCGAGTCGGCTGTCCTGTTCGGCTCCGGCTACCTCGCCAACGTCGGGGTGCTGCAGGCGCTCGCGAGCGTCGGCGCGGGCCGCACGACGATCTACTCCGACGCGCTGAACCACGCGTCGATCATCGACGGGTGCCGGCTCGCGCGCGCCGAGACCGTCGTGTACGAGCACAACGACGTCGAGCACCTCGCCTGGACGATGGCGCGGCGCGACCCCGACCCGTCGGCGCCGAAGATCGTCGTCACCGACAGCGTCTTCTCGATGGACGGGGACGTCGCCCCGCTCGTCGAGCTGCTGGAGCTGTGCCGGCGCACCGGCGCGCGGCTCGTCGTCGACGAGGCGCACGCGACGGGCTGCACCGGTCCCGGCGGTCGCGGTGCGGTCGCCGAGGCGGGCCTGGAGGGCGAGGTCGACGTCGTCGTCGGCACGCTCGGCAAGGCGCTGGGCTCCTACGGCGCGTTCGCGGCGGCGAGCCACGAGGTCGTCGAGCTGCTCACGAACGCGGCGCGGCCGCTGATCTTCTCGACCGCCCCGCCCCCGCCCGCGATCGCGGCGGCGCTCGCCGCGCTCGAGCTGCTGGAGGCGGAGCCCGAGCGCGTCACGGCGCTGCAGGCGGGCGCCGACGCGCTGCGCGACGAGCTGCACCGCGAGGGCTTCGACGTCGCCGGCTCGACGACCCAGATCGTGCCGCTGATCGTCGGCGACGCCGCCCTGGCGATGCGGATCTGCGAGCTCGCGATCGAGGACGGCGTGTTCGCGCAGGCGATCCGTCCGCCGACCGTGCCCGACGGCACCTCCCGGCTGCGCCTCGCCGTGATGGCGTCGCACACGAAGGACGAGCTGCGCGAGGCGGCGCGCGTGCTGGGTCGCGCGGCGCTGCAGGCGGGCTTCCGACCCGGCAGCGGCGGCCCGGTCGCCGCGGCCACCCCGTCGTCCCGCGGTCGCGTCCGCGCCGCCTGAGCGCCGTGCGCGGGCTGCTCGTCACCGCGACCGACACCGAGGTCGGCAAGACCGTCGTGGCGGCGGCGCTGACCGCGGCGCTCGTCGCCGACGGGCACGAGCCGCGCGCGTACAAGCCGGCGGTGACCGGGCTGGACGAGCCGGTGGACGGCGTGCTCGCCGACCACGAGCTGCTCGCCCGGGTGACCGGGGACGACCCGGCGCTGGTCTCCCCGCAGCGGTTCGGTCCGGCGGTCTCCCCCCATCTCGGCGCCCAGCTCGCGGGGACGGTCCTCGACCCCGGGGCGCTCGTCGCGGGCGCGCGGGCGCAGGCGGCACGGTCGCCCCGGGACCTCGTCGTCGTCGAGGGGGTCGGCGGGCTGCTCGTGCCACTGACGCCCACCTGGCTGGTGCGCGACCTCGCGGTCGAGCTCGCCCTGCCGGTCGTGGTCGCCGCGCGGCCCGCGCTCGGGACGATCAACCACACGCTGCTGACGCTCGCCGCCGCGCGCGACGCCGGGCTCGACGTGCGCGCGGTGATCCTCACCCCGTGGCCGGCGCAGCCGTCGACGATCGAGGCGTCCAACCGCGAGACGCTCGAGGCGCTCGCCGGCTGCGAGGTCGCGGTGCTGCCCCGCCTGGCCGCGTTCGACGACGCGACGCTCGCCGCGGCGGGTGCCGCGCTCTCCCCCGCGCGCTGGATCGGCGCGGGCGCCGCGGCGGCCTGAGCCGCCCGTGCTCAGCCGACCGGCTCGCCGTCGGCGGCCACGTCGACGATCGACGCGTCGATGAGCCACTCGACGGGCGCGACGTCGTCGGTGTAGACCCGGCCTCCCCGCCGCGCGGGCTCGAGCCGGTCGGCGGTGGCGGCGGCGATCGGGCGGATCTCGTCGGGCAGCGACGGCAGGTGCGCGCGCAGGGCGTCCGCGGGCGGCACCGCGGAGGCGGTGGCGACGAGCATCGTGTTGACCGGCTCGCTCGGGTCCCGCCAGACGCGGTCGGCGCCGAACGCGGCGCGCATCGTGGCGGCGAGGACCTTCTCGAGCGCGTCCGAGCGCTCGGGATGCCCGACGTTCACGATCACGACGCCGCCGGGCTCCAGGCGGTCGCGGACGAGCGCGAAAAACTCGCGCGTCGCGAGGTAGAACGGGATGTACGGCTGGCGGTAGGCGTCGACGACGATCGCGTCGTAGCGGTCGTCGGTGGCGTGCAGCCAGGGGCGGGCGTCGGCGGTGTGGGTCCGCAGCCGCGGGGCGCGCAGGTCGAAGAGCTCGCGGCCGACCTTCGTGAGCTCGGGGTCGATCTCGACGCCGTCGATGAGGGTCTCGGGCGCGTAGTGGCCGATCGCCCGCGCGGTCGTCCCGGCGGCGTTGCCGAGGATCGCGACCCGGCGCGGTGCGGGCCGTGCCCCGGCGAACGGGAGGACGAGCTGCTCGTCCCAGTAGTTGCCGGTGAGCACGGTGCCCGCGCGGTACAGGGAGTGGACGGCCTGGCCCTCGTTGAGCTCCAGGCGGCGCTCGCCGCCCGGGGTCTCGACGACGCGCGCGTACTGGTACTCGGTCTCGCGCTCCCACAGGACGCGCTCGCCACCGGCGCTCTTCAGCGTGCCGACGGGGAGCGCGAGCAGCCCGACCATCGCGAGCGGGACCGCGCCCCCCGCGAGCCGACGGGTGCGCAGCCAGGGGACCGCGACGAGTGCGAGCAGCAGCGCGAAGACGATGAACGTGCGCCGGCTGCCAATCAGCGGGATCAGCAGCAGCGTCGCGCCGAACACCCCGGTGAGCGAGCCGAGCGTCGAGAGCGCGTAGAGCCGGCCCGCCGCCCGACCGGCCTCCTCGACGGAGTCGACGGTCAGCCGGATCGCGTACGGGGACACCATGCCCAGCAGGACCAGCGGGACGGCCAGCAGGACGCTGACGCCCAGCAGCGAGCCGACGAACGCGCCGGCGCTGACCGACTCGAGCGCGTCGACCGACGTGCGCAGGAACGGGCCGCTGACGAACGGGACGAGCGCGAGGAGCGCGGCGGCGATCAGGACGATCCGCGCGAGGCCGGCGGGGGTCGGGTCGCGGTCGGCGACACGCCCGCCGACGGCGTAGCCGACCGACAGCGACAGCAGCACGGTGGCGATCGTGTTCGCCCACACGATCGTGGAGGCCCCGAACCACGGGGCGAGCAGGCGTGCCGCGGCGATCTCGGCGCCGAGGCTCGCCGTGCCCACGACGAAGACGACGACGCCGATCGGGGGCCCGGAGCGACGGTCGGTCACCGCAGTCAGGCTACCCGTCGCGCACGGCCGGCACGCCGCGGCGGCCGGCCGCGGGCGGCGGGGTCGGTGCGGCGTCAGTCGCCGCGGGGCAGCAGTCCGGCGCCGCGCGCGCCGCGGCGCCGCCCGAGCCGCGGGGTCCGGCCCGGGGTGCCGCGCAGCGCGCGCGAAGCGGCGACCGCGGTCAGCAGCGTGGCCGCGCCGGAGGCGAGGAGCCGGGCGGCCCGGGCGCGGCCCTGCGGGTCGGGGATCGCCTCGTAGCGGCTGCTGCCGTCGGGCGCGATCGTGATGAACCCGACCGGGTGGCTCTCGATCGACCCGCCGAGACCGCCGCCCCCGGCCTCCCCCTGGTCGGCGGGCGCGTCGCCGGGGTCCCCGTGGCCGAACCCGGCGCCGCCGACCGCCCAGACCCGGGCGACGGGGATGACGGTCGTGCCGCCCGACTCGACCGGCTCGCCGAAGCACATCCGCGAGCCGTCGAGGCCGGTGACGAGCTTGCGCAGGGTGCTGAGGCCCGCGACCGTGCGGCCGGGTGCGGGCGGTGCGGGCGCGGGTGCGGGCGGTGCGGGCGCCGCGACCGCGAGGGGCGGCGCCGCCGGGACCGCGGGCGCGGCGGGCGGCGCCGGCGGTGCGGCGGGCGCCGCGGCCGGGTGCGCGGG